>JBDTBF010000001.1:0-2551 GCA_039924175.1 Rhodanobacter sp.
TCGCTCAGCAATTGGTTGCGCACATCGGCCAGCTTCGCCTCGCTCTCATGGAGCCGTGCGTTGGCCTCGCTCACCTCACCACGATGGTTGCCGCCGAACGGAATGTTGATGGCGACACCCACGGTCAGGCGCTTGGCCGGCATGTCCATGATGCTGTTGTAGCCGGCCAGTACCGTGATGTTTGGCTTGTAGCCCTGGTGTGCCAGATCCACGCGATCCTTGCTGGCCTGAATACGTGAGTCCAGGCTCTGCAACATCGGGTAGTACGCGAGCGCGGCGTCCTGCAGGGCAGCGTAAGTTGGCAGCGGAACTTCTGGCGGCAAACCGGACGGTGCGAGCACTTCGGTACCCGGCTCGAGGTTTTGCAGCGCGTTGATTTTCGCCCGTACCGTGCGTTGCAGACGCGCCAGCTCCAGAGTCTGGTTGCGCAGGCGCACCAATTCCACCTCAGCCTGCAGCACATCTTGCTGCGGCGACTGCCCTGAGCCGTATGCCGCTTCCGCCACCGACCTCAAATGCTCCACCAACGTCGTATTCGCGGCGTTGATCGCCAGTGCCCGGTGCACGTAGTACCACTGGGCATAGTCGGCGCGGGCACGGGCGGCGAGCCGCAGGCGTAGGTCAGCCACCTGCTGGTCCGCCGACTCGGCTTCGGCGGTAGCCATCCTGCCACGCAGATCCAAGGTGCCTGGCCACGGAAACTTCTGACTGAACTGCACGTTCTGGTTGAGGCCTTGACGCGGGCCGCCGACCGTTTGTGGCGCCATCGCATAGCTGACCATGGGGTCATCCAGCGCCCCAGCAGACTCGATACGAGCGCCGGCCGCGTCGGAAGCCGCCTGCATCGCCTCGATGCCGGGATTGCGTTGCAAGACCTCCTGTACCAGCCGGTCGGGCGTGAGCCCGGCGGGCGAGGCAACGCTTTCACCCTCTAACGGGGCCACCGAGGCTGCGTGCGATACAGCGGCGGCGCCAGAATGTGTTGGCGCGTCGACGGCCTGCGCCATCGAAGTCAGGGCCATGCCTGCGAACAGCAACATAGCCAGCGCGGGCGTCCGTTGACGCCGCGCAGAACAAGTGGAAAACATGAACAGTCACTCCCGCAATCTTGCTGAGTGCGCCGTACCCATACCGGTACGACCCGTTGCCACAAGCAAGGCAGGATCTAGATAAGGAGTGAGCAGAACAGCAATCTGAGCGGGGGTCGATAAACATGCTCTCGATCCGTCGACGCGAACGATACTTCAGCGCGTGGCAACATGGCCACGACCGGCGCGTCCGGTGCCAAGGGTGGAAGCAACGAGCCCGGAACATTGGGCGAAGTTGCATCGGACTGAATCGCCGTGCCCTGCGCGCAATGTTGGGCACACACGAGGCGCTTGGCGTGCCCCACCGACATGTCACCCATGCAAGTCGGCTGCGACGTGGACAGGGTAGCCGCCGCGGAGGGTACGGGCATAGCGCAGACACTGGCCGCAAATGCAGCCTGCTGGCACAGCCAGAACAGCGCCAGCACGTACCACACGATGTGGTGGCGATGGATGCCGTGCCGGTAGGAAATGCCAGTCATGAGCTCAAGGCTATCTTGAGTTGGGTGACTCACATTTGATGAAGGTCAAGTTCATCCAAGGTTTTGTGCTAGGGCCTACATCGCACGACCATCGGAAATCAACACGTTACCGCGTGCCAACAGATACGTCGCAGGTTGCGGGCGTAGCCACCAGGTGGTACGACCTTTCGGCTCGAGATCAGAACCGATCCCGCACCACTGGAGATGTTCGAGCCGAAGAATCAGTGGTGCGCGGGCATGACCATGGACAAATTGAAGATTGAGCTGGACCACGCGGTACAAGTGCCCGGAGGGTTGGAGGTACTCCGAGACTCTCTGTTGGCGCCCATCAAACCAAGGCCCGCGTTTTAAGGTAGATTGCCCACCATGGTTCAACCCTTCCGCCTTCGTCGCGTCACCCGTCGCCGCCTTATCTGGCTGGTGACGCTGCTGCTGCTGTGGCAGCAGGTGGCATTGGCGGCCTATGTCTGTCAGGCGGTGCCCGAGACCATGGGCCAAGTGACGGCGATGACGTCGACGACCGCGGCAACCGTGATGGCCGACGACTGTGTGGGGATGAGTGACACGCCAGCCAGCCCGTTGTGTCAGCAACACTGCGCCCCGGACCATGCGACCCAAGTCGATGCGCGGCCTATGTCGGTGCCGCTCAGTGCATTGACTGCGGTGCCTCCGCTGCTGATGTCCGTGGCCAGCATTTCGCTGTCATCGGATCGAGCCTTGACGCGGCATGAGCTTCGGCAAACAGCGCCACCTATTCCCAGATTATTGTTCTGCTCACTCCTGATTTGATCTAACGCGTCGTGCCTTGACCGACGTAGCAGCGTGCCTACGAGGCACCTGCGATTACAGATCTGCGGAGTGTTTACCCATGTTTTCGATTCTCTTTGGCCGACGCCGGCTGGCGTTTGGCTTGGTCGCGCTCCTTGGTGGAGCTTCGGCCATGACGGCCTATGCCGTCGAGCCACCGCTAACTTTTGAGGC
>JBDTBF010000002.1:0-108116 GCA_039924175.1 Rhodanobacter sp.
TTTAGTTGACGTGCATCAGGTGGTGCGCAACTTTTCTGGTTCTGTACTTGCGGACGAGCATGTTGGTCATCGTTTCACCATCAAGGATGGTTTGATACAGGCTATGGAGGTTTATCCGCTTCCTCCAGCCGGGCCCGGGGCCTGACAATTCGTCCATGCGGACGTGCGAAAAAGCCGCACGCCGCTCAATTCCAGCGTTAGACCGTGGAACAAATGGCCGCCCAATCGGAGAGCTCCATGAAGCGTGTTACAGGAATTGGTGGAATCTTCTTCAAGTCGAAAGATCCAAAGGCGCTGAACGCGTGGTATCGCGACCATCTTGGATTGGACGTCTCGGAGTGGGGCGGAGCCGCTTTTGAGTGGGGCGGTCCTGATAGCGCTGCAGGAATGACCCTTTGGACCCCGCTCGCTGAAGATACCAACAAGATGGAACCAAGCACCGCATCTTTCATGGTCAATTTCCGCGTAGACGACTTAGAAGCCCTTCTTGATGCACTGCGCAGCGAGGGCTGCAACGTCGTTGGCGAGCCGGAAATTTCGGAGTATGGCAAATTCGGTTGGGTACTTGATCCTGATGGTAACAAGATTGAGCTTTGGGAGCCGCCGGCAGGTCAGTGACCGCGCAACTGCGATCTGACATCTCATTCAAGGCGGACGGCTTCGCCGTCGCTCAATTCCAGCGTTAGGCCATATGAAGAATGCCCCACCCGGATACGTGTGTCCTTTCTGCGCTATTGCAGAGACGCTTCCATCGCCTGCGCCAGAGTCAGCCGTTGTCTTGGTGGATGCCAACGTGTTCGCTTTGGTTCCGACGCACCACTACGCGGGAATAAAGGGCAACTGCTTGGTGGTACCTCGGCGCCACTATGAGAACGTGTTGGACATCCCGGACAACCTCGGCAGCGACTTCTTTCGTGCCACGCGTCGCCTAGCGCACGCTATGCGCAATGCCTTTGGGTGTGAAGGAATCTCCACGCGCCAACACAACGGACCAGCCGGTAATCAAGATGTGTGGCACTACCATCTTCATGTATTTCCTCGCTACTCAAATGATGGGCTGCAGGCGGGGCAGAAAGTGCCCTATGCGACCGGCGAGCGCATTGAGTTGGCAGCACGTCTTCGGTCGGCTTTGCGGTAGGTGTACTGGGCTTGCCGGTCGAGCGACCTAGATGCACCATGCGGGCCTAGGCATCCAAGCGGAAAGCTCGGTCGCCGCTCAGTTTCTGCGTTAGCCTGCATACTTGAGTTCTCTGCGCTTTGAGGTTGCCAACATGACCTACGACCAGTCGCAAATCGACGACGCCGTTCTCGCATTACTTGCGGCTTTCAGTTTTGACGGCCGCCGAGCGTGGAAAGGGTTTGACTTCGAGGTCATGGGTCGTCTGTACGAGCAAGTCTTCATAGACAACCCGGTGGGCAAAGCCAAAGCGCTATGGCTCACTCCAGAAGGTCTTGAGTGCGGCAGCAAGCTAGCCGAGCGTCTCTTTTGCGCTAGTCCACGCCATGCCAGCTAGCCTCTTGTTCGAGGCGGACGGTTACGCCAGCGCTCAATGCCAGCGTTTAGACGGCCAGGAGGCCTTATGACAGGTACAACTTCAACCAAGAAGGTAATGATTGCGTCGGTCATTTGGTTGCTTCTGATCGGTGCGTGTCTGATCACTTCGCATCCATCAATCACCAACTCTTCAATCGGATCTTTGGCGAGGTCAATAACGCCCAATCCCTTCTGGGCGGTGCGGGCGACTGATATTCCGGCGTCGCCTTTCAGTGTCACGGCGAAATGGGGCTATATCCTCGGTGTCGCGCTGGTTCCCTTAGTGACGTTATGGTCTGTGGTTCTGGTGTGGCGACGCGCTCTGCAAAGCAGATCGGGAGCCGCCGTCTAACCCTTCATCCATGTGGACGCGCGCGAAACATCGCGCACCGCCCAACTCCAGCGTTAGGCCTCAGCCGTTGCCAGACATGAAAACTGAAAGAACTGGGTCGCCACTCGTCGGCGTTGGAGTGATTGTGGTCCGTAATGGCTTGCTTCTACTCGGCCAGCGCATGGGATCGCACGGCGCGGGAACGTGGGCGCTTCCAGGCGGCCATCTGGAATTTGGTGAATCAGTCGCGCAATGCGCTGCCCGAGAAGTGCGGGAGGAAACGGGGCTCGAGCTAGAGGTCATTCGTCCGGGCCCGTATACGAATGACGTTTTTGCCTCGGAAGGCAAACACTACGTCACTCTCTTTGTCGTGGCGCAAAGTGCTTCGGGTCAGCCGGTCGTATGTGAGCCAGACAAGTGCACTGGCTGGCAGTGGTTTCGCTGGACGGAGCTGCCGACGCCTTTGTTCCAACCGCTCGCCACTCTTCACGCAAGTGGGTTCGTGCCCGAGTATGCAGCTTAAACAATCATTCGACACCGACTGGCGCGATAGCGCCGTGCTAGCCGGTTAATTTAGACGTTGGGCTAATGATGTGAAGAAGGCGGGGATGGAAATATTTGATGACCGCGATACGAGCTGGCAAGCACCTTTGAAAGATATTTAGAATGAATAATAATCTAAAGAAAAAGATAATCAAAGTTTGTAATGAGAAAATTGGTAGCAAAGGACCTGATGCTGGGGTCTCGTTCTACAGTTTCTTCCAGAATAAAAATGATAGCCATGAACTTCTTATGGAAGCAGCCACTTGGTGAATATTGACTCATAATCTTAATCATTTTGAAAAGTGACGAAGATTAGATCTCTTGTCGGCTTCTAATGTCTTGTAGTGGCTTCAGTAATTCTGCGCTACTGTAGCCAAACAATTCGTTCGCGGCAGGCACTTGCGCCGCCACTCAATTCAAGCGATAGGGGTCACGGAAGCGTCCTTTGAAAACCAGCGAATTTCTTGAACGTCAAAGCTCATGCTTGAAGGAAGTTGAAAAGCTTACCAAGCAAGTAACTTCCGGTGAGATGGACGAGACTGAGGGCGTGGCACGGATAGAGTCCGCGATGCAAATGCTGGAGTCGAAGACGGTGGTGTACCAGCGACGCAGCTATCTCAGGTCGAAAATGCCCCGAGTTCTGTGGCACTTTGTAATCTTTCTTATACTGTTTTTCGTGCTTATCGCCGCGAAGTACTTCAGGTGGATCGTTTAATATCTCGTTCGAGGCAGGCGGCTGTGCCGCCGCTTAACTCCAGCGTCAGCCACCACAGGGGAAAGTCAATGAAATTAGGGTCGTTTACTGCGTTAGCCGTCGTTATTTCCGTCTCCGGTTGTACATCTGTGAGCGTCAGACCGGTGCCCTCCAGCATTGCGCTGCACGACGTATGCGTCATCGACAATCCGAAAGTCATAGTTTCCGACTTCATTCCCGTCCTGCGCGACGGCTTTAGTCGGCACCATGTTGCGACAAGCGTGGTTGACGAGATGCAGGCCAAGTCGTGCGGTGTGACGCTGACGTACACTGCGCTTCGTTCATGGGACTTCAAGCCCTACCTGTCGCACGCTGAACTTCGGCTTTGGCGCGGCGGTACCCAAATTGGGTTTGCGGAGTATCACCTCAACGGCAAGGGCGGCTTCGACCTTGGCAAATGGCGTGGCACAAAAGCAAAGATGGACCCAGTTATTGACAAGCTCCTCGCGAGCCAAGATGGCAGTTAGCAACTCGTCCCAGCGGGCGTGCGAAAATCCGCACGTCGCTCAACTCTAGCGTTAGTTACTGATTCAGGGGAATCATCCAATGTTCTGCAAACAGTG
Source organism: Rhodanobacter sp. (assembly GCA_039924175.1). Taxonomy (GTDB): domain Bacteria; phylum Pseudomonadota; class Gammaproteobacteria; order Xanthomonadales; family Rhodanobacteraceae; genus Rhodanobacter. The sequence continues at coordinate 3,726 of JBDTBF010000002.1, forward strand.
TGGCGCTCAGATACCAGACACCGCAGCGATATGCGTGGGATGCGGCGTACCAACTGGCGTTGTTGCGGTTCCGGGCGGCGCCGTCCAACGGAGTCGTACTGCGTATATTATTCTCGGAATTTTTTTGGGCGGGCTTGGAATACATAACTTCTACGCGGGCTACACCGGCAAGGGCATCGCGCAGTTACTCATCTCTCTATTAATAGGCTGGCTTATCATTCCACTAATAGCGGTTTGGATATGGGTAATTGTAGAGATATGTATAGTCACCAAAGATGCTCAGGGCGTGGCCTTCAACTGAGCAGCTAGCCATTCGTTCACGCGGGCGTGCGAAAAGGTCGCAAGCCGCTTAACTCGATCGTGCGACCTTCTAAGGGACATGGATGAATTCCGAACAGGCAGATTCGGCTGCAGACGCCGTAATGCAGGAGGCGCACGCGAAACAGCATGCCGCCGCCGGCATTTTAGCTAAGCAGGAGCGGCTCAGTTCAGCGCATCGGCGTGCAGCGATCTACGGTCTTGTCGGCTTTGCCGCTGGTGCATTGGCAGGCTACGTTATATTTCCGAAAGTCTTTCCCGCTGCGATCATCGGCATGGGCCTCGGTTCAGTCTTCGGCCGCTGGTTTGTCGGGCGAAAGGACTAACCACCCGTTCGAGGCGGCCGGCACAGCGCCGCTCCATTCCAGCGTTAGGAAGCAGATGCACGCGATCAGCGATCTCGACACACTTCTTTCCAGCATGCGGCCAGTCTTGAATCCTGGCCGTTTTGCCTTCGTAACTCTGACGTCTGGCGCTAGCCTCGATCTAAGATTGGTGGTTGCTTCAATCCGCGAACCGGAGGGCTTATCCGTTGTGTTACCCGAAGAATCGGCATTAGACCTTGGCCTGTCAGTCGCATTTATTGCCGCCTGGATCACGCTCACCGTCCACTCGGATCTTGCGGCCGTGGGCCTAACTGCTGCATTCTCCACGGCATTTGGGCAAGCCGGTGTCAGTTGCAATGTTGTGGCAGGTACCTATCACGACCATTTGTTTGTGCCTGTTGAACAAGCGCAAATGGCCATGGCTGTACTTCATGCATTACAACAATCCGCTGCTGCTTAACCATGCATTCAATGCTGACGGGAGGGTTCCTTCGCGTTCGTGATCACCCCGAGCGGGCAGCCTCAGGCGCTCAGCGTTGGGCCTTACAACAGTCGCGGTTGCTATTACTTGAGATAACGATGCCTCTACTATTTTCATATGGGACCTTGCAGCAGGAAGCGGTGCAGCTATCGACCTTTGGGCGGCGCCTCGTCGGCGAGGCCGACGATCTCGTTGGTTTCGAGAGGTCGATGGTGCGAATAGACGACCCAGAGGTAGTGACGAAGAGTGGCAAGACCCATCATCCCATCGTGAAATTCGTCGCCGATGTCGCCAGCCGCGTGCAGGGCACTGCTTTTGAGGTTACGGACGCAGAACTTGCCAGCGCCGACAACTACGAAGTTGCAGCTTACAAACGGGTGTCGGCAAAGCTCGCGTCGGGGAAAAGTGCGTGGGTTTACGTGGATGCGCGTTTTGGACCGAAAGAGGTCTAGGGAACGGTATAGGCACACTTGGCTAATCCGTTGTTTAAGTCGGACGGCTTTGCCGCTGTCTAATTTCATTGTTAGCCCTCATCGCCACCCGATGCGCACACTCGAAACGCAGGTATCGCGGCCTATCATCATGCGGCTGCTCGGTGGGCTGGCTTGGTTCGCCTCGGCCTATCTGTCGGCGTTCTCGTTGCTATTACCATTTACGACGTTTTTGGCCGCCGTGCTGGTGATGATCGGACTGGTGCTTAATGTTGTGTCCAAACTGGCCTTCGGGCGGGCTTTCACCACGGTCAATCCACGTGGTTTGATGCGTAGTTGGCTCAGCTCTACATGAGGACTCATTGCTAAACTTCGGCTTTAATTTATACGTGGTGCGCTGATGAATCGACGCGATGTGTTGAAGATTTCAGTACTCGGTGCGGCGGCGCTTGCTGTTCGGCCGGGACCTTTGTTGGCTGCCACGGTTACTGCTAAAGATGCGGCCGCGCAGTTGGCGGCGCTGGAAAGCAAACATGGTGGTCGACTGGGCGTAGCCATCCTCGATACCCACAATGGACACCGCATTGCGCATCGCGGCGATGAGCGTTTCCTGATGTGCAGTACGTTTAAATTACTGTTGGTCGCAGCCGTGCTGGCACGGGTAGACGGTGGTGTGGAAAAGTTGGGTCGACGCATTGTTTTTGATAAAGGTGCGTTGCTGGGCTGGGCGCCGGTGACGGGAATGAATGTCGGGGCGCCGGGCATGACAGTGCAAGGGTTGTGCGAAGCGGCGGTGATGCTGAGCGACAACACGGCAGCGAATGTGCTGCTGGAAGCGATGGATGGCCCGGCGTCGGTTACCGCTTATGTGCGCAGCCTTGGCGACAAGCTAACTCGGCTGGACCACAACGAGCCACTGGTTAACCAGGAGCATGGCGAGCAAGACACCACGACACCATGGGCCATGCTGCAGACCATGCAGAAGGTGCTGTTGGAGGATGCCCTATCCGAGCCTTCGCGTGCGATGTTGATGAGCTGGCTGGCACTTAATCAAACGGGCGCGCAGTCGTTGCGCGCGGGCCTACCTACCGACTGGCGCTTTGGCGACAAGACGGGCGCGTCCGGAGACGCCACCAACGATGTCGCTATTGTCTGGCCGCCGCACCGCGAGCCGTTGTTGGTGACGGCTTATTACCGTGCGGACAAGCGTGACAGTGCTCAGCGCAAAGCCGTGCTGGCGGACGTCGGCAGCGTGGTTGCATCGCTGGTCGCGTGACCACAGCGTTGCAAGTTTGCAGAAAGATTTTGATGCTCGAATTTGACCGGGTGTAGTTCACTACGCCAAACGTCGGCGGGCTCCGAATGCCAAACCTACGCGGCCCGCACATGCCTACTTGTCGAAGTATCTACTCCTCCGTCTGAGCTCAGGGGGAGGTTGGGAGGGGGTAGCTTGGGTGGGCAACAAGTTCGACATGGCGAGGAAGATCAAGAGCACCCCACCCTAACCCTCCCCTGGGCGCAGGGGAGGGAATGCTGAAGCCGTGCCTCAGCCAATGGCGTACTAACCGGAACGGCGGCTTATGCTCTTGCTCCTCCGTCTGAGCTCAGGGGGAGGTTGGGAGGAGGTAGCTTGGATTGGCAACGAGTTCGACATGGTGGGGGAGATCAAGAGCACCCCACCCTAACCCTCCCCTGGGCGCAGGGGAGGGAATGCTGAAGCCGTGCCTCAGCCAATGGCGTACTAGCCGGAACGGCGGCTTATGCTCTTGCTCCTCCCCCTGAGCTCAGGGGGAGGTTGGGAGGGGTTAGCTTGGATTGGCAACGAGTTCGACATGGTGGGGAAGATCAAGAGCACCCCACCCTAACCCTCCCCGCATGCAGGGGAGGGAATGTTGAATCCAGGTTCTTGCGAAAAGAGTCGTGACTCCACGGCCGCACGGCCGCACGACCGCACGGCCGCACGACCGCACGACCGCACGACGGGTTGTGTGGCCGGTTACTTGGCCATGTTGGTTTACAACAGCCGCAGCAATTCTTTCATCATGGGCAGGCGCCGGACGCGGACGGCACTGGCGCGGAAAACGGCGTTGGCCAGAGCGGGTGCGGCGGTGGGCATGGCGAGGAAGCTGGCCCCCGAGGGAGAGCGGTCGCTTGCTACGGTGATGACTTCCACGCCGTTGGGTAGCTGCGCCATGCTGGCTAGCGGGTAGTCTTTGTCGCTGTGCTGCTGGACGCGGCCGTCTTTGAAGGTAATGGCGAGATTGAGCGCGGTGGAGATGGCGTCCAGGGTGGCGCCGGCGACTTGGTTTTGTAGTCCTAGCGGATTGATCACGCGGCCGACATCGACCGCACAAACCACGCGGTGAATGATGAGTTGCTCGCCCTGCATGGACACTTCCATCGCGTGTGCGACGTAGGCGTCACCGATTTGCCAGCAAGCAATGCCTAGCCCATTGACGCTGCGCAGCCAGTTTTTCCATTCGATGCGGTCGGCGACTAGCTGCAGCACGTTGATCAGTCGGCCAGTGTCGAGTGTGTTGCCGGCGCTTAGGGTCAGCTGACGCGGTGCGCCTAGTAGACGCAGATGCGTTTTCAGCGGGTCTTCGCGCATGGTGTGCGCGATTTCGTCGATGAAGCTTTCCACCGCGAACGCATTACTGAGATAGGGCATGCCGTGCATCGGGCCGCGGGGTAGGGTGCAATTTTGCGCGTACCAGTCGCTGCGAAAATTGGGAATTAAGGCGGCGGGAAGTTGGTCGGCGCTTAGTTCGGACGTCCATAAGCGGTTGTCGGGCGTGCCACGGCGGGTCAGGGCGGACGCGCTTGCCATGCGCTGGGTCCAACCGATGAGCTCGCGCTTGCGGTCAATGATGACGTTGAGCTGGTGCACGCTAGCGGAGCGGTAGTAGTCGTGGTCCAAGTCTTGATCGCGCGTCCACCACAGGCGTATTGGCTTGTTGACGGTTTTGGCAATCATCACCGCTTCGGCGACGTAGTCGTGATCGAGTCGGCGGCCGTAGCCGCCGCCGACGCGCGGCACGGCGATGTCAATTTGGTCGGGCAGCAGACCGGTTAAACGCTGGACAACCGCCCAGGCTTTTTGTGGCGCCTGCGTGGCTACCGTGAGGCTGGCGTGGTCTTTGTCCAGCCGCACCAGACAGTTCATCGGTTCGGACGTGGCATGCGCCAGCCACGGCTGAAAGTAGGTGGCCTGCAGACGTCGCGCGGCTTTTTTTCCGGCCGCATCCACATCACCGTCGTTGCGCACGCGGTTGCTTGGGTCGGTATCGCCGCTGACTAAGGCACTGCCTTGCTGTTCAAATGTATTGCTGCTTTCGCTAGCGCCTGCGCCGGGTGTCCAGTCAACCTTGAGTTTGTTGCGACCTTGTATTGCGGCCCAGGTGCTTTCCGCCAATACCGCCACGGCAGGCGCGATCACCGTGCTGCCCCAGGGCTGGTTGGCTTCGGGCTTTAGTTGGATAACTTTCACCACACCGGGGACAGCAAGCGCCTCGGCGGTGTCGATGCGTGCTAGCGCGCCATCGGGCCACGGGCAGTGCAGCAGAACAGCGACAAGGCAGTCACCCAAGTGTGCATCGATCGCAAAGCGCGCTTGGCCGGTGACCATGTCATGCGCGTTTACGTCGCCGGCCGGGCGGCCGATCAAGTGATACTGGTTGGCTGTTTTCGGCGCTGGCGCAGTGGCTGGTAAGGTCGTTTGGCTGGCGTCTTCGGCTAGGCTGCCGTAGGTGAAACGGCGGCCGTCAGGGGCGATAACCGTACCTGATTCGCAGCGCAGGCGATCGGCGGGCACACCGAGCCGGCGCGCGGCTGCTTGCAGCAACATCCAGCGTGCCAGAGCGCCGATTTGGCGTAGGTCGTTCCATGCGGCGGGTATGGAGCCGCCGGTACCACCAATTTGGCGGCCGTAGGTCCAGCTTGGCTGCCCGTTGTTATTACTGACGCCAAGGCCCAGCGGCACCACGCTGACGCGGTTCCAGTCGGCATCGAGTTCGTCGGCAATGATGCGTGGCAGTGAAGTGGCAACGCCGGTACCGGTGTCGGGGTCACGTGCGCCGATTAATACGTTGCCTTCGGCGTCGATCCGCACGTAGGCGCCGAGGTCAAAAAAGGTGTCGCCGAGTAACGCCAAGGGCAACGGTGGCGCAGCGGCTTGTACGGTGCGAATACCGACCAGCAAAACACCGGCACCACCGGCTAGTACCTGCAGAAAGCGCCGGCGCGACAGGCGGATGGTTTGTGCGGGAAGCGCGTTATCGGGGTTGTCGTTGCGGATCATGGCTGGCCTGCCTTGCCGGCGGCGACACGTTTGATGGCGCGGCGCACGCGGGTTTGGCAACCACAGCGGCACACGTTGGGTAGTTGGTCGATGTCGTCGTCGCTCGGCTGCGGTTTGCGTGAAAGCAGATCGACCGAGGCGATCAACCAGCCGGGTGTGCAATAACCGCAGCCGATGGCATCTTCGTCAATAAAGGCTTGTTGCAGCGCGTGCAGGGTGCCGTCGTTGCTGGCTAAGCCTTCCACCGTTGTGATGGCCGCGTCGACGAGTTTCGCCATGGGCAAGCTGATGGCAGAGACCGCTTTGCCATTCAGCAGGACGAGGTCCGCGCCGGTGCCGCCGTGATCACCGGCATATTTGGTACCCGTCAGCCGCAGTACGTCGCGCAAATACCATAACAATGGCATTTGTGGATCACCGCTGTGACGGTAACGCTCGCCGTTAATTCGCAGGTCGATGCCGGTGCGAATTTTGTCCGGCACGATGGTGCTTTCCGGACTGGCGAGCGGAACCTTGGCTTGCGCAGCTGCCATGCAAAGTCTCCTTGGAAACGTATCGGCGCATTGTCGCATTGCGCCGGTGCAATTAGGGTTGTGCGCGCCTGAACAGGCGGCGCCAAACAACATACACCGGTACGCCGGCCAGCATGATCAGTGCTCCGATACCGGCGTTGGCCGGGTTGTCGCGCAAGGTGAGCAGAACCACCAACGCCACCGTAGCGATAAAGATCAATGGTAGCCACGGATAACCGGGTACGCGGAAGCTGCTGCTGGTGCCGTCGTGGCGGCGATACCAGAACAGGGTAGCCACGCCAACGGCGCAGGCCAGCCAGTCGCCAAACGTGGCGTAATCCAGCAGCTGGCCGTAGCTGCCTGATAAGGCCAGCACAATGGCCCAGCCCGACAGCAAGAGCAGCGCAATATTTGGTGTGTGGTGGGTGGGATGCAGGCGCGCGACGGAGCGGAAGAACAGGCCATCGGCGCCCATTACCTGCAATACGCGTGCGCCGGCCACCAGCGTGATATTGCAAAAGCCAAGGGTGGAAATGGCTACACCCAGCGCCATCAGCTTGGACCCGACCGGGCCCAGCACCTGCTGCATAACATCAGCGGCGGGCGCCTTGCTGTCCGCCAGACCAGCGTGACCGAGGACGGCAAGGTAGGCCACGTTGACCAGCACGTAGGCGCCAATGACCAACAACATGCCGAGCACCAGCGCACGCGGCAAGGTGCGTTGGGGATCACGCACTTCGCCAGCGAGGTTGTTGAGATAAGTGAAGCCCGAATAGGCAAACAACACCGGCAACACCGCGCTAATGAAACCAACGCCGTGGTGTACCGGGTCTGCGGCCAGCACGTGGGCATGGCCGACGCCGGCAAGAAACAATCCACATGCGACCAGGGCGGCAACGGCCAGCAATTTGAGCAGGGTGAACAGGTTCTGTATTTGCGCGCCGAGACGTAAGCCGAACAAGTTCAGACCGGCCACAAATACCAGCGCGCCGACGGTCAGTGGCAAACCCCAGCGTGGCGACAAACCGAACAAAGAGGCCGTGTAACTGGCGAAGATAGTAGCCACGGCAGCGCTGGATCCGGAATAAATCACCAGCAGCATGGTCCAGCCAAATAAGAAACCTGCCAATGGCCCGAACGCTTCGCGCAAATAAACGTAGCTGCCGCCGGCTTGTGGTCGACGTGCGCCCAATTCGGCGTAGCACAGCGCACCAATCAGGGTCAGTACGCCGGCGCCAGCCCATAGCAATAGCAACGCCAAGCCAGATTCAGTGCGCTGGGCGGCAATGCCAGGGTTTAGAAAGATGCCGCCGCCAATCACGCCGCCCACCACAATCAAGGCGGCATCCCATGGCCGCAGGCTGCGTTGATAGGCGCTGGAAGGATCGGGCGTAGTCATGAGTCTGCTGGCGAAGGGGGCGCGATAGCATGGCGGTCGGCGCCAGCAACGGCAACTGTGTCCACGCCGGCGTCAGCGCAGTTAACCGGTGACAGGTAGTTGCAACTCGCCGGTGATGCCGATGATGCAAGCGCCGCCAATACTGATTTTGATGGTCGGCCCGACAAGATCCACGCTGACATCGACGAAGCCGTTGCGGCCCACTTCACGGCCCTGACTGGCGCGGTACTGGTTGCCGTAGACAGCCAACCCTCCGGTCGCATGTAAGTACGCCGCAATCGCAGCGTTGGCGCTGCCGGTGACAGGATCTTCAGGGATGCCATCGGCCGGGCAAAACGCCCGTACCGCCATCGCTGCAGTGCCATCCTCCTCGCGCCCGAATGCGCACACGCCGACGGCGTGCAAAGGTTCGCACAAGGCGGCAAGCGTGGTGAAATCAGGTGCCAGCGAGCGTACGGCCGATGCCTCGGCCAGGTCGCACACGATCCACAACGGACCGTTGTTGACTTGCTGGTAGGGTCGGCTGTCATCTAGCGCAATGCCCAACGCCGTGGCGACATTTTTTACCACGGCGGCGCTGCACACCTCGACGTGCGCCGGCGGCGCTTGCACGTGGATGATTCTTGTCGCGCCATCGCCAACGACGCGTACCGGCAACAGGCCCGCCGCGCATTCCTGTACCAGGGCTGTTTTCCCACTTGCCACGCGACCGCGTTCGATAGCGGCGTAGGCGCTACCGACACTAGGATGTCCGGCAAAGGGCAGTTCCTGCCGTGGTGTGAAAATGCGCACGCGGTAGTCGGCTGTCGGCTGGGTAGGCGTCAATAAAAACGCCGTCTCCGACAGGTTTGTCCAGCGCGCCAGGCGTTGCATGGTGGCGCTGTCCAGGTCATCCGCATCCAGTACAACCGCGAGTGGGTTGCCTTCGAATAGGCGGTCGGCGAAAACGTCCAACTGCAGAATGCGATAAGGCTTGGTTGTCGTCATTGGCATCGGCGCTAGGTGAGGTCCTGAAACCATGCCACTGCTGCGCCTAAACGTGCAAGCCATCTGCCACCCCGTGTTATTCGAGGTGGCAGATGTGATATCGCAGACGGTTACCTAGAACCCCGCGCGCAGGAACAAATCGAAATTCGCGACGTTCAAGGCGCCAAGGCCCGAGCCCTGGTCGAAGCCTGGTTTACCCTTGTAGAACCAATTGTCGCCCGCACGGACGTCGTTGAACGCCGAGTACTTGCCGCTGCCGAAAATCGCCTGCAGCAGATACGCCTGCGGATTCCAGAACCCTACGCGATGACCCAGACTTTGCGTCAGCAGGGCACTGATGCCGTTCAACTGTGGTGCCACGAAGCTGGTACCACCTTCCGAAATCACTCCGTTATCCGTGGTGGAGACCACGATATAGCCCGATTCGGGATCTGCATTCAGCGAGATGTCAGGTGTGTTGCGTCCCGCGAAGTTACCCGGCAATTTCAATAGCGTCGTCAAGCCGGCCTGCGGATCGTTGAACACCAACTTTTGTTTCCGCTGGCTATTTTCGGTGCCGCGGGTGAACCACTGGTACCACGGCTTGGCCCAGTACACGCTGACGCCACCGCCACCGCCCACTGAGAACAGATTCACCAGGCCTGGTCCGAAGTTAGTGTCGAAGTAGTTCTGGATATAGTCCCAACCCCAGACGCTTTGTTGCGTAATCGACGCGGTTGGCCCTTTGTTAAAGGCGAAGCTGTAGGGCACGGTGGTGCCGCCGGCGGCCGTGATGTAAGGGTCGGATGCTGGCGAATCTACGGTCAGCGGTGCGCTGTAATCATTCGGATCGGTACCCGTGGGCAAGGCGGCCGTGGTGTCGTACGCGCCGTTGTCGCCGGAAGCGGCAAACAGCGACTGGCCTTGCGCGGCCGCTTCCAGAAAGATCTGATCGAACGCGCGCAGATCACCGGCATCGCTGGTGTCGGTGACCTTCGCACCGGTGACGTTCAACGCGGCAAAGTTGAAGATTTCCGGGCTGCCCCAACTGGTCGAAATGCTGTCTGCTTTGTTATCGGAGACGGCCTGCAGGAACGCATCGGTGAAGCCGTTGCCGGCATTCGGCGCGTCATACACGATGACATTGGCGTCGGGTGCGATGCCGCCGGATTGCTCAACATCCAGCGCCGTCTCGCCGCTGCCGCCGTCGATCGCGCCACCGCCATCAACGTGAACCTGAGTGATCCGGTTCGGTTTGGTGGTCAGGCCAATGAGGCTCCAATAGCTCACCGCATCGGCCGGGTAGAAATTGGACAGGGTGACGATAGCGACCGTCGAGCCCTTACCGGTGATGCCGTGCTGATACAGCGGATTAATGTTGTAGAGGTTCGCCACGTCACCAACCGTGTACTCGCCCGGCACGCCGCTGGCAGTCGGGTTGCCGGCGCTGCCGGCCACTTTGCTCAAAGTTTTAAGTCCCGGTAGCGGGCGCACCTGATTTCCGGCAATCGTGGGTATCTTCGTAATGTGCGACATGTAATGCCGCTCATTGCTTAAGCCCATTACCGAACTCACGCTATCAGCGATGTCCTGCGGCAGCAGTAGCGAGCGCGTCGGTCGATGAAAACGGCGTCCTGATTTTTGCGATGTGAAATTGTGGATGGAAGTCTGAAACATATGGCTGAACTGGCCCACGGTGCCAGTGGTCTCAATGGCCAGATGGTTGGCCAGCACCCGGCCACTCAATCCCTGTTTGTTCAAGAATGCCTGCACCTTGGCGACCTGCGCGTCCGTGGCGCCGTACTGGTGGGCGAACTCGCTAGTGCTGAGAAACTTATGAAAGTTTGGGCTGTTCTGTGTGGTGGTCTGCTGAACGAAGCGTTTCAGCGCGGCCGGGTGGCGGACTTTAAGCATCAGGGTGACGTGAACAAGCTGGCTCGTTGGTGCGGCGCCTACATCGGTAGCAGCTGAAGGAACGACGGCGAAGGCAGCTGTGGCGAAGGAAGTGCTGGCAAATCCGGCCAGCAACGTCGCAAGCGAAGCGGCAAGTATCTTGCGCTGAATATGGGTACGCATAAATGGAGACCTCTGATAGTCAGAAATATTGACCACACGAATGTCTTGCCAACACGCCCCCCCCCCTGCGCGTCGCCGAGCTGTCTTGCGGTCAGGCTGTGCAGCGTTAGTCAACCAATCAAGGTGAACTGAGGACGGCGCGGAGCTGCCGTTGCAACGGCGCGTCAGTTTCGGTTCATCGTTGATCTTGCGCGTGCCTTGAGCTGAATGGAAGTACTTGATATAACGCAAGTTATTGCGTCTTTCTACGACACTCTTTTGACCACTGCGGAGGTCGCAATGGGCGTATGCAACCCGATCTGAAATCGTGGGTGCATGCCCACTTGCGAAGCACGTGCCACATCGTTCAACGCCGCAGTACCGCAAATGGTGATGGCATGTTGAGTCGCCGTGCGCCGTTCCACCATGTGTGCACACTGTACCTTCACTATTTTGTTTGGACGTCCAAAGGGCCGATAGCTTTTCGTTGCAATCAGCCCGCGTGGGCACGACACTAGGCGTTCATGCGCCGTGGCTGGCGCTCCTTTCGACATTGCCACTGGGTTCCCGTGACCGCAATTGTTTCCGCAGCGCTGGCTGACGACGCACCTTGGATCGTAATGAAATTTGGCGGCACGAGTGTCGCCAGCGTGCCGTGTTGGCAAACCATTCGCCAGCTGATGGCGAGCCGCCGCGCCGAAGGTGCACGGGTCCTGGTAGTGGTGTCGGCCGTGTCCGGCATGACCGATGCGCTGCGTACGCTGAGCAAATGCTCCGAGCGCGGCGAACGGGTTACGGCGGCGGAAGCGATCACCAAACGTCATTACGTTTTGCTGGAGCAAATGCAGTTGGAGCCACCGGCGACTTTGCTGGCTCGGCTCGATGAGTTGTCTGTGTTGGCGGAAGCGGGTCCTTCGGCGCAAGGCGAGCGTGCTTATCAAGCGCAAGTGCAATCGCTGGGTGAATTGATGTCCAGCGCGGTAGGGGCAGCGTTCCTCACTCACGTCGGCTTGCCTACGCAATGGCTGGACGCACGTGCTTGCCTGCATGCCGTGGCGTTGCCGAACCAGAACGAACGCACGCGCATGCTTTCGGCAACGGTGGCGACCAAGCCGGACCCGACCCTAGCACCGCGCTTGATTCAGATGGGTGAGGTGTTCATTACCCAGGGCTTTATTGCGCGCGACGAGCAAGCTCGAACGGTGTTACTGGGGCGCGGCGGTTCAGACACATCGGCAGCCTGTTTTGGTGCCTTATTGCATGCGCAGCGGGTGGAGATCTGGACGGACGTTGCCGGCATGTTTACGGCGAACCCGCGGCAGGTGCCCGGCGCCCGCTTATTGCAGCGGTTGGATTACGAAGAGGCGCAGGAAATTGCGTCAACCGGCGCCAAGGTGTTGCACCCACATTGTCTGCAGCCCCTACGCGAACCGCGGGTGCCACTACTGATCAAGGACACTAATCGGCCGGAACTGGACGGTACGGTGATTGGCCCGGAAGTACGTGCACATGCGCCTAGCGTGAAGGCGATCAGCGCCCGCAAGGGCATTACGCTGGTGTCGATGGAGTCGGTCGGTATGTGGCAACAGGTCGGCTTTCTGGCCGACGTGTTTGCGCATTTCAAGACGCACGGCTTGTCGGTGGACTTAATTGGTTCGGCAGAAACCAACGTCACCGTGTCGCTTGACCCAACCGAAAACTTGCTTGATTCCGACGCGATTGCCGCCTTGGCAACTGACTTGGCGAAGGTATGCCGAGTCAAGGTGATTGCCCCGTGCGCGGCGATTACCTTGGTCGGTCGCGGCATGCGTTCCTTATTGCACACCTTGTCCGACGTACTGGCCGAGTTTGGCCATTTACGCGTCCATATGATTTCGCAGTCGTCCAACAACCTCAACCTCACTTTTGTGGTGGACGAGGAAGTCGTCGATGCCCTGTTGCCGCATCTGCATGATCTGTTGATCAGCGCGGGCGCCTTGCGCACGGATGACAGCGCGCTGTTTGGTCCGAGCTGGCAGGGACTATACGGCAGCGGTGACGGCGCGAATGTCGCCGTCGCGTGGTGGCGAGAAGCAGAGCGGGCGCGCTTGTTGCAGCTTGCCGCCGAAGTCACGCCGCGTTACGTGTATCACTTGCCGACCGTGCGTCAGCAAGCGCGCACCTTGAAAGCGTTGCGTGCGGTTGATCGGCTACATTACGCGGTCAAGGCGAACACGCATCCGGCGATTCTGCGCACTTTGGTCGAAGAAGGCTTTTCGTTTGAAAGCGTTTCGCCGGGTGAATTGAGAGCCGTCAGCGCCGTTGTTCCGGCGACCGTGCCGTTACTGTTTACGCCCAACTTTGCAGCGCGTGCCGACTATGAGTTTGCATTAGGTACGCGCGCCACAGTGACGCTGGATGCTTTGCATCCTCTGCAGCATTGGGGCGAACTATTTCGCGGCCGGCAGATCATGTTGCGGGTGGATTTGGGTCGCGGTTTGGGTCATCACGAAAAAGTGCGCACCGGTGGCAACCAGAGCAAGTTTGGCTTGCCGCTGGATCAACTACCGGCGTTCTTGCGGTTGGCCGAAACTTACGGCGTAATTGTCTATGGCCTGCACGCGCACCTTGGCTCTGGCGTGCTCGATGCGCGCCACTGGGGTGAGGTCTACGCGCAGTTGGCTAGCCTGGCTGAGCGCATCACCAGTGTGGAAGTGCTCAATATCGGTGGCGGCTTGGGCGTGCCCGTGCACCCGGGCGAAGCCATGTTGGATGTCGTGGAACTTGACCGCGTGTTGAGTGAAGTCAAAGCCGCGTATCCGCATTATCAATTGTGGATGGAGCCGGGTCGTTACCTGGTTGCTGACGCTGGCGTACTGCTGGCGCGAGTGACACAACTGAAAGACAAAGGCGGCTTCAGCTATCTTGGCGTGGACGCTGGGATGGATAGCCTGATTCGTCCGGCGCTGTATGACGCCTGGCATGAGATCGTCAATTTGACGCGACTGGATGAACCGGCCACCGCGCTGTACCAAGTGGTTGGCCCCATCTGTGAAAGTGGAGACGTGTTGGGCACGGATCGCCGCTTGCCCGAAGCGCAGGAAGGCGACGTGATGCTGATTGCGCAAGCAGGTGCCTATGGCAAGGTGATGTCGTCGCATTACAACTTACGCGACGAAGCCGACGAGATCGTGATCGTATAGGCGCTGCGGCGCTGGAGAAAGTACTGGTGAATACGCTGATGCAACCACGCCTGACCAAGGTGTTTCGCTTCGTGCGCTGTCGTTATACCGATGGCGTGGCCGAGCTGGTGTATGCGTTCGACGACGGCGAAGAACTGATCGAGCGCATTCGCTTTCCGCAGGCGCCGGTGTTGCCGCCCGAACGGGCAGAGGCGTTTAACGCCGCGCTGAAATTGCTGCATTTGATCGCCGGCATCAGTTATTACAAGGCCGGTGTGCCACCAGCTATCGAAGTGGCTGACGGTCCACTCGATAACGCCACCGCCGACTTGCTGGATGCGCTTTATCTGCATGGCTTGGCCGAGTTTGCGTATCGCAACGGCTTGGACTTGCGTGGGCGAATTGCCTTTCCACGGTTTGTTGCGAACGGTACGGCAAGTTCGTCGCGTGGTGTGGAAGAAGCAAGCGATCCTGCTGCTGATTCGCTTACTGCGGGCGCGCTGAATCTACCGGCGCGCACCTTGATACCGATTGGTGGTGGCAAGGATTCGTTGGTGGCGATCGAGGCGATCAAGTCTATCGGTGGTGCGGCAACCGCAGTGTGGATTGGTAATTCGCCGCTAATCGCTGCGTGTGCTGAGCGAACGGGGTTGCCACTGCTGAACATCTCGCGCGAACTAGCGCCAGCGCTGTTTGAGTTGAATCGACTGGGTGCGTGGAATGGCCACATTCCCGTTACCGCGGTGAACTCGGCGATCATTGCCGTCGCCGCCGTGTTGTATGGCTACGACTCGATCGCCTTTGCCAATGAGCGTTCCGCATCTGCCGCCACGCTCGAATACGATGGCCAGCAAGTGAATCATCAGTGGAGCAAGGGCTACGTGTTTGAGCGCTTGCTGGGTGATTGGCTGCACACGCATGTCGCCAGCGATTTGCATTACTGCTCGCTGCTGCGGCCGTATTCGGAATTGGCGATTACTCGCGCGTTTAGCAAGCTGATCCCGTATTTCGACGTATTTTCCAGCTGCAATCGTAACTTCAAGTTATTAGGCCCCAAGCCCGCCGATCGCTGGTGCGGACAGTGCCCCAAGTGTCATTTCGTGTTTCTCGCGCTAGCGCCGTTTCTGCCCAAGCCGCGTTTGTTATCGATCTTTGGGCGTAATCTGCTCGACGATGAAGCGCAGGCAGCCGGCTTTGATGCGCTGCTGGAATATCAGGAACATAAACCGTTTGAGTGCGTCGGCGAAGGTGCCGAAGCGCGCGCGGCCATGTACGCGTTAAGCCAGCGGCCCGAATGGCAGGAAGACGCGCTAATTGCCCGTTTCCGTCGCGATATTCTGCCGCAACTTGATCCCGCTGATTTGGCGTTGGAGCCGTGGCTTACGCCATCCACCGAGCATCACATACCGGCGCGGTTGCAGCCGGCGTTGGCGACCATCGGCGCGTGACCAGCTTTGGCTCCTACAAGGTAGATGGTGCATGCGTGGCATGAGCGTGTGGTGGCGCGATGTGGAGAGCGGACTACAAATGTGCGGTGTAGACGGCCAATTGCCATGAAATTTCATTCGGTGCGAATTGCTATGTGGGAGCGACCTCAGTCGCGATGCTCGTCCTGTCAGCAGCAAAGCATCGCCATTACAGCCGCTCTCACAGATGGTTTGCACGGTTGCTACAAGGGAAACACTCATGCGTATTGCTGATCTGGCCGGACGGCGCGTTGCGGTTTGGGGCTTCGGCCGCGAAGGTCACGCCGTCATCAACGCGTTGCGCGCGCGGTTGCAAGAACAAGCGCTGACGCTTCTCTGCGGCGCGGCGGAAGTCGATGCAGCGCGTGCGCTTGATGCCGCCTTGGATATCGTCGTGGGTGAGCCCAATGCCGCTACTCTTGCTAGCTTCGACATCGTGGTGAAGTCGCCCGGCATCTCGGCCTACAAGCCAGCTCTGCTCACTGCGCAAGCGCAAGGTACGCAATTCACCTCGGGTACGGCGCTGTGGTTTGGCGAAAATCCCGACGCGCAGGTTGTCGGCATCACCGGCACCAAGGGTAAAAGCACCACCAGCGCGCTGCTGGCGCATCTGGCGCGCTCGCTTGACGTGCGCACGGCACTGGCCGGCAACATTGGCTTGCCGCTGCTAAATTTGCTTGGTCAAAGTGCGGACTTGTGGGTGATCGAGCTATCCAGTTTTCAGACTGGCGAAGCCGGCCCGCTGAAGCTCGGTGTGGTTACCAGTCTGTATGAAGAGCATCTGGACTGGCATGGCTCACGCGAGCGTTACGTGGCAGACAAGTTGAAGTTGGCCGACGTATCGCGCGAGCTGTTGGTCAATGGGCTGCAAGCAAACTTGTTGGTGCTGACGCAGAAGCATCCGCGACGGCGGTTGTTTGGACAGGCTGACGGCTGGCATGTTGCCAACGGTTTCATTTGCCGCGACACATGCCAAGTATTTCCGATAGCGCAGTTGGCAGCTCCCGGCTTACACAACGCTTTGAACGCCTGTGCCGCATTGGCTGCGCTAGAGATTATCGGCCTCGATGCGATCGCCGCGGCAGCTGCGTTGGCAACGTTTCAGCCGCTGCCGCACCGACTACAACCGCTGGGCGAACATGATGGTTGCAGCTGGGTCAACGATTCCATCAGTACCACGCCGCTAGCGACGCTGGCAGCGTTGGAGAGCTTGCATGGACGTGCTGTCACTGTGTTGGTGGGGGGGCACGATCGCGGGCTGGATTGGACGCCGTTTATCGATGCCATGCGTACCGCGCCGGCGAATGCCATCGTATGCATGGGCGCCAATGGCGGTCGTATTGAGGCGGCTTTGCTTGCGGCGAAAATTTCCTGTCCGATCATGCGCGCCGATAATCTCTCGGCGGCAGTAGCGGAGGCCAAGAGACTTACCCCGCAAGGTGGCGTCATCTTGCTCTCGCCCGGTGCACCCAGCTTCGATCAATTCAATAATTACACTGAACGTGGGCGTTGTTTTGCTGAGCTGGGCGGTTTTGATCCGGCGGGGATTGTTAGCATTGCTGGGCTGGGTATCGTGGGTGCTCCGAGCGTGTAAGCAACCCGTTGGTCTGTTCGTTGGCGTTGTAATTGATTCGCGCAAATCGTAGGAGCGCACCTTGTGCGCGATGCTTTACGCCGAAGCTTTTGAGCATAGCTTTCGAGCAAAGCTTTCGAGCAAAGCTTTCGTCCGCCTGTGGCGACCGAGTCACTTTTCTCTTGCGTGGCCACGCGCATGTCTGGAACGTGCGCGAACAGCGAAGCTGGCCCGAAGTGCGGAGGGCAGGATGCCCGGAGTAAGAGAAAAGTAACCAAAAGAGAAGGCCACCCCACTTGGCGCTTTCCACCCATGAATGGGCGGAAAGTCCGTGAGCTGGAGCCGGGCTTTTCGCCAGCACTCCGGCAACCGCTCCTGCGTTGCTCTGACTCCGGCATCCATGCCGTCGCCATGTGCTGGCGAAAAGGAGTCGACCTCGTGTCGACTCCCGCTACGCGGCCTGTCGACCCCAACTCACCGCCGCACAAGGGACCCGGTGGAGCACCAGTCGACGTGGTCCGTGCGTTCTAGAAGAGCCTGCGCGTCGTGTCACGGGGTTTGCTGCGCGATAGTGTGTGTCGCTTCAATTCGCGAGACGCCGCGGGCGTGGCGTTCCGTCGTTAAGGTCGTGTATCGGCAAATGATCTTGTCTTGAATTGCCTATCTGAGAGGAGGCGACAAAGCGACGTATCGCTCAATTAAAGCATTAGCGTGCTCATCGGATTGAACTGGTCCTGTAAACAAAAAGGCCGCGTTCGTAACGAACGCGGCCTTTCCAATCATCTACAACTTCTATCCGTCACCAAATCCTTACCCGATCCTTCGGCGCGAGATACAGCGCTTGGCCCGGCTTCGGCGAGAATGCTTTGTACCAAGCATCGACGTTGCGCACGGTTTCGGCGCGGAATTTGCCGGGGGAGTGGCCGTCGGAGATGACTTGGGCGCGGAGGGCGGCGTCACGGGTTTTGCTGCGCCAGGACTGGGCGAAGGCGAGGAAGAAGCGTTGGTCGCCGGTGAGGCCGTTGATCACCGGTGCGGGCTTGTCGCCTAGCGATTTGTGGTAGGCGATGTAGGCGATGGTGAGGCCGGAGACGTCGGCGATATTTTCGCCGAGGGTTTGTTGGCCGTTGATGTGCAGGCCGGGAAGCGGTTCATAAGCGCTGTATTGCGCGACAAGCTTCTGCCCGGCGGCTTTGAAGTGGGCTTCGTCGGTCGGTGTCCACCAATTGGCCATGCGACCTTGGGCATCGAATTCGGCACCCATGTTGTCAAAGCTGTGGCTGATCTCGTGGCCGATTACGGCGCCGATGGAGCCATAGTTGGACGCGGCGTCGGCTTTTGGATCGAAGAACGGCGCTTCAAGAATGGCGGCGGGGAAGTTCAGTGCGTTTTGCAGTGGCAGGTTGACGGCATTAACGGTTTGCGGCGTCATCCACCATTCGCCGCGATCTACCGGTGCGCCGAGCTTGGCTAATTGGTGCTGATATTCGTGCTCTTCCGCGCGCAGATGGTTGCCCACCGCATCGTCGCGGCGAATGTCCAATTTGCTGTAATCGCGCCAGGTTTCCGGGTAGCCGACGCCGACTTTGATGGTGGCGATTTTTGCCTTGGCTTTTTCTTTGGTGGCCGGTGTCATCCAATCCAATCCGTCGACGCGGTCGGCGAAGGCGGCCAGGATGTTGGTCACCATCTGCTGCACTTGTGCCTTCGAGGACGCCGGGAAATATTTCTTTACGTAGATCTGGCCAACGGCATCACCGAGGTCGGTGTTGACCGCTCCCAGCGCGCGTTTCCAGCGCGCGCGCTGTTGCGGCGTACCTTGTAAGTCGTGTCCGTAGAACGCGAAGCTGGCGTCGGAGAATGCTTTGGGTAACTCGCCAGCGCTGTGGTTGATGGTGTGAAAGGCGAGAAACGCCTTCCATGTATCCAGTGGCTCGCTGGCGACTAGCGCGGACAGACCTCGAATGGCGTTGGGCTGCCACACAACGATCTGCTTTTGCTGGTCCAGCCCAGCGGCCTTGAAATAGGTCGGCCAATCCAGCCCCGGCGCTTTGCTGGAAAATGCGCTGACGTTCCATGGATTGTTGGCTTTGTGCACGTCTTCGCTATCGACCAGGCTTTCTTGCACCTTGGCTATTTTTGTTTCCAGACCGAAGATGGCTTTTGCTTTTGCGTCAGCGTCCGCCATACCGGCGTTTTTCAGCTGCGTGGCGATATAGCTTTGATATTTTTCGCGTAGCCCAGCCATGTCCTTGTCAGTGGCCAGGTAATAGTCCCGATTGGGCATACCCAAGCCACCTTGCAGCAGATACGCCACGCTGTGGCTTGGGTCTTCCAGGCCTTGCGTAACGAACAAGCCGAATAGGTGCTCGGTGCTGAAGTTGGTCGCGTTGATTGGATCAACGTCGGCGCGTAATTGGCTGCCTAATACGCGTGCCAGATCGTTGCGATTGGCAATCCTATCAATCGCCGTCAGCTCGGGTTTGAGCGGCGTCAGACCTTGCTTGGCGATGGCCGTTTTGTTCATGAACGCGCTGTAGTAATCAGCGATTTTGCGTTCGTTGGAGCCGGCCGGTGCATTCGCGGCAACGGCTGCCTTGACCAGCTCGGCGTTGCGCTTCTCGGCCTTCTGGAATACTTCCAAAAAAACGCCGGTGCTGGATCGATCCGCTGGTATGACCGCGTTCTTGTACCACGTGCCGTTGGCGTAACCGTTGAAGTCGTCACCCGGTTTCACGCTCTGGTCCATACCAGCCATATCCACTCCCGTAGGATGTTGGGACGCGTTAGGAGGTGAAACGGGCGTCGCCGCCCACGCAGCGGAGCCACACAATACGGTGGCGGTGAAAACCCAGCGAATACCGTGCATAGCGCTCTCGTGGCAGAAATTGAGCGTACACAGTATTCCTCCCATGCTGGTTTGGGGAGTGACTGATGGACTATTGGGCAGGGTTTGCGGGTGGAGTAGCCGACTGTGTCATTCGTGGCTCGACTGGCTCTCGCGCGCAGGTTCCAGTGGCAGCGCACGCTAGTGCTCGTCCTAGTGGTGAAATGGAAGACACTGCACGGCCAGCCGTGGGCTAGAAAAAAAACCTTTCCGCAAAACGTGCGTGCGCATGGTGCTCGGCGCCAAGCACTCGCGTGGCGTTTTCCAGATACAACGAAGGCGTCAGCTTGGCGCTGACGCCTTCGTGGGACGGGCCTACGGGAGTTAACGCACGGTGTAGCCGGCAATGCGCCAAGTGTTGTCGGTATCCAAATGGTATGAAATCAGCTCGCGAACCGGCTGTTTGGCCTTGGAAAATTGGGTGGAGTAGTTGACGTTAACGTAGTTGCCGGCGGGTACCTTGCCGCCTTTGGATTGCGTGCGTGTAATCGCCATCAACTTGCGTGAGGTGAGTGTGCCAAGTTGCGCGCGATCAGCGCTGATTCGGCTAACGAAGTCGGCGCGCGTGGTGGCCTGCTTGGCGATGGCGGAGGCGCCGTCCCACACTTCGCCTATTTTGTTCTGGTCGACCAAGGTTGCCACTTGTAGGGAAGCCTGCGCCATTTGCGCGTTCTGCTTCTCCATCTGCGCCTTTTGGGTCGGCGTTAGTTTGGAAGCAGCGGCAGCTTGTGTCGCGGCTGGGGTAGCGGCTGCCTTGGGAGCTTGTGCGAAGGCGCCCGACGCGGTGCTGAACAACAGTAAGGCCAACAACGATGACTTAAACATGAGCTGGATTCCCGTAGATGACGAAACAAGGACGAAGTCAGCGCACCTTTTGGCGGGGTGCCTTCTGATGCATTTTGTGCTGTGCGCCGACGCCAGTCCAGTTTGATGTCATGCGCCGGTGTGAGCGCTATTTCTCGTAGCGGTAATTCAAGCTGGCGCGATTGAAATCGGTGGCGTTTTGGGCCTCAAAGCTCCAGCGGTGGCTGAGCCGGTAGCGCAAGGTGATGACTTGGCCGGGCTCAAACAAACCGACGCCATAGCTCAGGTAGAGCCGTGGAGAAAGATACTTGCCGACGGTGAAGGCTGAACTGCCGCCAAGCGCTTCGTTACTGGATACGCCGATGTCGTCCACGCCAATGCTTGAACCAATACGCTTGGCGAGGAGATCCCCGGCTGCCGAGCCCAAGGCCTGCGCTGCGGCACCCACCATATCGCCTTCGCCGCCTTTCACCTCGGACAGCGGCTTGCCGGTGACCAGATAAGACAATGCGTCCGATTGCTCCATGACCGGGTTGGAAAACACGGTCAATATCGGTCGTTGTGCGGTACCCGAGATCAGCAGCCCGACTTCCTGGCCTTCGTCGATAGTGGCATTTGGGTTGAGCTTGCGCACGGCGCGAATGTTCAGCCCTGGGTTGTCCAGCGGCGTGCTGGCGAACAGCAGCTGGCCGCGCTGAATTTGCAGGTTCTGCCCGTATGCGCGATAGGTGCCGGCGACAGCGATCTGCCCTTGGCCGGTGGTGGCCCGACCGGGTTGTTCAACGACCGTCAGGCTGCCGGTTAATTGACCGTTGAGTCCCATGCCAGTTAAGTGGGTCTTGTTTCCCATTTGCACCAAAACTTTCGCGCTAACGGGTAATTTGCTGGCGGCCGGTTGCTCATGCTTGTCGTCGATAATGACGACGTCCGGCGAGGCTTGGGTGGCGCCGGCGCCGGGAAGTTTGTCAGCGTTTACTTGGGCGCTGTCCAACGCGACGGTGCCGCCTATCGCAATCCCGGTAGCGTCTTGCTTTACCGTCAAATCGGGTGAGACGACCACCTTGGCCGAGGGAATGTCGGCCACGGTAACTTGGCTTCCTTTGAGGGTGATGGCTGTGCGCCCCTGCGCGCCGAAGCCAACGACGCCGTTGATGGCCAAGGTGCCGCTACCTGATTGCACGGTGCCGCCCAGTTGTAGCTGCTGCGTGCCGCTGGTGCTGACCAGCACTTGCCCGTGCGTTAGCTTGACGCCAACGGCAGGCAACTCGGCGGCAAAGTTGGTGGCGCGTGCCTGCCCCGTAATAATCGGTTGCTGCAGCGTGCCACTGAACTGGAAGCCGCCGTTGAGTTCGCCTTTTACATTCGCAACGTCGCTGCTAAGTAGCTCCACGAAGGCGAGGTTGGTTAGTCGTAAGTTAAGTTCGCCAGCCAGTGTTTGCTGTGCGCCAGTAATACTTATCTGGCCATCCAGACGGCCGCCGTTGTCAAGTCCGCTGCTTAATGAAATATGTTGGCCGGATGGCTTTAGATCCGCGTTCAGGCGTAGCTGATTGTAGTGAAATAGCGATTCGGTGGAACGGTCGGCGTAGGTGATGCTGCCGCCGGGCGAGGTGATAGAAGCCGTCCCGCTGAGTGCTCCGGCCGCACTGCGGTGAATTTTGCCGCTGCCGTCCAGCACGCCGTCGGCACTTAGCGGTAAATCGGCTTGGCCACTAGCGGCTAACACCAGCGCCAGCGGTAGTGCATGTAGCCGGTAGCTAGCGTCGAGGTTGCCACCTTTGTCTTGTTTCGCGCTAACGCAAAGCCGAGGATCGCCCGCGCTCAGGCACAGCTCGGTCAAACTCATGGCACCGTCGCGGTAGCTTAACTGTGACGGCTGTTGTAGACGCCACGCTGGCATGCCTTGTGGCTCCAGCGTCAGTGCGTTGAGGGTGCCGCGCCAGCCGGCGTTGTTTTGGGTGCCGCTTAAGGCCAAGGCTGCTGACAGTGGTTTGCCGCGTGCATCGAGTGTCACCGTGTGTCTGGCGGCGTTGCCGTTGGCGTGAAGGTTGATGTGCTGAAACGTCAAACCGCTCGCCACGATGCCACTGCTTTCAACATCCAGCTTGCCGCCCGGGTGGCTGATGTCGGGCACGTTGGCGGTCAAGCGCAAATTCGCGATGCTTTGTTCCTGGTAAGCCAGGGATTGCCCTTGTAACCCGCCCTCGATGCTGAGCTTGGGGTAGCGGCCGCGTACGTGAAACTCGCCATTCAAGCGGCCGCTGGCATGTGGCAGCCAATCGCCGAGTGAGGCGACCGCCAATTGCACGGTAGCGTTGTTGCTGGCGCCCGGTTTGGCATCCATGCGGATGGTGCTGCTGGCTGATTTCAAGGCGAGCTGACCGTCGACCACTTCGCTCGGTGACAAATGCAATTTGCCGGTACCCGTCACGCTACGCTTGCGCAATGTGCCGGCGAGGTGGCGAATTTCCAGCGTGGCGTCGGGACCGGTCGCTGGCACGCTGCCACGGCTGGCAATATCGAAATCTAGTGCGCCTGGCCAGTCGGCCAATAGTTGGCCTGGGTCGAAATGCTTGGCGGTGGCTTGTGCCTGCCATGCCAGTGACGGTTGCAGCGTCAACGTACCGTCGGCGTGCAATTCGCCCTGCGCCTGCTTCAAGTCCAACGTGTGTAGCTTGATCTGCTGCGGCGTGCCATCCAGGTTGACGACGAACGCGGCGAGTTTGCCCGGCGGTCCGATGTTGATGTTGCCTTGTGCGTGGTAAGCGTCCGCGCTACCGGCTGCGCTGATGGTGCCGTTACTGGCAAGTGTCTGGCCGGCGAGCGATTCTGGTAGCAAAACATCGTGCCAACGGATGGCCAATTGCGCCTTGCTCGGTTGCGCTGCCAGTTGTACCTGTCCACTCACTTCCACGCTGCCTTTGATTTGCGGTGAGCTGAGCGAGAGTTGTTGTAGTGACAACGTGTTGAAGTCGTTGCTGAATTGAGCGCGGAGCGGCTGCAGCAGTAGCGGGAAGTCGTTGATGTCGAGCTGTCCGCTCAACGTACCGCCGTGGCGGTCGCCGGCGCCTTGCACGGCAATCGCGATCGCGGTGATGGAGCTGTCGCCGAGCAACGGTTTGGGATTAAAGCGTGGGGCGTCCAGTTTGGCGGTCCACGGGTAATCGTTAGTTTGTTGCACGTCTAGCGTGAGCTGGGCGAGAGTCGGTTCACTTAAATTGAGCGCAACATGCGCCCGCTTGCCGTCGCCGCGCGACACCAGCTGCCCGGCATACTGGGTAGTACCGATCTTCCACGCAAAGTTCGTTGTGCTGTCACCGCGGTAGCCTGCGCGCAACGCGAGGGTACCGGTAAGATTGACGTGGCCGTCCGGCGCTTGCAGTGCCAGCTGGTTAAGCACTAGCCCGCGGCGCGTCCAACGGCCAGCAACATCAAGTTGGTTGGACACAAACAGCGGTTGGCCAGCACGGGTCACCTTGACGCTTCCAATGTGCGCATGGTGCAGCACGATATCCAGCGGTGGCTGCAGTGAGAACGTACTGGACGGGTCGTTCGGTGAGCTTTCTGGCAGCGCGACGTCGACACCATCAACGTTTAAGTTGAGCACATCTGCACGCTTGCGCAGCAGCGGCCAGAAGCGCATTTCCAGATGCAACGTGGCGACGTTGACGACGGTGCCCTTGCCATCGTTGTAGCGCAAGCCGGAAACATCGAGCGGCCCGATCAAGCTGCCTTGCGCGCGTTGTATCGTCAGTGCGTTGTCGGTGAAGCCTTGCGCGCGAGTCAGCGCAAAACGCAGCCCGGCTTGGGTATCTAACAGCCACCACAACGCCATAACGAGCAACAGCAAAAGTGCTGCCAGTCCGATCAGAATGCGTTTGACCCAACGTTTCATGCGCGCGTCCCTAAGTGGGTGGCTGCGCTGCGTCGTGGTGTGCGGCGGCAATCGTGCATGCAGTGACTCGCTGGCATTCTCACAGGTCAGGCCCAATGACGACGTGTAACTGGATGCCGTTTCGATCCGGGTTGTGGATGGGCGTGCCCAGGTCGACGCGAATCATGCCCACCGGTGAGCGCCAGCGCACACCCAGTCCAGCGCCAATTTTTGGGCGATAGTCGGTGCCGCTGAAGGCGTTGCCGGCATCGACAAACGCGGCCATACCCCAGTTGCGCGTGAAGTAGTGTTCCACTTCGGTACTGGCAACCAATAGGTGTGGCCCGCCGATGACTCGGCCGGACGCGTTGAGCGGGCCGATGGACTGGTAACTGTAGCCGCGAACGGAACGATCACCACCGGCGAAGAAGCGCAGTTGCGGCGGCAGCGCGGAAAAATTGCTGGTCCAAGTGGTGGCAGCGGTGCCACGCAAGATCAGTCGATTGCGGTCGTGCCCGCCAAAGGCGTGAATCCATTTGGCGTCGGCAGTGAGGTCGCTGAAGCTGGTGTCTGACAGCAGCGGGCCGGCCGTGCTGCGCGCGGAAATGTTGATCAGCCAACCCTTGTGAACAAAGTTCGGGTTGTCGGCTTTTTTGCGCGACAGTGACGCCTCAGCGAAAACCAGCGTGCTGTTGCCATGTTCAATACCCGGTGTGTTGTCCGGCTCGTTGCCGCGCTTGCCCACGGTGAACGTGCCGGACAAGGCGTGCACGCCTAAGGTGCGCACCCAGCCGTGCCATTGCCGGGTCTCGTTGCCAACCAACTCCAGCGTGCGCGATTGCGAGGTGGCGGTGTTCGCATCACGGAAATTCGCGCCGAAGTTGTAACTGCGTTGGTTATCGCCAGGCAGCGGAATGGAATAGAGAGTTGAAAGCGTTTTCAACCGTTGCGCCACCACCAATTCGTTCTTCCATTTGTGGCCTCTCCGATTTACCCAGCGCCGCTCCATGCCGCCGCGCGCGCCAAAGCCGGTATCGGTGCCAATGAACGGGCCGCCGGTGTAGATCGTACGTTTGGCCGGCGTCAGCTGCACCGTGACATCGACCAAACCATGCTTTGCCTCATCGATATCCGGCAACACGTTGACCACGCCGAAGTAATCGGCGCCGTTCAACGCTTGCTGCAATTCCAGCAATTGGCTCTGTGAAAAGTAGTCGCCAGATTTGAATGGCACGTAGCGATCAAGAAAGCCGTCGTTGAATTGCGAGCCCTCGAAGTGCACTTGGCCATAGCGGTAACGTAGGCCGGCTTGCCACTCCAACTTGATGGCCGCTGTGCGGTTGGCGCGCGTAACTTCGACGCGGTGCGTCACCAAGCGGGCGTCAAGAAAGCCGTTGGCGGTAAGTTGCGTGCTGAGCGCGTCCCGCGCGGCGTCGTAAGTACCGTCGTTTAGTGGCGTGCCTTGCAAGCGCTCAATAACGCGTTTGGCGTGGCGGATCGGCTTGACGTCGGCGGCATCCGCGTCCAGCTTCAGCTCCACACTCGTAATTTTTACCGGAAGACCGGGTTTCACATGCAGCGTGACGTGCCAGTCCTTGCCGGTTTGCTGCGAATCGCTGGTGATGGTGGCGTCGTAATACCCGTACGGCTGTAGCGCTAACTGGGCCTGTGCCGGTGCGTCTTCAAGCAGTCGCCGCATTTGCGCCGCACTGACGTCGCGCGTGCCGTATTGCGACAGAGCGACGCCTGCCACCACCGCGCCTTTCAACGCTTCATCCACGCCGTCCACCGTTAGTTGCACCCCGGCATGGGCCACTGAAGACAGGCACAGCAGAAGGGGCACCAGAAAAATCAGGCGTCGGCGGATTCCGTGCATGTGATGGGTTCGGCCCTCGTTGCGTGTCAGTAGGTTATGCAAGCTTACTCAAGCGCGCGTAGAGATCCTATGAACGAGGAGTGTCAACGCGGGGCCCCATGGTGCTGAGGCGGTTCGCCGATGCGCGTATGGCGCATCGGCAGATCGCACTAACCCGCTTTGTCACCCGACTTGTGCGCGATCCATGCCCCGGCCACAGAGGAAAGATACGGAATGCACTGTGCCGACAAGATGAACATCCACAAGACGCCTTCGATGTAATGCGTGCCGAAGGTGTGCGCCATGCCAAACACGCACAGAATCAGCGCAACGGCCATCAACATTTCCTCGCGCACGGGGGCAAAGGCGGCGAAGCCGGATTCGCCTAAGCGGCGCTTTTTCGCCGTCACCACAAACGAGGTTTTTTTCCGCGTCAGCCCGTGCAGGATGCCGCGCGCGATGGCGTGCGACAGACTCATACTGGCCACCGATGCCATTAACGTGTCGTACCAACTGCACGGCACGCGGACGCGATACAGCACGATGCCGAAGATCATCTTGGCGAAGAAGAAGCCGATCACCGGGATCAGGAACATCTGCATGGGCAAGCTGAAGGTTTGCGGGAACGCGATCATGCCGGCGGTCCAGAAAATGCCCATCAAGGTGAAGATCAGCAGCAGCGCATCGGCAAACCAGCTAAACCAGCCAGTGAGGAAGTGGAAGCGCTGGCCGGCGGTCAGCGGACCCTTCTGCGTCATCCAGCTCCAGCGACCTTTCAGGATTTGCATGGCGCCGAAGGCCCAACGGTAGCGCTGGCTCTTGTACGCCTTGAAGTCGGCCGGAGTCAGGCCTTTGCCCATCAGTTCGTCGACGTAGACCAGCTCATAGCCGGCGTGCATCAGGCGCAAGCCCAGCTCGGCATCTTCGCAAATAGTCCATTCCGACCAGCCACCGGTGCTTTCCAGCGCGGTGCGGCGAACCATGGTCATGGTGCCGTGCTGGATGATCGCGTTGCGTTCGTTACGGTGGTGCATGCCGATGCGGAAGAAGCCATCGTATTCCCACGCCGTCATGCGGCGGAACGTGTTGTGCTCAAACTCGCGATGCGCTTGTGGACACTGCACCACGGCAATTTTTGGATTGTGGAAATACCCGGTCAGCGCTGACAACCAGTCTTTGCGCACGACGTAATCGGAGTCGAGCACGGCGACCACTTCGGCACAGGGATCAGTTTCCTTCAGGCCAAAGTTCAGCGCGCCGGCCTTGAAACCAGGCCACGGCGCCAAGTGGAAGAAGCGGAAGCGACTGCCCAATTTTTCGCAATAGGCCTGTACCGGCTCCCACACGGCCGGGTCCTTGGTGTTGTTGTCGATCACCAACACTTCGTAGTTCGCGTAGTCGAGCGCGGCCAACGAGTCGAGCGTGATCATCACCATTTCTGGTGGCTCGTTATAGCAAGCCAGGTGGATCGACACGAACGGCTGCTTGCTCGGCGGGTCAGGTGTCAGCACGCCGGTGTGACGCATCCATTCACGTCGCCACAGCACTTCGGTAAATTCGAAACCGTTGATCAGTAAAATCGCCACAATCGCGATTTGCGCCGGGAACAGTAGCGTCAGCATGGTCCAGTCGAACCAACTGAGATAGAAGTTGAACGGCAGTGTGGCCGACCACACGATCAAGCTTGCCGCCAGTTGCATCAAGGCGCAGAAGAAGAAGCGACCGGTTAGCTTGAAGCGGCTGAAGCGGCGCGCGAATAAAATCATCGGCAGCAACGCCAGCAAGCCGGCGCCTAGCGCCTTCCACGGCCACGCGGTGTCTTCGGTGACGGGACCGGTGAACGGAAATTTCAGCTGTCGGTCGGCGTTGAACAGGCCCCAATACGCTTCGGTGCGGCCAGCCAACTGCTCCTTCCACGGCTGGTCGAACGCTTCCATGATGTAGTAATCAATGTGGTCGCGTTTGGCCACGTTGAGCCAGTCGCGTATGAAAATCGCCTCGTTCGACACGGATGGGGTGGCGTATTGAAAGCGGTCGCCATTCGACGGCCAGCCAATTTCGCCCACCACGATGGGTTTACCCGGGTACAGCTGTTGTAGGTGGTGGTAACGCGCCAGCGCATCGGCGATAGCGTCTTTGCGCGCAATGCCGTTCCAGTACGGGAACAGATGCACGGTAATGAAGTCGACGTGCTGCACCAGCTCGGGGTATTTCTCCCAGATGTGCCAGGGCTCGGCGGTTGATACCGGCTGATGCAAGGCCGCGCGCACGCGGTCGAGATAGGCCATTAAAGCGTCAGGCTCAATGTCGTGGCGCAGCAGCACTTCGTTGCCCACGATCACCCGGTTAATCGTGCCCGGGTAATGCCGCGACTGCGCGATCAGCGCGTCGATTTCTTTCTCGTTGTTATCCAGCCGCCGGTCGATCCACGCGCCAGCCATCACCTTCAGGCCATCGCGCTCGGCTAAGCGCACCACCTGTGGGTTTTGCAGCATGGAGTAAGTGCGAATGCGCGAGCTGTAGCGACTAATCAGCTTCAGGTCGCTATCGATCTCATCGTCGCTCGGAAAAACACCCTTCAGCGGACTCTGGTAGCGCTGAAACGCAGACAGCGCGAAGCCGTCAATCTTGCCGTGCCAGTCCTCAGGGCCGTGCGGAAGATTGCCCCACCACCACAGACCAATGTTCATCGCCGCCACCACCACTGCAAGCAGAATGGCGATCAATAGCGAGTGCCGGGTGTTGTACTTTGTTGCCGTGGCGCTCAAAAAAATTCCCGGGTGAGCCTGCGCAAAAGGCGCTGTAGCCCAGCGAGCTTAACCAATCCGGGGCATCAGGCTCAATAAACATCGTTGATCGGGGTCAGCGCAGGGTCAGGAGTGGCGGGAGCGGCCTGGCTGTTTGTGGTCGGTGCTGCGTCACCGGCGACGGTTAAAACGGCTTTGCGGGGTGTCGCGCTGCTGGTGAGTCGGTGGTTGAGCTGCTGCGCAAGCCTTGAGATGAGCCAACGAAGTTGAACTCTTGACCGTGCCTTGCGGTCGGGTGAATGCTGAAGTGTCCTTGTTCGACTTGTTGCTGGCGTTGGGCCAGGCCGGACGAAGCAAACGGGTATTGCGGCGCACAGGGACAGAGCAATCTGCGTTACGGCTGGATGCGCTGTTGCTGGTGGTATGGCGCGGTGTGGCCGTTCTAGAGCGTGGTTGGCCAGTGACATTAGCGCTATTGGGTGGCGCTTTGGGCTGGCTTGGTTATCTGTACGCCATGGCGCTAAGGACCTTGGTGGCCGTGCAGTCGCAGAGCGCCATGACGCTTGGAATGTTTGTCTTGCTCAGTCTTAGCGTATTGCTGCCGCACCTATGGCAAGACTGGGATGTGTCGAATGCGGAAAGGGCGATTGATGCAATTTCTGCAGCATGGCTGTTGTTAGTGCTGTTTCTGCTGTGGCTCGGCCGCCGTGGTTGGCGCGCGCTGCAGCAGCGGCGGCATCCGTTTTTACCGAATTAATTTCACCTCTGGACGCGGGGTTCGCGCCTAGTTCACTCGCAAGCACAAGGAAAATTGATGAAGAACCGAGTTGGGCGATTGGCGGTAGCGATCTCTTTGGCATTGGTTGCCACCGGTGCGCTGGCAAGCACGAGCGTGCCCGATGTCACGCGCGCTACGTTGGATAACGGTCTGCGTGTGGTGATCGTGAGGGATACGTTGGCGCCGGTGGTGACTACCGAGATGAATTACCTGGCAGGGTCCGACGAAGTACCGGCCGCGTTTCCGGGCACGGCGCACGCGGTGGAGCACATGATGTTTCGCGGCAGCCCGGGGCTGTCGAAAGACCAGTTGGCGGCGATCGCGGCGAATATGGGCGGGGCGTTCAATGCCGATACCACGCGGGGCGTGACGCAGTATTACTTTGTGGCGCCGTCGCAGGATCTCGATGTGGCGCTGCACGTGCAGTCGCTGCGTATGCGCGGCCTCGATATGGACGAAGCGGCGTGGAAGAAAGAGCGCGGCGCGATTGAGCAGGAAGTGTCGCGTGACATGTCCAGTCCAATGTTCAAATTCCAGACCCAGTTGATGGAACAGCTGTTTGCTGCCACGCCTTACGCACACACCCCGCTGGGCACGCGCGATTCGTTCAACAAGACGACGGCGGGGATGTTGAAGCAGTTTCACGACCGTTGGTATGTGCCGAACAATGCGGTGTTGGTGATTGCCGGTGATGTCGACCCGGCGGCCACCTTGGCGAAAGTCAAAACCGAGTTTGGCGACATCGCGCGCAAGACCTTGCCGGCACGGCCGGCCTTTGCATTCAAGCCGGTGCAAAGCAAAACCATCAAGCTGCCGACCGACAATCCGTTCGGTCTGGTGGCTATCGCGTATCGAGCGCCGGGGTTGCGTTCGAAGGATTACGCGACCGGCTTGGTGTTGAGTGCCGTGTTGGGTTCACAGCGTGCGGCGTTGGCGGCCATGCGCTTCGACGGCACTGCCTTATTTGGTGGTTTCTCCGGGCAGGCGTTGCCGCATGCGGGTATTGATTACGCGCTAGCAGCGTTCCCGAAAGGCGGTGACCCGCAGCCGATTCTCACGCGCATTCAAAGCATTCTGGCTGAGGCGGCCAGCAAGGGCGTTGACCCGACCTTGGTCGACGCCGCCAAACGCAAGGCCATTGCAGGGTTAGAGTTTCAAAAAAACTCGGTGGATGGCTTGGCCAATGCGTGGTCGAGCGCGCTTGCCATGCAGGGGCTGGATTCGCCCGATGCGATGAAGCAGGCGATTGAAGCGGTGACGCCGGCGGCGGTGAATGCCTTGGCCAAAGCGACCTTCAACCCGGCGCATGCGGTGACCGCAATTCTCACCCCGGAGAGTTCCGGCAAGCCGGTGGTGGGGAAAGGCTTTGGTGGTGCGGAGAGTTTTGCGTCCAGCCCGGACAAACCGGTGACCTTGCCGGCATGGGCGGCGCAGGCCTTTGCCAAGCTGGAGGTGCCGCGTTCCAGCCTGAAACCGGTGTCGACCACATTAGCCAACGGCATGCGCTTGATCGTGCAGCCGGAAACCATCAGCGACACGGTGATGGTCTTTGGCCACGTCAAAACCAATCAAGATTTGCAATCGGCACCGGGTGAGGAAGGGGTGGCGGACGTGCTGTCCGGCTTGTTCCCGTTTGGAACCACCAGCATGAATCGGCTGCAGTACCAGCAGGCGCTGGATCAGATCAGCGCGCACGCCAGTGCCGGGTCGAGTTTTTCGCTGGCGGTGCCGGCCGCGCATTTTGCCGAAGGCATCAAGCTGCTGGCCGACAATGAATTGCACCCGGCGCTGCCGGCGCAAGCGTTCGCCGTTGTGCAACAGCAGACGGCCGGTGCGTTAGCGGGACAGTTGCAGTCGCCTGACTTCTTGACCCAAATGGGGCTAGGCAAAGCGTTGTTGCCGGCTACCGATCCACAGTTACGTTACGCCAAACCGAAAAACGTGATGGGTCTGACGTTGGACAAGGTGAGGCAGTACTACGCGCAGACCTTCCGCCCGGATATGACTACCATTGTGGTGGTCGGTAAGGTGGACCCAGCGCAGGCGAAAGCGGTGGTGGAGCAGGCGTTTGGTGACTGGAAGGCGCAAGGGGCCAAGCCGAACGTGGACTATGCCGCAGTGCCGGCAAACAAGCCCAGCCAGTTCAACGTGCCCGACAGCAGTGCCACCCAAGACAGCGTTCAGATGGTGCAAACCATTGATGTCACACGTGACGATCCGGCACGTTTTGCGCTCAACCTGGGTAACAAGGTGCTGGGCGGTGGCTTCTATGCGTCGCGCCTGTATCACGACCTGCGCGATACCCGCGGGCTGGTTTACAACGTCAGCACAGACTTTGATCTGGATGCGCATCGCAGCACCTACACCGTGGCGTTTGGGGCTGACCCGGACAAGGTGGCGGCGGCCAGTGCGATCGTCGTGAAGGACTTGCAACAAATGCAGCAGTCGCCGGTATCTGACAGTGAACTGAAGCGGGCCAAGGGTATTTTGCTGCGGCAGATTCCGCTGGGTGAATCCAGCTTCTCCGCCATCGGTGGCCAGTTGTTGCAGCTGTCGCTAGAAGGCAAACCGCTGGATGCGATGACCATCGCTGGCCAGCACTATCTGCAATTAACCGCACCGCAGGTACAACATGCTTACGCTAAACACCTTCGTCCCGATGCGTTTGTAACAGCGGTGAAGGGCCCCGCGCCGAAGGCGTGATTCGTTTGGTCAGAGTCACATTCCGCCAACGGAAAGGTGACTCTGACCTGCTCGATTACCGCGTGCATTCTCAAGCGCACCCCATAAATAATGGCGCTCAGCGTGCAAATGCACGAATACCTTCCTTTGGGCTTGAAATCGACTGCTGTCGGCAAGATGTCTAGTTATGGGGGAAACCGCCGCTGAGGAGTTAGCCCACGTGGACTTACTTGCCAACGACTATCCAAACGTGATTTTGGCCGAGCATGGTGCACCATGCCTGTCGCTGTATCAGCCAACGCACCGGCAACATCCGGACAACTTGCAGGATCCGATCCGCTTCGGGAACCTGATCAAGCAATTAACCCAATCGCTGCACAAAAAATATCCGCAACGCGACGCTACATCGCTGTTGGCGCCGTTGCATGCGCTGGCCAAGGACAGCCGGTTCTGGAACAGGACGCTCGACGGCCTGGCGGTGCTGGTGGCGCCGGATTTTTTCCGCGTTTATCGGCTGCAGCGACCGGTTGCCGAGCTGGCCGTCGTGGCTGATAGTTTCCACACCAAGCCGTTGCTGCGCATCGTGCAATCGGCCGACCGCTACCACGTGCTGGGCCTGAGCCGACATGAGGTGCGCCTGTTCGAGGGCAACCGCGACAGCCTCGACGAAATCGAGCTGGCACCGGAGGTGCCGCGGACGCTCACCGATGCCTTGGACCGCGATGTCGAGCGCGACCGCGCCACCCGTACCTACGGTCCGATCAAGCGGCAGACGATGGGTCGTCATGGTGCCAGCGACGTGAAGCAGGATGGGATTCGTGCCGATACCGAGCATTTCTTCCGCGCGGTCGATCGCAGCGTGCTCGAACACCACACGCGCCCGACCGGACTACCGTTGTTGTTGGCCGCCATGCCGGAACACCATCACAGCTTCCGCGAGGTCAGTCGCAATCCGAATCTGCTGGCCGAGAGCATTCATGTCAACCCAGACGACTTAACCACCGATGCGCTACGCCAGCGCGTCTGGGAACAGCTACAGCCGCATTATCTGCAGCGCCTCGCTGGCCTGGTGGACCGCTTCCATGCCGCCAGCCCGCGCGAACTGGCCACCGATGATCTCGCCGCATCGGCCAAGGCCGCGGTCGCTGGCCGCGTCCACACCTTGCTGCTCGAATCCGAGCGTCAGATACCCGGTCGACTGGATGCCGGTAGTGGCGACATTACCTTGGGCGAGCTGGACGACCCGGAAGTTGACGACTTGCTTGATGACCTGGGCGAGCGCGTGCTGGCGTCCGGCGGCGAAGTGATCATGGTGCCA
Source organism: Rhodanobacter sp. (assembly GCA_039924175.1). Classification (GTDB taxonomy): domain Bacteria; phylum Pseudomonadota; class Gammaproteobacteria; order Xanthomonadales; family Rhodanobacteraceae; genus Rhodanobacter. The sequence continues at coordinate 37,659 of JBDTBF010000002.1, forward strand.
GCCGAGCGCATGCCGACGCGCACCGGGTTGGCCGCGATCTACCGTTTCTGATCGTGCAACAGCCGGCATCGCGCCCACCGGCCGATGCCGGCCCAGCCATCGTGATCAGGGCACTGACGCCGGACCAACTGGACGCGGCGACGGCGCTGCTGGCGCAAGGGATGCGTGACAATCCGTTACACGTGAAAGTGTTCGGTGCCGACCCACACCGCAGGCAACAACGCCTGCAGCGATTTCTTGCTCAACTGGTGAGCTACGTCCATGCAAACGGCAGCTTGCTCGGTGCTTGCCTGCACGGTGAACTGGTCGGCGTGCTGGGCATGCTGCCGCCGGGACAGTGCCGCCCGACCGGCATGGAAACTCTGCGCATGGCCGGTGCGATGATCATGAGCAACCCGCCCACTACCATGTGGCGTATCCAGCGCTGGCTTTCGGTGTGGGCACGCAACGATCTGCGTGAGCCGCACGCGCATATCGGGCCGCTCGCGGTGGCACCAGCATGGCGACGGTGCGGCGTGGGGCGTGAACTAATGCTGCAGGGGTGCCGCCATGTCGATACGCTCGACGTGGCGGCGTGGCTGGAAACGGATCTGGCGATCAATGTGGCTTTCTACGAAACACTCGGCTTTGCCGTGACTCGCCATGAAACGGTGCTGGGCGTGCCGAACTGGTTCATGCGGCGCGCCCCGACGTCAGGGCTATTGGATCTTTGACGCTGGCGCTCGGTCGATGCTGTTTGGGCTTGATGGGAACGACGGATGGGTAGGACGACTTGGTGCATTGGCAGCGCTGAATCGTGCCCGCACGGCTGAAGCAATACACTAATGGTCTGTGCAAGCTTCTGCGTAGCGCGCGCATTACTCGCCGGCAGATATCTCCGCCCGTTAGACTGGTGCTCGTGCTCGTCAACGGTTAAGGCAGCGGTATCGCTACCGCACGTTGACAGCCGGCGTTGTTGTACCAGCTGTCCTTTCCATCACGGGCTCTTCCATTGCGCAAACTTACTTGGCGTTTCCTGCTGCTGGTCCTCGTCTTTCTCACACTGAGCCGAATTGGGTTGAGCGTGTGGCTGTGGTCGCGGGTACAACCGGCCGGTGGCTTATGGCCGATTCTGCTGGGTGGCTGGCGCATCGATTTGAGCTTGCTGGCGATGATGTGTGCCTGGCCGCTGCTGCTGTCGCCGTGGCTCGGGCATTGGCGCTGGCCGACCATCATCACGGCGTGGTGGTATCGCATCTGGTGGCTACTGTTTGCATTGCTGGAAGTTTCCACGCCGCAATTTATTCTGGAATACGACACGCGTCCGAATCGACTGTATGTGGAATACCTCAATAGCCCGCATGAAGTTTCATCGATGCTGTGGCATGGCTATAAAGGCGTGTTGCTGTTTACTGTTGTCGCGATGGCGCTGTTGGGTTGGTTCGGCTTCCGCGTGTTACGTACGCGCTTGGTGGATAAGCGGATGGCTGGCTGGTGGCGTCCAGTATTTACCGTGGTCGCGTTTGCGCTGCTGTTTTTGACTGCACGCGGCACGCTGGATCATCGCCCGTTGAACGCATCGATGGTTGCGTTCAGCGACGACAGCATGGTCAATTCCTTGCCGCTGAATTCGCTGTACAACGTGATCAATGCCATCCGTGGCATGAGCAATGAGCGTTCCGCGGCTGACGTCTACGCTCACATGCCTGAGCCGGAAATGCAGCAGATCGTGCGCCATGCCGCTGGGCTTGATGGCGCCATGCTGGATCCAAAGTTCCCCAGCATGCATCACCAACAAGCGAGCACCACGCCAGCGAAGCCGCTGAACTTGGTGATCATCATGGAAGAGAGCCTGGGCGCCCAATACATCGGTACCCTGGGCGGACAGAAACTATCGCCGCAATTCGATGCGCTGGCTAAACAGGGCTGGTTGTTGGCACGCACCTACGCCACGGGCACGCGTTCCGTACGCGGGTTGGAAGCGGTAACAACCGGCTTTCTGCCGACGCCGGCTGAGGCCGTGTTAAAGCAGCCGCGCGCCCAACATGGCTTCTTCACCATCGCCGGCTTGCTCGGTGAATTTGGCTATCACACGCGTTTCATCTACGGCGGCGAAGCGCATTTCGACAATATGAAATCGTTCTTTCTTGGTAATGGTTTTGATGAGGTCATCGATCAGCCGAAGTTTGAGATCAAACCAACGTTTGTCGGTTCGTGGGGCGCGTCGGACGAAGACATGTTCAACGAGTTGCATCATCGACTGATGCAAGATGGTGATAAGCCGAATTTCACGCTCGCCTTCAGCGTTTCCAACCACACGCCATGGGAATATCCAGCGGGACGTATTCAAGCAACGCAGCCCTTGGCCAGCGTGGAAAACACCGTGCGCTATGCGGATTGGTCGATTGGCCAGTTCTTTGCGAAAGCGAAGCAATCGCCGTATTGGAATCACACCGTGTTTCTAGTGGTTGCCGATCATGACTCTCGCGTGTTTGGCGCGAGTCTGGTGCCGGTGACGCACTTCCATATTCCGGCGCTGATTCTGGGTGCGGGCGTGCCGGTGAAGCGCGATGAAAGTATCGTCAGTCAGATCGACCTGGCACCGACGCTGTTGTCATTGATTGGCATTAGCAGCGTGAACCCGATGCTCGGCGCCGACCTGACGCGTCGCACTCCCGATCGCGCCATCATGCAATACGGTGACAATTACGGCTATCTGAAAGGCGACCAGTTGCTAGTGTTGCAACCGCACCAGCCGGCGCAGCAGTTCCAGTACCAGTTTGATGGCGACAAGCTCACGAAAGAAACGGTCGACCCGAAGCTGCGCGATCTGGCGTTGGCGCATGCGCTATGGCCAAGTTGGGCGTATTTCAATCAGCGTTATGTGCTGCCACCCAAGGCTATGCAGATGGCAGCACCGGTTGCGCCGGTTGCGCCGAAAACAACGCCCGCGATCGTGGAGTAATGGGTGAGTACGCGTCCGTTTGGTGATTAATGCTGGTGCTGGGCGGCTAGCCTTGATTCCACGCTACGCGCTAATGGAAAGCGTGAGACGCCTGAAGTAGCGTTTTTCGCTTACCGCAAGATCGCGGCATAGCAAAAAGGAAAAGCCCGACGCGAAGCCGGGCTTTTCTTTTCATCAACTAGCAAACAGCAATCAACGATCAACGCAACAGTGAACGCAACATCCACGCGGTTTTTTCATGGTCCATCAAACGGCCAGTCACCATATCGGCCGTGCCCTCGTCGCCGACATTGTTGGCCGCCTTGATGGTGTCGCGTGCGGTGGCTGCCGCGATTTCGTGACCTTCAACGAGCTGCGCTACCATTTCTTTCCAGGCGGGTACGCCGGACTCTTCCTTGATTGACGTGAGCTTGCCGAACTGGCTGTAGGAGCCGGGTGCAAACACGTCAAGTGCGCGGATGCGCTCGGCCACGCCATCTGCCGCCAACCATAAGGCGTTGTATTGGGTTTCAAACATCAAGTGCAGGCTGTTGAACTGCTCGCCGGTGACGTTCCAGTGGAAGCAGTGCGTCTTCAAATACAGTGAGTAAGTGTCGGCCAGCAGTTTGGATAAATGCGTGGCGACTTGCTCGCGATCCTTCTTCGCAATGCCGATGGAAATAGCCATATGCCGCTCCTTGTAGTGAATGAATAGGTACACGTTAGTCGCGGCACCGCCGGGCGTGAAATGAATCCTTTCGATGTCTCTCATAGTCAGCAGCTATCATGGCGACCCGATGAATAAGACTCGCCCCCCTAGTTCCAATCCCGCCGTTGTCGCTGGCGTGCAAGCCTTGCGTGAGTTGCTGGACGGTGTATCCAGTCGTGACTTTGGCCGTCTTTTGGGGCGTTGGCGTGCGCTAGCACAGCGGCCTGATGAAGCGAAGTTGACGTCGCTAACGACCGCTATTGAACGTTCGGCCAGCCATCGACGCGCACGTGTGGCAGCCAAACCCGCGTTGCGATTAGATGACGCGTTGCCGATCACTGCGCGTGCAGACGACATCATTAAGCTCATTCGCGAACATCAGATCGTCGTTATTGCGGGCGAGACGGGCTCGGGGAAAACCACTCAATTACCAAAGTTATGTCTCGCCGCTGGTCGTGGCGAAGCGGGCATGATCGGCTGCACCCAGCCGCGTCGGTTGGCGGCGCGCTCGATGGCACGCCGGGTGGCGGAGGAATTGGACACAACGGTGGGTGACATCGTTGGTTTTCAGGTGCGTTTCAACGATCAGATGTCTGAGCACAGCCTGATCAAGTTTATGACCGACGGCATCTTGCTGGCGGAAACGCAGGGCGACCCGTGGCTGAGCGCATATGACACGTTGATCATCGACGAAGCGCATGAGCGCAGCCTCAATATTGATTTCCTGCTGGGCTATTTGAAAAAGTTGGCGCTGAAACGGCCGCAGCTAAAAATTATTGTCACGTCGGCCACTATCGACACGGCACGCTTCTCCGAGCACTTCAATGGTGCGCCGGTGGTGGAAGTGGAAGGTCGTGCCTATCCGGTTGAATTACGCTGGCGTCCGTCAGAACCTTCAGAAGCTGCCGCCCCCGTAGGAGCGCACCCGGTGCGCGATGGTTCTTCGCAACGGGCGGAGAAAGGCCAGCGCGCGCAAAGTGCGCTCCCACGAACATCGACTCTGCAGCAAGGCAGCGCCGAGCATATCGCCGTCGTGCTCGATGAAATTACCCGTACCGATCCACTCGGCGATGTGCTGATTTTTCTGCCCGGTGAGCGCGAAATTCGCGACGCGCACGAGATGTTGGTGCGGCGGCAGTATCGCGAAACGGAAGTTTTGCCGCTGTATGCACGGCTGTCCGCAAATGACCAGGATCGCGTGTTCAAACCGGGCCCGAAACGTCGCGTGGTACTGGCGACGAACGTGGCGGAAACGTCATTGACGGTGCCGCGCATCCGCTATGTGGTGGATACCGGTACCGCGCGAGTAAAACGTTACAGCCAGCGCAGCCAGTTGGAACGTTTGCATGTCGAGCCGGTGTCACAGGCCGCTGCCGATCAGCGCAAGGGTCGCTGCGGTCGTGTCGGGCCAGGTATTTGCTATCGCTTGTATGACGAAGCGGACTACGCCAGCCGTCCAGCATTTACCGATCCGGAATTACTACGTTCGTCGCTGGCCAACGTGATCCTGCGCATGCTCGCGTTGAAGCTTGGCGATGTCGAAGAATTCCCGTTTCTGGATGCGCCAGATTTGCGCGTGGTGGCCGATGGTTATCGGCGCCTTGCGGAAATTTCCGCGGTAGATGGAAGTCGTCAGCTCACCGACATCGGCCACATCTTGGCGCGCTTGCCTATCGACGTGCAGTTGGCGCGCATGTTGGTGGAAGGGGAAAAGCTGCACAGTCTGCGCGAATTACTGATCATCGTCAGTTTTCTTAGCGTGCAAGATCCGCGCGAACGTCCATCGGACGCGCGGCAACAAGCGGATACGGCCCACGCCAAATTTGCCGACCCTGCGTCTGACTTTGTCGGCGTACTAAATTTGTGGCGCGACTACCGCGCCTCGCGCGAAGCGTTGACGCAATCGAAGTTGCGCACCTGGTGCACACGAAGTTTTCTTAGCTTCATGCGCATGCGCGAATGGAGCGAGTTGCATCGCCAGTTGCTAGCGGTGACGGGGGAGTTGGGCTGGACGTTAGAAACGTCTAGCGCCGCGATTGTTGGTGAAAGCGAGAGCAAGAGCATGCCTTCACCTACAAGACTCTCCGCGGTCGTCCAACCCTCGCCTGCAGGCAGGGGCGGGAGTAAGGAGGCCCCGCGACAAGGTGGACGTTCGGCGCGCACGCGTCGAGGCGGCGGTGAGCACGCGCGCCAGCTAGCAGCTAGCGCTGCGCAATCCGAACAGGCTTACTCCTCCAAGCAGTCCGCCACTACTGGGCAGCCTTCTCCTGCTTCGGCACAGCCTACGCGGGCTAGTCAGCCCTCACGCTCTTCGACTCAGCCCTCGCGTGCCAGTCAGCCCTCACGCTCTGCTCCTCCCCCTGCGCGCAGGGGGAGGCCGGGAGGGGGTGAGGCTTTTGATCACGCGCTAGGCGATGGCCCGTCCGACGACAAAGCAGATGCCAACGCCGCCGCGCGCCTATACGAAGCGGTGCATCGCAGCCTGCTTGCTGGCCTGCCTACGCAAGTCGGCCACAAGGACGACAAGGGCGTGTATGCCAGTACGCGCGAGCGCAAATTCCATTTGTTTCCCGGCTCGGCGTTGTCGAAGACGCCACCGGCGTGGGCGTTTTGCGCGCAGATTCTGGATGTTGGCGGGCGCGTATGGGGCATGGCTAACGCGCGGGTTGATCCGTTGTGGATCGAGCAACAAGCAGCGCATCTCATCCGCGCGAATTGCCGTGACCCGCACTGGTCGAAAAAACGTGGCGCCGTGGTGGCGTACGAGCAAGTGAGCTTGTTTGGTTTGATCCTGGCTGAAAAACGTCCGGTGATGTTTCAGCAACAAGACCCGGCGTTGGCACACGCTATCTTTTTGCGTGAAGCACTGGCGCGCGGCGAAATCGATACGCGCGCTGATTTTGTGGCGGCGAACCGGCGTGTTCTGGAACAAGCGGAAGACGTGGAAGCGAAGCAGCGGCGCGAAGGTTTGATTCGCCATGAAGATGATTTAGTAGCGTTTTTCGAAGGCAAGTTGCCCGAAGAAATTGCCAGTACCCGCGCGTTGGAAGCGTGGTATCGCCGCGCCCAGCCCGCTGAGCAGGCGGCATTGCGCTGGTCACTGGATGACGTGCTGGGCAGTACAACGTCGCTGGATGCCAAAGCGTTTCCCGCCGCTATGGAAATACCGCCACAAAGTTATCGGTTGGAATATCGCTTTGTGCCGGGCGATGCGGCCGATGGCGTGACTTTGCATGTGCCGCTGGCGATGTTGAATGCGTTGCCGGCGGCGCGCTGCGAGTGGCTGGTACCCGGGTTGCTGGCAGACAAGGTGGCGGAGTTGATTCGCGGCTTGCCGAAAGCCTTGCGGCGCAACTTTGTACCGGCGCCTGATTTTGCCCGTGCGTTTGTCGAGGCTGAGCGCGTGCGCGATGAGTCGCTCATCAAAGTCCTGGCGGCGTTTTTAAAGCGTGCCACCGGCGTCGCGATAAGTGCCGAAGAATTCGCGGCGGTGGACCTGCCTGCGCATTTCCATATGCGCTATCAGTTGTATGAAGCTGCGGACGGCAAAGTGCTGGCAGCCGGACGTGATTTGCTGCAGTTGCGTGAGCATTGGGGCGGACAGGCGCGCGCGGCTTTTTCACGTAAGACCGATCTGGATCTCACCCGTGAGAATGTCGCCAGTTGGGACTTCGCCGAAATACCCGCGCAGGTGCGCTCGGAAAGTGGCGTACTGGCATTTCCCGCCTTGGTCGATCTAGGTGAGACGGTCGCGCTGCGAGTATTTGAACGTCGTGATGAAGCACTAGCGGCACATCTTGCCGGCGTGGTGCGCTTGCTGCGTAACGCACTATCCAGTGACATCAAACAGGCACGTCGGCGTTTGCCGATTGGCAATGCGCTGGCGTTGAAATATGCGCCGTTGGGCGGCGTGGAAAATTTGCGACAAGACCTGGTCGAAGGTGGCTTCAATGATCTGCTGGCGCAGCACTCGTTGGACGCACGCAGTGCGGAGACATTCGAAGCGCTACGCGCACAGTTTTCTAGCGAGTTGTTTGCGGCAGCCGTCGCCCGCTTAAAGTTGGCGGAACCGGTGATCGAAGCACAGTCGGAAGCAAAGTTGTGGCTACGTCCGGCGCAGCCGCAGGCGTCGAAGGCCAGCTATGCCGACTTGCACGAACAGCTTGACGGCTTGCTGACACCCGGATTCCTGCGCGATTTACCCGCCGTGCGATTGCTGCACTTTCCGCGTTATTTAAAAGCGATGCGTTTGCGCGCTGAACGCTTGCGCCAGGATCCCGCCAAGGATCAACAGCGCATGCTGCAAGTGATGCCCTATTGGCGCGAATATCTGCGTCATCGTGCCGGCGGCAGCGCCGAGTCCGATTTGGCGGAACTGCGTTGGCTGATCGAAGAGTGGCGCGTGTCGCTGTTTGCGCAAGAGCTGAAAACCGCCGAGCCGGTGTCGGCGAAGCGGTTGGCGAAGGCGCTAGCAGCTTTGTCGTAACGGTGATTGAGACTGTGCACGTTGCTTCGCGGCGGCGATGACATGCTCTCACCGCGAAGCGTCGGCTATCTTGCTGTTGCCGTTAGATCAGTTGGCCGGCTGCACCCGCGCACTAGTGTTGTAGCCCTTCACCTTAAGAATCCAGCCGCCAACGGCGCCCGGTTTCACCGTTACTTCCGGGCTTTCCATTGGCGCCCTCACGATTAAGACACTGTCGTCGCTGACGCGCCATTTTTGACCATTTTGCAAAGTGAGAATGCTGCCGTTCTGCCAACCATTGAAGCGGCCGGCGATGGGGTTAATGACGATGCGACGAGCTCGCTCGCTGGTAGACGGTGATTTCTTTCCGAACCAGCCGCTACTTTGCGCCGGCGTTTTATTGGCGGCGACGCTGGCGGACTTTACGCTCGATGCCGGCACTGCGGCAGCCAGCTCAGGCGCATGCGCTGCTAGCCATTGCTGCAGATGTGCCAATTCGGCCGGTTGCAGTTTATTCAGCCCTGCCTGCGCGAAATCCTTGGCGCCCATTTGCTGCTGTAAAACGATGGCTTGTTGTGCGTGTAGTGACATGCAACCCATAGATAGGGCGAGCACGGATGGCAGCAGCAAGCGTAGGCGTCGTTTCATGGTGTAGCTCCGTCGGGTGGCAGTTTGCAGGGGAGTTGTTTGCCCCGCAGTTTACTGCCGTCTGAAAGAGCAATGGCTACGTGTCATTGTTAGTGCGCTACGCGTCGGCGGCGGGTTAGCAATGCAGCGGCTGGCTACCGTTAAGATGAAGGCCAGTAGCAAGGCCTGCGTAACATGAGCAACACCACCAAACCATCCACCCTGCACCAATGGCGCGACCACGCCGGCACCGTCTCGCCGTTGCTGGCTGACGCGCTCGCCGCGTGTGCGGACCATGCCGTGCCAGAAGCCGAATGCTGCGATGTGCTCGATTTACTGGGCGTGCTTGGTTGCGACGCGCAAACGCAGGCCGCAGCGTTATGGTTTGAAGTGGCGCGCATCGCTCCCGAGGTGTGGGCGACCCAACAAGCACAGTTACCGGCCGAGTTGCAGCGCTTGGTGGCGGGTCAGCAGGCCGCCGAGCAAGTGTGGGCCTTGCATGCGCAGAAGGCAGCCGGCGGTGGCGTTGAGGGCTTGCGCCGCTTGTTGCTGGCGATTGTGCGCGACTTACGCGTGGTATTTGTGCTGCTGGCGCGGCAGTTGGCGAAGATGCGCGCGGCCAGCGCGTTGCCACCCGACCAATGCCTGGCGTTGGCGCGCTTAACCCGAGATATCCACGCGCCACTGGCCAACCGTCTGGGCATCTGGCAACTGAAGTGGCAGCTGGAAGATTTGGCGTTTCGTTTCTTGCAGCCGGATGTTTACAAACGCATTGCGCGTCTGCTGGATGAGCGCCGGGTGGACCGGGAGCGCTTTATTGCCGACGTGTTGGCGCAATTGCGCGCGGCGTTGGCGGAGGCGGGCATTCAGGCGGAATTGGCCGGCCGACCCAAGCACATTTATTCCATCTGGAAAAAAATGCAGCGCAAGACGCTGGAATTCTCCGACCTGTATGACATTCGTGCGGTGCGCATTCTGGTCAATGACGTTGCCGATTGCTATGCCGCGCTTGGCGTGGTGCATTCCCGTTGGCAGCACTTGCCCGGCGAGTTTGACGATTACCTCGCGCGGCCGAAGCCAAACGGTTACCGGTCGTTGCATACGGCGGTGCTCGGCCCCGGTGGGCGCACGCTGGAAGTTCAAATTCGTACACATGAAATGCATCGCGCCAACGAGCTCGGTGTCGCCGCGCATTGGCGCTACAAGGAAGGCGGTAGTGGCGACGCCGAGTTTGAGGCGAAGATTGCGTGGATGCGCAAGTTGCTGGAATCGCACGGCGATGACGACACTGGACTAGCCGCCGAGCTACACACCGAACTGCTGGAAGATCGGGTTTACCTGCTAACGCCCAAGGGCGAAGTATTTGATCTGGCCCATGGTTCTACGGTGCTCGATTTTGCCTATCTGGTGCACACCGAAGTAGGGCATCGCTGCCGTGGCGCCAAGGTCAACGGTCGCATCGTACCGCTGACATTTCAGCCGCAAAGTGGCGATCACGTAGAAATTTTGACCAGTAAAGTGGCTGACCCCAGCCGTGACTGGATGTCGCTGCAGCATGGCTATCTCAACACGCCGCGTGCGCGCGACAAGGTGCGCGCGTGGTTTCGGCGTATTGCGCATGACACCAACGTGACCGTAGGTCGCGCGATGTTTGAGCGCGAACTGAAACGGCTGGCCTTGACCGCTGCCGATGTCAGTGAGCTGCCCGCGCACTTCCATGTCAAGAATCAAGAAGAACTATTCGTTGCATTGGCGCTGGGTGAAATCAGCCCCGGCCAGATTGCGCGCACCTTACAGGAAGCGACGCAACCACCCGAATCGGCGCCGACACCACTATTACCGGTTGCGCGCCAGCCCGCAGTTGATCATCGCGCACTGAGTATCGAAGGTATCGGCAATTTGCTAACGACACTGGCACGCTGCTGCCAGCCGTTGCCAGGCGACCCCGTACGCGGATTTATCACCAAGGGACGTGGCGTATCTGTGCATCGCGCCAATTGCGGCAGTTTGCTGCGACTGGCGCGACGCGATCCTGATCGCGTCATTGACGTGGCTTGGGGCAGCGCATCGCAGCAGGCGTATCAGGTGGACATCGAACTGCGTGGTTATGACCGTAAAGGTTTGCAGAAAGACGTCACCAGTTTGATCAGCAATGCCGGCACGCACATTGTGGCTTCGTCCAGTCGCTTGTTGACGCGCAGCGGCGAGGCGGAGATGCGCTTCACCTTGCGCGTGCGCGACTTTGAACAGTTATCCAGCTTGCTTAGTAAATTGGAGGCTTTGCCAAATGTCGTCGATGTGCGTCGCGTTGGTGTTGGTTGAGCGACCGACGGGCACGGCGTTCGCGTGCTTGTTTCGGGCTCATCCCGCCGTTAGTGCTGAAAGCGGCGCAAGCCGTTTCCTTACGTGCGGCGCCAAATAGCCTGGGAACTTCAAGCTGAACGGCGGTCGTGGCAGGGTGAAGCGGGCTTATGGGCCGATGCTAAGCTGCCATTCTTAGTATTCACAGCGTTGGAACATGAGCGGACGTCGAGACCAGCAGAACACGGATTCGCGAGGGCGCACCGAGCCTACCTTGGGTAGCCTTGACCACTTGGATGAAGTGCCAGTCGACGCGCCGGCCGATGATGGCCTGCCACCGCTGACGGTGGAGCCGCGGTCACCGCGCGAACCACGCCGTGGAGGTTCGGTTAGAAGCACGCCACCATCTCGTCGCGGCTGGCTAATTCCGTTGTTATTGCTACTGGTGATCGCGCTGGGTACCACGGCCTGGATCAACCAGAATCGCTTGCGCAGCATGCTGCCGCGCACCGAACTCAACGACGTCTTGACGCGTGCGCAACAGGCGCTGCAGGCCGGCCATTTGGACGGCCAAGATGGAACCAGCGCGCGTGAGTTATTTCAGACAGCGGTGGTGTTGCAGCCTGACAATGATGCTGCGCGCACCGGTTTGCGGCAGGTCGGACAAGCCGAGCTGGCACAGGCCGACGTTGCCTTGCAGGGCGGACACGTTGAGCAAGCGACTCAGCTGGCCGCTACGGCACGCAGCTTGTTGGGCGGCGGCGCCGATGTTGATCGTCTGGATCAGGCGATCGCGGCAGCTGGCGCGTCCAAGGTGGAAACCTCTGCTTTGGTAGAGCAGGCCCAAGCTGCTCTAGCGGCAGGTCAATTGGATGGTCCGCAAGGCGCCGCGGCGTTGTATCAGCGCATGCTGCAAGCGAACTCTGGCAGTGCCGTGGCGCGGCACGGGCTGGACCAGGTAGGTGATGCGTTGGCAGCACAGGCACAGGCAGCGCTGACTGCGAATGATCGCGCCAGTGCCGACGCCCACATTAAACAATTGGAATCGCTGCAGCCAAATAACGGCGCGTTACCCGCCTTGCGCGCGGCACAGGCGCAAGCGACGCAGCGCGACAACAGTGCGGTGGATGACGCACTGAAACAAGGCCTGGATGCGCTGCGCGCTGGTCGCGTAGCGGGTGCAGGTCCGGACACCGCGCTGGCGCATTTCAAGGCAGCGCAGGCGCTTGACCCTAGCAACGCGCAGGCACGCGATGGCCTAGGTAAGGTGGCGCGCGCGCTGATCATGCAGGCGGGCGCGGCGCTAGATGCCGGCGACACCACGCAGGCTAGCCAGCTGCTCGATCAAGCGACGCCGTTGGCACCCAAATCGGCCGACTTGGCAGCAGCGCGTGCGCATGTCGCCAGCGAGAAAGCCAAAGTGAGAATAGCGACGCCGGCAGATGCGGCAGCCGTGCCCGATCAAAGCGAGCCGGCGCCGCTATCGCCACAGCAAAGTGCGCAGGTGGCGCAGCTGCTGCGGCGTGCGCAACAAGCGACCAAACACGGGGACATCATGACGCCGCCCGGAGATTGCGCGTATGACCTGTATCGAAGCGCGCTGGCCATTGATGGCAATAACACGGCAGCCATGCAGGGGCTACAAGCGTTGCCCGGGCGCGTTCGCGGGCTGTTCGACCATGCCTTGAGCAGCGGGAATTTGGGGCAAGCGGGTGACATGCTGGCGAACTTTGTGGCACTGGCGCCCGGCGATGCGGCGCAGAACAGCTTAAGCAATCGGTTAGCGATGGCGTGGCTGGATCAAGCGCAGCAGCAGATCGGGCGCGGCGACCGTGTTGGCGCTACCCAATCACTGGATCAGGCGCGCAAGTTGGCGCCCAACCACCCGCGTTTGCTGGAACTCAGCGCGCGTTTGGAAGGTAGTCGGTGAGCGCGGCATGAGTGTTCTTGTCTTTGGTGCCAGCAGTCAACTTGGCCACTTTTTGTTGCCGCGCCTGCTTGCTGGCGGAGAGTCGGTGGTAGCGCTCAGTCGGCGTGCGCAGCTCGATCGCCCCGACGTGACCTGGTTACGCGGGCAATTGTCCGATGCCATCGTGCCGCCAGCATCGCTGTCCGCGATCATTAGTTTCGGCCCGTTGCAGGCGTTTGCGGATTGGGTGGCGCACGCACCGTTAGTTGGTGCGCCGCGAGTGATCGCTACCAGCTCGATGAGTGCGGAAAGCAAACGCCATTCCAACGTGCCGGAAGAACAAGCGCTCTCGCGTCAATTGCTGGATGGCGAGGCGGCTCTCGCCGCTGCCTGTGCAAAACATGGTTGCGCATGGACGATTCTGCGGCCAACCCTGGTTTACGGCGCTGGCTTGGACAAAAGCCTGACGCCGATCGCTCGCCGCGCCATGCGTCTGCACGTGTTTCCGTTGCCGGCCGGCCGTGGCTTGCGCCAACCGGTGCATGCCGACGATATTGCCCAAGCCGTGTTGGCTGCCCTGGAATGTCCGGCGGCAGCCGGGCGAATATTGTCAGCCGGTGGGGGTGAGCGCCTGCGGGCGGCAGAAATGTTTGCGCGGGTTCGCCGTAGCTTGACGCAGTCGACCTTGCCGCTGCCGTTACCCACGTGGTTGCTACGCTGCGCGCAGCTCGTGTTGCCGCGGTTGCGTGGTCCGCTGCATCGGCTTGAGGTTGATTTAGTGGCCGACAACGATGAGTTGCAGCGTTTGTTGGGTATTCACCCGCGGCCGTTTCGGCTGGAGCCATCGATGTGGTCGTCCGACACCGTTTAATGGCCTTGGCTGGTGCGTTTGGGATCAAAAAATAGTCGAAACAGCAACGTGATGCGTTGTTTTTGCCAGATAACCACAGTGTTCAGATGCCCGCCGGGCAGCAGGTTCTATGATGAAAGTAATTAATCGCCGGATTCCTTCACGTTGGCCTTTTTGAACCGTACGCGCTCGCTCGCGCGAATTAGCTGGCCGTGGCTGCGTGTGCCGTTTTGGATTGGCGCTGGTCTGCTCGTGGGTTTTGTGCTGCCCTATACGTTGGTATTGAATAACCGGGTGCAGGATCGTTTTAGCGACCTGGTTTTTTCGGTGCCGACGCGAGTCTACGCGCGCCCGTTGCCGCTGGCGGCCGGCACGCCAATGAAACCGGCGGCGCTGGAACTGGAACTGACCTTTGCCGGCTATACCCACGATGACAGCGGCCAGGTGCCGGGTAGCTGGACCAGTAACGGAGCGCATTACACCATCGCGTCTCGCGGTTACGCCGGACCGGATGGTGGCGAGCTGCCCAAACGCATTCAAGTGACGCTCGGCAATGGCATCGTGCAACGAGTGCAGGACGCAGCATCGGACAAGCCCATTGCTTTGACTCATCTCGATCCAGCGCGCATCGCTACCTTGTACGGCGCCAATCAGGAAGAGCGTCGTTTTGTGAGTTTGGCCGACGTGCCGCCGCTATTGGTGCAGGGTCTGCAAGCGGTGGAAGATCGCGATTTCAAACACCATATAGGGATCGACTTCAGCGCCATTGCACGCGCCGCGTTTGCCAACTTGCGCGCGGGCCACACGGTGCAAGGTGGTTCCACCTTGACGCAGCAGCTGGTACGCAATTTGTTTTTGAGTCGGCAGCAGAGCTTTACGCGCAAGTTCAACGAAGCGCTGATGTCGATGTTGCTGGAGGCTCATTACAGCAAAGGTCAGATTCTTGAGGCCTACGTCAACGATGTTTTCCTAGGTCAACAAGGCGCGCAAGCGGTGCATGGTTTTGCGGCCGCTTCATCGTTTTATTTTGGCCGGCGCTTGAAAGATTTGCGACCACAGGAAATAGCGTTGTTAGTGGGTATGGTGAAAGGGCCGAGTTATTACGACCCGCGCCGCTCGCCTAAGCGAGCGCTGGCACGTCGGAATCTTGTTTTGCAGGAGTTTGCTCATACGGGTCTGCTAAGTCCGGCGCAAGCCAAGACGGCACAAGCAACGCCGCTGGATGTCGTCAGTAACGGCCGTCTGCCACATGACCGTTTCCCGGCATTTCTGCAGTTGGTGCGCCAGCAAATCACCGCAGACTTCGACGAACAAGCCCTGCGGAAAGGCAATTTGTCCGTCTTCACCACGCTTGACCCCGCCGCTCAGTTGTATACCGAGCAGGCCATCACCGAGACGCTGAAAGGGTTGGGCAAGCGCGGTGACGATGTGCAGGCTGCTGCTGTCGTTACCCAGGCTCAAACCGGCAAGGTCCTCGCCGTGGTCGGCAGCAAAATTCCCGGCGGGCAGGGCTTCAACCGCGCGTTGGATGCACGCCGACCGATTGGCTCCACCATCAAACCCTTCTTCTATTTGGTGGCGTTGACGCAGCCAGAGCGGTGGAATCTGGCCAGTCTGCTAGACGACAGTCCGGTCAGCATGCGCCAGCCCGATGGCAGCATGTGGACGCCGCATAACGATGACAACCGAAGTCATGGTCAGGTGCCGATGGTGGATGCGTTGGCGAAATCGTGGAATCTGGCCAGCATTCATTTGGGCCTTGCGGTTGGCTTGCCGCGCATTAAGGCATTTCTGGAATCGTTCGGGCTGACTAACGTCAACCCGAGCCCGTCTTTGTTGTTAGGCGCGATCGATTTGTCACCGCTGCAAGTAGCGCACCTGTATCAATACATTGCCGCGGACGGGCATGCGCTGCCGTTGGTGGCGGTGCGTGGTGTCGTCGATGGCAGCGGACGCACCATCAAACGCTATCAAGTAAAAAGTGGTGCCGGTGAATATCAAAGTGCGGTGCGGCTGACCACGTGGGCGATGCAGCAGGTAGCGTTGTATGGCACCGCCAGCTCGATTGGCAATTCCGGTTTGGCGTGGTTGCATGCCGCCGGCAAAACCGGCACCAGCAACGACACTCGCGATAGTTGGTTTGCCGGTTTCACCGGCGAGCATCTGGCGGTGTTCTGGATGGGCCGTGACGATAACAAGTCCACTGGCTTGTTTGGTGCCACCGGTGCCTTGCGTGCATGGCGTGATCTGTTTGCCAAGTTACCCACCAAGCCGCTTTCCACGACGCTGGGCAATGGCTTGGAAATGGCGTGGATCAATCCTGAAGACGGCAAACGTACCGATCCACAATGCAGTGGCGCGCTGCAGGTTCCCATTATCGCCGGCAGTTTGTCTGACGATACCGAGGGATGCTTCTGGCAGAATTTACTAGGTGGTGGTGACAACCCAGCCGAGGGCGCGAGCAGCAGTGCGCCGCCGGCGGCGCCGCTACCCGTTACGAATCCATCAACCGAAAACTGAAGATGCAGACTGTGTTCAAGAAACTCCTTGTGGGCGTCAATGTGCTGGCGCTGGCGTTACTTACTGCTTGCGGCACGGTACCCGCGTCCACGGCACCCGCGAACGGTGTGCCGAGCTACGATATGGTCGCCGCCATTCATGCCGCGGGTGACCGCGAGACCTCGGTTATCAGTGTTAACCCTTTGCGTGACCCGGGCATCGTTGCGCTACAAGACGCGGCCAATCGCGATGCTAAGGCGGGTCACTATGCTGAGGCTGCGACTGAGCTCGATCAGGCGATCAAGTTAAGTCCGGAGTCGCCCGATTTGTTGCAAGATCGGGCCGAGATGGCGGTGCGTTTGAAGGACTTTGCTGGCGCCGAACGATTTGCCCATCAGTCGTGGTCAATCGGCCCCAAGTTGGGGCCGTTGTGCGCGCGCAATTGGCAAACCATTGCGGAGATGCGTCTTCAGGCGCACGACTCGTCGGGTAGTGCAGCAGCGCTGAAGTGGGTACAGCAGTGTCACAAGGCGAGTGTTCCACGCTATTAGCTGATGCGGATGGCTGCCACTTTGCCGGCATGCGTCGGTAACGCAGACGGGTTTGAACGCCAGCGCGGAAAAGCACCACTCGCTTGGTGCTCGGTGCTCGGGCCTAGGGACGGAGATATCGAACCTGGGTCAGGCGGCGCGGTTGATCAACCCCCGAGCTAGAAATAGTTCGATGCGTTCGATCGGGATACGATCGCCGGCATCGCTGCCGTAATAGGTTTCGACGATGCGGCCATCTTCGTCGATGAGAAAATCAGCGGGCATCAGATTGCCGGTATTCAAGCCAGCCCAGCCGACCAGGCGCAGCCCTTTAATCAGTGTCGGTATGCGCGTCACGATGGCCTTCAGCTTGCGCCAAAACGAGCGCTCGACGCCGTAGGCCTCATGCGCTGCCGAGGTGGGGTCAGCGGCGATGACGAATGGGCGCGCGCGATGTCCGGCGAAGCGCAACACGTCTGCCTGCGAGGCACTGAACACCGCAATAATGTCGAGCCCGAGCGCCGATAACGCTTTGTGGTGGTCGGTTAGTTCGTAAATCCTGAAGTTGCAGAAAGGACACGCAGCGTCGCGAAAAAACGACAACAAAGTGCGCCGGCCGTTACCGCCGATGACGATAGGCTGGCCGTGAATGTCGAGCAGGTGGATCTGTGGAGCCTTTCCGGGCGCGAGTAGCCGCATGACGATTTTCCTCCCCCAAGGTGGAACATCCCTAACGCACTAGATGCAACAGAAGGGGGCAAGGTTCCGGCGTTTCTGGGTGCGGGTGTATTTGCGGCGTCGGCTGGCTCCGCCATACTTGGCACATGACTGATTTTGACGACTCCGACGACGTCGGCGCGCTACTTGGCGCCGATGGCCCGTTTGCGCGTGAGGTGCCAAATTTTGCCCCGCGCGAGGCACAGCAAGAGATGGCGCGAGCAGTACAACAGGCGATTGCCGGACGTGAAACCTTGATTGCCGAAGCCGGCACGGGTACCGGCAAGACGTTTGCTTATCTGGTGCCGGCGCTGTTGGCGGACGAACGCGTGGTCATTTCCACCGGTACCAAGACGTTGCAGGATCAGTTGTATTTTCGCGACCTGCCACGGGTAAGTTCCGTGCTTGACGTACACAAGAAAACCGCACTCTTGAAAGGGCGCTCGAACTATTTATGCCTGTATCGGCTGGACCAGACCGTGCGCGATGGCGCCGCATTGGAGCCAGCGCAGGCCAATCAGCTAGCAGCGATTCGCGCATGGTCGGCGCGCACCCGTCGCGGCGACCGCATGGAATTGTCCGAAGTACCCGAGGAGTCACCGCTGTGGCCGCGAGTCACTTCGACGGCGGAAAATTGCCTCGGCGTGGAATGTCCGTTTTACGACGATTGCTACGTATTCAAGGCGCGGCGCGAAGCGATGGAAGCGGATGTCGTGGTGGTCAATCACCATTTGTTGTTCGCCGATCTAGCGCTGAAACAAGATGGCTTCGGTGAGATTTTGCCGAATGCAGCAGCATTCATTCTGGACGAAGCGCATCAAATTCCCGAACTTGCCGGGCAGTTTTTTTCGCAAAGCTTGAGCGCCCGTCAGCTTACCGACTTAGCGCAAGACACCTTGACCGAATGTGCGGGCATTACCGGTGCGCTTGGCTTGCTGCTGGAGCCGGTACAGACGCTGCAGGCCTCGGTGCGGCAGCTTCGACTGGCGCTGGATGGTGTGCCGGCACGCGGTGCATTTCAGTTGTTGGAACAGCGCGCCGGTGTCAGCGAGGCGTTGCAAGGCACGCGCGAAGTTTTAGATGCCTTGGCTGAGTTGCTGGCTTCGCAAGCGGAGCGTTCGCGCGGCCTGACCAATCTGCATGAGCGCGCCACGGTACTAACTACGCGGTTGGATCGGTTAATCGAAGGCTCGCCCGGCGATCAGCACGACGGCGACGTGCGTTGGTACGAACATTTTTCGCGCGGGTTTGTGTTGTACGCCACGCCGCTGGATTTGGCTGCGCCGATGCGGCATTTGCGCGAACAGACACAGGCGGCGTGGATTCATACCTCGGCCACTTTATCTGTGGCTGGCAACTTCGATCATTTCTCACGCCAGCTGGGTCTGGATGATCCGAAAACGCTGAGTCTGAGCAGCCCGTTCGACTATGCGCGGCAAGGTCTGTGCTATCTGCCATCGGGCCTGCCCGATCCGAATGCGCGCGATTACACCGAAAAAGTGATCGATGCGGTATTGCCGGTTTTGCAAGCGTCACGCGGCCGCGCATTTCTATTGTTCACCTCACACCGTGCGTTGCGCCTTGCCGCTGAGCTATTGCGCGATCGCGCGTCGTGGCCCTTGTTTGTGCAAGGCACCGCGCCACGCCCTCGTTTGCTGGAAGACTTCCGGGCCAGTGGCCAAGGCGTGCTGCTCGGAGCGGCCAGCTTCTGGGAAGGGGTGGATGTCGTCGGTGAGGCGCTAAGTGTCGTCGTTATCGACAAGCTGCCGTTTGCCGCGCCGGATGATCCCGTGTTGGCGGCGCGATTGACCGCACTAGAGCAGTCCGGCACTAACCCTTTCATGGGCTGGCAAGTGCCCAGTGCGGTTATCGCGTTGAAGCAGGGCGCGGGCCGGCTCATTCGTGACGTACATGATCGTGGTGTGTTGGTGTTGTGCGATCCGCGCCTGACCAGCCGTGGTTATGGAAAACTCTTTCTGGCCAGCGTGCCACCGATGCCGCGCACCCGTGAACTGGCGGACGTGCAAGCGTTCTTTGACGATTCATCAGGCACTTCAGCTAGTTCGGAAGAACGCGATGGCTTCTTCGATGACGCCGCCGCGTCCTAGCCGCTCCGTCGCAGCACCAGTCACCATGCATAAAATGTCCAGGAGGCTTCCTTCGGCTGAGCGCGGGGGTCGTACTCCAGCAGTTCCGCCATCGCCCGTGGCAGCCGTTATCATGGGCGACCATGAAACTGCTAGCCATTGAAACATCTACCGAAGCCTGTTCCGTCGCCTTGGTCTACGGTGATCAACTGATTGCCCGTAGCCAGATCGCGCCGCGTCGACACACCGAATTGGTGCTGCCGATGATTGACGAACTGCTGGCCGAGGCCGGGGTAAGTCGCCAGGCGCTTGACGCGATTGCCGTCGGGCGCGGACCCGGTGCCTTTACTGGTGTGCGCCTAGGCGTGTCGCTGGCGCAAGGGATGGCCTTGGGGCTGGATGTGCCAGTGGTTACCGTCTCTTCGCTGGCGGCACTAGCGCTGGAAGCGCCCGAAGGTGATGACGCCATTCTTGCCGTGATCGACGCGCGCATGGGTGAGATCTATGCCGCGTGCTATCGCCGCGATGCCAGCGGTGGCTTGCTGGCCTTGGATAGCGAGCGAGTGTGCACGGCGCAGTCACTAGCATTGCCCGAAGCGGCGGCGTGGCAAGTGGTTGGTAGTGGTTGGGCAACTTACGCCACGGTGCTAGCGGAGCGTCTTACGGGACCACTGATCGCCGCCGATGGTGTGCGCTATCCGCAAGCGGCGCGCGTCGCCGAGTTAGCTGTGCCCGAGTTCAAGGCGGGCCATGGCCAGGCGCCTGAATTCGCGTTGCCCGTGTATATACGTGACCACGTCGCCCTGACGTTGGCCGAACAGCACGCGAAGTAAGCGGCCGCTCGCCTGCAAAAAAGTAACGCGCAACTTGATCGTTGCGCTTCGTGCCGGCTCGCTTAACGTATGCCGGCGTGCGATGGCGCCTGAATTAGGCTAGCCCGCGGCGCGCTCGCCGATGACTGATAGCGGGTAACCACACCCACTGTGCCGAACAGCGGAAGCCGGTTCGGCTGCAGGGTTAAACAGCGTGCCGATCACCACAAGTGCTTGCTGTCGATGACGACAATTGCCGCGCTTGCCGCGTCGAAGTCATCGAAGAGCCGAGCATTCACGCCAATGCGGCGAGTCTTCTGCTCCCACGTTCCGTCACGTTCAAAGACTAGGCTGTCCGAAAAAGTTGGCCTTCCGCAGCTGTTGCAGAAATGGTGATCGACACGTTGGGTATTCCAGCGATAGACGCCATCGTCCGGGGGCAACGCGTTTACCTGAAACTGATCTGGCCGATAGTAGGCATACTGCGCGCCCCGTTTTGAACAAAAGAAGCAAGTGCAACGCGTCAGTTGCTCAGGGATTTTCCCGGCAATTTCGAAACTTGTTTTCCCGCAGTGATAGCGCCCCTTGATGCTCATGAGCGTTCTCCTGAACGCACCACGATGATGGACGAGTAGTCGAGCGCTCGTCTCAAAGCGCGTTACGCATAGGCCGCCTAAGGCGGCCTGTGCGTAACGCTGGCATGTTCTCGAAGATGGTTCGAGAGGCCGGTGACTACAGTTGTTTCAGTAAGGACTGTACCAGCAGGCTACTGACGGCGACCGCGATCCACACGCCAAGCCCCAGCAGAATTGGACGTGGGCCGCTGGAGATCATCTTGCGGATGTTGGATGACAGTCCAATGGCCGTCAGTGCCACGATGATCAGGAACTCGGCACCAAAGTGCAGCGCTGGCTGAAGCGCAACCGGAATCCAGCCCATCGTGCGGATACCTGACGCCACCAAAAACCACAAAATAAACCAGGGGAAAATTTTGGCGAGGCTGAAATGGCCGCCGTTGCCCTCTTCTTTAAGCTTGCGCTTTTCGCGCACGCCGACAGCGAAAGCGATAACCAGACACACCGGGATAATCAAGGTGGCGCGGGTCAATTTAACGATGGTGGCGTAGTCGCCGGCAGTCTTGCTGTAGCTATAACCGGCCGCCACGACGGAGGAGGTGTCGTTAATGGCCGTTCCTGCCCACAAGCCGAAACCCAGATCGCTCAGGTGCATCAAATGGCCGAGCAGCGGGAACACTAAAACCGCGACGATGTTGAACAGGAAGATGGTGGAGATGGCAAACGCGGTGTCGTGATCATCGGCGCGAATAATCGGCGTGGTCGCCGCAATCGCCGAGCCGCCGCAAATGGCGGTACCGACGCCGATCAAGATGGCCAGATGGCCGCGCACGTTCAACCAGCGTCCCAGCAGCCACGCCGTCAAAAACGCGACGGTCATAGTGACAAGCGTGACCGACAGTGATTGGAAGCCGGTCTTCACTACCTGGTCCAGGCTTAGCCCGAAGCCGAGCGCGATGATCGACCACTGCAGCACCTTCTTTCCAGTGAAGGCAATGCCAGGGTTATAGCGTTCACCCGGAGATAGCATGTTGCGCACAAGGATGCCCAACACAATACCGATGACCGGGCCGCCGATCAGCGGCGCGTAGCCGCCTAGCCACCATGCCAACAAGCCAAGGATGATCGCCAGTGCGATGCCGGGTGTGCGCTGGCGACAAAGTTCAAGGGTAGATGGGGTTGCGTTACTCATGCAGGGGACTCCGGAAGATGCGCCATTGTCCACGGGTCGGTTGATCAATAAAAGTTCTAATATCTTATCTGTGCGATAAGATGCGGTGATGAATAATATCAGCCTGCGACAACTACAAGTGTTTGTGCAAATCGCGCAGCTTGGCAGCGTACGGGCCGCTGCGGACCATTTGTTTTTGACCCAGCCTGCCGCCAGCATGGCGTTGGCGGAGATGGAGCGGCAGCTGGACTCGCCCGTCTTTGCACGTGAGCGCGGTCGTTTACGTCTAAATGTGCGCGGCCGCGAATTGTTGCCGCTGGCGCAAGAGTTGTTGGAGCGTCACGCTGAGTTTGGACGTCGTGGTGGGGCTGCTGGTGCAGCGTTGGAAGGTGAACTGCGCGTGGGCGCCAGCAACACGGTCGGAAATTACCGGGTGGATGAATTGCTTGGCGTGTTTGTGCGCAAGCATCCACAAGTAGCCATCCATCTGCGCGTAGCTAACACCGAGACGATTACCGCCGGCGTGCTTGACCACAGCCTGGATGTGGGTTGTGTTGAAGGCCCGGTGACGCATTCGTCGCTGGATGTTCGCCCGTGGCGCGATGATGCGTTAGTGGTGTGCACGCCGCTGCGCCATCCGTTGGCGAGTAAGCGGCGCTTGCAGCCAGAAGATTTCGCGGGGGCACGCTGGGTGCTACGTGAACCCGGCTCGGCGACGCGTACCACCACGGAGCGAATACTGGCGCAGCTGCCACCCGGTGAAATGGTGTTGGAGCTGGGTCAGATCGAAGCGATCAAACAAGCCGTTGTCGCGGGCCTTGGTATTGCGTGTTTGCCGGCCATCGCGGTTACTGATGTGGTGGCCGCCGGGCGTTTGTGCGTGTTGAAGACACCGTTTCTCGACTTGCAGCGCAAGTTGTCCGTCTTGTTACATCGGCAGAATTATCACGGTGCGTTGCTGGATGCGTTTCTGGAATGTGCCGGATTTGATCGCGGTTAACCAGTCGCTTTGGCGCGCTACGTGGCTGGGCCTCTTTGGGAATCTGCCGGCTCTGGCTGCCGGCTGAGCGCGCAGTGACCATAAGGAATTTCCTTCGGTCATTGGCGATGGAGCGCCTTCATCCACGCATAGTCTTCTTTGGCTAAATAGGCCAAAAGCGATCGCGCGCCGGGTGCGCTCTGACGGCTTCGGCGAGGCTCACGTCGACGGCTTTGGTGTGATCGTGCGGGCGTATTACGCGGTGTACGAGGCCGCCGTTTGCGGCGATCAAGACGCCGCGCGGGCGGCTAGCCTCACGTCTGCGATGCAGCCACAATTTCGCTCAGCAATGCGGCGGCCTCTTCGTGCGTGTAAGCGTGCAACAGGCGGGCGGCGTTTTGGCGCAGGTGAGCGTGGTTGAGGGTGGCGAGCTGGTCGCGTACCTGCAAAATCCGACCTGGATGCATACTGAATTCAGTCAGGCCAAGTAGCAGCAACAGCGCCGTAAAATGACTGTCGCCGGCAATTTCGCCACAGAGGCTTACCGGCTTTTTGGCGCGACGGCCGGCACTGATTACGTGAAACAACAAGCGCAACAAGGCCGGCTGCAACGGGTTGTAGATGTTTTCCAGCGCGTCGTTGCCACGGTCGGCGGCGAGCACATACTGCGCCAGGTCGTTGGTGCCGATGGCAAGGAAGTCGGAATATTCCAGCAGGGCGCGCACGTTGATGGCGGCGGCGGGTACTTCGATCATCGCGCCGAGTGGCAATTTTTCCGGCAGGTCGACGTGCTCGTTGGTCAAGTCTTGCCGGGCAAGGTTGAACAACGTACGCACTGCAATCAGCTCGTCCGGCTGCGTCACCATCGGCACCAGTACGCGTACCGGCCCGTAACAAGCCGCGCGCAAAATGGCGCGAATTTGCGTAGAGAACACGGCCGGGTACCGCAGCGACAAGCGCACGCCGCGTACGCCAAGGGCCGGGTTGTCTTCACCGCGCATGGTCAGGCCGGCGGCATCGGCTTTATCCGCACCTAGGTCGAGCGTGCGGATGGTGACCGGTAGGCCACCCATGCCCAGCACTAAATCACGGTAGGCGACGAATTGCTCTTCTTCGGAGGG
This sequence comes from Rhodanobacter sp., assembly GCA_039924175.1. GTDB lineage: Bacteria > Pseudomonadota > Gammaproteobacteria > Xanthomonadales > Rhodanobacteraceae > Rhodanobacter. The sequence goes on from JBDTBF010000002.1 coordinate 61,934, forward strand.
CAGTCGTTTGTGTTTTAAGAATAGAAATTCGGTGCGATGCAGGCCAACGCCATCAGCGCCGCGTGCACGTGCGGTGGCAACATCCACCGGTGTTTCGGCGTTCGCATACAGGCGAATGGTGACGCCGTCGCGGGTCAGTGTGGGGGCGTTGGCTAGTCGCGCCAAACGCCGACCTTCGCTGGCCGCTTGGCGTTGCCAACTGCGGTACCCGGCTAAATCCTGCGCGGTAGGGTGAACTACCGCTTCGCCGTTTTCGGCGTTTAGCAAAATGAGGTCGTCGTCATGAATGCTCGATAGCGCGTCGCGCGCGCCAACCACCATGGGTAAGCCGAGGCTGCGCGCGAGGATGGCGCTGTGTGAGTAAGCGCTGCCGGAACTGCTCACGATACCAAGCAGACCGTTGCCGGCAAGTTGCGCCATGTCCGCCGGCGCAATGCTGTCGGCAACCAATATTTCACCGACCCGTGCCGCCAGTTTGCGTTCTTCCGGGCTGGTTTGCCGCTGCAGCGCGGAGATGACGCGATTGATGACTTGCTCGACGTCTTCCTTGCGGCTGCGCAAGTACGGATCGTCCATTGCCTCGAACACGGCCGACAGCCGGTCGCGCTGTTTTTTCAGCGCGGCGCCAGAACGGTAATGGCCGATGCGCACTAAGTCATCCAGCCCGCGCAGCAATTCGGCGTCGTCCAGTAACAAGCTGTGCGCGTCGATGAACTCGTTGACCTCACGCGCCAACGCGCCATGCAATTTGTCGCGCAGTTCACGCAGTTCCTGACGGGCCATTTCCAGCGCGCGATGTAAGCGCCCTAGTTCTTCGTCAATATCCGCTTCGTCGAGCGGTCGGGTATCGACGGCGTAACGGCTGGGCTGCACCAGGCGTGCCCGCCCGAGCGCCATACCCTGCGCGGCGACAGTGCCGGTAAGTACAAGTCTCATGCGGACATTCTGCTGGCTGCACCGATTTCAACGGCGCGCTTTTGAACGGCGCACGCGGAAGGAACACAACGCGCGTAGTGAAGGTTGCCGAGGTGGTGCACGCTCACGTGCCCTCGTCGAATTTGCGGTTGAAGAGATCAACGACGGCCGTAATGGCGGCCGCTTCGTCGGTGCCTTCAGCGCGGATAGTTAGTGGCGTGCCCATGCCGGCGGCCAGCATCATCACGCCCATGATGCTTTGAGCATTGACCTCGCGCCCCTTACTGATAAGCCAGACAGTGGAGGCAAAACCATGCACTAGTTGCACCAGTTTGGCGGACGCGCGCGCATGCAGGCCGAGGCGATTGGAGATAACGATATTTTGTTCAAGCATGGTCGATGAGAATCCCTCCGCGGCCGCCGCTGGCGGCAATTTCGGCCAGCTCGTCCAATGATTTATCCGCATAATTGAGCACGCGCAGCAGCATCGGCAGGTTCAAGCCGGAGACACAGCGCAAGTGCACGCCCAACGCACCCAGCGACAAACCGATGTTGCATGGAGTGGCGCCGTACAAGTCGGCCAAGATCAAAACACCATCACCATGATCGAGTTCGCGGGCGTGATGTGCGGTTAATGTGCGCATGATGTCCGGGTCAGATTCGGGCGGTATTTCCACGGCGACCACTTGTAGCGGCAACTTGGGCATGACGTGATGTGCCGCAGAGATCAAGGCTTGACCTACGGCTTCATGCGTCATCAGGAGCACGCCAACCCTCATGTTATGCGGCCCGCAAAAAGAACCTGTGTGATGGGCATGAGGTCACTCCAACTCGCGATGGGAGGAAAGCACGCTGTCGCGGCGAGCACGATAGTAAGCAGCGAGCTTCTCCACCAGATAAACCGAGCGATGGCGTCCGCCGGTGCAGCCGATAGAAATAGTGAGATAGCTACGGTCGTCCTGCTCAAAGCGGGGTAACCAGGTGTCCAGCCAATGTGCGATATCGTCGAAGAATTCCGCAACCATTGGCTCGGCTTCGAGGAACTCACGCACGGGCGCGTCTTTGCCCGATAACGGCCGCAGTTGTGGCTGCCAATGCGGATTAGGCAGACAGCGCGCGTCAAACACGAAGTCAGCATCTGGCGGCAGCCCGCGCCGGTAGGCGAAGGACTGAAACATCAAGGTGAGTCCTTCGGTCGCCGCCGCATAACCGGTGGCGAACAGGCGCCGTAGTTGATGCACGTTGAGGTCGCTGGAGTCGATGACGTGCTCGGCGATGGCCATCAGTGGCCGCAGCAGTTTGCGTTCTTCGGCGATAGCGTCGGCCAATGACAGACCGTGCGCTGCCAGCGGATGGCGCCGGCGCGTTTCCGAATAGCGCTTGATTAGTACGTCGTCGCGACAATCGAGGAAGATCAAGTGCACTTGCACGCCGCGACTGGCGAGGTTCGATAGCACGTTGGGAATATTGGCCAGGTCGGTGCCGCGGTTGCGCACGTCGACGCCGACGGCGATCCGCCAGTGCTGATCTTGCTCACTGCTGGTGACGGCGCTGACGAGTTGTGGCAGCAGCGCCGAGGGCAAGTTGTCTACGCAGTAGAACTCCAGATCTTCCAGCGCGCGCAATGCCACCGTCTTGCCGCCGCCGGACAGGCCAGTCAGCAAGACTAAGTGGATGTGGTCACTGCCAGTGAGCGGGTTGAGTAGTGGCGCGTCGGACGTGTTCATAGATTCACCATGGCGGCAGGCGGCGCAATTGATGCGCCTGTCGATCGATAAAAGTTTGTGCCGGGTCGATGCCCTGGCTCTTCAAGGCGTGGCTGCGTACGGCCGCCTCCACCAACACCGACAAGTTACGCCCCGAGGCGACCGGGATGGTAATCATTGGCACCTCGACGTCGAAAATCTTGCGATGTCCAATATCGCCGGTGAGACGAGTCATGGCATCGATATCTTCGCCATCACGTAGCGGTTTGAGGTGAATCACCAGACGCAAGTATTTTGACGGTTTGACCGACATGTGGCCAAACATTTCGCGTACGTTGAGCACACCCAGACCGCGCACTTCCAACAAGTCCTGCAGTAAATCCGGGCAGGCGCCGTCGATGACATCGGGGGCAATCAAGGTGAACTCGGTGGCGTCGTCTGCGACTAAGCGGTGGCCGCGCGTAATCAGTTCCAGCGCCAGCTCACTTTTGCCCGAGCCCGATTCACCGGTGATCAACACGCCGATCGAGAACACTTCCATAAACACGCCGTGTAGCGTGGTCTTGGCGGCCAATTGGCGCGACAAGTGGTACTGCAAATAGGTGAGCAGTTCGTGGCCGCGTTTGGAACTGATCCACAGTGGCGTGTCGGTTTCGTCGGCCACTTCGCGTAGGTCGGCCGGCACCGTTTGGTCTTTGGTTACCAGTAGCGCTACGGGCTGATAGGCGGCGATCTTGTGGATCACTTCCCAGCGTTGGCGCGAATCCAGTCCGTCCAGAAAGTTTAGTTCTTCCGAGCCGATGATCTGAATTTTATTGGGGTAGATAACGTTGAGATAACCCACCAAGGAGGGTCGCCGTGCTTCTGCTTCGCCCGGTTCCAGCCCACGCGATTCACCGCGCATACCTGAGACCCAACGCAGCGCCATGCGTTCGTGAACGTTGTCGTAAAGTTGCCGAGCGCTGATCCGGTCCAAGCGAACACCCCTTGTTGCCGCGCTGCCGCTCGATTTGGCGCCGCGCTAGTGCGGTTATTGTGCCAGCTTAGGCGTTGCATTGTTGGGCAGACAGCGCTGCGCACGGCGGCGTTACGGTCAAAACACAGGCGGCTAGAGCTGAGCGGCTAGGTGTAATGAAGGGCGGTGTAGCGGCTTGCAAAACACGGATCGGTGCTGCGGTGACGCTGGGTTCGGAGTTACGCCGTGGTCGGTGCCAGCGCCGGCTGGAAACGATGCGGCCCGCGTTGGGCGGGCCGCTGGTTTGGAGGTTTAACCGAACTGGCGCTCTTCGCGCGTTTCGCGTTGGTGTTTGTCGCTGACTTTTTCTCGATGTTTGCGCATCTGCGCGATCAGCTTTTCAAACAAAAGGTCGATGGAGGCGTACATATCGGCCTCGGTTGCCTCGGCGTGCAGGGTGGCGCCGGCAATGCGTAGCGTGCCATCGGCGCGTTGCTGGAGTTTGTCGACGGAAAGGACGACCACCAAACCGATAGGTTTGTCGCCGAGGCGTATCAAGCGGTCAAGTTTGGATGTGGCGTGCTCGCGTAGAGCGGGGGTGACCTCAATCTGCTGGCCGCTGAGTTGGAATTGCATGGAAGCGCCTCCTCTGGTGCTGCAGTGCCGCTTTTCGCGGCGGAATCGACGTGCCAAGGCGATGGAGACCAAGGCACATCGTGAATCTCTTACTATCGATATTGGGACGCTTTCGTGGTGACCAAGTTCCCCAATCAATTTTCTCGTGGTCAGCTGGCGCGTTGGCGTTCGCTGGAGCTGGGAATACGTAAACATCCTCGATATTTGGCAACGGTACGCCGAGCGACCTGGATACCGTGACGTTTCAATTCTTCGGCAATGGCTTGGTCCGACCATGGCTTGCGCGGGTCCTCGGCGTCAACCAGTTTGCGTAGCATGGCTTGAATAGCGGTAGATGACGCGCTGCCGCCGTCTTCGGTGGAAACGCCGCTGGAAAAGAAATACTTCAGCTCAAACGTACCACGTGGCGTATGCATGTATTTGCGCGTGGTGACGCGCGAAATAGTGGATTCGTGCATGCCAACCTCTTCGGCCACCTCACGCAATACCAACGGCTGCATGGCTTCCGGGCCGTAGTCGAGAAACGCGCTTTGGCGCTGCACGATGGCTTCAGACACCTTGATCAGCGTTTCCTCGCGAGATTGCAGACTCTTGATCAGCCAGCGCGCTTCCTGCAGTTGGCCGCGCATCCAGCTAGCGTCTTCACCGCGCGCCTGCGCAATGAGTCCGCAATAGTGCTGGTTCAAACCGATTTGTGGCTGTGCGTCGGCGTTAAGGCTGACCTGCCAACGGCCGCTAATACGTCGCGCGTAGACGTCGGGCGCGACGTATTCCACCGGCGTGCTGTCCAGTGCCGCGCCAGGGCGCGGGTCGAGGCTGCGAATCAGTAGAGCGGCGCTGGTGACATCTTCCTCGCTGGCATGCAGACGGCGCGCGAGTCGGGCGACGTCGTTGCGGGCGAGCAGTTCCAGCTCGGCATCGACCAAGCGCAGCGCCAGATCGCGCTGCGGCGTGTTTGGGTCAAATTGCTCTAATTGCACGCGTAGACAATCGCGCAAATCCAGACTGCCGACGCCGGTGGGATCAAAACCCTGTAATTGACGCCGTACCGCATCCACTTCAGCCAGCGTGGCTTTGAAACTGAGCGGCAGTACGGCCAGTGCGGCTTCCAGCCCCTCGACGAGGTAGCCGTCGTTGTTCAGCGAGTCGATGAGTACGCTGGCGATGGCGTGCTGGCGTGGGTTGAACAGCGCCAGGTTGAGTTGCCACAACAGATGTTGTTGCAGCGTTTCTGGCGCCGCGTTTTGTGGCTCGAAGTCGTCGTCACCGCGGGTACCGGCGCTGCTACTCGTGCTGCTGTGGCTGCTGGAGAAATCGATAGGTGCTTCGGCAACGCTGTTGTCGGACCAGTCGGACGCTTCATCGTTGCCGCTACTACCGTCGCTACTAGCGGCCGGCGCGGTGCTTCCCTCAGCACTGGTGGAGTAGCTCTCGTCCTCATCCTCGTCGACGGCCGACTCGAAATCGTCGCTGTCTTCGGCAAGCTCTAGTAATGGGTTGCTTTCGGCAATTTTCCTTAACTCAGCGGTAAGCTCCAACTGCGATAGTTGCAACAGGCGAATAGCTTGCTGTAACTGCGGCGTCAGGCTTAGTTGCTGATGCAGGCGAAATTGCAGTGCGGCTTTCATGCAGGCCTGTTTGAATGAACGTGATAGCCATCGTAGCGCGTGGCATCACGACCAGCCACTGCTTGCCGCGCGTGAAGCTTGGTGCCCGCCGATTAAAGCCGGAATTCGTGACCCAAGTAGACTTCACGCACCTTTTCGTCGGCGAGAATGTGCGCCGGTGTGCCGCGTGCGAGCACTTCGCCTTCGTTGAGAATGTAGGCGCGGTCACAGATGCCAAGTGTTTCGCGTACGTTGTGATCGGTAATGAGCACGCCGATGCCACGCTCTTTCAGATGGCGCACGATGCGTTGAATTTCGCTTACCGAAATGGGGTCGACGCCGGCAAACGGTTCGTCTAGCAGCATGTAGCGCGGTTTGGCAGCCAAAGCGCGCGCGATCTCTACGCGGCGGCGCTCACCGCCAGAGAGGCTAATACCTTTTTGTTTAGCGATATGCCCGATATTTAGCTCGTCCAGCAGGTTTTCCAGCTCGACTTGCCGATCCTCGGGCGCCAAGCCATCACGCAGCTCCAATACCGCCAGAATGTTGTCGGACACACTAAGCCGGCGAAACACGGACGCTTCTTGTGGCAAGTAACCAATGCCTAGCTTGGCGCGCAAGTGCATCGGCAAACCGGTGATGTCTTGCCGATCCAGCGTGATGCTGCCGGCATCGGCTTCGACTAACCCGACCACCATGTAAAAACAGGTCGTCTTGCCGGCGCCGTTGGGACCGAGCAAACCAACAACTTCGCCTTCGCGGATGGAGAAGCCAAAGTCGCGAACGACTTGGCGTGTCTTGAAGCTTTTTTGTAACCCTTCAGCCGAAAGCATGGGTTACGGCTGCCCTGGCGGCGTCGAGCTGCTGTGGGCGGGCGTCGGCGCCGATGCTGCTGGTGTTGTGGCGGCTGGCACAGTGGCCGGTTTAGGCGTTGCCGCAGCTGGCTTCGGCTTGGGTTGGAAGGTCATGTGGACCAGGCCGTCGCCGTTGCTTTCGCCGGTCATCTGACTGGTTTGCGTGTTGTAGGTCAGCTTGTCGCCTTCCGCTTCGCCGCGACCTTTTTGCTTGACCGAGGCGTTGCCGCTCAATACGGCAATCTGCTTCACGTTGTCGTAGTCAATCGTGTCGGCAGCGCCTTGCATCAGATTGCCTTTGTCATCCAGTTGCTCGATATGTGCCGGGCTGCCGGTGAGCACAACGCGGGTGATGCTGTTATCCGCATCCAGGTACGCCTTAGCCAGCGACGCGGTGGCTTTCAGCGTGCCCTGGGTCAGAAGTACATGGTCTTTGTAAATAATGACGCCGTTGCCTTGCTGGGTGGCGTCAAATGACTTGGCGCTGATATTGGCCGGCTTTTCACGGTCATCCTGGCGCGCCATCGCTGGCTGCAAAAGCAACAGCCCAAGACCGAGCAGCGCCAGTTTAACGATGCTTTTTGGCTGGCATGAACGTGCTGTGGACGTCATCGAGCAACTCCAAGTGTTTGTTAGCGAGGTCGGCGCGCATGCCTACGCCGCTGATTGTAGAGGTTCCCTGCTGGATACGTGCTGCGGCGGCGGTTTCCAACCGGTTTTCTTTGGGCCACGCGGTGACGTCCGAGGTGTGCATTTCTGTGGCGGCGGTATCGCCGAATGCAGGACGGTGCAGGTAGACCGGGCCTTGCAGCTTCAACAAGGTGCCGGCTTGGTTGACCCAGCCGTAGAGTGACCAACCATTCCACGCCGGTGCGCCGGCTTGCTTGGCGGGTAGTTCGAAGCGCGGCGCATTCAGGTATAGCGATTCATCGCCTTCGCGGCGCACCACACGCGGTGATTGCAGACGGAAACTGGGCAAGCCGAGTAGGTTGAATTCGGTCACTTTGGCGTTGGTCAAGGTGTAGCCGGAACGCGGCGGCCCGATGAAGTCGTCAGCCTTTGGCGGCGGCCCCAGCCACCACAGCAGCCATTGCGCGAGGCCTGCTGCTAGCGCCAATACCAAAATGGCGGCGGGCAGGCGGCGCTCGCGTACATAGCGGCCAATGCTCACTGCCAGTGAGCTCGTTCAGCGGCGTCGTGACCTTGCGCGTGCAGGATCAAATCGCACACTTCGCGTGCCGCACCATGGCCGCCGGCTTGCTGCGTGTGCCAGTGCGCTTGTTCAGCCACCCACGGATGCGCATTGGCGACGGCGACCGCTAGGCCGGCGATGTGCAACGCGGGTAAGTCGACCAGATCGTCGCCGACGAAGGCGGCTTGTTCGGGTGCCAGTTGCAAGGTGTTCAACAAAGCCAGCAAGCAGCTGCGTTTGTCGCACTGGCCTTGGTAAAGGTGGGCGATATCCAATTCTTTCGCACGCAGGGTCAGTGCCTCGCTGCGTCGTGCGGTGATCAAGGCAACCTGCACGCCATAGGCCTGCAAGCGCTTCAAGCCAAAGCCGTCGTGCGCGTTAAATACCTTGGTTTCGCAGCCGGCACTGCTGTAAGTCAGGCTGCCGTCCGTCAAGGTGCCATCTACATCAAACGCGGCCACGCGAATTTTGGCGGCGCGCGCAAGGATATCGGCGGGGATGTCGGACAAATACATGGGAAATTGGGGGTCCAGGTAAGACGACGCGAAGTGCGCGAGGGATCAGATAGACGCTGGCGGCAAGGTGCCTACGGCGCTGCGATCAAACCACACGGGCACGGAGTAGATCGTGAATGTTGAGCGCACCAACGACATGCTTTTCATCATCGACTACCAGCAGCGCGTGGATTTGATACGTTTCCATGAGTTGTGCGGCTTCCGCCGCTAGCTTGTCGGCATTGATGGTCTTTGGGCCATGCGTCATTAATTCAGCCACGCTGGCGGTGCGCAGATTGACGTCTTGATCGTCGAGCGCGCGACGTAAGTCGCCGTCCGTGAAGACGCCGAGTAAACGCTGCTCGGCATCGACCACAGCGGTCATACCTAAATGCTTGCGCGTCATCTCCATCAGGGCCGTGGTCAAGTTGACGTCCGGCGCGACGCGCGGAATCTCCTCACCGGTGTGCATGACGTCGCTGATCCGTAGCAACAAGCGCCGGCCGAGGGCTCCGGCCGGGTGTGAACGGGCGAAATCGTCCGAAGTGAAGCCGCGCGCTCCCAGTAGGGCGATCGCCAACGCGTCGCCGAGGACTAGCGCCGCCGTAGTGCTGGTGGTCGGCGCCAAGCCAAGCGGGCACGCTTCGCGCGAAATACTGCCATCCAGGTGCACGTCCGCCTGATTGGCCAGCGACGAATTTGGCTTGCCGGTGATGGCAATCAGCGGTATGCCCTGCCGTTTAATCATCGGCAGAATGAACAACACCTCGTCAGTTTCGCCTGAGTAAGAAAGTGCTAAAACCACGTCTTGCGGCAAAATCATGCCTAAGTCGCCATGGCTGGCTTCGCCCGGATGAACATAGAACGCGGGCGTGCCGGTCGAGGCGAGCGTTGCTGCGATCTTGCGCCCCACATGCCCTGACTTACCCATGCCGGTGACCACGACGCGGCCAGTGCAGCTGGTGATCAAGCGACACGCCTCAACAAACTCTGGCCCAATACGGGCCTCCAGCATGCCGATCGCGATCGCTTCTGTGTGGATGACGGCGCGCGCACTGCGCACGATGGTATCGGGGTTCAAAATGATCGGTGAAGCTTGGACAACGCGTGCGTTCATGCTGGCTCGAAAGCAGAGAGTGAAGGGCATGGATTAGGCGTCGTTGGCGCATTGTCAGGGAGGCGCGGTACACCTCCGTCATGTCTGCGTCAGCTGATTTCCATTACCATGGCACGTTCGCATTTTAACGTCATAAGCCGACGCATTGGACTTTAGCGGCAACGAAGTCTGTCACTGCGCCGCCTTGTGCATTCTTATGGATACTCCCCATGGACTCAGCCGGCATCCAGACGTTGATTGAAAATGGCTTGAGCGGCGCGCAAGCGACGGTCAATAGCGATGACGACGTGCATTTTGAAGCCACCGTGATCGCCAGCCAGTTTTCCGGCAAGTTACCGTTGGCGCGGCACCGCTTGGTGTATGCCACCTTGGGGGATTTGATGGGTGGCGTCATTCACGCGCTGGCGCTAAAAACCCTGACCCCAGAGGAAAACGCCGCGCGCCGATAAGGGCTGCAGCCGCGTTCGATCGCTTTACTCAAGGACAAAGATGGCAAAGATTCTGATCACGGGTGGTACGCCACTGAACGGCGAAGTCGGCATTTCCGGCGCCAAAAACGCGGTATTACCGATATTGGCGGCCTGCTTGTTGGCCGATGAGCCAGTAAGCGTCGGCAATGTGCCACATTTGCACGACGTCACCACGTTTATTGAATTGCTGGGTCAGATGGGCGTGCAGCTGGTGCTGGACGATCGCATGAAAATGCATATCGACCCGCGCACCACCAATACCTGTGTGGCGCCGTATGACCTGGTGCGCACGATGCGCGCATCGATCCTCGTATTGGGCCCGCTGGTAGCGAAGTTTGGCCAGGCCGAAGTGTCGTTGCCGGGTGGTTGCGCCATTGGCTCACGCCCGGTGGATCAGCACATTCGTGGCTTACAGGCGCTGGGTGCCGATATTTCGGTGGAAAACGGTTACATCCGCGCACGCGCGAAGCGGCTTAAAGGCGCGCGCATCGTGATGGATCTGGTCACCGTGACCGGTACCGAAAACATCATGATGGCGGCGACTTTGGCGCAGGGCACCACGGTTATTGAAAACGCGGCGCAAGAGCCCGAAGTGGTCGACTTGGCACATTGCTTAATCGCCATGGGTGCGCAAATAGAAGGCGTGGGTTCCTCGACGATGGTGATTCATGGCGTTGAGCGCTTGCACGGCACGGAATATGAAGTGCTGCCAGACCGCATTGAGACCGGTACGTTTCTGGTCGGCGCGGCGATGACCGGCGGCAAGGTGCGCGCACGCCACGCCCGCGCCAATACGCTGCACGCCGTGCTGCAAAAGCTGGAAGAAGCGGGCGCGCACATCTCGCACGGCGACGACTGGATTGAACTGGATATGCGCGGTCACCGACCCAAGGCGGTCAACATCAGCACTGCACCGTATCCGGCCTTTCCCACCGACATGCAGGCGCAATTTACCGCGCTCAACTGCGTCGCCGAAGGCACCGGCGTGGTAACGGAAACGGTTTTTGAAAACCGCTTCATGCACGCGCATGAACTGCAGCGCTTGGGTGCGGATATTCACCTTGAAGGCAACACCGCCATCGTTACGGGGGTGCCGCAATTGAGCGGCGCGCAAATCATGGCGACCGATCTGCGCGCCTCCGCCTGCTTGGTGCTGGCCGGTTTGGTAGCCAAGGGCGACACCATTGTGGATCGCGTGTATCACATCGACCGTGGCTACGAAAACATTGAAGAGAAGTTAGGCGTACTCGGCGCGAAGATTCGCCGTTTGCCGAACTGATCCGCCTTTGCGTTGGGCGCATGCCATGCGGCATTACTGGCGGTTGAAAGACACCCAAGGGCCGCGTGGCGAGACAAAAAGTACCGCAGCGCGCATGACGGTGTGAAGTGCTATCTAGCGTTTTCGGTGCGGCGCACAAGGGAAGCTCGTCTGGATTCCGCAGTACGCCCTTAGTCCGGCATCGTTCGTAAAAACTTGCTCGTTGACAACCCGCGTATTCCAGCTACAGCATCAGGAAGCCACCACTTGTTTTTGTGGGTTCCAAGGGGATTAATTCGATGCGCGTATCTCGGCAAGGGATCTGCCTGTGGGCAGCCGTTTTGATGCTCTTCTCAGCGGCGTGCCAAGCCCAATCGGTTACGCCCGAAGACGAATACAAGCAGCTGATCAAAGTCAATCAGGACATTCAGGCGTTGGGGCCGCACCCATTCGGAGAAAACATCAATCTGTACGACGGCACGCTGTCGTTTGAAGAGACTGACGTCAGTCTGCCGGGTAATGGGCCTACGATTCGATTTTCGCGTTCGCTTGGCACGACCAACGCGCTCGACTATGGATTTAACGCTGAGCGGCCGCTTGGCGATTGGGATTTGGATATTCCCCGCATCGAAACGGCGGCGGCCAATCAAGGAGGAGTCACCGGCTGGGAGGTAAGCGGCGCCAGCCCGTTGCAGCGGTGTAGCGATTTTGGTGCACCGCCTTACGTTCCCGGCGGCACCATCACCAGCGCCGACACTTGGGGACCTAATCAATGGTGGTACGGCTATCACTTAATCCTGCCTGGCCAAGGCAGTCAGACGCTGTTGGGGCGATCGAGCAATCCCTTGTCTCCGACGATCAGTGGCGAGAGTTTTCCCATTGTCACCAAGCAGAACTGGATGATTGGTTGCGGTGTGACGGCCAGCGACGGTGGGGAAGGCTTTTTAGCAATCGCGCCAGACGGTACGCGTTACACCTTCGCGCACCTGTTCTACCGCCCTATGACTTATATCACTAAGCCGGGAGGAATGGGGCCTGATGTTGTCGCTGCGGCTGGCGGCACCAACCTTCATCCATTAGTCGCGCCGAGTACAACTGACATCCTGGCCCGGCGCGATGCCCTAATGTATGTGACGCAAATTCAAGATCGTTTCGGCAGCACATTAACGTACAACTATGACTCTGCTACTGGTTACCTCGCGAGCATAATCGCCAGCGATGGGCGTGAGGTTGACGTGACCTATGTGCCGGGCTCGCCGCTGATCAAATCGGTCATTGCCAAAGCCACGGATGTCCCATCGCGTACTTGGATCTACAGCTACGACACCAGTAACTCGCTGTTGCCGACGCTGACCAGCGTCACGTTACCGGACGGTAGTGCGTGGTCATACCATTTGGGCGCGTTTCAGACCAATCCGATCAACGTTGCTTTCTCGAATTGTTATCTAAACGACGCTGGAACGGTGACATCCAACCCGGCAACAGGAACTGTTACAGCGCCGTCGGGTTTGACCGGTACGTTTGCCGAGACGCCGTTATTGCATGGTCGATCCTACGTACCCAAGTCCTGTTGGGGCGGGCTCAACCCTACAGAAGACGTGTACTTCAATATTCCCAATACGTATTACCAGCAGTCTGTTACCAGCGAAGCAATCACGGGTGCGGGGCTGGCGGCGGCGGAGTGGAGCTACAGCTATTCGCCGGCAAATGAGAGTTGGAGCAGTGATGCCTGCGCCACCAGCGGTACGTGCGCCACGAGCGTTTACACGGATGTCACGGATCCCAGCGGCAATGCCACCCGCTACACCTTCAGCAATCGCTTCGACGTCACGGAAGGGCAATTGCTAAGGACCGATTTCCACAACGGCGTTACTAGCAGCGCTGTAGTGCGTTCGGAATTTAATAGCTACGGCAATCCGACGGGTGGTCCGTGGCCGGCAGCTTACGGCATCGACCTGCAGGGTCGTGACAACCGTACCCAAACCGAAGAGGTATCACCGCTGATTGAGCGTCAAATCATCCAGGACGGCGGCCAGATCTACACGTGGCGAGCGCTGGCCTTCGATGCCTACGCCCAGCCAACGGACGTGAAGCGCTATAACTCGATCGTCGGTCAGCCGAGTATCGAGGAGACCACCAGCTACCTCAACGACACGCACTTGTGGGTGCTGGGTCTGCCGCTAACAGTCACCAACGACGGCAACGGCGAGGTGGAGTCGGCCAACACCTATGCCGCGAACGACACGCCGCTAACCCGCTCACGCTTCGGCGAGCTGCTGATGAGTTACACCTTCAACGGCGCTGGCCAGCTGGCCAGCTTCGAAGATGGCGATAGCAATATCACCAAGTTATGCAATTACAAGCGTGGTATTCCGCAGACCATTAACTATCCCGACGGCACCAGCGAAAGTCTCGTAGTGGACGATCTCGGCCAAATCAGCTCGATCACGGATCCGGCCGGCCACACCACACAGTACAGCTACTACGCCGGGGGCCGGATCCATACGATCACTTACCCCTACGACGGCAGCATCGACAGCGCGCAGTGGTACACCAAATCGTTCGCGTATACGACCCCTGCCGACACCGGCGCCGAGCGTGGTCTGGCTGCTGGTCACTTACGTCGTACCGTGACCCAAGGCAACTACACCGACACCACTTACTTTGATGCAGAGTTACGACCGGTGCTGGACGATAGTTCCACCGGCGCAGCAAATTCCGACATCACCACCGTTACCAGTTATGACTGGGCGGGCCGTAACGCCTTTGCATCCTACCCAGTAAGCGGCTCCCCAAGTATCGGCGGTCGGACCTCAGGTATGCACTCCAGCTACGACGCCCTGGGTCGACTGACTCAGACGCAGCAGGATTCCGAATTAGGCCCGTTGACCACCACTACCGCATATCTACCGGGCCCCGGCACTCGGGTTACCGACCCGAAGGGCAATATCACTACGACATATGACCAAGCTTTCGATATACCCAGCTATAGCTCACCGGTGCAGGTCAATGCGCCTCAAGGTGTCACTCAGAACATCACGCGTAATGTTTACGACGAGCCAACCCAGATCACCCAGTCGGGAACGTATAACGGGCAGAACATCAGCCGCAGCAAGGCGCTCTACTACGACAGCTACTATCGCTTGTGTCGCGCGGTTGAGCCGGAAACCGGCAGCACCGTACTGGCCTACGACGGGGCCAACAATCTGGCATGGAGCGCCGATGGCCTGAATTTCAGCGGCATCGGTTGTGATCAGGCCCAAGTACCCGCCGCCGCACAGACCGTACGCAGCTACTACCCAATGAACCGGCTGCACACCATCACACCGCCGGCCGGCACGCAAAGCAGCCTTTATAAGTACGACGCGCTGGGTCATGTCCTTTCGGTCGTCTCGGGTGCCGCGATTCAAGGTTATGCGTACAACTCGCTTGGCATGATGACTAACGAAGTGCTGACGCTACCCGGCCAGAACCCGATGGCGCTGGACTATGCGTACGACGCCTACGGCCATCTCACCGCGATCGGCTATCCCGCTGGCAGTGGCGGTAGCGAAGTCGTGGCGTACGCTCCCAATCCACGTGGCTGGACGACTGAAGTGGGCAGTTATGCCACCGGCATTGGTTATTACCCCAACGGTCAGGTCGAAAACTTCGCCTACGGCAACGGCACCAGCTACTCGGCCGATCAAAACACCCGTCAGCTCACCAGTAACTTCAGTGACGGCACCGGCGGCACGCTGAGCCTGAGTGAGGACCTCAGCTACGACGCCGACGGCAACATCACCAGCGTCAATGACCTCATTGCAGGTAGGCTGCGCAGCAAGAGCTTCGGCTATGACGGCCTCAATCGCCTGACCAGTGCGCAGGCTACTTATCTGTATGGTGCAGAAAGCTACACCTACGATCCACTCAACAATCTGCGTACCCGCCTGACTAACGGGCAGACCGACACCTACAACTACGACGTCACCAATCGGTTGGCCACCATCACGGCCGGCGCCAGCGTAGTGAATAGTTTTGCCTATGACCCGCGCGGCAACGAGACCACTCGAAACGGTGCAACGCTGGTGTTCGATGCGAAGGACCAACTTACCCAGTACGTCAACAACGACAGCTACTCGTATGACGCTGAGGGGCGGCGCGTCGAGAAGCTTCCGGCCGGTAGCAGCACGCCGACGTATTACCTTTACAACCATGCCGGGCAGTTGATGTATCGGTACGCCCCGGCTACCGCCATCGCAACCAACTTCATCTACTTGGGCACGAAGCTGATCGCCCGCCACGACAGCACGCAGCTGGCGCAGCCCGGTGCCATCAGTTTTGATGCCAACCCGAGCAATGGCAACGTCACGGTGAACTGGGGAGCGGTGCCGGAGGCCAGTAGTTACAACTTGGAAGTGCGCGCCAACGGCGGCGCATGGACTTCGATCTACGCGGGTAGTGCGACCCAAACCACGCAGAGCGGCTTGGCGGGCGGCGGCTATGTTTATCAAGTGCAGGCGTGCGCTCCAGGCAACTGCAGTAGTTGGACGCTCTCGGCGACCCTCGGCGTAGGCCCGGCGTTGCCAACCATTACGGTACCCACTGGCACCATCAACGGCAGTTATCAAGTGAGTTGGACCGCCCCGGCCGGTGCCACTGGCTACACCGTGCAGGAGAGGCTTAACGGCGGCGCGTGGGCCACGATTGCCAATAACACGCCCGCAACCTCCATCAGCCGCCCGGGTACCACCAGTGGCAGTTACACCTACCAAGTGTCCGCCAGCAATGCCTACGGCAGTCGCGGATGGGTGGCGTCCAGCGCCGTGACCGTCAATACGGCTTACGGCGTTGTACCGACGCCACTGCCCACTTACTCGGTTCCGTCGACCAATACCACCGGCAGTGTCACGGTGAGCTGGAGCGCATCGACACCAGTGACGGGCTACACGCTGCAGCAGAGCAGCAACGGCGGTTCCAGTTGGAGCACGGTGTACAGTGGAAGTGGCACTAGCGTCGCGCTGTCGGGGCTTGCAAACGGTAGTTATACCTACCGCTTGCAAGCGTGTAACAACACCGCCGGCAATGCGGCGTGCACCGCTTGGGTAGCCGCTGGTCCGATGGCCGTGACACTCTCTCCTACCAGTGCACCTAGCCTAAGTGTCCCGGCCAGCAGCGGTAACGGCAGCTTCACCGTGAGCTGGAGTGCGGTAGGAAACGCCACCAGCTACACCTTGCAACAGAGCAGCAACGGCGGCAATTGGAGCACGGTGCAATCGAGCAGTGCGCGCAGCTGGAGTGCCAGCGGCCACAGCAACGGCAGCTACGGCTACCGGGTGCAAGCGTGCGCCGCGGGAGGCTGTGGGCCATGGAGCGGCACCGGAACCATTAGCGTGCTATTGCCTCCGGGCAGTGCGCCCGGCCTGACGGTACCGACCAGCAGCAACACGGGAAATTACACGGTGAGCTGGGGCGCCGTCGCTACGGCGTCCAGTTACATCTTGAGAGAAAGCGTCAACAGCGGCGGCTGGAGCACGTTGCAATCAAGTAGTGCGGTCAGCAGAGCTATCAGTGGTCATGGCACCGGTAGTTATGCGTACCAAGTCCAAGCATGCAATAGCGGTGGCTGTGGTCCGTGGAGCAGCACGAAGACGATCAGCGTGTTGCGTATACCGGCCATGCCGAGTGGAATCGAATTTCCTTCGACGGGTTATTACCCAAGCAAGTGGACGGTGATGTGGTCGGCCGTAAGCGGCGCGACTAGCTACACCCTGCAACGGACGAACACCGGAACAGGGGGATTGGTGGTGACGGTATACACGGGGGCGGGAACCAGTGTGATTGAAACCAATGTCACACCGGGTACGTACCAATATGCGTTGAAGGCCTGCAATGCCGCAGGTTGCTCGGCTTGGCAGATCCCGACCTTGAAAATGACGGTGTCATGCATTGGCGGCGCCGCAGTGAAGGCGGCCAATGGCGTACAACCCCATTTGCTGAAATGTGGCGGCACATCGGCGCCGCTAAGCACCGGGAGCACGCCATGAAGTGGCGGACTGTGTGGCAGGTGGGCATAGCGCTGTGCTTAGGCGTGGGCGCGCTGGCGCACGCCGCCGATACGGTGACCTATGTGTATACCGACCCGCAGGGCACGGTGCTGGCCGAGGCGGATGCGCAGGGCAACATCATTGCGCGGTATGACTATGCGCCGTATGGCGCGCCGGTAGCTTCGTTGGGATCGCCACCTGACGGGCCGGGGTATACCGGGCATGTGAATGATCCGGATACCGGGTTGGTGTACATGCAGGCGCGCTATTACGATCCCGCTGTCGGACGCTTCCTGAGTACCGATCCGGTGGTGCCCAGTGCAGGCGCTCTGTTTGGTTTCAACCGATACGATTACGCCAACAACAACCCGATCAATCACACCGATCCGGATGGGCGGTGTGCTGAGGATGCATGCGTAGTTGAAAGTGGCGTGGCGATTGGCGCTGCCGTGGTTTATGTGGGGTCTGCAGCACTTGTGGCAGCGGGGGTCTGCGCTGCGGCTTGCCAAAAGATTCATGACGCTATCGGGAATACAGCAAAGTCCATTTACGACCACATTGTGCATGAGAGTAGGTCAAAGCCACCAGCACCATTGCCTGAGGCTGAAGGGCATCCGCATTCAATACCTGATGGCAAAGGTGGATACACAACCTATCCCGATGGTGACGCGAATAATGGCAAGCAATACCGGCCGGATGGGAAGCCTCATGGTGACATTGAGAGGCCAAACGTCAAAGAGTGGAAGCCAAATCCCCGCAATCCAAATGGGGGTAAAGGGCCAGATATAGTCAGGAAGCCAACTCCCGATGAAATTCCATCGCAAGGAAATCAACCCCAGCCGCCACCACCGCCAAAGTCACTGCCAGAGCCTACTGAGTAATCCTGAAGTTGAAGGAGTTGCGTTGTGAAATTAGGACAATTGGTACAGCTGGTGCGAGAAATGGTCTCAAAAATTGAGGATTTGGATGGCTATTTATTTCTCGATAGATTTGATGAAGGCCGACAGCAGTTGTTGGAAAAGATAGCCAAATATGATGATCCGAGCGAAGCTCAAAAGTGGATCAACATAGTACTCATTGATCAAACGATTACAGCACTCATTGGTGAAGAGTGGGAGCTGAACGATGTCGAAATTAATGAGCTATTAGCTGCCTTCGAGCAGGCCTGGACATACCAGGTAAAGGCAACTTTTCCAGAGGTCGAGTTCAAGATTTCAAGGATCATTGATGATGAATACGGTGATGTTGGTTTGCAGCTAACGAGCGAAAAACTAACCTGATTAACGCTGCTAAAGAGGGGGAGCATAAGGGGTCAGAGACATTGTCCGACGTGTGGTGAGCGGAAACCGGAACGCCGGAAGTTAAATCACTGCCCCAAGTTTTTGCACCATTCACGCCCCACCGCGAGCGCTTCCTCGCGCGAAGCGAAAGTCTCGCTGGGTCCGCTGGTGATGTTGCCTCCCTGCGTCCACAGCTCCCAGCGACCGTCACGCCGCCAGCTCGGCACGGCGGCGTAACCCTGAGCTTCCAGCACCGGCACGATGGCATCGACCTCGGGCCGAAGCGTGAGCTGTCCGTTCCATATCAGCGGCGTGCCGCAGCGTCCCTCGCGATGGCTGGTCATGGCGTTCTCTCCTGATCGTCAGTCCCGCCCATCCTGACAGCATGCGGCGGATGCAGGCGATGGTTGATGCCGTGCTGATCTTGCGCCTTGGCCCACGATGACAAAAGCCGCAGAACCGCCGCAGAGCATCGGCACGAAGATCCGCAAAGCCGCCGCAGAGTAGCCGCAAAGCATCGGCACGCGCCGCAGAGCGGCCGCAGAACCACGATTCCGCCCCAACGTGCACGACCCGAGAACATGCCGTGGAAAAATCGGGCATCTGCGGCTCCAGAATCGTTCTTCAATCGTGGCGAGCCGTGCGCGAAGTGCGGGCAAGACAGGTGATGTTGGCCAACATGCTCCGCATGCTGTCCAATATCACTTCCCTTATTCCCGCCGGGGGCGCTCAACGGTGTCTTGCCCTGCGGCGCTGGCCGGCTGCCGCCGACTGCAAGCGAGGATCCAATACGATGACCCCCAGAGCACGCCAAAAGAACACGGGCGAGAAGGCCAAAGCGAAAACGCGACGCGAGTGCTCGCACATCCGCGTCTTGGCCGACGAGGCGGAACACGCGATGATCAAGGCCGGCGCAGACACTGCCGGGTTGAGCGTGTCGGCGTTCCTGCGCCATGTCGGCGTCGGCTATCCCGTGCGCTCGATCGTTGACCTTCGACTAAAAAACGGGGTCAGGTACACATACAACCGTTTGAATTATCAAGGAGTTGGGGTTGGGGATCATAAGTCAGGTGTGTATCGATCGGCGCGCCGAGCGAGGGTAAAATCGGACTAGGGCGCAGGCTTTGCAGCCATGAAGGTGGCACGCTGGGGACCGACAATGATCAAGCTGAACTCAGTCGAATTGAAAGGAGGCACTTTGTGAGAGGGCTCCACGTGACGGCGATAGAGCCGTTTGCTTAATCGACCTTGTAACTCACCAATTCCAATACAAGATTGCCGCCATCGCGCTGTGCCAGTTTTACAGGCAACGGGTAGCGCGCAGGCACGTACCACGCGTTGAAGTCGCGATCCGCGTCGGTGCGCTCCACGCGGATCGCGTCGAAGCTGCCGGCGGGTGTCTTGATGTTCTCTTTGCCGACGGCTTTGAAGTGCTGCGTTTCAACTTCCTGGCGTACGGCGACCGGCAACGTGACGTCTTTGCTGCCATCGCGTAGCGCCAGCCCTAGCGCCAGCGCGGTGGTGTTGCGTTCGACCATGCCGGACACTGCCGCATAGGTCAGCGGACCTTTGCCCTCGTCAACAGTCACTTGCTTGTTGCCCCAGTCGACGGTCAAATGGCGGTGCTTATTCTTGATTGCAGCCTGCAACTGATAGTCGTAGCTGATCGCTTCGGGCACGTCCCCTTTCCAGCGAAAGTGCGATGTTTCGTCGGTGCTGGCACCGAGCATGGCGGCCAAGCCTGACGTTCCTTTGACGCTTTTTTGGTAGATCCACTCACCGTTGTCACCGGCGCGTAGGGTGACGGTGGCGACGCCCATGGGCGTGCCACCTTGGGACACGTTATAGCGAGCAGTGAACGCAGATGGGTGCGCGGCGAGCGCCGCTTGGGCGGTGCCGAGCAGGGCGAGACCAACTACGGCGGCAAGCAACGGTCGAATAGTCATGCGCTTAGTCTGCAACCGTAGGACTGAACCCACGGTCACCGCGCGACGAGAGTGCCGTCTTCGGCAAGCACCAGTGGGGCGAGCAAGGGTTGTCCGTGGAACACCGGTGGTTCGCCCCATTGCAGTTCTCGGCTGGCCAATAAGCGGAGTACGGCAGGTAACAGTTGATGTTCAAGTGGCAACAGGCGCGCGGCCAGTTGGTCTTCGTCATCACCCTGCTGTAAGGCAATATGTGCCTGTGCGATAACCGGGCCGCCGTCCAATTCGGCGGTGACGAAATGCACGCTGGCGCCGTGGTCGGTGTCGCCAGCTTCCAGCGCGCGCAGGTGCGTGTGCAGGCCGCGATATTTTGGTAGCAGTGACGGGTGGATGTTGATAATCCGGCCGACCCACGGGCGCACCGCCTCGGCGGCGAGAATTCGCATGTAGCCAGCCAGCACCAGCCACTGCGCACCGCTCGCGGCGACGCGCTGCAGCATATCCAAGTCGAACGAAAGACGATCAGGGTAACTGCGTGGATCGAGCGCCAACGTGGCGATACCGGCCGCTTCTGCCAGACGTAACGCGGGCGCCTCGGCCTTGTTACTGCCCACCAAGGTGATTTCTACGGGCAGCGTGCCGTTATCGCGGGCGGCGATCAGTGCGGCGAGGTTACTGCCGCGGCCAGAGGCGAGAACGGCAATACGAGGAAGTGCGGACATAGGTGAGCTGTCGTTGCGTAAAGGGAAAGGCAGCCCAACTGGGGCCGGACCAGTCAGCGTGTTAGCCGATCTGCACGCGCTGGTCGCCGCTGGCTGCCACGACGGTACCGATCACCGTGCTGGCTAGGCCATGCTTTTGCAGCAGGGCCGAGGCGGCGCTGACCGCCGTTGTCGGCAAGATCACGGTGAAGCCGATGCCGCAGTTAAAGGTGCGCCACATTTCCTCGCGCGCCACATTTCCTTCGCGCTGCAGCCAGTCAAATACCGGCGGTAGGACGATGGCACTGGCGTCGAGTGCGAGGCCGAGGCCGTCGGGTACGACGCGGATGATGTTTTCCTTCAAACCACCGCCGGTGATATGTGCCATGCCGTGGATCGCCAGCGCCGGGTCGGATGCCGTGTCGGCCGCATCGGGCGAGCTGGTGTGACCAAGTGTGCGTAGCAAATCCAGCATCGACTTTACGTAAATCGTGGTGGGTGCCATCAAGGCATCACCCAACTTCACGCCGCCGATATCCAGTTGTAGCGGGTTGCCGGCACGCTCAAGGACGCGCCGAATCAACGAATAACCGTTGGAATGCGGACCGGAAGAAGCCACACCAAGCACAACGTCACCGGCAACGATGGCGGCGCCCGTCAGCATCTGTGACTTTTCCACCGCGCCTACGGTGAAGCCTGCCAAGTCGTATTCGCCTGGCGGATACATATCCGGCATTTCAGCGGTTTCGCCGCCGATCAACGCGCAGCCCGCCAGTTCGCAGCCTTTGGCGATGCCGCTCACGACGGCGGCAGCGGTATCAATGTCTAGCTTGCCGGTGGCGAAGTAATCCAGGAAGAACAGCGGTTCGGCGCCTTGTACCAGCACGTCGTTGACGCACATGCCGACCAAGTCGATGCCAATGCTGTCGTGCCGATTCAGTATTTGCGCCAGCTTCAGCTTGGTGCCGACGCCATCGGTGCCAGATACCAAAACCGGCTCACGATAGCGTCCACTCAGGTCGAACAAACCGCCGAACCCGCCTAGTCCGCCCATGACCTCGGGGCGAAAGGTGCGCTTAACCATTGGTTTGATGCGTTCGACCAAGGCGTTACCAGCGTCGATGTCGACACCAGCGTCGCGGTAAGTGAGTGCGTCTGACATGACCAAAACCGGTTAAGTGGAAACGCGCAAGTTTACCAGTATGTGGCGTTTCTGCTGGTGGCCGCGCCTGATTACACCCTTGGGAGTCCACGCGCCGATGGACGCTGGCGGCATGATTAGGCAGACTTCCGCTTAGGTTTCCTTTGAAGTAGCCCATTTCATGCGCTTGTCCCGATTGTTGCTGGTTACCTTTTTGCTGAGTTTTGCAGCGTTGCCGTCGCTGCACGCGCAGACCGCGACCTCGCCATATTCCGTCGTTGTGCCGGTGACGGATACCAGCGCTGCGCAGCTTGATGAGGCGTTTGCCGCGGCGCTGGGGCAAGTATTGACGCGGGTCGCTGGCGGTCAGGACCTACGCAGCAACGCGGGCTATACCGCTGCCTTGGGCAATGCGCGCTCGCTAGTACGAAAGTTTCAGTATCAGCGCGGTGCTAATGGACTTGATTTAGATATTGATTTTGAGCCGGGCGCGGTGCGCCGACTGGTTGCCACCTTGGGCGTGACTACGGCCGGGGTTAAACCGCCAGTTTTGCTCTTGGTGCAAGGAAGTGATGGCCAATTGTTTGACCAGTCCGCCTTGGCGCCGCTGGCCGCTGCCGCTGGAAAACGCGGCACCAACGTTACCTATCCGGATGCGTCACAAACGGTCGACATCAAAAAAGTGGCTGCCGCTGATCCTTCGGCGTTGGCGACGATTAATCAGCAGTACCACACTGGCTTGGTGTTGCTCGGCAAGTTGCACGCTGGCGGCGCCGATTGGACGCTGATTTCCGGCGGCAGGTCGCAGCAGTGGAGCGATGCCGGCGCCACCGAAGACGTGGTGTTGGCTGACGCCGGCAATGCGGTGGCGGATCGCGTCAATAAGCAGCTGAACGTCGTTGGCACGAGTGTCAGCGACAGCAAGCTGTGGGTGAGCGGGCTGCATTCGGCGCTGGATTACGCCAGCTTGTTGGCGCTGTTACGTGCTGACCCGGCGGTGCGCCAAGTGACGACCTTGGGCGCCCAGGGTGACGGCGTTTTGCTTGGCGTTAAGGCGGCGCTGCCCTTACCGTCGCTGATCGCCAACTTGGCCGCTGCCGGCCGCGTGCTGCGGCAAGGCGGAGAGCATGCGGGCGCTGACGGAAATGTGCGTTGGCTCCACTAGTTTGTCTTCATGGGTAGGGGCGTCGCTACACTAGTCATCTTCTACCGGGGCACGTGGTCGAATATCGACCCGCGTGAGCTATCACCGCACGGCAACTACGCATGAGCGCATCCATGACGACTGACACTTCTCGCCGCTGGCAGCTGCTGGGCATTGCGGCCGTGCTGGTGTACCTGATCTGGTTGTTGGCGCCGGTGATTATGCCGTTTGCGATTGCCGCCATGCTGGCCTATTTGGGTGACCCGCTAGCGGATCGACTGGAGCGCGCTGGGCTTAGCCGTACGTTGGCTGCCAGCATTGTTTTCATCACCTTGCTGCTGTTGTTTGCCGGCGTGTTGGTGCTGTTGATTCCGCTGATCGCGCGACAGGTTGAAAGCCTGATCGTCAACCTTCCGCGTTACGGCGAGTGGGCGCAAAACACGGTGTGGCCGTGGTTGCAAACGAAGTTGCATCTGGATCCGCACGCACTCGATGGCGACCGCTTGCTGGCGCTAATCAAAGCCCACATGGACTCGATGGGCGACGTCGCTAGCAGGGTGTTGGGCACGGTGTCGCGCTCGGGCTTCGGCATTGTCTTGTGGTTGACGAATTTGGTGCTGATTCCGGTAGTGGCGTTCTATTTACTGCGCGATTGGGACAAGTTGGTTGCCACCATCGACCGCATGCTGCCGCGTTCCGTGCAGCCGACAGTGGCCTATCTAGCGCGCGAGTCCGACAAGATTCTGGGTGCGTTTGTACGTGGCCAGTTATTGGTGATGCTGGCGCTCGGTGTGTTCTATGCGGCCGGCCTAACGCTAACGGGCTTGTCGGTGGGTTTGCTAATTGGCTTGGTCGCGGGCATCTTGAGTTTCGTCCCGTATCTGGGTTTTATTGTCGGTTTCAGCGCGGCGATTATTGCGGTGCTAGTGCAGTACGGTGACTGGCAACACGTCTTGTGGGTGTGCGGCGTGTTCGCGGTGGGTCAGTTGCTGGAAGGCTACGTGCTGGTGCCCAAGTTGGTTGGCGACAAGATTGGGCTGCACCCGGTGGCGGTCATTTTTGCGGTATTGGCTGGCGGCTATTTATTCGGCTTTCTTGGTGTGTTGCTGGCGTTGCCGGCGGCGTCGGTCATCTTGGTCTTGCTGCGCTACCTCGTTGAGCGGTATCAGCAAAGTGAGCTTTATACCGAGACTGGGGCAGAAGATCCGCTGATCACAGAAGTGGAAACAAGCGTGCATAGCAGCGGTGAGGTGCAGACGGTGACGACGGTTGCGACGCCAACACAAGGCGATCCAGTCGAGCCATGATTCCACAGCTTCCCCTTGCGTTGCGTTGGCCACGTCGGCAGCGTTTTGAATATTTTCATGCTGGTGCCAATGCCGCCGCGGTTGCCGCCGTGCAGTGCCTGGCGCAGCAGCCCGGTGCTCCGTGGGTGTACCTGAGTGGTCCGGTTGGTAGCGGCAAGAGTCACTTGTTGTTGGCGGCTTGCCATGCGGCTAGCGCGGAAGGGGAAGACTCCGGCGCCGCCAATGCCGCGATAACGCGCGTCAGTCGCACCGTGCAGTATTTGCCGCTTGGAAGTATTGATGATCCCGTTGCGGCACTGCGCGGCGTAGCCGGCAGTGAGCTCTTGGTGTTGGACGACGTGCAAGCGATAGCCGGTCAGCGCGAGGCGGAGCATGCCTTGTTTGATTTATACAACCGCGCTCGTGCCGAGCAGACCGCGTTGTTGTTTGCTGCCGACGTCACGGTGGCGCAGCTGGCGCTGACTTTGCCGGATCTGCGCTCTCGCCTCGGCGCATGCACTCAATTTTCGTTGAAATCGTTGAATGACGGCGAACGTCGTGACGTGTTGAAAAGTCAGGCATCCGCGCGGGGAATCCTGCTGGATGACGTTGTGCTGGATTGGCTGTTTGCGCGTTATGCGCGCGACTTGGGTGCGCTGCTGGATTTGCTGGACCGGTTGGATCAAGCATCCCTGGCGGCGCAGCGGCGCATTACCGTGCCGTTTCTGCGCGACTTTTTGCGCGAAGCTGACGCGGGTAGCTGACGCCGACGCGGCGCGGCGAAGCAGAAGCATGCTGGGCGTGGTACGACTATTTCAACGCTGGCGCGGTGTCTGCCGCGCTGTCGTTTTCCCAGATGATTCGCCGGTAATCGAAATCGCTCGCCAACGTAGGCTTGATCACTTCGAAATACGGTGAAACGTCAAAATCGCGTGGTGTGTACAAGCTGTGGTCGCGAATGTGGAAAATTTCGCGAATGCAGTCATGACATTCCGGTGTGGTGGCTGCTTCTTCACGAACTACCGGCAAGATCGGGAAGTGCACTGATTGAAAGGCTTCGGCAATCAGCGTTGAACAAATCGCGCGGGTCGGGTCGCCGCTGCCCAGTGCCAGCATGCGCCGCCGCCACGGTCCGGGCACGGGCGGAGTGGGCAGCAAGTAGCGCGCCAGATCAAATACGTTTCGCAGGTCGTAGCTTTCACCCAAGCGTGCCATCGCGTAAGCCACCACGCAGTGGGCGTCCGCATCACTCAGCCCCATCGGCCGGCACACGCGCAAGTGGTAGCCGCCAAGTTGCTTTAAATCGAACAAATGCACGCCACGCTCGGTATCCGCTTCCACCAGCAGATCCGTTGCGCCGTCCAAGGTTTGTCCGGCGTATGTCCCGACGTACAACGCGACATGCGACCACGTGGATTGGGTTAGGTATTTGATCGCCGTGCTGATACGCGCACGCCCTTCCACCAGCACCACATCGGCCGGGCGCAAAATGCGCCGCAGCGTCGGTAAGTCAGCCGGAAAGTGCGGATACGCACCTCGCGCCGGATGGTTGAGATAGCGCGCCAGAGCGGCGCCAAAACGTTGCGTCAGACGGTTCATTGAGCGCTCCGTGCGCGGGTCTTTTTTTGCGACCAAAGATCGTGAATGGCGTGTCGCGGTACGCTACGTAAATGTGTCTGGCACGACGTGGGCGGGCGTGTCACCAGCGGTGCCGATAGTGCCACGCTGCCCGCTACAGCCTTTGCGCCAGAAACGGTTTGAAGTTGTCGCTGGCTGGATTTGCCCTGACTAGAGTGGTTTGAAGAGCGAGGTTCTGGGTACACGATGACAGACCTGTAGCGATGCGGTTGATTCGGCTGACGTAATGCCGGAGACGCGGATGGACAGCGGCCGGCAAGTAGATCGGTCGCGTCAGCGCGTTCTATGCATAGACGAGATGGGCATGCGGCAGGTTCCCGTGGTCGGTGCTAGGTGTTTCGGTTGCAGTGCGCCCTTGAGCGCAATGCGTTGCAGAAGATAGACTCGCCGGCTATGTCTACTTCGCTGATTATCGTCGATGACTTTCTCGACAATCCGCATGACTTGCGGGATGCCGCATTGCGGCTAACTTACCCCGATCAAGATGGTGCGTTTCCCGGTCGCAACTCGCAGCAACGGATCAATCTGGATGGTGTGCTGCAGCAGGCGTCGCGCATTGTCGGTGAGCCATTGGCGTTATTATCGCCGCTGCAGTCGCACGCCAAATGCCGGATTACGTTGGCGGCAGACAAAGGTCGCGCCAAGGTGCACGTTGATCGTTCGCACTGGTCGGGGATTTTATATCTGAGCTTGCCGGAAGATTGTCAGGGCGGCACCGATTTTTTCCGTCATCGACGCACTAATACCGAGCGTCGGCCGATCAATGAGCGCGAGCTGGCAGCGATGGGCTACACATCGTTAGAAGAGGTGCACCGGGAGATCATCGAGAAGGACAGTAACGATGATTCCAAATGGGAAATGACGATGCGCGTGCCCATGCGCTTCAACCGGTTGGTGATGTTGCGTCCGTGGCTATGGCATACCGCTGGCGCGGGTTTCGGCGATCGCATCGAGAACGGTCGACTAGTTTATTTATTGTTTTTTGGTTCAGCGCGAACGTGAGGTCATGCGCACCTGTAGACGTTGTGGGGTAGCGCGGCATCGTTTGTTCGACGTGAGGTCTGCGCGCTAATACACGAAAAAACGCGGAAGTTTTGGCTTCCGCGTTTTCGTTATGACGATAATTATGCAGCGCCGTCATAACGGCTTCGACCGCGTATAAGGCTACCGTCAGCTAAGGCGATTAGGCCTTCAGCAAGTCCGGCGTGGCGTGCTGGCCGATGGCGTCGACCATGGCAGTGCTGACGTTGAGATTGCCGGCAATAATGTTGCCGCTGGCAGGGAATTGAATGCGACCGGAGAAATCGCAACAGCGCCCGCCGGCTTCACGCACTAACAGCACGCCAGCGGCCATGTCCCACGGCTTCAAACCAATCTCGAAGTAGCCGTCGTAGCGGCCGGCGGCGGTATAAGCCAAGTCGAGTGCAGCGGAGCCGGAACGGCGAATATCTTCGGCTTGGCCAAGCAGGGCGCGGGTCATATCCAGCTGCGCATCCAGGTGCGCGCGCTGCCGAAACGGAAAACCGGTAGCGATCAAGGCGCCACCAAGGTTCTCGCGTTTGGAAACGCGTAGGCGACGATCATTCATGAACGCGCCGTCGCCCTTGCTAGCGGTGTATAGCTCGTCGCGCAACGGGTCAAACACCACCGCGTACACCGGCTCGCCCTTGTCGAGCAACGCGATAGAAACGCAAAAATGGGGAATGCCACGCAGGTAATTATGCGTGCCATCGAGTGGGTCGATCACCCACGTCAGCGGACCTTTGCCGGTGGCGCCGCTTTCCTCGGCCAGAATCGCGTGATCGGGATAAGCGCGGCGCAGCTCCTTGACGATCTCGGCCTCGGCGAGTTTGTCCACCTCGGAGACGAAATCCAGATGTTGCTTCTCGACGACGTGCAAACCATCGATGCGGTTCATGTAGCGCAGGATGATGTTGCCTGCAGAGCGCGCGGCGCGCGCCGCGATCGTAACGGCGGGTCTGGACATGGCTTCGACTTTGCAAAAGAGCGGGATAGCGGTCGGCCATTCTAGCAGAGCATGCGGCTGTGTACGGCGGCCGCTGGTGAAACAGCACAGTTGGCGCTTTTATTAGGCGTCGGTTGCGCCCTGCGCGGGAGCCGTCACGGCGGCGGGGCGTTGCGACAAAATTTCAGCGTCGGCAACGCGTGCTGCGCGAGGAAGTATCTCCGCCGGAATAGCAAAAACGTTACGTGAAATACGTCGCTTGCAGCCGTCGTCATGCGGAATAGGCGGCGCTTGCCCGCTGTGCCTAGCTTGGCGCCGCTACGGGTTCGCCGCCGCAGTCGACTATCCTTGTCAGTCTCTTCACCACCAAGTTCTTCGCACATGACTGCCACTTCTGACCTCGCTGCCCACTTCCGTTATGTACTGGTGCGTACTTCTCACCCGGGGAATATTGGTAGCGCGGCACGAGCGATTCGCACGATGGGGTTTGAGCGACTGGAACTGGTGACGCCAAAGTTGTTTCCTGATCCGCAGGCGACGGCCCTGGCCGCTGGCGCCGATGATGTGCTGGCTAATGCCGGTATTCACCCGGATATGCCCAGCGCACTGGCGGACACCCATTTTGCGTTAGGGCTGTCGGCGCGCCGACGCGGCGTGAATTTGCCGGAATTGTCGCCGCGCGAAGGCGCTGCACAGGCCTTGGCTGCGGCACTGCGCGGCGAGCAAGTGGCGCTCGTTTTTGGCAATGAGCGCACCGGGCTGGATAACGAAGAACTGGCGCATTGTCATGCGATGGTGCGGATCCCCAGCGTCGACGATTTCAGTTCGTTGAATTTGTCGCAAGCGGTGCAGGTGATGGCCTATGAAATGCGCTTGGCGCTGCTCAGCGAGAACCCGCTAGCGCCGGTCGTGCTGGATCGTGACCCGCCGGCTGACAGCGATCAGATGGAGCATTTCTACTCACACCTGTCGCAAACCTTGCACGATATCGATTTTCATAAGGGGCGCTCGGAAGACACCGTGCTACTGCGTTTGCACAAGTTCTTTCAGCGCGCACAACCGGATGAACGCGAATTACGTTTGTTGCACGGCATCCTCGCCGATGCGCAGCGCATGGCGGAGTTGTCTGGCGAAAAATAAGCGTTACAGGCTGCGGCTGTTGGGGGGAGACGCCGCGACATTTGCTTTTCGCGCACAGGGTGCGCTCCTACGGGCGTGAGCTGGATCGACGGAGTCGGGCGATGTGGTGGCTGGCGCGTACCGGCCGCTGATTTATCGACCCTCGCAACGTATGGCGTCGGTCGCGCAACGAGGCGCGCAGTACAGCACTTCCGTAGGAGCGCACCCTGTGCGCGAACGAATTGCCGGTTGTGTCGACAAACCTCTTCTTGGTGGCGGCTCAGACTAAAAGCATCGGGGCTAAAGCCCCTCCCACAACGGCTTCCGTTGCTACTCTCGCGAAAGTATCGGTAATCATCTGCTCAGGCTCAGGCTCAGGCGCTGGCTTTGGCTTTGGCTTTGGCTTTGGCTTTGGCTTTGGCTTTGGCTTTGGCTAGGGCTTTGGCTAGGGCTAGGGCTAGGGCTTTGGCTAGGGCTAGGGCTAGGGCTAGGGCTTTGGCTAGGGCTTTGGCTAGGGCTTGGGCTTGGGCTTGGGCTTGGGCTGGGGCTTGGGCTGGGGCTTGGGCTTTGGCTTTGGCCTGGGCTCAGGCTCTCGTTCCTGCTCCTGCTCTTGCACGGACAGGTCAACGCTCCAGTGCCCACAACCCTTGTGGGAGGGGCTTTAGCCCCGATGCCTTGATGCCGGCATAACGGCACGGCGTCGCACCCAGGGTGTGACGCTGAAGGTGGTAGCTATGCGCGCGAGTTCAGCGCAGGCGACTGGTCGGTGACCCCAATCCATGATGCGCCCGCTAGATCGCCTTACTTCTCTTCGCCAGCCCCGGCCTTTTGGTGCGGCGTCACCAACAGTTTGTCGATACGTGCGCCATCCAGATCGATCACTTCGAAGCGTAGGTCGTGCCAGGTAAATACTTCACCGGTTTGCGGGATACGCCCCAGCGCGGCCATCACCATGCCAGCCGCAGTGTGGAAGTCGTGTTCCTGTTCGCCGGGAAGCTGGTCCACTTGCAGTAATTCGCGCAAGTCATCGCTGGATAGGCCGCCGTCGATTAACCAACTGCCGTCTTCGCGCTGCACGATCGGTGCGTCGTCGTGATCGCCGCCAGCGTGCCCCACTTGGCTGGCACCGACCACGGCTGCCAGCAGGTCGTTAACGGTAACTAGGCCTTCAATGTCGCCGTATTCGTCTACCACCAGTGCTAGCGGTGTTTCTGAATCGCGAAATTCTTCCAACAAATCTAGGGCGCGCGCCGTTGCGGGCACAAATAACGGCTTGGATAACTGGTCAAACAATACCGGTGTGCCATCGGTGAAACTGCGCAGCAGCCGCTTCACCTCAACGATGCCCACAACGTCGCTTTCGTCGCCGCGGTACACCGGGTAACGCGAGTACGGCGTTTCGCGCAGCACCTCAATGTTTTCTTCCAGCGAAGCAGCAATATCCATCCACGCAATGCGCATGCGCGGGGTCATCACGCTATCCACGCTGCGGTCGCCCAAGCGCAGTACGCGGTTAACCATGTTGTGTTCGTCGGCATCCAGCACGCCTTGTTCGGCACTTTCTGCCACCAACATGCGGATTTCCTCTTCGGTCACCACCCCACGCCCTTGCGGATTCACCCGCAACAGGTGCAATAGCAAGTTGCTGGACGCGTTCAATAACCACACAAACGGCAACGTCAGGCGCGAAAGCAGCAGCATTGGTATCGCCACGGCGGCAGCGGTTTTCTCCGGCGCAGCGAGCGCCAAACGTTTGGGTACTAGTTCGCCCACCACGATTTGAATGAAGGAAATCAGCGCGAAACCGAGTACCACCCCGATCACTTGCGCGTACGGTTCCAGCCATGCGGCATGCGTGCCGTGCAAGGCCGCGGCGATGTGGGTGCCTAGCGCGCCGCCAGCAACGGCACCGGTGATCAGCATCACCAAGGTGATACCTACTTGCACGGTGGACAAAAATTGCTCAGGGGCCTGCGCATGGCGCAACGCCAGTTTGGCGCCGCGGCTAGTCTTGGACATTTGCCGCAGTCGGCTCTTGCGCGACGCTATAAGCGCCATCTCCGACAAGGCGAAGAAGCCGTTACAAAGGGCTAGAAGTAAAACAAACGCGATTTCGATCAGCATCGCGGTAACAGTAAATGTGGGGGCATAGGACGCAGTGTACGGGTAGAGGGGCCTTAAATTCACCTAGGTTGCCATCGTCGCACCGCTACGAGAGCGCCCGACAGTCCTGTAACATGCCCGCTATTCCGCGTTTAGGG
The DNA here is from genome assembly GCA_039924175.1 of Rhodanobacter sp. Taxonomy (GTDB): domain Bacteria; phylum Pseudomonadota; class Gammaproteobacteria; order Xanthomonadales; family Rhodanobacteraceae; genus Rhodanobacter. Next base: position 93,625 of record JBDTBF010000002.1, read on the forward strand.
GTGGCACATGTTTTCGTTGCAGACAATTTTCGGCAAGGGTGACAAGTTTTACGGTTTGCTGGAGCAAAGTGCCGCCACCGTGAGTGACAGCGCCAAGGCGCTGCATGAAATGTTGGCGAATCCTGGCCAAGGCTCAGTGATGGCGCCGTTTGCGGTGGCTCGGACACACGGCAAGGAACTAGCAGCCCAAATCAGCGAAGGTTTGGTGAATACGTTTGTTACTGCACTGGACCGTGAAGACATTGAAGCGCTGAATTCCGCGTTATACAAAATTCCTAAAAGCATCGAGAAATTCGTCGAGCGTTACGAAATTGTTTCTGATCGGTTGCAGGGCGTGGACTTTGTGCAGCGCGCACTCGTGCTGGAGCGGTCCAGTTCGGTCGTGGTCGAAATGGTCGGTGAGTTACGTCGTGGGCTACACATTGACCCGGTCAAAAAGCTGCAAGACCGCATGCAGGCGTTGGAGTCAGAAGGCGATCGCATGCTGCTGGAGTCTTATCGCACGCTTTATATCGAAGACGGCGACGTGATGCGCGCGGTGCTGGCCAAGGATTTGTACGAGTTGATTGAGAAAGCAATCGACAAGTGTCGTGACGTTGGCAACGTTATCTATTCAATCGTGTTGAAAAACTCTTGAGGGCAGCGTCGTGATCTTGCGTTCGCCGCATTGCTACGCTCGGCTGGGCTTGCTACCTGTTGCCAGCTGCCGTGCCCGTAAGGGCGGGGACAACTTGACGCATCGCGTCGTTCGCTCTGTCTGCCGTCAGCCGAATCAAACGCCTAACGTTGGCACGAGGTTGGTCGGCAAGTTTGTTCAGTTGTCCATTGGTAGGACTCAAGCATGACCATGGTTATTGCGGTTGTCGTGGTAGCGCTGGTCTTCACCTACATCAATGGTTTCCACGACACCGCCAATTCCATTGCGACGGTGGTGGCGACCAAGGTGCTTACGCCGGGGCAGGCCGTGTTGATGGCCGCCATTACCAACATGGCTGGTGCGTTGATGGGCACGGCCGTGGCGGCAACCATTGCCGAAGGGTTGATTAACGCTGGTGTGGTGGATATGAGCTCGCAGCTACTGATCTGCGCGCTGCTTTCGGCCATTATCTGGAACTTGATTACATGGTGGTTGGGACTGCCGTCCAGTTCCAGTCACGCACTAGTGGGGGCGCTGGTGGGTGCCGCCTTGGCAGCTTCAGATAATAATTTAAGCTCGGTCATCTGGGCCGCCGGTGGCTGGTTTAAAGGCGACGGTGTGGTGCCTAAGGTGATCATGCCGATGGTGTACTCGCCACTAGCGGGCTTCATCATGAGCTTTATCTTGATGGGTGCGTTGTATGCGCTGCTAGCGTGGTTTGCGAATCGCCGCGGCTGGTTGCGCCGGTTGGGTCGCACACCGTTCGTCAACTTCTTTTTTGGCAAGGCGCAAATCCTTTCAGCTAGCGCCATGGGCGTGGCGCACGGCATGAACGATGCGCAAAAAAGTATGGGTATTATCGCGTTAGCGTTAGCCGGGGCTACCGCCTCGCATGAGTTTGATCACCTGCCGTATTGGTTGAATTTCCTGCGTATTGATGAAAATCCAGTGGGCGGGTTTGTCATTCCTGACTGGGTGAAGGTTGTGTCGGCGCTGACCATGGCTGCCGGAACGGCTGGCGGCGGCTGGCGCATCATCAAAACGCTGGGCCACAAGATGGTGAAGTTGCACCCCATCCATGGCTTCGCCGCTGAAACCAGTGCTGCTGCCGTTATCTTCACGGCGTCGTTGTTTGGCATACCGGTGTCGACCACGCATAACGTGTCGGCGTCGATCATGGGCGTGGGCGCGGCCAAGCGTTTCAGTGCCGTGCGCTGGTCGGTGGTGGAGCGCATGGTGTGGGCGTGGCTGTTGACCATGCCGGTCACGGCGGTGGTCGCGTATGGGTTAGTAGTAGCGGTCAAACTGGCCTTTTGATCGGGTGAGTTTGTCGCACTTTGGCACTTGCTTGCGGTGCTAGGCCGCAGCAATGGGTTGCGCGCGGCCGTTGGTCGCTACAACGCATCGTCGTTGGTAATCACTTGTTCCAGCTGGTCACCCAACGCGCCCAACTCTTGAATCACGCGTTGTAGCTCGGCTTCGTCGAGCGTTTCGTAAGGCCGGTTTTCACACAAGTGCAAATACGGCGCGCCGGCCAAATCGGCTACGGCCAAAAATCCCAAACGCTGCTGCCAATTGAAGCGTAGGCAGCGGGATGGGTCCGTGCCAACCAACGGGCCAATCGGCGTGGAAATACGCAAATAACGATGACCCGACTCATCCTCCAGCTCGGCTAGGTAAATACCTTGGCTGCGCCCATGCGCCACCGTTAGGTCAAAGCTAATCAGGTACGGATCGTTCTGCAGCAGCTTGTACAAACTGCCAATTTGCGAACGCACGGCTTCGAAGTGACGCATCGACGGCTTCCTTCGGGGACGAGAGGGTGTACTACTCTGCCACGTCTGCGCCTTCGCGTCGCTGCAACGAGCTGTTTTACCTATGTCACGTGCGTCCGTTCCATCACCCGTAGCCACAGCTGCCGGCATAAGCGCCAGTCACGCCCGCATCTTCGCCGCCATTGCGGCAATTCCTTACGGCCGTGTGGCTAGTTACGGCGCTATCGCTATTCGCGCGGGCCTGCCCGGCCGGGCGCGCCTAGTTGGGACGCTGCTGGGCAAAGTGCCTGAAGGGATGGTGCTGCCGTGGTATCGGGTGGTGCGCGCCAGCGGGCATATCGCCTTGGTGCCGGGCAGTGCCGGATTCCGTGAGCAGGGTCGGCGGCTTCGCGGCGAAGGCGTGGTTGTGAAGAATGGGCGCGTGGCGCTGGCAAGTTTTGGGTTGGATGGGAATGTGGATCGGGCGCTGTGGGGCATGCTGGGGGATTGAGCTTGCTGCCCCACGCCGGCCTAATTCAGCAAGGTTTTGTAGCGGGCGGCTGCAGCCGAGATGCTGTTGCCGTATTGGGCTGCTTTCATGCCGTATCTTCGACCACCGCTGACAGTCGAGTGTGAGCTTGCCGCAGCTCGGTAGATGCTTAGTAAATGGCTTATGAGATAGCCGCGATGCTTTTCTGGGTCCGGCATCAAAGCAAGAGCATCGCGTCTAAAACCGCTCCTACAAACTACAGATATCTGACATCGTCGTGGAACGGGCTTTGGAGCTTGTCGCGCCCCAATGTCGTGCCCCTTGTGGAAGCCTGCTGGTGAGCGATGCTTTTCAAAATCCAGACTCTAAAACAAGGGTGGCGGGATATCTTTTCCAGAAGATCGGCTCTCACTCGGCTGTTGTTGCCGATTTCCGCTCCACTTCGTGGCGCAGGTTGCGCCTCCACTAAATACTCTGTACAGGCGGCGTCAACTGGCTTCGCCGCCAACAAGGTGTTGGTGGACGGCCGCTGTCAAAGTCTCAATGCGTTGACTTAGTTGGTGTGTCAGCTTGGTCAACTCGGTGTTTTGTTGTAGCAAAACAAGCACCTGAGCATCTTGCTCTGCCAAGTGCTGCTGACGTTCCTCGGCAGCGCGTGCCAAGGCTTCGCGATGCTGGGCGTCAGCTTCCGCCAAGGCCTTGTCGCGATCAGCTTGTCGGGTTTGTGCCAATAGGATCAGGGGCGCCGCGTAAGCTGCCTGCAAACTAAAAGCAAGGTTAAGCAGGATGAACGGGTAGATGTCGAAGTGAGCAACGCCGGCCATGTTCAACACGATCCAGACAACCACGATGGCGGTTTGCGTCAACAGAAATTGCGGTGTGCCGAAATAGCGCGCAAAGCTTTCCGCCTTCTGCCCAAACGCGCCGCTGCCGAAAGCAGAGGTTAGATGCGTGTGTGGTTTCAGAAAGCGCAGCGCGTGCAGCTTGGCTCCGTTCGCGGCTTGAGGTGGTGTGTCGGAACTTGTGGGCGAAGTGCTCATAGCTTTCTCGGTTGATATTCGTGCGTGCGGATGGTGGTGTCAGCGTCACGCTGCCGCGGGCTACGCTTTCGATGTGTTTCGTTCATCACCGGCGTGGCGCGTAACGTCCTGCATCAGTCTTTTAGAGAATTTGTGTGGGCGCAATCACAGCACCGGGCTGAGTATCGCCATCACGTTGTTGCGCAACTGATAACGCAAACTCCACGCTGCCACGTCAGCTTGGCTGACGGGCTTTGATTTCGCGATATATGCCTCTTGTCTGCGGCGGACGGCCTGCGTCAACTGCGTATCGCGAAACAGGATGTTGTTTTCGAAATTCAAATCAAAACTGCGGCGGTCCATGTTGGCAGAACCGATTAACGTCATTTCGCCGTCAACCGTCAGTGATTTGGTGTGTAGCAAGCCGCCGACATATTCGTGGATGTGAACGCCTGCATCCAGCAGTTCGGCGTAATAGCTTCGACTTGCCGCTGCTACGAACCGGCTGTCGTTGCGGGCGGGAAGGATGATGGTAGTGGCGATTCCGCGGCGGGCGCTGGCACAAAGTGCGGCTTGCATGGCGTCATCCGGAATGTAGTACGGCGTCGTTATCACCAGCTCTCGCCGAGCGCAGAACATCAACGTCGCAAACAGCTCCGGCGTCGCGGAATAGTGGTTCGCGGGGCCGGTCGCAATGACCTGGGCTACAAAACCGTGTTCTGCTGACGGCGCCAATCGTTGCGCCAAGTCGCGACAATCTTTGTTGGTACAACTTAGCCAGTCGGCCAGAAAAAGCTGCTGGTTTTGCTGTGCAATCGGCCCCTCGAACCGAACCACCGCGTCCACCCACGGCGCGTATTTCGCCTTCGGGGCAAACTCAGGATCAGCACAGTTCTGGCTACCGCAATAAGTGACTCGGTTGTCGATGACAACGATTTTGCGGTGATTACGAACATCGACTCGCCCTTTCAGGATGCGAACCAGGATGTTGCCGATCGGCTGCGCGCGGGCCAACTGCACACCCGCACGATTCATCGCTGACCAGTGCTCGCTGCGAATGAAGTCGCGCGAGCCTAAATCGTCGACGATCACGCGGCAGGTAATTCCGCGTTGGGCCGCGCGCGTTATCGCTGCCACGACTTTGCGCCCGTTGGTATCGGGTAGCCAAATGTAGAAAAGCAGGTGGACGTGATCTATCGCCGCGTCGATGTCCGCGACGATGGCATCAATCGTCGCATTGGAATCAGCGAGTAAGTGCGCGGTGTTGCCACCGACGGGCGCGAAGCCGCTTATGGACGCACCTATCGAAAACCCCGGCGAAGCGCCCTCCAGAATATCGGCCTTGGTTGTGGCCAAATCGGAAGAGGGTATTTGGGTAGGGCGGGGCAGCTTTCTGCGGATCAACCCTTTGGCTGGTCGAACCTCGCCCAACATCAAATACACCAAGGCGCCGACGTAGGGCAGGGCCGTGATGAACAGGATCCAGGCAGCGCGCGACGCGGGATCGCGGTGTGGCCGCAGCAGCACGCGAATCGATAATCCGGTGATGACGACAAGGTGGATGATCAGCCACATAGTGAAGCTCCCTGAGCAGCGACACCCGCGCAGCCGCGAAACGCGAGCTTAGCGGACATTGGTGGTGGCGGTCCGATGGGGCTAATGGACTGATCGTGCCGAAACGGAGGTGAAACAGCGAGGGACTGGGTCGAGCAACTCCTCGGCGAAATCCGAAGAGAGAACGTTTGGGGCGTGCGCGTACCGGCGGCTGTTACGCTGCAGTCATGATCAAAGTATGCAACGCGATGACGGCTCGCCGCCTCGGCCTAGCGCTTTGCGCAGTTGGCCTGTTAGTGCTGGGAGGGTGTGCCACTGCGCCGCCACGTAATACTCAAAGCCTGTGCCAAGTCTTTCAGCAGTACCCAGGTTGGCAGCGCGATGCTCGCGCGGCGCAGAAGCGTTGGGGTACGCCAGTCAATGTGCTGATGGCGTTCGTGCAACGGGAGTCGGGCTTCCGCAGAAAGGCGCGACCGGCGCGGCCACACTTCCTGTTCATCCCGCTGCCGCGTCGGTCCAGCGCTTATGGCTACGCGCAGGCGCAAGATCCCGTGTGGAAGGAGTATCTGAAAGCGAACGGCCGCTGGTTTAAAAGCCGTAAGGATATGGACGACTCGCTCGACTTCCTTGGCTGGTACACCGACCGCATTCATCGTGAGCTAGGCATTTCCAAGTGGGACCCAAAGCACCTGTACTTGGCCTACCACGAAGGCATTAGCGGCTACCGTAGCGGTCAGTGGAAGCATGATCGTCATCTGCTGCAGACCGCCGATGAGGTGGACCATCTTGCTCGCGAGTACGGTGCGCAAATGCGGCGCTGCCGGTAGCGCTGCGTCGCTGGCTGCGCTGTTCTGCGGATTGCGCAGGCTTTTGTAGGAGCGGCTTTAGCCGCGGTGCTCTTGTTTTAATGTTCGGCATCAAAGCTTTCTACCGCCGCGGGCGAGCGAGTCCCTTGCTCTCGCTTGCCTGACAGAAAGTGACCCAAGAGAGGGGCACCCCACTTGGCGCTTTCCACCCACGCATGGGCGGAAAGTTCGTGAGCCAGGGTCGGGCTTTTCGACGGCGCGTCCCTGTGCCGACGAAAAGGACTCAACATCGGGCAACTGCTCCTGCGTTGCCTCAACTCGGGCTTCCATGCCCTCACTTGTCGACTCCCGCTGCGCGGCCTATCGCTCCCCGACTCACCGCCGCACAGGGAAGTTGGTAGAGCAGATGGTCGGCTTCGTTGACGGAACTGCCTGCCGCCGCTTGGAGCGATAACCAGTGCTGGCGATTGGCTGGCTTACGAATAAGCAGCTAACAACTACGCAGCCAAGTTCGCTCAATTGGGTTTTGTAGATGAACCTGACCTTTTCCGCCGCGGCTCGGAAGCTGGAGCTATCTAATGAGAGCTCAGTCGATCGTCAATATCGGCCACTCGCCCTTCAACGAGAGTGATCACGAGCACATGCCCATCGGGGCGCGCGTATTGCCACTTTTCACCAAGGTGCGCGCCGTACTTGTTCTCCACGGGCACCTTGACCACAGGTGTACCTAACAGCCCGAGCACTTGCGTGGCGGTGTCGCCGACTACCAAGACGTCGGATCCAACGCGGACTGTATTACCAGCCAGCACATTCGAACTCACGACGGCCGCAACAAAGAGCGCGCCAGCCCACATCCAGAAGGGTCGTAATTTCATGGTCAAAATCCTAATTAACCGTAGTGGGAGAAGTATTGGGTTGCGCCGTCATTTGATCAAGGCTAGCTCATGCTAACAGCGAACCAACGATGAACTTTGCGGCGGGCGATGCTCGGCCTCAAAGCAGGGGCATTCACTCTGCCAGAAAGGCTTTCGAACGCCTGCAACGGGCCGCCGACGGCTCACCGCCGCACACGGGAGTGGGCGCAGGGGTCTCTGTCAGCCGTCCCGCACGTGGTGTTCATGCGCATGCTGACGCTTGCTCTGACTGAAACTGACGGCGACAGCAGCGCGCTTTGGTAGCATGTACCCAATGAAATCTCCCGCTCTCGATATTCTGCAAAGTGTTTTTGGGTACCCCAGTTTTCGCGGCCAACAGCAGGCGGTGGTTGAGCATTTGACGGGCGGTGGGGATGCGTTGGTGCTGATGCCGACGGGGGGCGGTAAGTCGCTTTGCTTCCAAATTCCAGCGTTGTTGCGGCAGGGCACGGGCATTGTGGTGTCGCCGCTGATTGCGTTGATGCAGGATCAAGTGGATGCGCTGCGCTCGGCGGGTGTGGCGGCGGCGTATCTCAACTCCAGCCTTAGCGGCGAAGACCAGCGTGAGGTGGAGCGGCAGTTGTTGGCGGGTGAGTTGAATTTGCTTTACGTCGCGCCGGAGCGGTTGCTGACGGGCCGTTTTTTGGATTTGTTGGGCCGCATTGATGTGGCGTTGTTTGCCATTGATGAGGCGCATTGTGTGTCGCAGTGGGGGCACGATTTTCGGCCGGAATATCGCGAGCTGGTGATCTTGCCGCAGCGTTTCCCGGACGTGCCGCGCATTGCGCTGACGGCCACGGCTGATCCGCGTACCCGCGAGGAAATTGTTGAGCGATTGTCGCTGCAGCATGCGCAACGTTTCATTTCTAGTTTTGACCGACCGAACATTGGTTATCGGGTGGGGTTACGCGATAACGCCAAGCGCCAGTTGGGTCAGTTTTTGCAGGGCCATCGCGATGAATCCGGCATCGTGTATTGCCTAAGTCGGCGCAAGGTGGACGACACGGCGGCGTGGCTGGAAGAGTCGGGCGTGAACGCGTTGCCGTATCACGCGGGTTTGGATGCGGCGACTCGCGCGAAGAATCAAAAGCGCTTTTTGCGTGAGGATGGCGTCGTGATGGTGGCGACGGTGGCGTTCGGCATGGGCATTGATAAGCCGGATGTGCGCTTTGTCGCGCATCTGGATTTGCCGCGCAGCATTGAAGGCTATTACCAAGAAACTGGCCGCGCCGGCCGCGATGGCTTGCCGGCGGAAGCGTGGATGGTTTACGGCATGTCGGACGTGGTGACGATGAGCCAGATGATTGCGCAGTCTGAATCCACCGACGATCGCAAACGCGTCGAGCGGCAGAAGCTGGAGTCGCTGCTGGCATACGCGGAGGCGACGGATTGTCGTCGCCAACGGCTGCTAGGCGTGCTGGGTGAGGAATATGCGGGTCCGTGTGGTCATTGCGATAACTGCGTTAGCCCGCCGAAGACGTGGGATGCCACGGTGCCCGCGCAGAAAGCGTTGTCGGCGGTATATCGCAGTGGTCAGCGTTTTGGTTCCGGCTATGTCATTGATGTTTTACGCGGCGAAGAAACCGAACGTGTGCTTAGTCTCGGCCACCAGCAACTAAGCACCTTTGGTATCGGCGCCGATCTGGATCAAAAGCAGTGGCGCTCGGTGTTTCGACAGTTGCTTGCCGCTGGATTGTTGGAAGCCGACGCGGAGGGCTACGGCACGCTGCGCCTGACCGCGACCAGTCGTGAGGTGTTGACTGGCGGCAAGCGTGTGCAGTTGCGCGAGGATGCCCGGCCGGAGCGCGGTAGTCGCCGTCGCAGTGGTAAGGCTGGCGCCGCTCACACCGCCAGCAGTCTAGGTATTGAGGCCTACGAACAACCGATGTGGGATGCGTTGCGCGCTGCGCGCATGCAATTAGCCAAGCAGCAAGGCGTGCCGCCATACGTGGTTTTCCACGATGCCACCTTGCTGGCGATGCTGCGCGCGCTGCCGGCCAACGAGGATGAATTGGCTACTATCAGCGGTGTCGGTGAGGCCAAACTTAAACGCTACGGGCAGGATTTTCTTGCGGTGATCAACGCGCACGAGTGAAGCTGGCCGCGGATTGCTGTCGCGGCTTCTGTGCGTGGGCGCCACACCCGCTTCTTATACCGGTTAGGATTCTCACCGACGGATGGCAACTGGCCGCCGCGTGGGCAGCGCCTGGATCAAACGGCAAATGATGACAACAGGTTTCTCGATTAACACCGTGCTGCGGCCAGATGCGCGCGAGGCGTATGCGCCGCGCACCACGTCGCTGATGTCGCGCCAGCGCGCCTGGGCTGACGAGCTGCCGGCGAGGTTGCGATCACGATGGGTGAGCCTGGCTTGATGACCGTGCGCGAACCCGAGGTAGCAGCAGGTGATACCGCCGCGGCATTTGAATTGGAGCATGTCAGCAAGTGCTATGGCGCGGTGTCTGCGTTGGACGATGTGAGTTTGGCGTTTGCCGCCGGCAGCAGTACGGCGTTGATTGGCAGTAGCGGTTCCGGAAAATCCACCGTGCTGCGACTCCTGCTTGGGCTGGAGTGGCCTGATCAAGGTTGCGTGCGTTCAGATGGCCAAATGCTGCAGCGTAAGCAGCTGTTGGCGTTACGCCGCCGGGTTGGTTATGTGATTCAGGATGGCGGTCTGTTTCCGCACCTCACCGTGCTTGGCAATCTCGCGTTGTTGCCGCGCCATCTGGGCTGGAGCAAGTCGCAAATTCGCGAACGTGCGGATGAATTGATGGCGCTCACGCATTTACCGTCCGCCGCCTTGGCGCGTTATCCTGCCGAGCTTTCCGGTGGTCAGCGGCAGCGGGTAGCGTTGATGCGCGGGTTGATGCTGGACCCGGTCGCTTTGCTGCTGGATGAGCCGCTGGGGTCACTTGATCCAATCGTGCGCCACGAGTTGCAGGGTGAGCTGAAGGATATTTTTGAGCGCTTGGGCAAGACCGTCATTTTGGTCACGCACGATCTGGCCGAAGCGGCATGGTTTGCGCCACGGCTGGTGTTGATGAGCGCGGGCACGGTGGTGCAGGATGGTAGCTTCGAGGATTTGCGTGATCGCCCGGTTTCGCCGTTCGTCACCGAGTTTGTCGAGGCCCGCCGGCCCTTGCCAGAGCGTATGGCATGAGGTGGCTGCTTGGCCTACTGCTTACCGCGTGTCTGCTGCCCCAGCTGGCGAATGCTGGGCCGGTGCGGATTGGCTCCAAGCAATTTACCGAGTCGGTGATTCTGGGCGAGGTGGCGCGCATCAGCGCCGAGCAGGCGGGCATCGCCGCCGTGCACAAGCGCGAACTGGGTGGTACCAGCATCTTGTGGGTGGCCCTGCAGCATGGCGATATCGATGCCTATCCGGAATATACCGGCACGATTACGCACGAGTTGCTGAAGGGCGTTGCGCCGAATGCGGATATCGCTACGTTGCGCAAAAAACTGCAACCACTTGGTATCGGCATTACGGATTCGCTGGGCTTTAGTGACACGTATGCACTGGGCATGCGAGAGCAGCGCGCAGCGGAGCTGGGTATCAAGCGTATATCCGATTTGTTAGTGCATCCGAAATTACGCTTTGGCTTCTCCAACGAGTTCATGAACCGCACGGATGGTTGGCCCGGCTTGCGCCAGCGTTATGGTTTGACGCAAACGAAAGTGCGCGGGCTTGATCACACGCTGGCGTATCGCGCGGTAGCAAGTGGTGCGGTTGATCTGATCGATTTGTACAGCACGGATGCAGAAATTCCGTATTACCACCTGCGCGTGTTGGATGATGACCTGCATTATTTCCCGCGTTACGACGCGGTGTTTTTGTATCGCCTGGATCTTGAGCGCACCGCGCCGGCGTTCGTGGACGTGCTGAACAAGCTGGTCGGACGCATCAACGAAAGCACGATGCGGGGCATGAATGCCGACGTAAAATTGCATGGCATCAAAGACAGCGTTGTAGCAGCCAATTTTCTCGGTGTGCATATCGATAACGCGGGCAACGGGTTTTGGTCACGCTTACTCCAGCGCACGATCGAGCACGTAAAACTGGTGGTGATTTCACTGGGTTTGGCGTTGTTGCTAGCCATTCCGTTAGGCATTCTCGCGGCGCGGCTGAAGCGGTTAGGGCAGGTGGTGCTGGCGCTTACTGGCGTGCTGCAAACCGTGCCATCGCTGGCGATGTTTGTGTTTATGATTCCGCTGTTTGGCATCGGTACGTGGCCGGCGGTCGCGGCCTTGTTTTTCTATAGCTTGCTGCCGATTGTGCGCAACACACACGCCGGTCTAACGGGCATTGCACCAGAGTTGCTGGAATCTGCCGCAGCGCTCGGCCTACCTTCATCGGTACGTCTGCGCGATGTGGAATTGCCGTTGGCGATGCGCTCCATTCTTGCCGGCGTGAAGATTGCCGCCGTTATCAACGTCGGCACGGCAACGTTAGCTGCGCTGATTGGCGCGGGTGGTTACGGTCAGCCGATTCTTACCGGCATTCGCCTTAATGACATTGGTTTAATTTTGGAAGGCGCCGTGCCAGCCGCCGTGCTCGCGTTGTTGGTGCAGGGCGTGTTTGAGCTGATTGAGCGTTGGCTGACGCCGCGCGGTCTGCGCATCAAGGCGCGCGAGTAAGCGCCTTGCTGCGGTAATGCTGTTCAGTTGAAGCAGGTGTAAAACGCTAGGCGCTTGCCCGGCCCCGAGCCCGTCACTTTCGCGCTTCGCCGGCGAAACTGCCTACGGCCGGCGGCCACGCTCTCCAACATCGCCATCGTGTCGCCCAGCCGAGCCGACTGGCAGCTGCCGGCCACTAAGCGACGGTCAGGCATCTAAAATGGATGCAGCAAAGCAGCTGTTCCGTATGGCCGAAATGGGTCGCATAGCGATCGTGGGGCGACGGCCACCAACCAATTGTCGTCGACCCCTCAGAAGATGCTTGCCAGTGACTGATTGCGTAAAACTACTTTAAGTCGATTTGCCGATACTGGCTTGCTCCCACAATGTCTTCAAGTGGTCCACAAACCACCTGCCGGCGGGTCCCGGCGGATTCGAGGACTGGTGATAGGCAGACATCATCAGCATGAACCCTGTACGCGGCATGTCGTCGACATCCAGAACCACCAACTTGCCCGAAGCAAGGTCGCTGTCCACCATGTGTCGTGGCATGCCTCCCCAGCCTACGCCGGCCTTCAGAAACGCATGCTTGGTGGACAGATCCGCGAGCCGCCAGGTCGACGGTGAGACGACGCCATAATCCTTGCCGGCCATCAGGTCAGATCTGTCGGTGCGCACCAGTTGAACGTGCTTTCGCAACTCGCGTTTTGGAATCCGACGACTAAAACCCGCGAGCGGGTGACCTGCTGCAGCGACGGCGATCAACGGGACTTCACCCAGTGGCTCGCTGACCAACGAAGGGAATGCCACCGGCAGTGTCGCCAGAATGCCCAAGCTGCATCGGCCGTCCAGTACAGGCTGGTAGGCCGCTCCCAGACCCTCAACGAAGAGGCGTAGCGGCGTCAATGGAAACCGGCTCGCAAACGCCTTCGCGGCCGAGGCAACAATGGCTGTCGGAAAGAACACATCAACGACCACCACGAGCTCGGTCTCCAGGCCCGACGCCATCAACTTCGCGCGCGCCTTCAGCGTGTCCACCCCCGACACAATATGACGAGCATCCGCGAGTAGCAGCACACCCTCAGGCGTGAGCTTTGGGAATCGCCCTGTGCGATCAAACAGGGTGACGCCGATTTGCGCCTCAAGCCCGGCGACCCAGCCGCTCACGGCGGACTGAACGCGATTGAGCTTCCGCGCTGCGGCCGAAAAGCTGCCCTCGTCCACCGCGGCGATGAAGGTTCTGAGCTGGTCGAGGGAGACGCCGTCAAGCATTTGATTTTTCCTTACATCTCAAAAACAGATCGTTCGCATCTCAATATACCGGCTTCTCAGAAGGTTCGTTGGTGGCCATCCTTTGTTCCCGCCACCTGGATGCGTAGATCGCATCGGTGGCTCACCTCTCTGACTACCCATGAGGTTCGCCATGCAAATCCTTCATCTTGACTCCAGCATCCTCGGTACCGCTTCTGTCAGCCGCCAGCTTTCCGCTGAACTCGTCGCACGGCAACAGATCCTGCACCCCGGCATCGACATCGTCTATCGCGACCTGGCCAGCGACCCCGCCTTGCACCTGTCCGGCGCACACATTGCGGCCTTCCAGGGCTCGGCCAGCGAAGACGCCGTCATCAACGCCGACCTGGTCAAGGGCAATGCCTACATGGATGAGCTCTTCGCGTCGGACATCATTGTCATCGGAACACCGATGTACAACTTCTCCATTCCGACGCCGCTCAAGGCGTGGATCGATCGCATCGCCGTCGCTGGCAAGACGTTCCACTACACCGCGACCGGGCCTCAGGGTTTGCTGAAGAACAAAAAGGTCTTCATTGCTTCGGCGCGAGGTGGTGTGTATTCGGCGGGCAGTCCCGGTGCGGCTGTTGAGCATCAGGAGAGCTACCTGATCGGCTTGCTGGCTTTCCTGGGTGTGACCGACGTCAGCATCGTTCGCGCCGAAGGCCTCGCGTTCGGGCCTGAGGCCAAAGAGGCCGCCGTCGCGGGCGCGCTGAAAGATATCGCCGCCCTCACTGCATGAGTCACTTTCATCTCCGTGCTCACTCCATTATTGATTGAAGGAATTCAACATGACTTACTCCATCATCGGCTCCGGTAGCGTCGGTACAGCGCTTGCTCGCCAGTTCGCCCGCAGCGGCATCACCGTCGGCGTCGCCAATACTCGCGGCCCGGCGTCCCTTGCGTCCATGGCCAAAGAGCTTGGCGACAAGGTCGAACCGTTGACGCTTCAAGATGCGCTCAATGCCGACGTGATCTTTCTCGCGATCCCGTTCTGGTCGCACCGCGACATCGCCAAGGCTCGCTCGACATGGCAAGGCAAGATCGTCATCGACGTCACGAACGCTTATGGTGTGCCGCTGTCCGAACTCGACAATCTGCCTTCCTCTGCCATCGTGGCGAAGTCGTTTCCCGGCGCACATCTCGTGAAGGCGTTCAATCACCTGCCCGCGCAGGTGCTTGCACTGGATCCCGCCATCAACGGCGGCCGTCGGGTCATTTTCTTGTCAGGCGATGACAACAGCGCGGTCGAGTCAGTTGATGCTCTGGTGCAGCAACTCGGTTTCGCGCCGATCAGTCTGGGCAAGATTGCCGAGGGCGGTCAGCTGGTTCAGGCGCAAGACAAAAGCTGGGCGCCGCTGATCTTCCAAGACTTGTTCAAGCGAATAAGTGACCATGTTTGACCCTGTAC
>JBDTBF010000003.1:0-4787 GCA_039924175.1 Rhodanobacter sp.
TGGCCAGCGACGCACAGCAATACGTGTGCTGGGTTGACGACGACGGCTGCGTTTACCTCGCGCTCACCAGCAACGCCCGCGCCAATGCCGTGTTGCGCTTCGCACCCGAACAGCGCGTCAACACCTATCGCAAGCCACGCATGGCCGCGTTTCCGCTCACACACAAAGACATCGTCGAAGACTTGACACAAGCACGCACCAACCACGCCGCGCAACAAATGCGCCAGGCAATCACCGACGCGGTGCCCGTCCATGCGTAACGCCACACCATCACGCCATCAGTGGACAACCGTTGAAGTGCGCGTGTTGCGCGAGCTCTACCCAACGGGCGGTATCAACGCCGTTATCGAACAGCTGCCGCGCCGCTCACGCGCTGCCATCTATAACCACGCCCGCGCGGCTGGCTTGCGTTGCGCAGGTCAGCCACAAGTGCGCGCATCGTGGCCAGCCGACCCCACAATCGACGAAGCCATACGCGTGGCGCACCAGTGCGTCATGCAGCGAGGCGCCGTCGTCAAACTGGCCGCACGCATCGGCCGCCCCGTGTGGTGGACTAGCCGCCGCGCCCGTGACCTCGGTCTCACCACGCCACGTTTCCGCGAGTTGACCTGGTGCACCGCAGAAATCGACGTACTCAAACGCACCGCGCATTTGGCGCCGCAAGCCGTACAACGCGGACTTAAATACGCCGGCTTCCGCCGCACCACCACCGCCATATCCGTACAACGCAAGCGCCAAGGCATCACGCGGCAGAAAGGCGAAGACTACAGCTGCCGTCAAGCCGCCGACATGCTCGGCGCCGACGCCGGCACGCTCATGCGCGAGATCCGCATGGGCTACCTGCAAGCCAAACCGCACCCCGACTATAAACCGCGCAGCGACGGTCAGACCACCCAATACGTCATCACTGAACGCGACCTGCGAAGTTACATCGTCAACCATCCCGTGCGCCTCAACCTGCGCAAACTCCCCGCCGGCCACGTGCCGTGGTTTATAGATCTAGTGTCCGGCGCCGTCACCATCCAAAACAGGGAAGCACCGTGACCATGCCCGTATTCAAACCACTCGCCGACGCCATGCCAGACGGCCGAATCGCCGTCTACGTCGGCGCCGCCTATCAATACATCACACGTGAAAACGCCCGCGTATTCATCGACCAACTGCACACCGCGCTGGCTGCAGGGCAAGACACGCGCCCAGGGTGTGAAGTATGCAACGCCGTTTTCCCACTGCATGAAAAGCTGATCTGTCGCGGCTGCTGGGAAAAGCTGGCGCAGCTTCCGCAACGCGATGAACCGGCATGCGAACACCGGACAGAATCCCATGACTGACCCCACCACACTCGAATCCATGCTGCTGGAAATGGCGCATTACGGAAAACCGCGCCTCGGCTTGCTCAGCGGCTGGCACGCCTGCATCGACATGACCGTCAACGCCACCGGCGCCAAGTTCGAAATCAGATCCGAATTCAATCACCCGACACCCACAGCAGCCACCGCTGAATGCCTGCAACGCATGCGCGACGTCATGCGCGGCGTCGCCAGCAACGTGGCGCAACTGGATCACACGCCATGACCTTCGCACAACACCAATTCAAACCGGGCCACGTCAGCCAACACGACCTAAGCGCCGCCGGCCGCGCATCCCGCAAAGTCAGCAAGTGGGGCCACAGCGAAGGCCAAGACCGCCCCATGTCCAAACAACAGCTGCGCGAGCGCCGCCTGGCGCTGATCAAACACGCCGCGCAACGTGTAAGCAACGATTACAGGTTCACGCCATGAACGCCATTGACCTCTTCGCTGGCGCAGGCGGTTTCAGCACAGGTGCGCGCATGGCCGGCGTCGACGTGGTGTGGGCCGCAAACCACTGGCCGGAAGCCGTCCAGGTGCATGCAAACAACCACCCGCACACCGTCCACGCATGCCAAGACTTGCAGCAAACCGACTGGCGCATCGTGCCCGCCCACGACCTGTTGATGGCGTCACCCGCATGTCAAGGCCACAGCCGCGCGCGAGGTAAAGAACGCCCACACCATGACGCCATGCGCAGCACCGCGTGGGCCGTCGTGTCGGCTGTCGAATGCCATCAGCCCGCGTTCGTCATCGTCGAAAACGTGCCGGAATTCGCAGCGTGGGCCTTGTATCCAGCATGGTGCTCCGCGATGGGCGCACTCGGCTATGCAGTGGCGCCGATGATCCTAGATGCCGCCGACCACGGCATACCGCAAAACCGGCGGCGCCTGTTCATCGTCTGCACAAAATCACAGCACCCCATCGCGCTGACATTGCCACAACGCCAGCATGTGCCCGTCAACAACGTGATCGACTTCAACGCCGGTAAATGGTCACGCATCGACCGCGCCGGTCGCAGCCCGCAACAACTGACGCGAGTAACCGCAGGCCGCAAAGCCTACGGCGAACGGTTCCTCACCGCGTACTACGGCAACGAACACGGCGGGCGCTCGCTTGACCGACCTATTGGCACGCTGACGACAAACGACCGTTACGGCGTCATCAACGGGAAATTTATGCGCATGTTGTCAGTGCGCGAGGCGCGCGACTGCATGGGCTTTCCCACCGACTATCAACTACCCGCAACGCACAAAGAAGCAATGAAGATGCTCGGCAATGCCGTCGTGCCACAAGTGGCGTGCGACGTAATCAACGCGCTGAAGATAGCCGCCTAACCCCCAAATTTAGCTGCGGCGCAGCCGTCAGCTGCAATGCCGTGTTAGGGCGCTGCGTCACGAACTTGGAGAAAAACATGATTGCAGGAATGTGTTGGACTACGGCTGGAGTTTTGTGGCTGGCCGGAGCGTACTTACAAAAACGAATGGGGCAACGAGGAATGCCCGCCATGTACGTTTCTGTCGGAGTGATGAATATCGTGATGGGCACGGCATACATCATCAAGGCCTAACCCTTGAATTAAGCGGCGGCGAAGCCGTCCGCTTGGATGACGTGTTAGGCGGCCTGCAAAACGGAGAAACCCAATGCTTGAAGAATACCAGTGTGTGTGGAAGCCAACAGAACGAGACTTGAAGATGGCCGAGTTGGCGCGTCGATACCACACCGAAGCGGAAGCCTTTGACCGGACTGTTTGCACTGGGCCGATCCGTGAAGGGAGCATCCTGCCGGCAACCCCGAGGGAGATGGCCGCGATCAGCAAGAACGCGCATGAACTGCGTCGGGAAATAATGGCCAACGCTGAGCGCCACGGGATCACCCGCGATGAGATGAACAGAGCCATTGGACGAGCCGCATAACGCTTGAGTTAAGCGGCGGCGTAGCCGTCCGCCTTGAACGAATTGTTAGAGAATAACTACGGGAGATAAAAAGTGGGAAAAAGTACTTGGATAATTGAAGTGGAGCATGACGGCGTGCGAATGACCAGATTGAATGACGGCAAGCCTTGTGAAAACTACCCGAAGATGACGCACCGTAAAGCCGCGGTGTATGCCGTTGCCATCACCCAGGGAATTCAACCACCACGCGACCTTCTGGAGTGCGATGGACCGCTTGGGAAAACTCAATCTGAAGCATCTCTGGTCCGCGTTGTTTGACACGATAGAAGTCTAGACCACTGAACGACACACGGTAATTATCTGGATAGCCAGAAAGGGCCTCTCGCAGTTCAGCGACGGAAATTGTTGGAATTTCGACAGTAGTCATAGATACCCTCTAACGATTAAGTTGAGCGGCAACGGTACGTTGTCCGCTCGGACGCAGTGTTAGGACTCACCTACCGGAAACGACAATGCACCTGAAAGAGATTGCGGAAAAACAACACGATTGGTTGACCCGAATGGGCTGGACAAAAAACACCGTGCTGGAGGATCTGGCGCTGGTTGCGTCAGAGGTTGGTGAAGCGGTGAATGAATGCCGTGGCGAAGAACCGACTGACGCGCTGCCATCTGAGCTTGCAGACATTGTGCTGCGCACTGTGGGCTTGGCACGAAAGCGAGGAATAGACATTGAGGCGGCAGTGCTGGCCAAGATGGCTGTGAACGAAGCACGCGGAACACGCGGAAGGGTCAAGTGAGGCCTAACGACCAAATTCAGCGGGCGCCGTAGGCGATCCGCTGGAATGCAGTGTTGTGCGGCACCCCACATGAGGGCGAGAAATGAACACGACTATAGCGATTGTTTTACCGGCATGGATGGCATGGCTTGTCGTTGGCCTTATTGCGTTGCAAGCATCCAACGCAATCGCTGAGCTGTACATAAAGTGGCTGCAACGAAAGGTCGAGAAATTGAAGATGCGCAACAGTGCCGATGCCGCATAACACTGTTATAGACGGACAGAAGTGCAATACACACCGTTAGATAAATGTTTAACGACAGCAAAGTCAACGCGTTACGCGATACATCAAAAAACAAACACCGCACAGCCGTTCAGGAGGAACAAAGTGTCTGACATCGTCACACTCACACCCGCGCACTTGCGTCTAATCGACATCCTCGCCAAGCGCGACGTCGAGGATTATCTGCGCGAGCAAGCCGCACAGCGTCAAGCATCCAACGCCGAGCGACCAAATCACGTCCCGTTGCAACGCGCGACCAAAGCGGCCTAGTCTCGCCCGATGCGCATAGCCGCCTACGCCAGATACAGCAGCGACAGCCAGCGCGAGGCCAGCCTCGACGACCAGCTGCGCAACTGCCGCGCCTACTGCGCACGACAGAGCTGGCCAGCGCCAATCGTTTACACCGACGCAGCCACCAGCGGCGCGCGCAACGACCGCCCCGGCTATCTCAAAATGTTGGCCGAGCTGTCGCGTTACGATGCCA
>JBDTBF010000004.1:0-18818 GCA_039924175.1 Rhodanobacter sp.
ACCCGCACCGCGCAGTTCGCTTGCCAGTGCCAGATAAGCCGGCAACTGTTCCTCGTCCATCTGCGTCACCAACACATCAACGGTGCTGGCCGCCGTCTGAATCAAGCCGGCATCGCGCAGCTGCCAATACAAGCGGGTCAGGCCGATGGATATGCCAACGCCGGGCAGTTGCGACCTTGTGTACTGATTGGCCAGATTTTCATAACGACCACCTGAGCAAACCGAGCCGATCTGCGGGTGATCGTTCAACGTGGTTTCGTAGACGGTGCCGGTGTAGTAATCCAAGCCACGCGCAATGGAAAGGTTTAGCGCGTAATGCGATTCCGGCACGCCAAAGGCGCGCATCAAGCTCAACACTTCTTTCAGCTCAGCGCGGCCTTCTTCCATTGACGCCGGGCCAGCGCCGAGCGCATCAAGTTTGTCCAACGCGTCCCGCAATGAGGCGGAGCGAACCTGCACGAACGTCAGAATCTTTTGCGCCACATCGGCGCTCAAACCGAACACTTCGCCGGTCAGCGTGCTGCGCACGTAGTCGGCGCCGCGCTTGTCCAGCTTGTCCACTTCGCGCAGCACCAGCATCTGCTGCTCGCTGTCCACAATTCCCAGACTCTCGAAGTAACCGCGCATCAATTTGCGGTTGTTGAGCTGGATGGTGAACGCACCGATGGCCAGCTCACGAAACGTGCTGTAGATCACCGCCGGAATCTCGGCGTCGTAGCGCACCGACAGTGCGTCCTTGCCAATCACATCGATATCGCACTGGTAAAACTCGCGGAAACGACCGCGCTGGGCGCGCTCGCCGCGGTACACCTTCTGCATTTGATAGCGACGGAACGGGAAGCTCAAGTCGCGTTCATGCTCGGCCACGTAGCGCGCCAGCGGCACAGTGAGGTCGAAACGCAACGCCAGTTCAGGCATGCCCATGTCGACTTTTTCGGATGCCTGCAACGCACCCGTCGACTGTACGAAATACACCTGCCGCTCCGTCTCGCCGCCGGTCTTGGTCAGCAACACGTCGGAGTATTCAATAGCGGGCGTTTCAATCGGCAGAAAGCCGAAGCGCTCGTAATTGCGACGAATCACGTCGAGCATGCGCTGAAAAGCAATCTGGTCGAGCGGCAACAGCTCGAGCACGCCGGGCATGGTACGGGCCGGGGTAAGCGCCATGAGATCCTCTGCTGTCAATGGATTGTGGAAGCAATTCCGCCTGACGCGAGTGGCGCGACGGTAGCCACCAAGATTAACAGAATGCCCCACTGGTTCGGCAGCATGCGCAAACGGCAAACGAACGTTTCCTGTTGCCAAGCTTCCCGGCGGGCATTAACATACGCGGCTTCCCACGGGGTGTAGCTCAGCCTGGTAGAGCGCTACGTTCGGGACGTAGAAGTCGCAGGTTCGAATCCTGTCACCCCGACCAAGAAGTAATGATTTAGGCCATCCTCAGCGGGTGGCCTTTTTCGTTTAGCCCGCAGCTTTTTCCTTGGAAAACACATCTGTCGCCGCGTCACTCAATGCACTCAATGCACGCAAGGCACACAAGGCACACAAGGCACACAAGGCACACAACGATACGATGGTGACGCGTGTAGCCTCATTGGACACAGGACCCGAGCGCATAAGCGAACAATGCTCGCATTGCATGCGGCAATGGCACCCGCAAGCTTTCCCATCTGCCTCAATTGATTAGGCAAACTCACGTGGTATAACATACGTTATAACTTCCACGGTGAGCCAACATGAAACTCAAGATCACCACCATCGGTAATTCTGCTGGCATCATTCTGCCGCGTGAACTGCTGGCGCGTCTGCGCTTGGAAAAAGGGGACGAGTTGTTCGCACTGGAGACGCCCGACGGCATTCGCCTCACCACGTATGACCCCACGCTTGCCAAGCAGATGGAAGTGGCTGAGGAGATCATGCGCAAGGACCGCACCGTATTGCACAAGCTCGCTCAGTAGGTGGCAGCCATGATCATCTGGATCGAACGACCGCTTGCCATCGCTATCCACGAGCGCCAGCTGGCCGAACACGGCGGCGGAATCGGTGTACGCGACGACAACTTGCTGGACTCTGCGCTTGCGCGCCCGCAACAATCGCACGCCTACGGCAACCCGCCACCGGACATCGCCGATTTAGCAGCCAGTCTCGCCTTTGGTTTGGCGCGTAACCACCCCTTTATCGATAGCAATAAGCGCTCGGCACATGTCTGTTATCGCGTCTTCCTCGCGCTAAACGACGTAAATCTGGATGCTGGTGATGAAGACAAGTACGTAATGATGGTCGCTCTCGCCGAAGGCAGTCTGTCGGAAGTCGAGTTCGCTTCGTGGTTACGCCAACACATCAAACTCGATGCCAGCAGCCGCGTGAATGAGCCGAGCGCACGCTACGAAGGTTGAGTGCGACTCCTCCTTGCGTGGGTGAGATGCCCCAATGCAACGCCCTCGTCCACGCTCAGCGCCGCCCCACCAGTCCAAAGTGAAACGGACAGGCATCGTGCAAATCAATGGATTCAACCGCTCGGAACCCCGCATCAAGCATCCATTGCCGACACTGCTCGGGCGTCGGCCGTATCTCCAACGGCGGCCCGCGCGGGGTCGGCATATCACTGCGCCAGTGCATCACTGAAAGCACCCCGCCGTCCTGCAAGATTCGGTGTGCCTCGCGCAACAGCGCTACCGGATGATCCAAGTGCAACAGATTGAAAATCATCGCGTGCGCCTGCGAAGCGGCATCAACACCAGAACCTTCAGCCACAAAATCGCGCAGCTCAGCCCGAACATTGCCGAGGCCGAGGCTTGCCGCTTTCTCGCGTACGACGGCAATCATCTCCGGCTCAATATCCAACGCAGTGACTACCCCGCTGGTGTGTTGCGCGGCAGGCACCGTGAAGGAGCCGTAGCCGCAACCGAACTCGATGACATCGCCATGCATCCTCTTCGCACCCAGCAGCTTCTCGATAACCGCCTCGCAATCAAAGAAGCCAGCCCATTGCGCTTCATCGGGCATGCCGCTCTCACGTATTTTCATAGGGCTTCCACTTGCTAATAAGTCCGGTAGCCCGCGTCGACTTCCTGGTTCAACACGGCCATCGGCACACGCATCCGGCAACAAAGCTGCATGCAAACCATTATTTCCCAAACCTGCCGACCACAACCATAAACCGCTAGCGCCGACCACTCGCGCGGATCAGGATAAAGACGCGGGCTTAGTCTAATGGGCAGGGATCAGCGGCTACAGACGAACCTTGCTGCTGGAATAAAACCCCAACACAAGCGTTTGAACGTCATGGTGAAGATAGATCCGTAACGTCGGTAAAGGCGTAGGCGAAGCGCTCCGCAGACCCGATGCACGCAGCAACCGTAGGCAACTTTCCCGGAGAGAATATTTGTCCTCGTTGACCAGCAACCTCAAGCAAATTCCTGAAGGCGCGGCTGCACTGTTCTTCATCCAGATGGCGTCCACTCTGGGTTTCGCAGTGCTGTATTCGACCCTTGTACTGTACGCAACCAAACACCTGAGCTTTCCGGTCGCGGAAGCCACTGCGATCATGGGCGTGTTTGGCGCGTTCAACTACGGACTGCACTTGTTCGGCGGCTATCTCGGCGGCCGCTTCCTGAGCAATCGTAACCTGTTCGTCAGCGGGATGGTTCTACAAGTGCTGGGTTGCGGGATGATCGCAGCAGGCACCGCCGCTTCGCTGTATTGGGGCTTGGCGCTATTCCTTACCGGCAGCGGCCTCAACGTCACCTGCATCAACATGATGCTGACTCAGCGCTTTACGCCCGAGGATAGCCGTCGCGAAGGCGCGTTCTTGTGGAATTACGCTGGCATGAACATCGGCTTCTTTGTCGGCTTCGCCGTTGCCGGTCATTACCAACTAACCGGCAACTACAGCCGCTTATTCTGGTTTGCCAGTATCGGCAACTTCATCGCGATTATTTTGGCCGCGCTCAACTGGCGCAAGTTGGCCGACCGTAACACCACGCTGCTCGACGCCACGCCGGCCCAATTTCGCATGCGGCTAGCAGCCGGCATCGTGATCCTGTTTGCGCTGGTGCCGACCGTATGGATCTTGCTGCAGCACACCGGCTCGACCGAACACCTGCTTAAAGGTATCGGCGCCATCGTTGCAGTGGCGCTGCTGTATCTCACTTTCAAGCATCGCGACCGAATCGAACGCAACCACATGTGGGCGTTTCTGATCCTTGCGTTGGGGTCGCTGGCGTTCTGGTCGCTGTACCAGATGGCACCCAATGGCGTGCAGCTGTTTGCGGTTAACAACGTCGACCTGCAGGTCTGGGGCATAAAAATTGCGCTGCAATGGATATTGAACATCAACACCGTAGTGATCGTGTTTGGCGGCCCGCTGCTGGCGTCGCTATTTAGCCACTTGCGCCGTAGGGGCTGGAACATCGACATCCCGTTGCAATTCTCCATCTCGCTGCTGCTGATGGGGCTGGGTTTTCTTGCCTTGCCGCTGGGCATCTCGCAAGCCAACGATGTCGGCCGCAGCGCCTTCGTCTGGCTGTTCGGCAGCTACGTACTCCAAAGCATCGGCGAACTGCTGATCTCGCCGATTGGCTACGCCATGATCGGCAAGCTGGCCCCGCGTAAATACCAAGGCATCATGATGGGCAGCTGGATGATGGTCACCGGGCTCGCGTCGCTGTTCGCTGGTGACTTCTCCGGCATGGTGCCTGAGCCAGCCGGCCACAGTGCGCTAATTACCAACCCCGACTACGCCGCCTTATTCGGTGAACTCGGTTGGGGCAGCGTCATCGTTGGCCTCGCCTTGGTCGCGTTAATCCCGTTCCTGCGCAAACTCATCCGGGACAAAGACGCTTCCACGGATTTGCCACCCGCAGCGAAGGCTGCACCCTAAATAGCTGAAGGCCGTTCGCGCCACAGCGAATGGCTTCGTCGCGCCGACATCGCTAGCCGTGACGGAGGGGTGCGAGCTTGGCAAACTTCACCACCGCCTCGCTACGTCACCGCGGTCTTCAGTCGGTAGGGCTCGCTACCATCATTTCGCCGTCCACCGCGAGCGCTGAACACACCCCACCTGACCTCTTCCACTGCCGCGTGACGCCGCCCCGCAACACCCTGTATGACTGAGCCTAGAACTTACCCGTAGTGCTATTGGCCTCGTCTGGTGCTAACTGACAAACAGAAAGGCCGCAGTCAATAAAGACCACGGCCTTTCAATGCACGAGCTACTCGTGCCCAACCCGACGCCAACGCAACATACACCGCGACGACGTCAGATTTTTACCGCATTACTGAACGCTAATCGAGCCATGCATAACCGAGGAATGCCCCGGGAAGGTGCAGAAGAACTCATACGGGCCACCACTCTGAATCTTGCTTACCGGGAAGCTTATCGATGTCGTCTCGCCGCCACCGATCAGTTTAGTGTGAGCAATCACACGAGTATCGTCAGCCTTGACGTAGCCAGCCGACGCACCTGCAGCGATGCCATCAGCATCCACAGCACTCATGTCCGCTTTCTTGGCGATCACCAAGTCATGCCCCATCGCTGCAACCGGCATCGTGCCCGTGTGCTTGAGAGTGATCTTGAAGTCCTTGCATGACGCTGGCACGACGATGGAAGAAACGTTGTATTGCATGGAGTCGGTGGCATCGACCTCCGTCGCGCAGTCGGTAACCACCGCTACGCCATCCGCAGCAGGTGTTGCAGCGGAAGGTGTCGCTGTCATCGCCACCGGTGCCGACGCCGCTTCGGCCGGAGCAGCCGCCGGAGCTTCCATCGGCGCGGTCACCGTGGCCGCCGGTGCTACATCGGAAGCGGCCGGTGTTGACGACTTGTCGCTACACGCAGACAACGCCAGCACACAACTTACAGCGAGAACAGTCATCTTGATATTCATCGGCATACATCTCCAGTTGTAAAGGCACATGATCACGCAGCAATGTTCTGCATGATGTGAAGGGATCTAACCCCACTGACGCCCAAGTGTAGTGGCTACCGTCGGGGTGGGCAGCGCAGTGCCCATAACGAGCTAGCTGTAGTAAGCACTGAAGGTTATCAGTGCGCGACCACAAGCCGGCCGCCTTACCCAGAATCAGTCCAGCTCCTGCACGCCACCACCCGACACCGTCAGGATCTGGCCGCTGATCCAGGCGGCCGCCGGTGAGCACAAAAACAGCGCCGCGTTGGCCATATCCTGCGGCTCACCCAGTCGGTGAATGGGCGTGTGCAGTAACATGGTTTTTTCGATTTCGTCGTTCAGCACCGACTCCAGCGCAGCGGTACGCGTCGCGCCCGGGGCGATGCCGTTCACACGGATAGCCATTGGGCCGAGGTCGAATGCGATATTGCGCACCAGATGACTGGTTGCCGCCTTCGACGACCCGTACGCGGCCATCCGCTTGTTCTTGTTATCCCCCGCCATTGAAGTAATTGCCAGGATCGCCCCACCGCCAGCCTTCTGCATTTCCGGTGCCGCCAACTGCGCTAGGCGGAACAGCGAAAACACGTTGAGATCGAAAGCGCGGCGAAAATCGGCCATCGGCATGTCGAACGGCTTCGGACCGCCACCGCCGGCGTTGCTGACCAACACGGTGAGCTTGCCGAACTTCGCCACGGTCTGGCTGACCAGCTGCGCCAGATCTTCTTCCTTGGTCACATCACACGGGATGCTAACCGCCTTGCCGCCGGCTTTAACAATACCCTCGGCCACCGCCTTGGCGGCAGCCACGTCACGATCGCTAACAATAACCGCCGCACCGGCAGCACCGAACGTCTCGGCAATGGCACGGCCAATCCCTGCCCCGGCGCCGGTGATCACGGCAACCTGACCATCGATTCTGAAGCTCTTTGGATCAAACATAGGCGGACTCCAAGAGAAGAGCGAACATTGCTTCCGTCACACAGCATCCTTTGAGTAGTCAGATTCTGCGGTGTGACTCGTAAACTAATTGGAAAGAACCGTCACACGAATTTTGGTTCAGCCTGAGGTCCGCGCCAACCAAGGCGGCAACTAAGTGTGACGCAGCGCCGCCCAATGTCGCTGCATCAATGCTTGGCCGCCGTATGCCCTCCCGCATTGGCATGACTAGTGGCGCGTGGATGCACCTCAATCGTGGCCGTCATGCCGGCGGCTAACAGTGTCCCCGCTGGCAGCGAACTGGTGTCAATCGCGATGCGCACCGGCACCCGCTGGGCTAGCCGCACCCAGCTAAAAGTGGGGTTCACGTCGGCCAACAGATCGCTGCCGGTCGGGTTGTCGCTATCGGCAATGCCATGCGCGATGCCGCTGATGGTGCCTTTCAGATGCACGCCGCCAGCCATCAAGTGGATATCAACCGGATCGCCGACGCGTATCTGCGGCAGCTTGGTTTCCTCAAAATAGCCGTAGATGTAATAGCTATGGTTGTCGATCAGCGCCAGACGGGCGCTGCCTGCGGCTGCATAATCACCCACGCGCACATCCAGGTTGGTCACATAACCATCTACTGGCGCGCGCACCTCGGTGCGCCGCAGGTTCAATTTCGCCAAGTCCAGCTCCACTTGGGCTTGCTCCACGGCAGCTTCCGCCTGCGCGCGCACGGCATCGGCCTGGCTACCGCCGGCCTTTGCTTGCTTCCATGTAGCCAGCGCAGAGTTGGCGGTGGAAACCGCATCATTACGATCCTCCTTGGCGACCAAGTTACCCATCTGTTGGCGCCGCTTGGCTTGCTCTTCGAACATTTGATATTCAGCCTTGCGCGCATCGGCCGCAGCCAATGCCGAGCCAATGTTGGCGCCCGCAGCACGCGCACTCGCCGCGGCGGCCGCAAGGTTCGCTTCTGCCTGCGCCAGTGCATTGTCGAAGCGCGCCGGGTCAATGACAAATAAGACATCACCTTTGTGCACCAGTTGGTTATCGGTTACGGCAACCTTGGTCACCAAGCCAGCCACGTCTGGCGCCACCCGCACCACTTCGGCGCGCACACGACCGTCGCGAGTCCACGGCGAATACAGGTAGTGCGTCCACATGGCATGGCCGAGAAAGATGGCAATGACAACGACGACAGCGGTGATCAAAAAGCGCAACAGAGACTGAGTTTTCATGAGGGCGACTTCAGCGAAGCAACAGGAGTCCGGCACCGCCGAACAGACAAACAAACAAGGCCAACCGAAATAGCGATGGATGCCAAACATGTCGATAGAGACCCAGCCGGCCGACCAGCAGATCAAGCAAGACCATCACCAACAGGCAGCCGAGAAACAACACCAACAGGCCCGGAAGGAGCACACCGTGGAAGGCAATCTCATACGGCATTGACGGACTCCGGCAGCGGCATATAGCTAGCCAGTGGCGACTCATCGTCCCGTAATGCGCTGAGCAATTGGTACAAGTGCAGGCGCACCGACTGATCACCCGACGTGACGGCAACCGCATCACGCACCCTACGCTCGGCTTCCTGCCAGCGCGCGCTACTGGGCTGTTGATACAACCGCGCCACCGCTTGCAATGCCGCCTGTGCTGCGTCGCGGGTAGCCGGATCGAGATCCCCAGCGGCAAGCAGTTGACGTAGCTCCAGCACAGTGCGACCACTCTCCTGCACTGCCAGCCCCCATGCGAGCAAATCGCGTGATTCGTCGCTGCCGGATTCGGTGTGCGTCACCACTTGTTGAAACAGATCACGACTGACGCTTTCGAAACGATAGGCGAGCCCAGACAGTGGCTCGCTGGCCACTAACGTCACCTGCCCACGTAACCGGCGCAGCAAACGTGCCCGCTGCCAGCCCGTTCCGGTGACTGCCGGCACGACCATAAACGCTACGCCGGCAAGGCACAGCCCCGCCACTTGCGCGATCGCCTCGTTGAAGAAATGCACGGGGTCGTAAACCATGGGGTTTCGCAGCGCCAGCATGTAGACGAAGCCAAGCATGTAGCCCGCACCAACGCCCGGCAGCGTGTCGCGTGTTCTCAAATACGACCCGATCAACAACAAACCAGCGCTGGCCGCAATCAACATCACGAAGCCATCACTGCCCGGTAGCAAAACAAACACGACGACGAACGCGCCCACGATGCCGGCCACATAACCTTGCGCCGTGCGCGCGGCGGCGGCCAGCGGGTTCGGCGAAGCAGCCAACAAGCCGCTGAAGATCGTCGCCAACAGCATCGCGCTGGCGCCATAGTCCCAGCTGCTGACAATCCAAAAGACACTGAGCGAGGCCATCGTAAGGAAGGTTCGCAACACAGCCACTAGGGCGCCGGCACGATCGTTGCCCCGCCGAAAATGCACGCGTTCGACACTTCCCACAACCTGTTTACCGCGCAACGAATCCTCCGTCGCGATGAACTCACGCAGTTCCTCTGCGAAGCGCAGCAGCACCGCTGCACCGGTATCAAATTCCAGCGTGGCCGCTTCGTCTCCAACCGCAGCGCGCAGCCGCCGCGCGTGCAGCGGCAATTGCGTTACACAGTCGGCCAAGCGCGCTGCCAGGACCGTTGGATCATGTTGCTGCGCAGGCTCCGTACTGAGCGCGGCGCCGATCGGACGGTACAGGCCGATCAGCGCATCCGCTACCGTGCTAAGGCCTCGACGTTGCAAGCGGTTAATCAGATGATGTAACGATTGGAAGCTGGTCGATGCCGCCATGTGTCGCTGGTTGAGCAAGCGCATGCGTGTGCTGCGTGCGTGCAGTTCGGGGTTTTCGAAGATGACTGAAGCACGCAGATCTTCCAGCCGTACGGCCGCGCGCACCGAGGCCAAGTGGGCCTGCTCCATCCGCACACGCGGGATGCTGCCGCCGGTGCTGCCGCGGACGAAGTCGATGAACTGAGCAAACTGCTGCCGCGCACTCTGCCGCAACAACACGCGCAGACGGTCCGGAAACACCAAGTCACTGACCACTGCCGCCACCACAAGGCCCAGTAACACTTCGCTCACGCGCATCACGGCAGAATCGAAGACGCCCAACGGATTACCAATGGCTGGCAGCGAAACGATGGCGGCCGTATAGCCCGCCAAAACAAAACCGTACGACATGAAATTTCGATACAGCGTGGCACCACCGGCGCACAACCCTACCCATAACGACAAGCACAGCAGAAACAGCACGCGTTGTTGCGGAAACATCGACAGCAACGCCAACCCGAACAAGCTGCCACACAACGTGCCGACCACGCGGTAAAAACTTTTCGCCAGCACCATGCCGCTGTGCGGGTGCATGACGATCGCCACGGTGATCATGGTGGTCGCCGGTTGTTCCAGCTGCAGCCACATCGCTAGCCACGCGGCCAAATAGATAGCCAAAAGCGACTTGCCGACAAAAATCCAAGCGCGCCGCTCGCCAGCAAGGAACTCGGCCAGCCACGGCCAGCGCCGCGCCGCCTGCACGAAATTTGTCGACACAGCGGACATCGCTTAAGCCTGATCAGGTCGATTCAAAAGTTTCTTCAGCAATTTTTCCAGCTGCACCATTTCGTCTGGTTGCATACCCGCAGTTTGTCGATGCAACAGCATGCCTATATCAGGGAGCAAGCCTTCGATCATTGCCGCGCCTGCCTCGGTAAGCGTCAACACCACCTTGCGCCGGTCCGTTGCATCCGCGGTGCGCCGCAGCAACTGCTTGGCGCATAGCTCATTGGTTAGTCGCGTGATATTGGCCGACTTCTCTCCTGCCGCCTCAGCCAACGCCGATGCGTTAAGCGTAAGGCCCTCGCTGCCGTACAACATCATCAGCAAGTTGTACTCCGGATGGTTAATGCCCAGCGGTCGCAGCAGGACATTCGCATCATCGTGCACCCGTCGGTAAATGCTTTTCAGCAACCGAACCAGCACCGCTGGCCCGCGTGGAAACGCCGCACAGCGGCGGCAAGTAACGGCAACACGCTGTTCGGTAGGGCTCAGTTTGGTTAACGGTCCGGTCATAGCTGCTTAGATACTATTTCATATATGTATTATATTTATATGAATAATACGTCTATCAGATCCAGCACGCAAGGGCGTGCCAACAGCGACCCTGGCGCCGTCTGCGACACGTTAACCTCAAGCTCGTCCAAAGCCTGAGGCCGCGTGGCGCCCTATCGACGCCCGCAAAGACTCTAAGGTTGACTGGAGACGTGGCGACCCGCCGCCCATTGCGACGGGCGCTATCGACTATCCACCGTCACAATTCGGTCAACACACTTCAGCCGGAGATCAGCGGCTTCGTTGGCCACCAAGTAAATGCATTGGGGCCGTGCCAATGCAGGTGCATTTTCGCTGGTACGCACCTCTTCGCGGACACCGTGAGGTTGACCAGCGCCTGCCTTACGTCGCCGCGGCAGCCACCATTCATCGGCGCAGGAAGCGCGGGTGCTACTCTGCCGTTAAGTATCGCTACGGGGGGCCTATGCGAACTTGGCGCGCGTTTGAGCACGGATTGATGGGCAACAGATGCGGATGGCTGCGGCCACTGATCGTCAGTGCATTCACGGCGCTCGCTTTAACCGCGCCGATGCCGGTCTTGGCAGCGATAACAGTGCCGGCGTCACAATCGCTCGATCTTTTCGACCTCGGCGCACCAAACTTCACTACGTTTACCACGCGCGACGGCTTGCCCGGACCAGTGACGGTCACCGTTCGGACCGATCGCGAAGGCGTGGTGTGGGTGGGCACGCCACACGGGCTGGCCTGGTACGACGGCCAACGCTGGCACCCGCTCAACAACCCCGCATTGGGCGGTTACATCAAGCAGTTGTTCGTTGACTCCACGGGCACCCTGTGGGTCTGTGGCAGCAAGTTCGGGCTCGCGCGCTACGACGGCAAACACTGGCACATCGAAGGTGCCACCGAAGGTCTTGCCAGCAATAACGTGCGGCGCCTAGTCGAAACGGACGACCAAAACGGTAAGCGCTTGTGGGCGGTGGCATTGGATCAAGGCCTGTTCTATCACGAAAACGGCCGCTGGCATGCTGACCCCGGAAACGCACAACTTAAGCACGCCGACCTGATCTCCATCGCGCAGACCCACACCCTTTACGGGCACGAACGATTGTGGGTCGGCTCCATCAACGATGGGCTGTGGTATCGCGAAGGGAACGGCCGCTGGAAGCGCTTCAGCACGCCCGGCTTCGACGCCAGCAACGGCCTAAATTACTTGCTCGCCACTCACCACGACGGCCACGACGCCTTGTGGATCTCGGTCTACAGCTCCGGCTTGTGGCGGCTGGATGAACACGGCTTACGCCACTGGAGCGTCGCCAGCGGCGAGCTACCCACCGACGTGTTGTACAACATAGTCGAGACGCCGACGTCCAACGGTGATCATGCCGTGTGGGCTTCCTCCCGCAACGGGCTGATTCGTATTTATCACGACAAAATTCGGGTTTTCGACCGACGATATGGCTTGCCGTCGAACGCCATCCGCGGTGTCAGCGCATGGCGCAGCGCGAACGACACTTACGTGTTGTGGCTGGCTACCGAAGATGGCGTAGCGCGCGTCATCGTCGACTCAAACGCGTGGAAAACCGTTTCGCTGATGGGTTCCTCGCAAACCGGCGTACTCAGTGTGCTGGTGGACCATAACCGGCATGGTGACGAGCGTCTGTGGGTAGGGTCCGACAGCGACGGCCTAGGCCTGTACGACAACGATCACTGGCGCTATTTCAACAAAGCCGGTGGAGATCTAGCCGACGCCACCGTGACGATGATTGCTCGCGCCGATGACGCGCAAGGCAACCCCACGGTATGGCTGGGAACCGGCGCCGGGCGACTACTGCGCGTGCGCGACGGCCCCACCTTCGAACCGGTCGCCACGCCTTGGCCACGAAAGCCCGGACAGCGGTTAAACGATATGCTCAGCCGGCGCATCAACGGTCATCAAGAACAATGGTTTGCCACTGATGACTCCGGCGTCTACCGCCTGCGCGATGGCGTGTGGACCGCTTTTCGCCCGCACGCGGCAACCGGAACGTGGAGCGTTGAAAAGCTGCTTGCCTACAACACGGCCTACGGTGACTCCTGGTTATGGGCCACCAGCGACCAAGGCCTTGCGCGATTCGACGGCAAGCAATGGGTGTTGCTGGGCCGCGACATCGGTTTGCCTGGACTAAACCTACTCGGTCTGCGGCTAATCCGTGACGCACAGGGAAGGCCCATTCTGTGGGTTGGCAGCCGTCGTCACGGCATCATTCGGGTCGACATCAGCGACCCACTCCATCCAAGAACTCTGCCAGCAGACCTGCCCGCACCGCCCGACCTCACCGCGGATAGTGCGCTGGCTGATGCCAACGGCCGCATCTACATCTGCACCGACTCAGGCGTGCAAATACTCACACCAGACGAGGGCCACTACCGCTCGCAGGTCTTCACCGTCCGCGACGGCATGGTTAACAACGAATGCAATCCCAACGCACAGTTGGTCGATACGCAAGGGCGCTTCTGGACTGGAACGCTGGGCGGGCTGATGGTTCACGACTCGGGCCTGCAGAAGCCTGATCGCAACCCCAAAACACTGAAGCTGGTTCAAGTACGGCTGGACGATAAACCGGTAACCAACGGTAGCATCGTCATTCCACCTGGCCCTCACGATTTACGCGTCGATTTCGCGCTGCTGTCGTGGCAGCACGAAGAGAGCTCTCGCTTCCGAACGTGGCTGGAAGGGTTCAGCGACGAGCCCGGCGCATGGACGGCTGACAATTTCCGCGACATCGGTGCGCTGCCGGCAGGCAAGTACGTGCTACATATCGAAGCGCAGGATTACGCTGGAAACTTTAGCAAACCGATTCTGCTGCCGATCACCGTGGAGCCGCGCTGGTGGCAGCAGAAGTGGGCGTTGCTGCTGTTTGCCGTCATCGCCCTCGTCGCCGTACACCTACTGCTGCGCTGGCGCACGCATGCTCTGCGCCGTCGACAGCACGCATTGGAGAATCGCATCGATGCGCGCACCGCGGAGTTAAACGCCGCCAACCGACAGTTGCTCGAGCTTTCCCGCCGCGACGCGCTAACCGGTTTATTCAACCGGCGCCGATTGATGGAATCGCTGAAAGCACTCCCCGCTGACCAAGGACGTATCAACATAGCCTCACTGATCTTCCTCGATGTGGATCACTTCAAGCAATTTAACGACAGTCACGGCCATCTGGCCGGCGATCAAGCTCTGCGCGTGGTGGCAGAAGCCATCGTCAAATGTGTGCCAGCCAACGCCGTCGTTGCCCGCTATGGCGGCGAGGAATTCGCCTGCCTGCTTTTTGATCTTGATCTCGCAGGTACCCATACCATTGCGGAGAAGGTTCGCGCAGAAGTCGAAGGCCGGGCGGTACATATCACCGGGAAAGGCTCACACCACGTGACGATCAGTCTCGGCGTAGCCTGCCGGATCGTGGACTCCGAAGAGGCCGGCCTGGCGCTGCTGCGTGCCGCCGACGAAGCCCAGTACGAGGCCAAACGTGCGGGACGCAACTGCGTGCGCGACGCCAAGGACAACCCCTGATAGCGACCTTCTTTGCCGGCTAGCTTGCGCGATAACCACGTTGTTCTCGGCCGCGCGTCTGTTACTTGTTGGCGCGCACCAGCGTGTCAGGTGCCACCGCCGTGCGCGCACCTTGTCTTTACCGCGCCGAGTTTACGTTCTGCTCTTGCATCCGGTCGATGGCTCGCCGCGCCGCGCGGTCAAGACCGGCATCGAACAGTTTCTCCAGATCGCCGAGTAAGGCGCCGCGGTGCCATGCTGAATTTACTTCGTCCTTGCACGACGCGCCGCTACAGGCGATGCCATGACGCGACGCGGCCGGATGACCATCCCGGATCGGCTTGGCCCACTTCCTCTGCACCTGGATTTCGGGACCCGCATGATCAATGAGTAAGCGCGCGCGAGTCTGCGCGCGGCAATCGCCAACGCTTCAATCCGCATAGCGATGTCGCTGGAAGCAACGCCCTCAGCTGCCACGTCTGTCACCATCAGGCAAACTCTGGCGACGGGCTAGCCTCTCGGCCAAAACACAGTGAGTCTTGCCCGCATCTTGAGCCGCTACTCAGTTGTGCACGATACCAATCGTCCGCAGCCATACCTTCGCTAGCGCTGGCCAGCCGGTGATCGGCTGCTTCGTCAGCCGCAAGCCAAACCCGTGGCCGCCATGCGCATACAGATGCATTTCCGTCGGCACGTGCGCCTTTGCCAGCGCGGCGTAATAGACCAACGACTGATTCACGCCATCTTCGTAATCGTCTTCCGCCTGCACCAGAAACGTCGGCGATGTATTGGCGGTAATGGGAACGTTGGGATTCAACTCGTCGTCATCCGTGGCGAGATGCCCCGGATAGATCGCCATGGCGAAATCCGGGCGCGCACTTTGCTTGTCGCTCGCATCCAACGGTGCATACAACTGACGGTCGAAATTCGTACTGATCTCCGCCACCAAGAACCCACCTGCCGAGAACCCCAGCACACCGACCTTATGCGGATCGACATGCCACTGTGCTGCATGTGAGCGCACCAGTCGCATCGCCCGCTGTACGTCCTGCAGCGCCGGCACCGGCAACGCAAAATCGTCTGGCCGACAGTGGCACTTCCATACAAAGGGCACGCTCGGCACGCGATACTTCAACACGACGCAGGTAATGCCTTCGGACGTCAGCCAGTCGCAGGTCTCGGTACCTTCAAGGTCGATCGCAAGCTCCTCGAATCCGCCGCCGGGGATCACCACCACTGCAGCCCCCGTGTTCGTCCCCTTTGGCGCGTATACCGTTATCGTCGGCCGCGTCACGTTGGTCACCGCCATCCACGGCCGGCCAGCGATCGGATGCTGTGCCGTCATTTCCTCCGGCCCCGGCACCGGCTGTGCATCTGGCGCTGCAGCCGGCCAAATCGGTATTTGCGTATGCCCGGCAGACGGTTCCCAATCCACCGTCTTCGCTTGCACGTTGGCGCATGCCACAAACAGCCCGAGGGCAACGATCCAGAGCTTCATCACAGTTAATCCTTCATGGCGCGCAGCCAAGGTTGTCTGGTCGAGACAGAACGTTCAGATGGAAACCCGCTTGCGTATCGCGTCTGCCGAATTAGTTCGACAGCAACGGACTTTGCAACTTTTTTCTAAAATCGTCTCCAACGCCGTTCCCGCTATCTGAGCCACGGCAAGTCGACGTCATTTGGCCGTCTTGGCCTGCGCGGCGATAGCTTTTTCCAAACGCTCGACCTTGCCAGTGAGCTCATGGTCATGTCCGGCCCGGATGTCCGCCTTGATCACCAGATCAACGCGCGAGCCGTACGCCGCCACCGCATCCGTCGCCCGATGGATGACGTCGAACACTTCGTCCCATTCGCCTTCGATGGTCGTAAACATCGAATCGGTGTGATTGGGCAATCCCGATGCGCGGACAACGCTTACCGCCGCAGCCACAGCATCGTGCACCGAATCGTTATCAGAACTACCGTTGGGCCAGACAGAGAACGCTACTAACATGACAATTTCCTCGTTCAAAACGTGAGTTAAGGAGTTCACTGTACTCCGCGCTCGCGGCGCACCAACTGACGTCTGACAAGCGAAAACTTGCGACGTCATCCGTCCAAAATGGACAGCGCGACGCGTATGCTTTCACCCACCGACAAACCGGCCACCACGCTCACGCGCCGACCAAGCACGAAAAACTCACGGCGCCAGCGCCGACCTCGCGCGTTGACAGTGTGGGCAATAGTTGGTGCCGCGCCCGGCCACGCGGATACGCTCGATGCGGGTGCCGCACACCATGCATGGCTGACCTTGCTGGCCGAACAAGCGGGCATGGTCAAGATACGTATCGCGGTGCTGTCCGTCGTCAATGAAGCTCGGATACGACGTGCCGCAGTGCTCGACCGCGTCGCGAAGAATGGTACGAATGGCCTGGTGCAACCGCCGCAGTTGTGGCGCCGTGACGCTGGCGGTTGGCTGCCGCGGATCGATACGAGCTAGATGCAAAATTTCGTCGGCATAGATGTTGCCAATGCCGGCGACGACCGCTTGATCGAGCAGCGCTGCCTTGATCGGCGCCGACCGAAACCGCGCAAGCCGCTGCTTGAACACCGCCAGGCTGAAGCGATCATCGAGCGCTTCCGGACCCATGCCGGACAAAAATGGATCAGCGGCAAGATCCGCCGTGGTAACCACACGAAGGTGCGCAAACTTGCGTTGATCATTCAAAAACACGGTGCGGTCCGCGCTCAGCGCGAGGATCGCTCGGGTCCAGCTATTCGGCATCGGGCCCACAATGTTGGCGGTCGGATGTCCGCCAAAAGCCACCAGCTGCCCATGCCGATGCACCACGACTTGTCCGGTCATTTTCAAGTGCAACAACAGATGCCAATCCCCGCCAACGTCCATAATCAGCGCCTTGCCGCGACGACGGATCGCGCTGATCTGATGCCCGACCACGGCGGTATCGAGTAACCCGCGAGTGGCGTCGACAAACGGCGGCCACAACACCTCAACCGACTCGATTCGTGCGCCGCGCACGGTCGCGTCAAGCCCGCGGCGAATCGTCTCAACTTCAGGCATTTCCGGCATGACGCCAGTTTACGACTGGCCGACGCGACCAGTGCGTGAACGCAGTAGCGTCCGCGGCGCACTTTCTTTTTTGCGAATAACAAATGTGTGCGACCAAACGTAACTACGCGAAAACGCACACAGACGCAGCGCCTTCGCACCATTCTTTCCTTCGCGCCGGACTGCCACACTGTGTTGGCGAGCGGAATGCGTACGCAGAACAGCCAGAAGTGACCCCCGCTTT
The DNA here is from genome assembly GCA_039924175.1 of Rhodanobacter sp. GTDB lineage: Bacteria > Pseudomonadota > Gammaproteobacteria > Xanthomonadales > Rhodanobacteraceae > Rhodanobacter. The sequence goes on from JBDTBF010000004.1 coordinate 17,707, forward strand.
GATTTGACCGCCCCCTGCCTCAGAGATCAACCATGTCCCACCATGTCGAGCCACCCATCACCGCAGCAGCCTCGGTCGAGCCCGTGTTTCCCATCGACGAGGAACCCCATGGCCCCTCGGCTGTAGGCCTGCGTGACGCAAAGCTCGGCGGCTGGTATCGCGAGGACACCGGCGAGTTGTTCCGCGGTGTGACGATCGGTGCCGATGACGTGGTGGTGGATGTCGGCTGTGGTGCCGGCGTCAACAGCTTGTTCTGCGCACGTCATGGCGCGCGCGTTTACGCCGTCGACCGGGAGCCGCACGTGATTCGCCAAATGCGCGCCCAGCTAAGCGTCGAAGGCGACGGCCTGCACACCGCTCTGGTCAACGACGCCAACCCGCTGCCGCTGGATGACGGCATGGCCACGCGGGTGATCTGCACCGAGGTGTTGCAGCACGTCGATGATCCGCAACAAGTACTGGCCGAGCTGGTGCGCATCGGCGCTTCCGGGGCGATCTATCTGCTCAGCGTGCCCGGCGCGCTGCAAGAGCGGCTGCAGGAAAAAGTGTTGCCGCCGGAATACCGCAATCAACCCGGCGATGCCTTGCGCGTAATCGATCACGACAAATTCGCGCAGTGGGCGACCGACGCGGGCCTGGTGATCACGGAGCACACCCAGCACGGATTCTTCTGGTCGATGTGGTGGGCACTCTTCTGGGGTTGCAAGGTAGAGCTGTATGACCCCACACACCCGGTACTCGATCACTGGACTGCCGCGTGGCAAGCGCTGCTGGACATGCCGCAAGGACAACAGCTCAAACAGCAGCTGGACGAGTTCATGCCGATCAGTCAGATCATCGTGGCGCGCAAACCCTGAGTGCCACAATTTTTTGGTGGTATGGCGCGCTGGCCACACGGGCGGCGGCTTGCCTGCGAGGTTGTCCCACGACGCCAGCAACGTGCACCTCTATCCAGAAGTGCCGTCGCCGCGTGCTGCGAAGATCCTGAGGCGCCTCGCGTTGCTCAGTGCCGGATCACCCCGATCGTCCGCAGCCATACGTCAGCCAGCGCAGGCCAGCCGGTTATCGGAAACTTCGACGGCCGCAAGCCGAACGCGTGGCCGCCGTGCGCA
>JBDTBF010000005.1:0-33460 GCA_039924175.1 Rhodanobacter sp.
CACAGCGTGCGTTGGTTCGCGGCAATCGTTGCATCGCGCTCGGCAAGACAAACACGCTGTTCGCGCACCATCTGGCGCAACGTGTCGATGTCGGCAATGGCCTCAAGTGCACAAGCATCCATGCAACTATTTTAGCCATCTAAATGATTCTGCCTAGTGAACTTCTGTCACATGACAAACGCTGCCAATCCACTCCTGTACACAGCCACCGAAACTGGCGGCGCGTGAGAGACCACAGCGTCTCCTGCGCCGACGGCCAGACAAATCGCCCCCGATGCAGGCGACGCGTCGCCAACCACACACCCTGGGCATCCACCACCAACACTTTCATGCGAGAACTGCGCCGGTTGCAAAACACGTAGGCACTGCCGTCCAGCGGGTCGCGGCCCAGCGCTTCGCGTACGTGCACCAACAGTCGATCGGCACCACACCGAAAGTCCACCGGTGCACTCAACAGCCACCAGATCGAAACTGCCAACCCAATGTCTATCTCATCCATCTTCTTGCCCATCGCTTCGCTCCTGTCGTGTAAGGCGCGTAGTGCAACGGGTTGGTTCTGTTCTGGGAAGGTGCGGAGGGCGGACGCTTACACTGAGCTGACACCTAACGCTGGAATTGAGCGGCGGCGCAGCCGTCCGCCTCGAATGAATTGTTAGGTTTCTGGACGCCGGATTGCTCGCAAGCGAGTCAATTGGTTATCTCCGTATGGGGTAAGCGTCCAGTACGTTGCTGTGTCCTTAACGCTGCGGTTCTTTGTGCTCTTTGTGATGAGACCTAGTGCGCGCAACTGAACTTTAATCGTCTGAAAGTCGTCTCTACTTACTTTGAAATCTAGGAGATTCATACCTTTCAACGACTTCTGCTTCTCAAGCCCGGGCACCTCCTTGGATCGAACTAAGCCGTTGAGGGCTGATGTCAAAGCGGACTCGTCTGCCTCGTCGATCATCAGCGGAGCTAGTGATGAAAAGATCTCGTCCCAAGCCGGTGAGGCGTTGGCGCGATAAGTCGTGCCATTGTGCGCCCACCGGTCTTCCGAGGCGGCGAACGTGTAAGCGAGTGAGAGCTCATCATAGCCTTGTGCCAAAAGCCCCGCGCCTTCCGGTGCTTCATTAGCTACGGACGACAGCTTTTTCTCAAGCTCTTCAATCGTTCGTCGTAGAGACAGAATCTCTGTGGTGGCGCCCTCCGAAGGAACCTGATCGCCACGAACCCACCCTATGGCAGGATGCGCTTTAATTAGTTTGACGAGACTGCGGCTAGCCTGACTACCAAGGTCGGAAGGCGAATCCCAGAACCGGCACATTCGTGTCTGCACGAAATCACGAAATGACTCGAGCTTTTTCTTCCCCTCGGCTGATGTTTCAGACTTCTTGGCGACAATCTGGGAGGGATCTTTATACACAAAGCCTAGGATTGGCTTTCCTTTCTCTAACGCGTATCGGTACTCCATCTCAGTGTAGCTAAGTCCGTCCGGTCCAATACTGCCGTACCGGCCGCCCAAGATGACCATGTAGTAATCGCAATCGTCAATTACCTTCTTTATTAGGGTCCACTGGTCTTCGTCTGCGGCGGGAAATAGCTCCATGCCCGACGGAATGCAGTCGAGCTCAAGCAGTGCCTGCATTACTTCCTGGCGTTCTTCCTGCAGGTCCGCAAAAGTTGAACTTACGAACACTTGATATCGCTTATCCACGAATAACTTTCCCCTGATACCTAACGCCTGAGTTGAGCGGCGACGGAGCCGTCCGCCTCGAACGAGTTGTTAGCAGTCACTTACGCAGTTGATTGGTAATGCCGAATGGGATGTGAACCGACGGAGCCACCTCGCTCGCGGTCTTGAGATGCACCGCCTGATCATCGAAGAATATATGCGGCTGAAGTACGTCAAGAACGAGTCGCTTCTCTACGCCACCGAGGAAAAACGCATCGTTTGCCATAACGCCCCAGCTCTTAAGCGTGTTTATTGCACGCTCGTGCGATGGTGCATTTCGTGCAGTGACAATAGAAACTCGTAGCCTATTTTTATACATAGGGTCTGCCTTCCTACGATCTTCCTCAGCACGCTGTATCTTCGATATGCGCACAAGAAAATTCTTTAACGGACCATCTCCATGAGGTTGCATCGCGTTAGCAGTCTCATGGGTGTGAAAGTGTTCAAGGTCACTTTTTTGCATTACGGTCTCGGAAGAGTCATCGGCCAGAACTCCGTCAAAGTCGAAAGCGATCCGTAAGGTGTTATCACTCGGATCGTCGATTTTCTTTGAATCCATCACGTAGCCAGCCGGCAGGTCTTTTGCGATTGCCTCTAACACGTCGCTTCTGTTAGACGAAAGAAATAGCGAGATGTTAAGCGCCTTTATATAGGCGTATGGAGAAATCCCCTGTTGGAATATTGCCCGCGAAATATCTAGGCCATGGTGATGAATCGAATTCATGACCCTAAGTCCAGTATCAGGATCGTTGCGGGATAAAAGCACAACTTCGACTAGTGGACCTTCAGCTTCGGCACTAAGATCGTTGAGCGAGAGAAGCCGCTTGATAAATGAGAATGCCATTCCCGGTGCTAGCGGTACAGCTTTGTTTGTTTCTTGATACTTGCGATATTTTTCCTCGCCATCCGTACGAAATACTCCATCTGACTCTGTCAGATCAAACATCGCGCTGGACGCAACGCCCACGACAAGCCGATCCTTAAGTTCGTATGGCACTGAAGCTCCCCTGTGATTGCTAACGCTAAGTAGATTTCAAAGTGCAGTCTAATCCTGCAACCTATCCCAGTATCGCTGCCTAGCCAATTTCATCCTTGTCCTAAAACAATCAAAGACTTACCACCGCCATTGCAGCCTAATCCTGCAATCTAATCTCGGTTTCTCGCAAGCAAACGGAGAAGCCAGTAAGGCCGGAGCCACTTCAGGTTTCCTTGCACGGAACCGATTGAGCTTGCCCGCATGAGGTGGCGCGTCCAAAGCTGATCGCACACAATATTGAAAATTACCCGTGCTCGCTCACAGGTAGCTTGGCCAAGTGGAAAAATTATATAGACGCAGCAGTTGACGAAACCATCAACGAAAGCGCTTCTTACATCTCCACGCAATCAAACCGCCGATCCGACTCCACCTCGGCGCCGTAATCGACATCCTCACGATCAAACCCAAACAACTTTAAAAACTCGTGCTTATAACCGTCGTAGTCGGTGATCTCGCGCAGGTTTTCGGTGGTGACGGTGGGCCAGACGGTTTTGCAGGGTTCTTGCACGTCGTCGCGCAATTCCCAATCGTCCAGCCGCAGGCGGCCTTCGTTGTCGGTTGCCGGAGCGGCGCCATCGGCGCGGTAGAGGCGGTCGCGGAACAGGCGGTTGGCTTGCTCGATCGGGCCTTCGTGGATGCCCTTCTCTTTCATGATCTTGAACGCGATGGAGACGTACAGCGGAATGACTGGGATGGCAGAGCTGGCTTGGGTAACGACGGACTTCATCACGCTGACGTAGGCCTCAAGCTCGTTCGTTTCGTAGCGGGTACGCAGATCGTTCGCGGTGGCGTCGAGGTGATGCTTGGCTTGGCCTAGCGTGCCGTGCCAGTACATGGGCCAGGTAATTTCGGTGCCGATGTAGCTGTAGGCGATGGTTTTGGCTGGCTCGGCGAGTACGCCTGCCTTGGTCAATGCCTCGATCCACAAGGCCCAGTCTTCGCCACCCATCACGGTAACGGTGTCCTTGATTTCCTGCTCAGTGGCCGGCTCGACGCTGGCTTCGATGACGGTGTCTTTGTTGGTGTCCACCGATGAGGCGGTAAAGGTTTCGCCGATGGTCTTCAGCGCGGAGCGCACCACTTCGCCGGTATCGGGCATTTTGCGCACCGGCGAGGCCAGCGAATAGACGACCAGATCAATCGGCCCGCCCATTTCGTTTTTGATAATTTCGATAGCGCGGGCGCGGGTTTCATTGGAAAACGCGTCGCCGTTGATGGACTTGCTGTACAGCCCTGCTTCCTTAGCGGCCTTGTCGAAGGCGGCGGAGTTGTACCAGCCGGCCGTGCCGGTCTTCTCATGGGTACTGGGCTTTTCGAAGAAGATGCCAAGCGTGGCCGCGCCATAGCCGAACGCGGCAGTGATGCGCGAGGCCAGTCCGTAGCCAGTGGATGCGCCAATCACCAGCACGCGCTTTGGGCCGTTACCCGAATGGCCAGCCGCCTTGGTCACGGCGATCTGATCGATGACGTTGTGCGCGCAGCCGACCGGATGGGCGGTGACACAGATAAATCCACGTACTTTGGGCTTGATGATCACGCGACGGCTCCTGCTGGCAAAGACACAATCGTCTATCTTAACTAAGCCAACCCACCATGCGCTTCCGCAGGGAGATTTTTTTACTCGCCGAGGGTTCTGTTCGCCCTATGACGGCGGGCGAAACTTTGGCAGGTGCCAATAATTAAGGCGCGAAAGACGAGAAGGACTCATCTATTTTCGTGGCGGAGCTTGCCGCAAGAAGACCAAGACAGCCCGGAACGAGCGACCGGCTCAGCCGCATTGTGCAGCCGAAAGCTGATCAAGCTGGGGCAGTTTTCAAGGGCTAAAGGCTAGCCAGCCAAGGGCTCTGCGAGACTTGCAGCCCGCGGGCTTCAGCTTGACCAGCCTCGCGGCAGTTAGGAACCGCTGGAGTGACGCGCAAAAGATGGCGGGCCACGCTTGTGGGAAGCGCTCACGGCCTTACCGCACTCACCCTGCTACGTTCCGTAAAAAAGCCCCGCACGCTGTGCGAGGCTTCCGTCGTATCACGCACCCATTGAATCAATCAGGCGGCTATCTCGACAGCCGAAGCCTGGGCACCCTTCGGGCCCTGCGTAATTTCAAACTGGACGCGCTGGCCTTCCTGCAGGCTGCGAAAGCCCTTGGTATTGATGGCCGAAAAATGCACGAAGACATCGGCGCCGCCGTCTTCCGGCGAAATAAAGCCAAACCCCTTGGCATCGTTGAACCATTTGACTGTACCGAAAGACATTGCTTAACCCTCTGGTCGTGGAATGAAATGCCAAACCATGCGCTTAATTAGCGCAGCCCCTTGCTTCCTGCTTGGCTTCCGGAAAGTAGCAACAGCGCCATTGGCTACGCAAGACTTACGGGCGTTGGATCACTCAAAATCAGACGGAAAACTCAACTTTGTAGCATGGCGGCCAAAATAGGCGGCACTTGGCGCGTGGCGGCGGCGAGGTGTTCGAAGATTTCGGCGACGCTTATTTCTGTCGTATCGCCGCAGCCGGCGGCGAAATTGGCTACCAACGCGAGGCAGGCATAGGACAGGCCCAGCTCACGCGCTAGCGCGGCTTCTGGCATGCCGGTCATGCCGACCAGATCGCAGCCATCGCGGCGCAACCGTTCGATCTCGGCGCGGGTTTCCAGCCGCGGCCCCTGGGTGGCGCCATAACAACCGCCAGCAAGTACCGCCACGCCAGTGACCTGCGCCGCTGCCAGCAAGCGCTGACGCAGCGCCTCGGTATACGGCTCGCTGAAATCGATATGGGTGACTTCCGCGCCATCGGCATCACAGTAGCTGGTGCTGCGGCCGTGCGTGTAATCAATCAATTGATCCGGCACCACGATGACGCGTGGGCCCATGTCTGATCGAATGCCGCCCACCGCATTCACGCCGACCACGTGCTGCGCGCCGAGGCTATGTAGCGCCCACACGTTAGCGCGGTAGTTGATGCGATGCGGCGGCAGCGTATGGCCTTCGCCATGGCGCGCGAGAAACCCCAAACGCTTGCCGGCAAAGTCGCCTAGTACAACGTCACCAGACGCCGGCCCATAGGGCGTGTCTACCTGCTGCCGCGTGGCGTTCCGCAAACCCGGAAAGTTGTACAAGCCGCTGCCGCCGATAACGGCCAGATCGATGGACTTATTACTGGAAGTCGTCATGACAAAACGCCAGGTGAGAGGGTCGAAAAAGCAGGTATCGGCAAGCGGCCGCCATGCTGCGGCGCGCTGATCCCTACTCCGCGCTATCTTCTTTCAAGGCATAAATAGCCGGCAGGTTACGGCCTTGCTCGTAGTAATCCATGCCGTAGCCGAAAACAAAACGGTCGGGCAGTTCGACGCCGTTGAAATCGGACGCCATGCCTTCGATCAAACGATCATGCTTTTTGGTGCACAAGCTAGCGATCAATACGCGCCGTGCGCCGTGCGCGTAGCAGTATTCGCGGATGGCTTTGAGCGTGTGGCCCTCGTCCAGAATATCGTCAACCAGGAGCACTACACGATCGGTCAATGACACTTTGGGTTCGCGCAGCCATTGCACTTCGCTGCCGCTCATCTCGCCGTGATAGCGCGTGGCGTGCACGTAATCAAATTCCAGATCGGTATGGATGGCCAGCGCCAGCTGTGCGGCAAAGATCAAAGCGCCATTCATCACCGTCAACAAGACTGGCCGTTCGCCTGCCAGAGCCACGTCAATACGCTGACCCATGCGAGTAATCACGCGATCCAGCTCAGCGCGCCCGAACAACAATTCGGCCTCGCCTAACACGTCAGCCAACGGGTGGGTTGCAGTATTCATACAGTTCCTTCGACAGCGTTCAATGCAGTAACGCGCGCAACAAAATGGTTGCGCTGCGGGTTATCCAGCAAACTATCCCAACTGGCGCCAAGTGCACCACGCAAGGCAGCCAGCAATGCCGGCATGGCACTCTCGCTGGTCGGCATGGCGGCGATGGCCTCGTCGACGACGTTGGGGAAACAGGCCAGCACCAAGTCACAACCGGCATCCAGATGTGCATGCACGCGCGCACCCACGGCGCCGACAACACCGGCCGCTGCCATGCTGATGTCATCGCTGATCACCGCGCCGGTAAAGCCAAGCTCACCGCGCAAGATTTCATGCACCCACACTTTCGAATAACCGGCTGGCTGGCTATCTACGGCCGGATAAATCACGTGCGCCAGCATCACGGCTTCGACGCGCGCCTCGATGCATTCGGCAAACGGTTGCAAATCATTGCGGCGAATCTCATCCAGGCTGCGCGGATCAATCGCTTGCGCCTTGTGCGTGTCTGCCGCCACCGAACCATGTCCGGGAAAGTGTTTAAGCACCGCCGCCATGCCGGCCAAATGCATGCCACGCACATAGGCTTGCGCCAGCTCCGCGGTGACCGTTGGGTCCGCATGAAACGCGCGCAAGCCAATCGCTGCGTTGCCGCGCGCCAGGTCAACGACGGGCGCAAAACTAAAATCCACGCCGCTGGCGCGTAGTTCGCTCGCCATCACCCAGGCGTGCTCTTCGGCCAGTCGTATCGCTTCAGCCGGGTCGTGGTCGTACACTGCACCAATCGCCGCCAACGCAGGCAGTCGCGTAAAACCGTCACGGAAGCGCTGCACCGGGCCGCCTTCCTGATCAACCGCAATCAATAATTGCTCGCCGCCGACGTTCCGCAACGCCTCGCACAAGGCTTGCAGCTGCTGCCGTGATTGATAATTACGTGCGAACAAAAGTACGCCGGCCACGCAAGGTGACGTTAACCAATGCTTCTCTTCTTCAGCGAGTTCCAAGCCAGCTATGCCGATCATCAACATGCGGCGTCCTCCGCTGCGCGTTCTGCCGGCGTCCATTGTTGATACGGATGGTCGATTAAATTGACGTTGTAATAGCGCGTCAAGGAACTGACTTCGCGGCCCAGCCAAGCCGGCCGCGGGAATGCTGCATCCACCGCCGGCAGCTCCACTTCGGCGACGAACAAACCTTCATTTTCAGCAAGAAACTCGTCGATTTCGAACAGCACCGAATCCACCCGAACGTGATGACGAACTTTTTCCAGCACGCCGTCACATAGCGTGCCCAACAAATCACGCGCATCGCTGGCTGGAATGGCGTATTCGAATTCGGCGCGAGAGATTCCCGCTATAGCCGCTTTGATATTCAGCCACGCTTGATCACCGGCTATCCGTGCGCGGACCGACGCCCGCGCACTGCCATCGCGTAGGGCTTGTGCACCGACCAGATAACCTTGCGCCATCGGCTCGCTACGCTCGATCGCCGTGCGCCAGCTGTCGTCAGCCAGAAGAAATTTGCGTTCTATCTCAATACCCATGCGCTGCCAAATACTCGCTTCAGTCGCGCTCAAACAGCGCAATGGACTCAACATGCGCGGTGTGCGGAAACATGTCCATCACACCGGCCGACTTCAGCTTGAAACCATGCTGATGTACCAGGATGCCCGCGTCGCGCGCCAGTGACGCTGGGTGACACGACACATAGACGACGCGGCGCGTTTTCTTGTGCGGCAAATACGCTAGAAGCTGGTCTGCACCGGCGCGCGGTGGGTCGAGCAAAATCTTGTCCCACGGCTGTTGCGCCCACGACTTGCTGCGCTTGTCTTCAAACAAATCGGCCGCGTAGAACTGGGCGTTGTGGATATCGTTGTGTGCCGCGTTCTGCGCTGCGCGATCGACCAGCGACTGGTCGCCTTCCACACCGACTACTTCCGCGGCCCGGCGCGCGATGGGCAGCGTGAAATTACCCAGCCCGCAAAACAAATCCAGTACGCGATCAGTCGACTGCACATCCAGCAATTCCAGCGCGCGCGTGACCATGCGCTGATTCATGCCGCCGTTTACTTGAATGAAGTCGAGTGGCTGAAATTCGAGCTCGACACTTTCAATACTAGGGTCATCACTGGCGATGCGAAACGCCAATCGCGGGTGTTCCGGCCACAACGGATGCACGCTCTCGTTGCCACCGGGCTGCAGATAAATCGCGAAATTGTGTAGCTGGGCAAATGCCGTCAACGCCGCTCGATCAGCGTCACTTAAGGGCTGCAAATTACGGAACACCAACGCCATGGTGTCATCGCCGGAGGCAAACTCGATTTGCGCAATAGAGGCTTTCGCATCCATGCCGTTGATTAAATCTGCTAGCAAGCCGACCTTCGGTCCAAGCGCCGGGTGCATCACTTCGCACTGTTGAATATTAGCCACGAGGCGCGGGTTGTCTTTATCACGAAAGCCGACCAACACGCCGCCTTTCTTCTCCACGTAACGCACCGACAGCCGGCCTTTACGCCGATAGCTCCATGGATCGCCACTCATTGGTGCCAACCACAGCTGCGGCGTTACCTTGCCGATCCGCTCGAAGTTTTCCGACAGCGCCCGCTGTTTGGCGACAATTTGCGCTTCGCTATCCAGATGCTGCAGCGTGCAGCCACTGCATATGGCGAAGTGTTTGCAGCGTGGCTCAACGCGGTGTGGTGATGGCAGCAGCACTTCCACCACATCGGCTTCGTCGAAATGGCGATGCCGCTTGCGCAAGCGCACGGAAACTTGCTCGTCCAGCAAAGCGCCCGTCACGAACACCGTCTTGCCATCCACCCGGGCCACACCGCGGCCATCGTGACCAAGGCCAGTAATCGTTACCGTAAACGGTTTGGACGGAACAGAGTTAGGTCGAGACATGGAAGTAAGCGGTCACGGTTGCAGCGAATGACCGTTGATTATCCCAGATCATGCGCAGCGGCGCGCGCCCTGCGTAGCGAGCTGTGCCACCGCCGAATCTGGTTCGAACGGAAAGCACAGCTCGCTTGCATGACATCCGAGAGCGCCTTGCGGATCGTCTAAGAAACCGCGATGGTCACGTTTACTTCTGGGTCCACGTACCAGCGGCGTTTTGGTAGTACCAACCGCTATGCGCTTTCTCGATCCACGTTTTGGCAAAGGTTGCGCGGATTTGCGGTTCCCACTCGGGGTGACTGTTGGCGTTTGCCACTTCACGGTACAGCGCGGCGCGGTCACGGTTTTCATCGGCAACGGCGGCATTGGCTTGGGCACGCTGGCTTAACGGCACTTTGGACGCATCGCGCATGGCCACCATGCCATCGTGGGTGAAGCCCACCGCGCCGCTATCAAGCAGGCTCCCTAAGGTTCCGCTGAAACGGTCGCGCATGCGGCCGCGAATCGCTTCCGTGGTGCTGGTTTGAATGCGCAGGTTCGGCGTGTCCGCTGCATACGCGGCGGGAATCAGCAAATCGAGCAGCATGGCCGACGGCTGCGAATGGTTACCATCCACGGCGGGCGCCGGCTTGTTGTCCTTCGGTGCAGGCGCTGGCGCTGGCGCGGCCGTACCGTCACCCAGCACATTCCCGATAAACTGATCGGCTGCTTTCTGTGCTGCCGCCTCGGGGAAATACACGTTGATGGTGACGCACCCCACCAGGACGACCGCCAGCGTGGTCAGCATGAAATAAGCAAGCTTGCGCATAACGGACTCCTTAAAGCGGGAAATAGAATCGTTGCCGATGGCCCGGCACTTGGCAAGGTTCAATCGAGCCGCAACGATAAAAAACAACTTAACGAACTACCGGTGCCGCTCCATCAATAGCCGCATGCAAGCGACGAACCAGCGTCGGCCAATCCACCTCGGTCTGGTGACCAATAACTTGTAAACGCGGCAGACCACTGCCTTCAACGATAGTGTAGCCGTCGCCATGTGGCTCCAAACCGCTCATTTTGCAAACGCTGCCGGCCAACACACAGTTCAAACCAATACGCTTGTAACCGAACGTCTTGAATAACTTCAACACGGCGCCCTGCAGGCCCGCCGCGATGCCGCCACCGCCGACCGAGGTAAGGTTGTTGACTGCGCGCTGGCTGACGCGCCCGCCGGAGCCGGCGAGTAACTTCGCATCGAACGCCACCGGCTTCCAATTCACCAAACGAAGATTGCCGATGGAGGCATCCATGCGCCCGGTGATGCGGCCAAAATCGAACACGCTGGTGATCGCGCCTAGGTCCAGTTGATCCATCTGAATATCGGCACTCAATACGGGCGCCGGGCCAAACGGTTGCTGTAACGAGAGTTGCGTGACGTCGACGAACCCGCCAAAGACGTTGGCCGACAAGCCACCATCCAGCTCGAAGCGATCATCCACCCAGCGTAAGGACGGGACGGCACCACCGAGCGTACCGGAAAAAGCAGGCCAGCCCATGGCTCGGCTGAAACTCGCCATATCAATATTAGTAACCGCCAGCGAGGTGGCCAAACGCTGGCCCTTGGCCGCCGCTGGGCGCCAGTCCAGCTTGTTGACGCGTAGTTGTCCCTTGAGCACGGGTACGGTCAGTGGTTGTTGCAGCGCAAGCACACCTTCGCGACTTTGCCAGCGCGACTGCGCCGCGCCACCCAGCACCCGGTAGAACTGCAAGCTGCGCCAGGCCAAGTCGGTGCCAGGCCGCTCGCCACGGACATTCCAATCAAGCCCACCACGCAACCCACTGACAGCGATATGGCCATCCGCATCAGCGAGGTCCAGCCCGGGCGTGGTAAACGCAAAGCTGCGCACGCCACTGCCGCGCAAGTCCACGCTGCCATCGATCTCACCCCGAGTACGCATGTTGCGCAGGCCAAATGTGGCCAGCCAAGCCTGACCATAGCGGTCATAAGCGGCAGGGAAGCCGGCATGGAATTGACTGAGCACCAATTTCTGCAGCGTTCCCTTATCGTCAAACGCCAGCGCGCCGTCCAATTGCAGCGCGTCGGGGTCATTTACGCGCAAACGACTCACTTCAACCGCGCCATGCTGCGCATTGGCTCGAATATCTACTTGCACGGAATGACTCGGTAATTTTGCATATAGCGGCCCCAATAACAGCTCGCCACCGCGCAACCCTACGCCCACGTTGATCCGTGCCGGACCCGTCGTTGTGTCCAAATCAAACCGGCCCGTGCCGCTCAAGCCCTGCCCCGCCAAAGTGCCAGCCGGCGTGTCAAAACCCACACCACTTAAGGTGAACTCGCCAGAAGACTGGATACCTTTGTCGCGCAGATCAAGCGCCAACTTGGCATCTATCTGACCACTGGTCGTCCGCCCCGACCACACCGTGCTGAGCAGTCCCTGCAACCAGCTAGCGGGAAAATGATTCATGCTGATTTGCGCGTGCGTTGGCTGATCCAACGGCAGCCACGTATTCAGTTTGGATTTGTCTTGCTGTACGTCGACCAGCAAAGTGTTAGCCGCCTCACTCAACTGCACTTTCACCCGGGCGTTACTCAGCGCACCACCCGGCGCGCCGGCCAGTCGCACCCCGCCATCAAGAGTCCAGCGCAGACGCTCATCGCGCTGCACGTTACCGTCCAAGGTGAGGCCCAATCGCTTCCAACCCAGCGCCGGAATATCGGCGTGATCCGCGTGCAATTGCACTCGCAAGCCGCCTGCGGCATCCTCGCCCACACGCAGCACGACGCCTTGTAGCCGGACGCCAGGCACACTGACAACCTTCGCCGTCACCAAGACGTCCGCATGCACAGGCGCGGACCACCCCGCGACCAGCAAAAGGCAGAAGCACAGCAACAGGTGGGTTGATGTCAGGCGCATATACCCCCATTCTGACAAATTAAGATGAACGACAAGGAATTCGTCATGTCACAACTGCAAAACAGGCTCCCATCCGACCCTTCAAAAGCCGCCGTTCCACGCGTGCTGGTGGCCGACGATGATCCCGCCAGTCTACGTTTTTTGTGTGACAGCCTGTGCTCACTGGGTGCACAGATCAGCGCACATGCTGACGGCGACAGCGCCCTATCCAGCGCTCGCGAGGAAACCTTCGACTTGCTGTTGCTGGACCGCTGCATGCCGAACGCGGGCGCGCTGCAAGTGCTCACTTCCTTGCGCAGCGATAGCACGGCGCGATCAACGGAGAGTTTCGCCGTCGCTAGTAGTGCCGAAATAACCAGCGCCGACCGCAACGAATTGCTGACAGCGGGCTTTGGCGAAGTGTTGCTTAAGCCCTGCACATTGGTCGACCTGCAGCGCTTGTTAGCGATGGCGCTACCGGATAATTGCCGCGCCTTCACACTAGACGACCAAGCCGCGCTTATTAGCTCGGGAGATGCCAGCACCATGCAGGCGCTGCGGCAACTGCTACGGGCGGAATTAAACACGCTGCAGCAAGAACTAGACGTATTGAGCAGCGACCGCGGCCGATTCAACGACCGATTACATCGTCTGCGCTCATCGTGCGGCTTTTGTGGCGCCAGCGCGCTAGCTGCGCAAGCGGCGGTGTTACAAAAACAATTAGCCGTGTCCGACACGGCGTCGGTATCGCTAGCGCACTTTCGTAGGACATTGCAGGCCACGCTGGATGCGCTCATACCGCAAAGTGGTGGCGGGTTAAGCAACACCAATTAAGGGCATCGCTCATCGGCGCGTACCCGCCATCGCAAGCACGCGCCAGGCACGCAGATCAGCGCCGCCCAAGTGAAACCGGATGACCTCTCGCATCATGTCACGTAAGCCGCGCATGGCACCGGCTGTGGGTGGCTGATCCTGGTCCAGCGCGAGTAAGTCCGCACCTCGTTGCGCGCGCGCAGCGCCGGCGAGACAACGCACCGCGCCGACTTCCGGCACATAACGATAATAACCGTCGGGCTCCAATGGCTCGCCCGTTTCGGCCTCGTAGTGCAATTGCAAACTGTAGCCAATTTCTTGCAATAGATCACGTTCAAAGCGTCGTAAGGTCCATGCCACTGGCTCAGCCGATGCCAGCCGCTGCAGCGTTTGCGCATACGCGTCAAACAGCAGCGGAAGTGGATCTTGGCGGCCCGTTAAACGCACCACCAATTCGTTGAGATACAGCCCCGCCATACTCGCTTCGCCATCCCAGCGTAGCGGTGTGCCGACGGGCTCAACGGCGGTCAACGTCGCCAATTCACCGCGCAGCAAAAGGCCCACCGCTAGCGACTGAAATGGCTCTAACTGGGCGCGCCGTAGTCGTGCACGCTCGCCGCGCACACCCCGTGCGACCACGCCGACGCGGCCATAATCTCGCGTCAGACACTCCAGCAACAGCGACGTCTCGCGATACGCACGCCCATGCAAAACGTAGGCTGGTTGCTGCTCTAAGCGCATCGGTCACAACAAGAAAGGGGAAAACAAAGAACACAGGGCCACGATAACTCAGCCGTGGTGACGCCGTCACGACAACCGACAAACCGTTTCACCACTCGGATCGAGTTCCGTCAATCGGTATAGCCAAACTTTTTCAGCATGTTCTCATCGTCCACCCAGCCTTCGCGCACCTTGACCCACAAGCGCAGGAAAACTTTGCGCTCAAACATGCGCTCCATGTTGCGCCGAGCGCCGCTGCCGATCACCTTCAACTGCGCACCGCCTTGGCCAATCACAATGGCCTTTTGTCCATCGCGCTCCACCCAAATAATGGCGTGAATCTCCGCTATGCCATCAGGACGATCTTCGAAACGCTCGATCTCCACCGTGGTGGCATACGGCAATTCCTGATCAAGCCGTAGCATCAGCTGCTCGCGCACCATCTCGGCGGCAAGAAAGCGCTCGCTACGATCGGTGACTTCATCTTCGCCATAAACCGGCTCGTGCACTGGCAGGCGCTTGATGATCGCTTGCTCCAGCTGTTCCAAGCCCTGCCGCTTCAACGCGCTGACGTAGTGGATTTCGTCGTAGCTGTGTTTAGCAATTAAATTGCTGACAAACGGCAGCATCACCGTCTTGTCTTTGTTCAAATCGACTTTATTGATCACCAGCAAACGCGGCGATGACTGTTCCAGCAAGGCTTCGTATAACACCTCATCTTCATCCGTAAAACGCCCAGCCTCGATCACCTGGACGACCAGCTCAACATCACTGATGGCCGAGCGCGCCGCGCGATTCAAGCTGCGGTTCATGGCGCGCTTGGCGCCGCGATGCAGCCCCGGCGTGTCCACATACATAATCTGGCCAGCCGCACTATTGGCAATGCCCAAAATACGGTGGCGCGTGGTCTGTGGTCGCGGGCTGACAATCGATAGCCGGAAGCCAATAAGCGCATTCAACAGCGTGGATTTACCCACGTTGGGGCGTCCCGCCAAAGCGACCATGCCGCAACGAAAATCAGGATGTGGCAGGCGACTATTGTCGTCGCCAGCGACGACGATGGTGGGATCCAGAGGGTCGTTCATGGCGCTAGGTGCTCAACAGGTAAGGTGGCAAGTGTAATGCTTCGCCCAAAAGGCATACGCGGCGGTCGGACCCCAGCGTTGGGGCCGGCGCACCGAGCGCTTAGGCGGTACACGGGTTCAGTAGGTCGCTCAACGGGCCAAACACTTAGCGTGAATGGTGACGCTCTAGCAGTTGCTTTAGCACAGTTTCCGCCGCGTCCTGCTCGGCCACGCGACGACTGCTAGCGCTGGCGTCCACGCTAATAGACTCAGGCTCAGCAAGCACGCAGCTAATCTCGAACGTTTTCGCGTGATCTTCGCCATAGCTGCCGGTCAACTCGTATTGCGGCAGCGGCAAACCGCGCGCCTGCAACCACTCTTGCAGCCGCGTTTTCGCATCCTTGGACGAGCGGTGCAGTTCAGCAATGCGCTCGCTGAATAACTCGTGCACAGTGGCGCTGCATGCAGCAAAACCACCGTCTAGGTAAACCGCTGCCAGTACGGCCTCAAACGCATCCGCCAAGATCGAATCACGTCGAAAACCGCCACTTTTCAATTCCCCGGGGCCCAACCGCAACTGGTCACCCAAGTTCAAATCGCGCGCGACCACGGCCAAAGCAATACCGTTCACCAGCTGCGCTCGTAACCGCGACAACTCGCCTTCACTGGCTTTGGGGTGCGCTTCGTACAGCATTTCAGCCACGATCGCGCCCAGCATCGCGTCACCCAAAAACTCTAGCCGTTCGTTATTTGGCCGACCCATGCTGCGGTGGGTCAGCGCCAGCTCCAACAGCTGCGGATTGCGAAAGCGATAATTCAATTCCAAGACGTGTCTTACCTGTAGTTACTGCGCTGTATAGCCTTGCAGCGGCACACTTTTATCAAAATGTAGAAGGAAATCAATGTTGTACATAAACGGAATCTTTTTGTCGTAAGCCACGCGCAACTGCGTTCCGGTAACAGAACCCGCCGTAGCACCGTCCCGCGCACCACGCACAATGGTGATATCAGTCGGCTTGACTACCGCATCGTCGACATACTGAAAGTCCATTTTGCGCATCAAGTCGCGGCGTATTCCGTCCAGCGATTTACCACTTACCCCATCCGAGGACAACTGCTCCATGGACTTCACTACGCCCATGTATTCCGTGTACGAAGGGAAAAGCTTCATCGCCATAAAGCCAAAAAAGCCCACGACGGCGATAACCACCAAAAACCCGATCAACGTAATGCCCGACTGCTTCGATTTCATCTTCCCCCTGCCTTGCCGCATGGCGGCACGTTTGACCACGGATTCACCCATCCCATCCGCCATACGGCGACGGGGCTGCACGATTATGCCAGTACATCACTTGGCGACATTCGACTACGCCCACAATTTCCGCACCCAATAATGCTTTATCGGCACGGGCACGATCAATCCAAACTCAGTGAATAACGGTGCCAATGCGTGAAAAGTCTACGCCACCGGTGTCCCAGCCTTTCCAGCTCATCCAGATCAAGAACGCCTTGCCGGCCAAATTTTTCTCCGGCATACAACCCCACCAGCGACTATCCAGACTGTCATAGCGATTGTCGCCCATGACCAAGTAGCAACCCGGCGGTACCGTGGACGGCACGCGTTCGTTCGGTATCGAGTTAGGTGTGGTTAGCGCTGGCATACGCGCGATGAGGTGATTGACGTCACCCAGATGCTCGTTCCAGACGGTGGCGCCCATGTTCAACATGAGCCGATCCACGCTGCGTTGCGGATTGCCTACGTACGGGCCAATTTCATCAGCGGTGACCAGCTTGCCGTTGATTGAAAGCGAGGAACCGTGCACTTCGATGCTATCGCCAGGCAACCCGATCACGCGTTTGATCCAATTCTGCTGCGGCACCGGCGTACTGATGTCATTACAACTTTCGTCGCCACTACGGACCAAAGTGTCACCGCTCCGGCACAAATAGCCCGGAAAGCGAAATACCACGACATCACCGCGTTTGGGCTCGCCCACGTCAAACACTTTGTTGTTAAACGCCGGCAGGCGCAAACCATACGCAAATTTATTGACCAAGATGAAATCGCCGACGTCGAGCGTCGGCATCATCGAGCCTGATGGAATACGAAACGGCTCAGCCACAAACGTACGCAGCAACAGCACGATCAAGACCACGGGAAATAACGAGCGCGCCCAATCAACGGGCACCGGGTCGCGATATTCCTGACCTTTTGCATCCAGTCGGACCTTGCGGCGCTTGTACAAGAACAGGCGATCAAGCCCCCACACCACACCAAACAAGACGGTGAGTGCGAGCAAAAGCGCCGAGAAATCAAGTTCCATGGTTGCTCCTGAAAATCGGGAATACGGACAGGTGGCGGAAGGGCAAAAGTTCGTTGCTGACGTGGCTGGCCTTCATCACCCGCTACGCCAACTACCGTCGCAAACTACTTATCGACCCGCAGCACAGCGAGGAAAGCTTCTTGCGGGATCTCTACCCGACCGACCTGCTTCATGCGCTTTTTGCCTTCTTTCTGCTTTTCCAACAATTTCTTTTTGCGGCTAACGTCGCCGCCATAACATTTCGCCAATACGTTTTTGCGCAAAGCTTTCACAGTGGATCGTGCGATGACTTGCGCACCAATGGCCGCTTGAATCGCCACATCAAACTGCTGACGTGGAATCAAATCCTTCATGCGCTCGACCAGGTCGCGACCGCGGCGGTCAGCGTAACTGCGATGCAAGATCAGGCTTAACGCGTCAACCCGATCACCGTTGATCAAAACGTCGACCCGGACAAACGGGCCAGCCTCGAAACGCTCGAAGTGGTAATCCATTGATGCATAGCCGCGCGACACGGACTTCAGCCGATCGAAGAAGTCCAGCACGACTTCGGCCAGCGGCATTTCGTAGGAAATTTGTACCTGTGTAGCTAAATATTGAATCGACCGCTGCACGCCACGCTTTTCCTCGCACAAGGTGATGACGTTGCCAATGTACTCAGGCGGCGTAAGGATGTTCGCGACGATGATTGGCTCGCGGATTTCCTGCACCAGCGGCGATGCCGGTAGATTGGCCGGGTTATCCAGCAACATGATCGAGCCATCGCTTTTCAGCAGCTCATACACCACGGTTGGGGCCGTCGAGATGAGGTTAAGGTCGTACTCGCGTTCTAGCCGCTCTTGCACAATTTCCATGTGCAACATGCCGAGGAAGCCACAGCGAAAACCGAAACCCATCGCTTCAGATGATTCGGGTTCAAAGAACATCGAAGCGTCGTTCAAGCGCAGCTTATCCAGCGCTTCACGC
This sequence comes from Rhodanobacter sp., assembly GCA_039924175.1. Lineage (GTDB taxonomy): Bacteria > Pseudomonadota > Gammaproteobacteria > Xanthomonadales > Rhodanobacteraceae > Rhodanobacter. Next base: position 18,214 of record JBDTBF010000005.1, read on the forward strand.
AACGCGGGGTAATCGTCGGAAGACACCGGGAACAGGCCAGCGAATACTCGTGGCTGCATTTGCTGAAAGCCTGGCAACGGTTTGTCAGCCGGTTTCGACGCCGATGTCAGCGTGTCACCCACCGGTGCGCCATGTACATTTTTGATGGAAGCCGTAATCCAGCCCACTTCACCCGCACCAAGCTTGTCTAGCGGTTTGCGCTTCGGCGTAAACACACCGACTCCCGCCACCTCATGCGTGCGTCCCGTGGACATCACCAACAATTTGTCACCAGGCTTGATCTCGCCCTGCATGATGCGCACTAGCGACACCACGCCTAGGTAATTATCAAACCAGGAGTCGATAATCAACGCCTGTAATCGATCGGTATCGCGCGGCTTTGGCGGTGGAATGCGGGCAATGATGGCTTCCAGCACTTCTTCCACGTTCAAGCCGGTCTTGGCACTGATCGCAATGGCATCGCTAGCGTCGATACCAATGACCGCTTCTATTTCTGCTTTAACTTTGTCGATATCCGCCGTCGGCAGATCGATCTTGTTAAGCACGGGCACGACTTCTAGCCCCTGCTCAACGGCCGTGTAGCAGTTGGCTACTGACTGCGCTTCAACCCCTTGCGCAGCATCCACCACTAACAACGCACCTTCGCAGGCAGCCAAAGAGCGACTGACTTCATAGGAAAAGTCGACGTGTCCGGGGGTATCGATAAAATTGAGCTGGTAGGTCTTGCCATCGCGCGCCGTATACGGCAGCGATACCGATTGGGCTTTGATGGTAATACCGCGCTCACGCTCAATTGGATTGGTATCCAATACCTGCGTTTCCATTTCGCGCGAGGTTAGTCCGCCACAAATCTGGATGATGCGATCAGCCAAGGTGGACTTGCCGTGATCGATGTGGGCGATGATGGAGAAGTTACGGATCAATTCCATGAAGCAGTGGCGGCCTGTGCAGCGTAAGTTTGCCGTTGTACGCATAGCGCCAACGACGCGCCACCGACATAGCGACGCGAACCCGGCATTATCGCATGGAACGCTAGGTGAACCGTGCACCGACCCCTAGCTAGGGGAAAGCATCCGCTACCAGATCGCGCCTCCCCAAGCACAGGTAATACCGACGAAGCGGCAGTACCGACAGATCTATTGCAGCCGAACAGCACCGTTGCATCGCGCCAGCACTGCGACGATGCGTTTCCAATGTCCGAGAAATGCCGGGCGCCTTGCGGTGCCCGGCACGCGTGTTTACTGTTTGCTCGGCAAGGTCAGCGCCACAAAATTACTTTGCTCGCCACGCTGCACCAGCAATAACACGGTGTCACCAGCTTTCAGGCTGCTCGTTGCCTCTTTGAACGTTGCCACGCTGGTCACTTTTTGCTGGTTTACCATCAAAATCACATCGCCTTCGCGCAACCCTGCCTGGGCAGCCACCGGGCCAGTGATACTACTGATGAGTACGCCTTGACCAGCCTTGATCCCCAGCGACTTCGCCGTAGCGCCGTCAATGTTCTTAACCGCCATGCCTAACGCCATTGAACCGCTCGGCGCCGCCGGTGTGTTTTGAGTGTTATTCACCGCCTTTTCGTCACGCGGCATCTCGCCAATCACAACTTTTACCGTCTGTTGTTTACCGGCCCGTAAAATCACTACGGGTACGATCGTACCTGGCTTCGTCATACCGACCATCGGCGGCAAATCACTGGCCTGATTTAGGGTCCGACCGTTGTAACTAAGAATAATGTCACCGGCCTGGATACCAGCCTTATCGGCGCCACTGCCTGGCGTTACCTCGACCACGGCCGCACCCGCTTCGCTAGGCAATTTGAAGGCCTTAACCATGTCATCGGTCACTGGGCTCAGCGCTATACCAAGCATCCCGCGCGATACATAACCTTTCGTTTTGATCTGCTCAACCGCATTCATCGCTACGTCAATTGGAATGGAAAACGCCACACCGAGATAGCCGCCAGTGTTTGAATAAATTTGGGAGTTAATACCGACTACTTGGCCCGCCATATTAAATAACGGACCGCCTGAGTTGCCCCGGTTAATCGGCACGTCGGTTTGAATAAACGATGTGTAAGGCTGGTCAGCGCGGCCAAGGTTACGGCCAACAGCACTGACAATTCCCTGCGTCACGGTGTAGTCGAAGCCAAACGGCGAGCCAATGGCGAGCACCCACTGCCCCGCTTTCAGCGTACGCGAATCACCAATACGAACCACGGGCAAGTTGTCACCGTCACTCACCTTCAACAACGCAATGTCATATTTCGGATCCGTGCCCACCACCTTGGCGGTAAGCGTTCGTCGGTCCTGCAAGCGCACGGTCACCTTATCGGCGCCGGCCACTACGTGATTATTAGTAAGCACATACCCGTCGCGCGAAATAATGAAGCCGGAGCCAAGCGAAGTGTGCTTCTGCGCCTCTGGCGATGGCATCATCGGCATACCAAACAGGCGGCGCAAAATCTCCGCTTGCGGATCATTTGGCATCCCTTGACCGGGTGCCGTTTGACCCGATGAGCCAGGCCCACCCATGTTGCCGCTGAAGCGGCCATTAGCGCCGTCGTACTTAGCCTCGACGTGCACCACTGCAGGCGCATTTTGCTCAACAATACCGGTGAAATCCGGCAGCGCCGCGGTCGCGGTTGTGGGCGTCTGCGCCAACGCCGTACCAGTGCCAGCCACTAACAACGCGCAGCAAGTCAGCGCAGGCAAAAAAGAGCGATTCATGACTTCTCCTTAGGGGTTAACTACTGACCCATTACCTTCGGTCTGGGTAGTTTCGGGCACACGCCAACACATCGGTTGAACCGAACACGTCGGGTTACAAACGACCCACGCTGCGAAGCTACGCGACGGGAATACCGCGCACGGCAACCCGCTGCAAACTCAAGCGTCAGCAGCGAAAGACCATATAACTACTGGGCGACTGCCGCCTGACGAGCACCGGCATCGGTACGCGACGGCGGATCAAGCAATAGCAAGTAGCTGCCATCACGATTGTCCAACGTCCGATACTGCCGCAACGGTGAATGCGCAGACAAACCGTGCGCATAAACTGGTTGATTCTCGCCAAACGGCGCGCCGAATGTGGCCGCTGCCTGCTGACTGAGTGACCCAGCAGAATTGCCGCTTAGCCATTGTGGCACCGTCGCTGGAACCTCGGACCGTGCCGTCAGCGCTGAATCGCCAGCAGCGATGTTGCTGGTCGTCGCTAACGTTGTTGGCTCTCTATTTGTCGTTGGCTGACTCACCATTAACGCGGCCGCTGCGACACTGGCAGCAATCACGCCGCCTGCCGACCAACGTAGCCAATGACTACGTCGAGAGGGCGTAGCAACCGAGGCTACGTCTTGTTCAATGGCCGCCATGACACGCTCGGCGAAGCCGTTGCTGGCCAGTGCCGTCAACTCCTGCCGCCAGCCATCACGCGCCACGTGATAACGCGACCATGTCTGCCGTAGCGAGGTATCGTGTTCGAGGCGCCGCAGCAGAAACCGCAATGACTCTTTCGACAACTCGCCGTCAACACCGGCCGAAAGGCTTTCTCGCTGATCCTGACTCATATTTGCCTGATTCATGTCTGATCCTCGCAGTCCGACAATAGCGGCCGCAGTTTCTCATCTATCGCTTCACGCGCACGGAAGATACGTGAACGTACCGTACCTATCGGGCAACCCATCTTGACCGCAATTTCGTCGTAGCTAAGACCATCTACTTCACGCAAGGTGATCGCCGTTCGCAATTCTTCGGGCAATGCTTCGACAGTGGAAGTCACGGATTGTTCAATCTCCTGTCGCATCAACTCGTGCTCCGGCGTCGAGTTGTCCTGCATGCGATCGCTGTCCACGAGAAACACCGCGTCGTCAACGTCGATGTCGCCGGCCGGTGGACGGCGCCCCATGGCCACCAGGTGGTTCTTGGCGGTGTTTACCGCAATTTTGTACAACCACGTGTAAAACGCGCTGTCACCACGAAACGAACCAATTGCCCGCCAGGCGCGGATAAACGACTCCTGCGCAATGTCCTCACACTCGGCGTGGCTGCGAATGTAGCGCGAAATAAGCCCAATCAATTTGTGCTGATACTTGAGCACCAGCAAGTCAAACGCCCGCTTTTCACCCGCTTGAACCCGCTCTACCAGCGCACGATCCAGCTCGTTTTCGCCCATTCGGGCCGTATCCATCGTCAATGCCGTTATCCACGTGCGGGGGTTTGTTAAAAGCTAAACGCGCTGTTGTGACCGTAATCAAACAGGCAAGTTCAGCACGCGTCATTCGATTGTTCACCATAACGCAATGGCTGTTCACTGGTTGTCATGTCATGCCGCACGTCAGCTTTGAAAGAACACACAAGTCACCCATTGCTTATGGGGACAATTGCAGCTGGCTCAAGCGAGATGGCGCAGACGGCGCCACGGTCGCCGGTATCGATGAAGCGGGTGCCAGCAGGCGCTGCCGCTCAGCCAGTAATTCGCCGAACCGCGCGGAGGAAAGCGGTCGCGAGAACAAATAACCCTGCAATTCATCGCAATGAAGCGCCCGCAAGAAATCCAGATGCTGCTCCAACTCGACTCCTTCGGCCACTACCGCACGGTTCAACCGATGGGCCATGTCGATCGTCGCGCGAACGATGGCCTCATCATCCGGATCAACACCAATGTTGCGCACAAAGCTCTGATCGATTTTGATGCGATCTGCCGGCAGCCGCCGCAAATAATCCAGCGACGCCGCCCCCGTACCGAAGTCATCGATAGCGATGTGACAGCCCAATTCGTGCAAGGCGTGCAGGTTTTCAAGCAGATTAGGAGCGGCTTTGATGCTGACGCTTTCAGTAACCTCTAACTCAAGTAAGGCGGGATCCAAACCGGTCTCACTCAACACCGCAGCCACGGTATCGAGCAGCAGTGGTTCCATCAGCTGCAGTGCTGACAAATTCACACCCAAACGCAGGCGCAACCCATAACGAAGCTCCCACGCTTTGGCTTGCCGGCACGCCGTTCGCATCACCCAGGCGCCAATGGAAACAATCAAGCCATTTGCTTCGGCCAATGGAATAAAGACGTCTGGACCAATCAAGCCAAGTTGCGGATGTTCCCAGCGCACCAGCGCTTCCATTCCTATAATATCTTCGCTGACGGTATCCACTTGCGGCTGATAGACAACGCGAAGTTCATCGTTGTCTTCCGCATGGCGTAAGCAAGCCACCATCGTGACGCCATGTTCAGCGGCATACTCTGCGCTTGCCTCATAGACATGAAAATTGTTGCGGCCGCGGTGCTTGGCGGTGCACATCGCCTCGTCAGCCCGTGTCAGCAAGGTCACGGCGTCGCCCGCGTCATCCGGGAAAAAGCTCAGCCCCAGCGACGCGGTAACGCGCAACTCTCTGCCGTCCTCAAGAAACAGCGGTGCTTCTACGGCGCGCACTATTTTTTCGGCGATATGCTGCACATCGTTGCTTGCCACAACTCGCCGTAGGATCACGGAGAACTCGTCGCCGGCACAACGCGCCACGGTGTCAGAGGCACGCACGCTAGAACGCAAACGTTGCGCCACTTCGCGCAACACCTGATCGCCAGCGACGCGGCCAAAGTTGTCATTAATCGTTTTGAAATGATCAAGGTCGACCAGCAAGACTGCAAAACAACTACCCGTACGCGCCGATTCGAGAATCGTCGTGTCTAACCTGTCGTTGAACAACAGTCGATTTGGCAGTCCGGTCAAGGCGTCTAATAGCCCTTCCGCGCCCGCTTGTTCGCGCGCACGCACCAGCTCCAACGTTTGTGCGAAACGCGCTGCGGCACAACCTAACATCGGCTCCACCACAGACATTTTCCCAAAGCCATCACGGCGTCCGAGCAACACCGCGCCAAGCACGTTTTGACGCTCATCGAACAACGGCAGACCGACTAAACCGGCCACATCAATCTGCTGCAGCAGTGGGTCCATCGGCGCCAATCGTTGTGAATCGGAGCAAGACAAGATCGATTTGCCGCCCAATACCCATTGCAGCAAGCTCTGCAACGCCGCCGCAGGCCACGATAATGCCTCACCGCTAAACAACTGCAGCAACCGCCTCGGCGCGTCTGAACTACTGGCCGGCACCGACCACACAGCCAGATAATCCAGCCTCAGCTCGTCAAACAGCAGGCGCGCCAAAGCTGCCGAAGCATCAACGCCGCGAGTAGATGAAAAAAAGCGCGGCAGCAGCGTCAATGCGGCAGCTGCGTCCGCATCCACTCGATTACTACGAAACAGCAAGGCCACAGCGCTATGCCCGGCATGCTGCGCAGGCCGGACGCTAACCTGTCCACGATCGAAACCTTGTGCCGATTTGCGTTGGCAGGGGAACCAACGGTGGTCCGCATCAGCCAACGCCTGCGCCTCAGCGACGCCTTCAAATTGAAGTACGGCCGACAACGCCAAGCCTCGCCACTGGCCGATCGGCATACCACTACCCTTGGCCGTCGCCGAACTAACCTCCAAGATGCGGCCCGACACCAAGTCGGCAATCAACCACTCACTCTCGACATCTTCAAAAGCAAACCGGTAATCTGCGGCCGTATCGTCATTAGTGTGCGTCAACACGGGCCGAGTGGATGACGGTTCATGGCTTTGTGCGCGCCTCCAGCGCGCAATCAATTCGACCTCCGCACGCTCCGCATACAACCAATCGGATATATCGCCGGGTAGGCTCAGCGGGTTAATTTCTGTCGCCGACGACAACACCACAAGAAGCGGGACGCTGGCTACCCCGGCAAGGCGGCGCACCTGCTCACAGCAGTGTCGTGCCGACTGATCGTCACCCGCTAACGCCAACACCACCAACTGCAGCGGCGGACCTTCGCGCAACAGGGCGGCGGCGTGGACAACGTCACGCGCACTAAAAATATCGACCGGGCCTTCCCGATCAACGATGTCAAATAAATCGCGACGCAAATCGCGCTGTGCGGCAATGATGAGGACGCTAGGAGTCATGCTGTTGCCAGCAACCAACGCCCGTCGCGCAAGCGCAAGCGCGGCGCGCGGTTATCAACACATTGCAGGTTGACGACCAACTCACCTAAAAATTTCACCAAGGTGGCGGGTGGGTCCACCAAAACGACGCGGCGTACCTGTTCTTTCGGCGCGCGCGCCAGCTTGCGCAACAGCGCGCAATCCACTGCCGACAATGGCAACGTGACACCCACCAGAAAGTACACGCCGAAATGAAGGCTGTGTTGCATATGGCGCAGCGCATTACCCAACCGCTGACAATCGGGAACACCGCCCTGCGCGTCACGCAAGCTCATCAAACCCTGCTCGGGTTGCCACAGATACAGTGCCTGCCCCGTATGCCGCGCAAACGCGCGAAATTGGTCCACCAAGCTCGGCACATCCGTGCTGGACAACACCACCAAGCCACTCGGCGCAGCCAGAATGTGTTCAAACGTTTCTGCACCCGCTGGCGCACTTGCGCAGGTCAACATAGAAGCCATTGCTTATCCCTGTACGTGTAACGTCAGCATAAAGGCCCGAAGCCCACCGCTTCGCCGTTCCATGGCAACCCCATAAGTTCAACCACTAATTAAAACACCTCTCGCGACAACGATCATGTTTGCATCGATCGAGAGATACATCGCCTCAGGCCTGCCTGATTTCACACTACCTTTACAGGATGGTCAAGCACAGTGGCTTCGCCTCGCAATCACGGCGGCGGAACGGTATGGTTCAAACCTTCTCCACACGTTGGCTCTCCCATGTTCGAAGGACTGAGATTCAATCACTGGAAGACTCAGACAGGCGATGACGGTATCGTCCTGCTGAGTCTCGATCGCGCGAACAGCAGCGTCAACGCCATCTCTCGCGAAATGCTGGACGAGTTGGAACAGATAGTGGAGCGGCTGGCGATTGAAAAGCCCGCTGGCGTCATTATCCACTCGGCAAAGCCGGCAGGCTTCGCCGTGGGTGCCGACATCAAGGCATTCGTCGAATACGCGAAAAACGACACGGTGTTGGAAAACATCGAGCATGGTCAGCGTGTTTACGAAGCGTTGGCTCGATTGCATTGCCCAACCATTGCGGCCATCCATGGCGCCTGCATGGGTGGCGGCACCGAATTGATTCTGGCGTGTCGCCAACGCATCGCCGCTGACGACGACAAAACGCGCATCGCGTTACCCGAAGTCATGCTTGGCATTCACCCCGGCTGGGGCGGTACCGCACGCTTGCCACGGTTGATTGGCGCGACCGATGCGATGCCACTGATGTTGACGGGTAAGTCGCTGTCGGCAAAACGCGCGCTGGCCCTCGGTGTGGTTGATCGGCTGGCGCGGCCTGACGAACTGCTGGCCGAAGCTCGCGTACTGTTACGCCACCCAACCTCCCAATCGTTCGCATTACGCAGCAAGGCGTGGGCCAGCAATACGTGGTTGGCACGTCAGCTATTGGCACCGATGATGCTGAAGCAAACGGCAGCCAAGGTCCGTAAGGAACACTACCCCGCGCCATTCGCGATGATTGACGTGTGGAAACGTGGCGGCGCCAATATTCGCCAACGCCTAAAGTTAGAGGCGCGCTCCGTCGCCAAACTGGCGCAAACGCCAACGGCACAAAACCTCATTCGCATCTTCTTTCTGCAAGAGCGACTCAAAGGCCAGGGCGCCGGCATCGACGCCGCTATCCACCATGTTCACGTTGTCGGTGCTGGCGTCATGGGCGGCGATATTGCCGCATGGGCGGCGTTCAAAGGCTTTGACGTAACGCTGCAAGACCGCGAAATGAAGTTTATTCAACCGGCACTCGACCGCGCGCGGCAGCTTTACGAAAAGAAACTAAAAACACCGGAAAAGATTGAGCAGGCGATGCAACGTCTGCACGCCGACGTCGAAGGTGCCGGGGTTGCATCCGCGGACCTAGCCATCGAGGCCATCTACGAAAACGCCGAGGCCAAACGCGCGCTGTACGCGATTATTGAGCCGAAATTCCAGGGCGAGCAGATTCTGGCCAGCAACACTTCAAGTATTCCATTAAACGAACTACGCGACGGACTCGCCGCACCGCAGCGCTTCCTTGGCTTGCACTTTTTCAATCCCGTCGCGCAAATGCCGCTAGTAGAAGTGGTGCGCCACGATCAACTTGATCCCGCGGTTGAAAAGCGTGCGCTCGCGTTCTGCAAGGCGCTTGGCAAACTACCCGTAGCCGTGAAAGGCACACCGGGCTTCTTGGTGAACCGCATCTTGATGCCGTATTTGCTCGAGTCCATGCGTCTGTATAGCGAAGGCGTACCCGGCGCCGTATTGGACCGGGAAGCCAAGCGATTTGGCATGCCGATGGGCCCGATTGAATTAGCCGACACCGTCGGCCTGGATGTGTGTGCAGCAGTGGGTAAGGAGCTGGCGCCTTTCCTTGGTCTGGAAGTGCCACCGGGGCTGGATGAAAAACTGGCGGCCGGCAAACGCGGCAAGAAAGATGGCCAAGGCTTATATATATGGCAAGACGGCAAAGCGCAGAAGCCCGCCGTCGACAAGGACTATGTGATGCCACCCGATTTGCAGGACCGGATGATCTTGGCCTTGGTCAATGAAGCCGTCGCCTGCCTAGCCGATGAGGTTGTAGATGACGCGGATCTGCTCGATGCAGGCGTTATTTTCGGCACGGGCTTTGCGCCTTTCCGCGGCGGCCCTATTCAATACGTGCGCAGCGAAGGCGCCGACAAACTAAAGACCAAGCTGGAGAAGCTGGCACAGCGCTATGGCGAACGCTTCACACCAAAGCAGGGTTGGGACCTGCCGGCGCTGCGCAACGTGGCCGGATAAAACGAACGTAGCAAGCCGCGAGGCCTGAGCCGAGAAATGAGCGATGACAACTCGTTCATTTCTCGGCTCTAGCTCCTCGCTAGCGGCGCGTTCTCACCACATCAAATCATCAGGCACACCATCGTCACCGATAGCCGTCGCAGATGGATCGACCAATAGCGCCAACAGATGTGCGTCGACTTCACGCACTTGCTCGGCTAGCTCACGCGTAACCAGCGAATAGCGGCCGCCCTGCTGCACCACGCCAAGCTCGCCAGCATTGAGTGCGCGGAGCTGTTCGGCATCAACGTGTAACCGGCGAATTTTGCCGCCGTATTCAAAATGACGCACATGGTCCACGTCATTTTTGTTGAGCGTATTGCCTTCCAACAGTGTCCGAATTTTCGCTTTGCGTTCACGCCGTAGTCGCGCCTGTTCCGCCGCCGCCTGCTCGGCCTGCTTGCGTTCCTGCGCGTCGGTGCGTGCTCGTATGGCGTACGCTTTCGCCAGATCCATTTCGCCGTTCGACGCAGAGGAAGCGCGAGATGAGGACGGTCGCGGTTTATTGGTCTCACGCATTGAATTAGCGCGCGACGGTGCGCGTTTTCCTTCGCGTGCACGGGAAGGTTGGGAAGGTTGAACTGTCTTGACGATGCCGCTTTTAAGCAGCTGGTCGCGTAAAGAATCGGCCATAGCAGTGATCCGTGATCAAAGATTAAAGTGGGCGGTAAATCAGTAATGCGGCGGTGGCGGCTCGCTATGGGGATCGTCCGACTGCGCGACGCGCATAGAGCCGAGTTCACGCCGTAATTCCTGCACGGTCCGCTCCAACTGGGCCATCCGCAGCGACTGATCTGCGTCGGCATCGGCCATTGAGCGTACGGCCTCATCGATAAACGTCAGCTTCACTTCCAGTTCGGTCAGGCGCGACTCGTACGCTTCCGTCGACGCGCTCATGACTCACTCCGCACACTACGGCCGCGGCCAATGCCGTAATACGCCAAGCCGGCCTCCTCTACCGCCTGCGGGTCGTACAAATTACGACCGTCAAAAATTGCTGGCTCGCTCAACAGCGCACGAATGGACGCCAAGTCGGGGCTGCGGAAAGCCTTCCACTCCGTCACCACGGCCAACACATCGGCACCACGCAGCGCGTCTTGAGCTTGCTCGCACAACACCAAGTCATCACGCATACCGTACAGTCGCCGGGCTTCATCACTTGCCTGGGGATCAAACGCGCGTACGTTAGCACCCGCTTCCCATAGTGCTTCCAACAAAATACGGCTCGGCGCTTCACGCATGTCGTCGGTATTGGGTTTGAATGCCAAGCCCCACAACGCAATCGTACGGCCCTTCAATTTCCCACCAAAATGGCGCGAAATCAGTTCAAACAATTTGTGCTTCTGTTGCCGATTAACGGCCTCAACGGCACCAAGTAACCGCGCCTCGTAACCGTGCGCACGCGCTGTATAACCCAACGCTTGTACATCCTTGGGGAAACACGAACCACCGTAACCCGCACCGGGATAAATGAAGCTATAGCCAATACGCGGATCCGCACCAATACCCTGCCGCACCCACTCCACATCGGCGCCCACGCGCTCAGCAATGTTGGCCATCTCGTTCATGAAACTTATTTTGGTTGCCAGCATGGCGTTCGCTGCGTACTTGGTCAGCTCCGCTGAACGCTCATCCATCACCACCATGCGGTCGTGATTGCGGTTGAACGGCGCATACAATTTGCGCAGTACCGCCACCGCGCGTTCACTGGATGCGCCAACAATGATGCGATCGGGACGTAAACAGTCCTCCACCGCCGCGCCTTCCTTCAAAAACTCAGGGTTGGAAACCACGTCAAACTCAAACGTCGCGCTGCGCGCAGCAAGCTGTTCGGCAACCACCGCACGAACACGGTCAGCCGTACCAACCGGAACCGTGGATTTATTCACCACGACGGCCGAGTGATCCAGCTGCTGCCCAATGGTGGTAGCGACCGCCAGAACATATTTCATGTCGGCACTGCCATCCTCATCCGGTGGCGTGCCCACTGCGATAAAGATCACCTCGCCATGGGCCACGGCGGCGGCCGCATCCGTGGTGAAATGCAGCCTTCCGTTAGCGTAATTGCGCTGAACGATAGACTCCAAGCCCGGCTCATAAATGGGCATGATGCCGCCTTGCAACTGCGCAACCTTGGCGGCGTCGACATCGACACACAGCACATGATTGCCCATCTCCGCCAAACAAGCACCGGTCACCAAGCCGACATAGCCCGTGCCAAAAATCGTCACTTTCATCATTGTTGCAACAAGCCTTCTGAATCCCAGCACCCTATTCTAGCCGGCCACGCAGCAACACCTTCACTCCGCGCGCGCGCCAAAAAGCAGAAAGGCGCGAATTACTTCGCGCCTTTCTGCTTCACCACAACAAAACTGTTGTGATTACTTACCGCCTGGAGCGGGCGCACCTGCAGCAGTCGGGCCGGTCTTGACCAAGGTCACATCAAAGATCAACGTGGCATTTGGCGGCATCGGCGGCTGCGGCTCAGCACCGTAGGCGATCGAGGACGGGATAAACAGCTTGTAATGGCCGCCTACCTGCATCAGCTCCAAGCCCTCGCGGAAGCCCGGGATCACGCCAGCCAGCGGGATCTTTGCAGCGCCCGGCGGGTTGTGCTTAGCCGAAGCGTCAAACACTTCGCCATTAATGAACGAGCCGGTGTAATTGATTTCAACCGTATCGTTCGGACCCGGACGTGCGCCGGTACCTTGGGTAATGACCTGGTATTGCAAGCCAGACGCCGTGGTCTTTACGCCCGCCGCCGTCTTGTTCTTGGCAAGGAACGCAGCGCCTTCGGCCTTGTTCTTAGCCGCTTCCTTAGCAACTTGAGCCTTGTACTTGGCCTGCAAGTTAGCCATGAACGGCTCCATCACTTTCTTGGCTTCCGCCTCAGTGACGGTCGGCTTCTGGCCGGACAACGCCGCCTTGACTGCGTTTGCCACAGCGGTGGGGTCCAACTCGTCACGCATGATCGGCTGGATCTGCGACGCCATCTGATAGCCAACGATGTAGCTCACTTTGGCCTTATCGATGTTTGTCGCCGCGCCCGTCTTCGCCGTCTGAGCGCAAACGGTCGCTGTCATGCCCAGTGCGGCGGCCATAGCAACTGCCGTCAGGGTGGGACGCAGGAAATGCTTCATTCGTAACTCCCTCGTGTTTGAATAAGCCGGCGCTGCCGACCGGGCCCCCCCAACGGGGGCAGGCCACGCATTGTGCGGTGCTTGACCGGACTTGGCAACGATGCCGAGTTACGACCGTTAGTTAGCATAAAGGTTCATTTGCACACGCCAAGCCAGCGCTTGGCTAGCCGGAGCCGTCACGGAAGGAATCCGGGCCGGCCAGAGTCTCCTTCAGGGCGGCCTGCAAGCGCGCATGCATGCGCACCAAAGCGCGCCACAACACCACCGCCAGCACCACACCAAGCAGTAGCAGCGACAGCGCTATCCCGCGCGGCGGCAAAATAGCCGAGCCAAGCACACTCACCAGAAGCGCCAGCGCAAACAACGTTGCCAACGGAATAATGCGCGCCAAGATGTGACGAATGGGCTGCGTATAAGCGCCAGCGAAGCGCTCGCCAATGCCCACCTCCGCCAGCAACATGCCCAGCGCCTCTGCTTTGCGATACACCGCAATCAACATCGGCAGCGACAGGAATAACGCGCATGCCCAAATCAACGTATGCCGTAACTCGCGATCGATACCCACCATGGAGAACCACGTCCAGTTGTGCGCATTGATATAGGCACCGACCATGAACAAAGTAATGACCAGCAACACATTGACCGAGATATGCCAGAGCAAGCGTCGAAAGACCGTGGCCAAGGTGGCGTTTTCGCTCACCGGCGACAGGTTCTCCAGCCAAACGCTATAGCTTTTTGCCAGCAAGCGCACCGAACGTGGCGTTAGCCGACTCAGCCCATTTGCCAGCCCGTCAGAGGATCGAACGACATACGGCGACGCTGCCATGCACAGCACCGACACCGCGACAGCAATCGGGTAGATAAAGTCACTAATTACCCCCAGCGACAAGCCAAGCGCGGCAATCACAAAGGAGAATTCACCTATTTGCGCCATGCTCAAACTGGCGCGCAGCGACGTACGTGGGTCGTGCCCGACAACAAACAAACCCATGCTGCAAACCAGTGTTTTGCCGACGATAACGGCGCCAGCAATTAACAGTGCCGGCAAGGCGTACTGCAGCAGCATTTGCGGATCAATTTTCAACCCGATCGCCACAAAGAACAGCGCGGCGAACATGTCCCGCAGCGGCTCGACCAAATGCAACACGCGCCCGACGCTGCGCGATTCTGCCACGATCGCACCGGCCAAAAACGCACCCAATGCAACGCTGAACCCCATCCATGCGGCAAGCAGGCAAGCCCCGAAGCAAATACCCAACACGCTAACCAAAAGGGTTTCATCGCGGCCAAAGCTGGCAACGTAATCGACCAACCGCGGCAGCAGCAGCAACCCCAAAATCATGCCGACGATCACAAACAGACCCAAGTGGCCAATCAAAGTGAACGCCGCTTGCGCCTGCACGGACCCACCGATGGCGACGGCAGTCAGCAAGGTCAACATGATGATGGCCAGCATGTCTTCAGCGACCAAAAGACCCACCACTAATTGTGCGAACGGCTGCTGCCGCTGTCCGCCCGCCGACAACATACTGGTGGCCACCATGGTGGACGAGAGCGAAATAATCGCGCCCAAGAACAGCGCATCCATACCGCTCCAGCCGAACAAGCCGCCCACGCTATAGCCGATCAGTAACATCAGACCCACTTCTGCGATGGCTACCAACAGCACGCCAACGCCCACTTCTCGCAGTTTGCGTACGCTGAACTCCAACCCCAGCGTAAACATCAGCAGCACGACGCCAAGGTTGGAAATGTCCTCGATCGTGCGCGGATCTGCCACCAACATGCCCGGCGTGTGCGGCCCGATCAGCACACCGGCCAGAATGTAGCCCAATAGCACGGGCTGACGCAGCCGCTGAAACAAGATCGTGGTGGCGCCGGCCACGATCATCACCACGGCCAGATCACGAATGAAACCAATATCGTGCATGTACGACTCTCTACGATAAGTCGTCCCAGCTTAGATGAATCGCGTGAAGGTCAGTGCAACTGGCGCGACCGCCTCTGCACGAATCAGCGGCTTCAAGGTACGCGGGCCAACTTTTGTGCAACTTCGCAGAAAAAAGGCTTGACGAATTTGGGTCTCGCACCTATTCTTCTCGACTTCCAGCGGCGGGGCCATAGCTCAGCTGGGAGAGCGCCTGCATGGCATGCAGGAGGTCGGCGGTTCGATCCCGCCTGGCTCCACCAATTTGAATTGTCCCCATCGTCTAGAGGCCTAGGACACCACCCTTTCACGGTGGACACCGGGGTTCGAATCCCCGTGGGGACGCCAA
>JBDTBF010000006.1:0-4556 GCA_039924175.1 Rhodanobacter sp.
TGCTCCAACGCAAACGCGGCCGGCATTGCTGCGTCGCTCGTCGCTCCTTCGGGCTCACGCACCGCCATCAAGACCGGCGTGACCGGTGCGCTGGCAGGTTTGCCGGCGACTCACCACTCAATATCCGCGCTCCACAAATCAGCGAGCTCGCGCGCGACACCTGCATCACGCTCGGAACAGTCCGCCGCACTGCTTTCATTGAGGAGGCCATCGTCATCATCTGCCGTTTGATCCGAGCTGTACGCACCAGATAGCAGCAAGCCACCCGTCGCTGAGAATCCTACCCGGTATAGGCCAACCCAGCGTGACCTGCGCGCGCAGCGGCAGGTCGCAATCCAGCTCAACCTTGCGCGTTGATCACCGCAAGAAAGTCCTGCCCGTAGCGTTTGAGTTTCGCCTCGCCCACACCACTGATCTTGGCCAACTCACCTTCGTTCGCCGGCAGCGCGCGCAGCATGGCCAACAACGTCGCGTCATGAAACACCACGTACGGCGGCACACCGTGCTGTTTGGACAGTTGCATGCGCACCGCGCGCAGCGCGTCCCACATGGACTGTTCGTAGGCCTCGATGCCCAAGCTGCTCGCCGTGCGGCCCGCGCCCGATTTGCCATCGTGGCGCCGACGACTAGTCCGCTCCGGCCGCGCATCTTCCCGCAACTGGACATTCTTCTCGCCACTCAACACGTCGCGGCTGGCCGCCGTCAGGCGCAGCGTGCCATAGCCTTCCGCGTCAGCTTCCAGCAACCCGGCAGCCAGCAATTGCCGAAACACCGAGCGCCATTGCTTCTGATCCAGGTCGGCACCGATACCAAACGTGCTTAGTTGCTGATGACCAAGACTAAGCACGCGTTCGGTTTCTTCACCACGCAAAATATCAATGACGTGGCCCGAGCCAAAGCGCTGACCGCTGCGATACACCGCCGACAACGCCTTCTGTGCCGGCACCGTGGCATCCCATGTTTTGGGCGGATTAACGCAGTTGTCGCAATAGCCGCACGGCCCGGGATAAGTTTCACCAAATACGCCCAGCAGCCGTTGCCGTCGACAGCCGGTAGCCTCCGCGTACGCCAGCAACGCCTCCAGCTTCTGCCGCTCCACGCGCTTGCGCTCATCAGTCGACTCGGACTGCGCAATCATCTGGCTCATCGTCACCACATCCGACAAGCCGTAAATCATCCACGCTTCCGCCGGCAAGCCATCACGGCCCGCGCGACCGGTTTCCTGGTAATAGCCCTCGATGCTGCGCGGCAAATCCAGATGCGCGACAAAGCGCACATCCGGCTTGTCGATACCCATCCCGAATGCCACCGTTGCTACCATGACCACGCCGTCCTCGCGCAGAAAACGTTTTTGATTCTTCGCGCGAGTCGCCGCATCCAGCCCCGCGTGATACGGCAACGCAATCACTCCCGACTCTTGCAACCAAGCCGCCGTGTCGTCCACCTTGCGTCGACTCAGGCAATACACAATGCCCGACTCATCGCGATGACCTTGCAGAAACTCACCCAATTGCCGTTTCGCGTTATTACGCAAGCCCACACGATAGCCAATGTTGGGTCGGTCGAAACTGGACACGAAACGCTGCGCCTGCTGCAGCGACAAGCGCTCGACAATCTCTTCGCGCGTACGTGGGTCTGCCGTGGCCGTAAGTGCAATGCGTGGCACGTTCGGAAAACGTTGCGGCAAGATCACCAGCTCACGGTATTCCGGTCGAAAATCGTGCCCCCACTGCGACACGCAATGCGCCTCGTCAATGGCAAACAACGCCACCTCAATGCGCCCCAACAACTCCAGAAAACGCCCGGTCAGCAGCCGCTCCGGCGCGACGTAAAGCAGATTCAACTCACCGGCCAGTAACTGCCGCTCCACCTCACGCTGATCCTCAACACTCAGGCTGGAATTGAGATAAGCCGCCGCCACCCCCGCCGAGCGCAGCGCATCCACCTGATCCTGCATTAACGCAATCAGCGGCGAAACCACAATCCCCGTGCCCTGCCGCAACAACGCCGGGATCTGATAGCAAAGCGACTTGCCGCCACCCGTCGGCATCAACACCAACGCATCGCCGCCACCCGCCAAATGGTCAACCACCGCCTGCTGCTGGCCGCGAAAACTGGGGTACCCAAAAACACTTTGCAGAATATCGAGAGCGGAAGATTTCATTGGGTACATGCTACCAAACGCTGCGGCTACCGCTGTCAGTTTTAGTCGCGGCGAGTGTCAGCGTCGGTATGAACGCAATGCGCGGGAGCACTCACGGCCCGCCTTCGTTTGCGGCAGGCGCCGAGGGAGTAACCCAGCCGCCTGCAGGGTTCCTATGCCCCGTATCGCGCGTGCCTTTGTGATGTTGCCCAATGGCAGCGAAAAACACGCCGTCGCGTGTGCAAGCAGAACCTCTGCCTGCGTCAACGATCGTGGTGAACCTGCTTCCAGTGCAATCGCAGCCGGAACAACCTGCTCACGCAGCCACGTTTCAATGGCGAAGACACGGATGCCCGACTTGAGGCAGCGCGGGAGCAGTTGCCGCAGTGCTGTCGAAAAGTCCGGCCGCGGCTCACGAACTTTCCGCTCGCCAGCGGTCGGAAGGCGCCAAGTGGGGTGCTCCTCTCCGTTGGTCCCTTTCTCTCGGGCAAGCGAGAGAAAGGGACTCGGACGCCGATGGCGGTCGAAAGCTTTGCTGTTGATTCAATCAGGCAAACAGGGAAAAGAATCGCCTGCTAGCGGGGCCCTACAAGCGATTCGATGGGCGGCGTGCCGCTGGCTGCGGCGGTCGAAAGCCTTGATGGCCGATATCAAAAAAGAGCATCGCGGCTGAAGCCGCTCCCACAACACCTTGCCGACGAAAGCCCGCGCGGGATTGAAACATCAATCGCCGAAACCGCCCCACAACTCCCGATCCAAATCGCCATCCAACCCAAAACTCCCCAACGCTACGCGCCCATTCTTCACAACCACGCCTTCGCCGCGTAAGCGCCGACACTGCTCGCGAAACCCAGCGCTACCGGGTACCAATGCAATATGCCCGCTGGCGCGCACCACGCGATACCACGGCAGCACCATGCCTTCCGGCACCTTGCCCAGCAAGGTTCCGACCAAGCGCGCGCGCCCCGGCAAACCCGCGCGAATGGCGATGGCGCCATAGCTGGCCACGCGCCCGTACGGAATGGCGGCGATGGCGGCGAAGATGCGGGTATGGCCGGGGTTCAAGTCGGCGGGCATGGACATCGATGATGGGGCGGTCGCACGTGGCATGGGTGAAACATCTCGTTGCAGCGACGCGAAGGCGCAGACGTGGCAGAGTAGTACACCCTCTCGTCCGCGAAGGAAGCTGCCGATGCGCCACTTCGAAGCCGTGCGTTCGCAAGTTGGTAGTTTGTACAAGCTGCTGCAAAACGATCCGTACTTGATCAGTTTTGACCTAACGTTGGCGCATTCGCGCAGCCAGGGTATTTATCTAGCCGAGTTGGAAGATGAATCAGGCCATCGCTATTTGCGTATTTCCACACCGATTGGTCCGCTCGTAGGCACCGACCCGTGCCGCTGCCTACGTTTCAATTGGCAGCAGCGCTTGGGATTTTTGGCGGTAGCGGATTTGGCCGGCGCGCCGTATTTGCACTTGTGCGAAAACCGGCCCTACGCAACGCTCAACGAAGCCGAGCTGCAACGCGTGATTCAGGAAGTGGGGGCACTCGGCGACCAACTGGAACAAGTGATCACCAACGAGGACGCGTTGTAACAAGCTGCTATCACACGAGCGAATTGCGTCGGCACAGTCTGTTGGCGCATGCAAATATCAAATGGCGCAAAGCCGCCTGATCAGAATGCCAGCTTGACCGCCACCACTAGCCCATACGCGACCACTGCTGTGACCGGCATGGTCAACAACCACGCCCACACCATGCGCTCTACCACCGACCAGCGCACGGCACTGAAGCGCTTGGCGGCACCCACACCCATGATCGACGCCGACACGTTATGCGTAGTCGACACCGGTATGCCAAACAACGACGCCGTGAAGATAACGGCAGCTGCACTGGTTTCAGCGGCGAAGCCATGGATGGGGTGCAACTTCACCATCTTGTGGCCCAGCGTTTTGATGATGCGCCAGCCGCCGCCAGCCGTTCCGGCAGCCATGGTCAACGCCGACACAACCTTCACCCAGTCAGGAATCACAAATCCGCCGAGGGGGTTTTCATCAATGCGCAGAAAATTCAGCCAATCCGGCAGGTGATCAAACTCATGCGCGGCAGTGGCACCGGCCAACGCTAACGCGATGATGCCCATGCTTTTCTGCGCATCATTCATGCCGTGCGCCACGCCCATGGCGCTAGCTGAAAGGATTTGTGCCTTGCCAAAAAAGAAGTTGACGAACGGTGTGCGCCCCAATCGGCGCAACCAGCCGCGGCGATTCGCAAACCACGCCAACAACGCATACAACGCGCCCATCAAGATAAAGCTCATGATGAAGCCGGCAAGTGGCGAATACACCATCGGCATGATCACTTTGGGCACCACACCATCGCCTTTAAACCAGCCACCGGCGGCCCAGATGACC
>JBDTBF010000007.1:0-23387 GCA_039924175.1 Rhodanobacter sp.
GCCGCCGACAGCACCAGCACGGTCATGCCGATGAACAAGCGGCGCCGGTTGCGCGCCGCCTTTGGGGTGCCCAGGAACGGCGCCATCACGCGCACGAACAGACGCTGCAGGAAGTGGTCGATCTTAGACAGCGGCACCACCGGCGCGCCGGCCGCATCGACTTCCGGCGCAGGCACGTGATGACGCAGCAAGCGGAACGCCAGCCACGGCGTGACGATGAAGGCCACCGCCAGCGAGATCAGCATGCCGATCGAGGCATTGATCGGAATCGGTCGCATGTACGGGCCCATCAGGCCGCCGACGAAGGCCATCGGCAGCAGCGCAGCGATCACCGTGAAGGTGGCCAGGATGGTCGGCCCGCCAACTTCATCCACGGCGATCGGAATCGCTTCAAGCAGGCTCTTCTGACCCAGCGCCATGTGTCGATGGATGTTCTCCACCACCACGATTGCATCGTCGACCAGGATGCCGATGGAGAAGATCAGCGCGAACAGCGACACCCGGTTGATGGTGAAGCCGATCGCCCACGACGCGAACAAGGTGATCGCCAGGGTGATCACCACCGCCACGCCGACCACCACGCCCTCGCGCCAGCCCAGCGCGAACAACACCAGCAGCACCACCGCGAACGCGGCCAGCGCCAGATGCAACAGCAGCTCGTCGGCCTTGTCGTTGGCGGTCTGGCCATAGTCGCGCGTCACCGTCGCATGCACGCCCTCGGGAATGTCGATGCCGCGCAGCGCATCCAGCCGTTCGCGGATGCCGGTGGCGATGGTGTGCGCGTTGCTGCCGGCTTTCTTGGCGATCGCCACGGTCACTGCGGGCACCAGCCCGGTGAGCGGGCCGGAGCGACCCGGTGGCGTGCCGAAGGAGGCCAGCCGCGTCGCATGATCGGTGCCCGAAACCACCCGCGATACGTCGGACAGATAAACCGGATGTCCACCGGCCAGACCAATCACCAGTTGCGAGACTTCCTGCGCATTCATCAGCAGGGTACCGGCCTTGACCGGTCGGTCCTGGTTGCCGGCGATCTGACTGCCGACGTCGGCGGCGACGTTGGCCGCCTTCAGGCTGCGCGACAGATCACCCACGCTGAGCTGATAGCTGGCCAGCCTGGCCGGATCGATTTCCACCATCACCGCACGATCCGGCGCGCCGAGGGTGTAGACATCGCGCGTACCGGCAACCCGCTTGAGGTCGATTTCCAGCGTGTGTGCCACCTTGGCCAGTTGTTCGGGCGTGGTCTCCGGGCGGTCCGACCACAAGGTCACCGCCATCATCGGCACGTCGTCGATGCCGTAGGGCTTGACCAGTGGCTGGCCCACGCCAAGACCGGGCGCAACCCAATCAGCATTTGAATAAAGCTTGTTGTACAGGTTGACCAGCGCCTGCTGGCGCGGCACCCCGACATCGAACTCCACGGTCACCACCGACATGCCGGCGCGACTCATCGAGTAGACGTGCTTGACGCCCTTGATCTCGGACAACTTCTGCTCAAGTGGAAAGCTGACCAGGTTTTCCACGCTGTTCACGCTGGCGCCCGGATACGGCACCAGCACGTTGGCCATGGTCACTTCAATCTGCGGGTCTTCTTCCTTGGGCGTGATGATCGCCGCGGCGATACCCAGCAGCAGGCCGGCAATCGCCAGCAACGGGGTGATTTGCGAGACCTGGAACGCGCGTGCGATACGGCCGGAGATACCCAGCTTGGTCGGCTCACTCATGAGCCGAGCCACCGGCGGCGTTGCGCCGGGCCAGCCAGGCGATCGCTGCTGATGGATCACGGGCCACGCGCTCACCGTCGTCGAGCCCGGCCAGCACTTCCACCTCGCCACCGTCGCGGTTGCCGACGCGCACTTGCCGCAGCGTGACATCGTGTTCGCCAATCACATACACGGCCACCAGCTCACCACGCTGCACCAGCGACGCGACCGGCACCAGCAGGCGCTGCATCTCACCGGTTGCAAAGGCCACCTTCACTGTCATGCCCGGATACAGACCGGTGTCGCCAGCGGGCAGCTGCAGGCGCACGTTGAAACTGTGCGTCGCAGGGTCGGCATAGGGGAAAACCTCGACCGTGCTGGCCGTGATCGGTTGCCCGCCAACCGGCAACACCTCGGCCGCGTGGGCCGTGCGAATCGCCGCGACCGCGCTCTGCGGCACCTGCACGTTGACGCGCAGGTCGTCCAACGCCTGCAGTTGGATCAAGGGCTGCGGTGATGGCGGACCAGCCTGCACGGCCTGCCCCACACGCACCAAGCGCTGTGTAACGATGCCGGCAAACGGTGCACGCAGCACGGTGTAGTCAAGTTGCTGGCCGACTTCGCTGAATTGGGCACGCGCTGCTTGCAACGCCGCCTTCGCGGCATCGCGGGTGGCGCGTTGCTGATCCATCTGCGCGGTGGACACGTAACCCTTCGCATATACCGCTGCGATGCGTTCGTACGACGCCTGCGCATCCTTGTAGGTCGCCTGTGCGGAGAAAATTTGCGCTTGCGCTGCGTTGCGTGCGGACTTCTGCTCAACGTCGCTGAAGCGCACCAGCACATCACCCTTCGCCACGACGTCGTTCACGTCGTACGGCAGCTCAAGCACTCGCGCGTTGGTCTGCGCGGTGATTGTCACCTGATTCACCGCCTCTACTACACCGTCCCATACTTGTTCGCTCTGAGACGATTGCGCGTGCACCGCGCTGGCAGCCAGCGCGGCCGGCGACGCGGTAGCGCCAAGGGCGGCTGGTTTGCCGCCACAGGCCACGAGTGCGGCTAGCACGGTGGACAGCGCGAGAAGACGCAGGTCGAACTTCATGGAGTGAACTCACTACAGGCGTGAATGAATCAGGATCGGAACGCGCAACCCGGCTTCAAACCCATCGAGCTGAGAATTTTCGCCAGTGGACAGAAGCCGGTAAACGCCGACTGCAACAGGTTGGCCCCGACAAATACTGCGAGCAACAACCACCACGGCGAAACGAAATAGCCAAGCGCGACGCTCAGTAGCACCACGCTGCCGGCAAAAGCCAAGACGACACGGTCGATATTCATGGTCACGTTCCTCAGATGGGGCGGTGCGCGTCGCTATCGAAAAGATGATCAGCGCGCTTCGTCAATCATCTCGCGGGTGGCGCGCTCGACCTCGGCGGCAATCGTGGCCAAGCGCGAATCGCTGGAAAGCTGAGCCAGCATCTGTTGGGGGTTGATCATGCCGAGGTAGATCTTGCCGCCCTTCGAATACACCGAGATGCGGCACGGCAACGCCATGTTGAGCTGCATGTCGATCGCCAACACGTTTGCTGCCTGCTGCGGGCTGCACACCTCGAACACCTTGCACTGCTCGGCAAAGTCGATACCCTTGCTGCGCAGCGTCGTACCGAGGTCATGCACGTGCAGCACGCCAAACTGATGGCGCTTCACTGCGGCATCCAGATCAGTTGTGGCTTGTTCGAACGACTTGTTGGTTTCAACGATGTAGTACATGACAATCTCCTATTTTGAATCAGTCACGTGGCGCTGCGGCACCGCCTTTCTTGCGTCGTGGCAACATGCGCAGCAAAGTGTCGTCATGCACGACGTAGTGGTGGAACAGCGCTGCGGCGGCGTGCAGTCCTATCAAGTAGTAGCCGATCGTGCCGATGGTTTCGTGCACTTCCTTGACTGAGCTGGCGAACGCTTTGTCCGGCGCGATCAGTGCAGGCAACTCCAGACCGAAGAATGGGATCACTCTGCCGCCGGCACTTAAGGTCAGCCAGCCAAGCACCGGCATGATGATCAGAAAGGCGTACAGCGCAGCGTGCATCAGCCCCGCCAAACGACGCTGCCACATAGCAATGTGCTGTGACATCTGTGGCGACGGCGTGACGAAACGTATCGCTAGACGCAACCAGACCAGCGCAAACACGCTCAGGCCAAACATGAAGTGCCACATCTTCAAGCCATCGCGCAGGTCACTACCCTTGGGATACAGCTCGCGCAGGTTGATGCACGCATACACGCCAATCAACAGCGCCAACATCAGCCAGTGCATGAAGATCGACAGCGAACCATAACGATCAGTCGCGTTTTTCCAGTTCATTGGAGTGCCCTTGCTTGATGTGTCGGCAGTGCGTGGGTCGAGGCGCTCACTCGTCGACATCCTCATCAGGTTTTAGTCGATCGATACCGAACGCTCGCATGATGTATTTCTCGTAAGCCGGGTACGCGTTGCCCTTGCGCATCTTGCGCAGGAAATACTTTTCATAAGCGACCTTGGCCAGATGCACCCATTTGCCAGTCATCGACTTGGTAACGTTGCGCGGCGGAATCTGCGGCAAGGCGATGAAGGCGAAGCCACCATCCCCCATGTCGGCGAGGCACATTGCATTCCAAGTGGCGCGTGCTCGCGCCGGTTTGCCGGCTAGCTCGTCGCGAAGATTGCGCGCGATGGCGGTGACCATGGATTCAATCATCAGGCCGGTCTTTGGCGCGCCGGTCGGCACCGGCGTCACCTCCACTGGTGGAATGGCCACGCAGACGCCAGCGGCAAAGATGTTCGGGTATTTCGGGTTGCGCTGGTGTGCATCAATCAAGATGAAGCCGCCCGGATTGACCAGCCCATCAATACCTTGCACGGCGTCGACACCGGCGAACGACGGCAGCAGCATCGAGAACGCGAACGGCAGCGCACGGGTTTCCTGCACCCCGCCGTGTTCATCGAGCTGCTCGACATTGATCTTGTCCGCTTCTACCGATGTCACCCGCGCATTGGTGACCCACTTGATGTGACGCTGACGCATTTCGGATTCGAGCAAGCCCTTGGAATCGCCGACGCCACCCAGCCCCATGTGGCCGATGTAGGGCTCGGAGGTCACGTAGGTCATGGGCACTCGGTCGCGCAGCTTGCGCCGGCGCAAATCGGTATCTACGATCATCGCGAATTCATAGGCCGGACCGAAGCAGCTCGCACCCTGCACTGCGCCGATCACGATCGGGCCGGGATGCTTCAAAAACTCCTGATACGCCCGCCACGCGGCATGCGCATGCGGGCCGGTGCAAATCGACTGCGAGTAACCTTTCGGCCCGGTTCCGGGCACGCGTTCAAACGCAAGGCGCGGCCCAGTCGCTACGACCAGGTAGTCGTAGTCGATCTTGCGTCCGTCGTGCAGCAGAAGCTGCCTGTCGTCTGGCAGCAACTTGTCGGCCAGCACATCGATGAAATGGATGTCGCGTCGTTGCAGCGGATCTTTCACCGCCACCTGGATGTCGTCCTGATTACGCCAACCTACGGCAACCCACGGGTTGGAGGGCGTGAAGTTGAACAGCGGCCCCTCACCTACCACGATGACCTCATGTTCACTGCCAAGCATTGCGCGGATTTCATACGCAGCCGACATGCCGCCCAGCCCCGCACCAAGAATCACAATCTTTGCCATGGCCTGATCCCTATCGGTATGGATTCAAGAACAACTACATCGCTTGGAACTACTCACAGGGTGCCCTCTCGTACGACACGGTCACTTGACGGTAATCAAATCAAAGCCAGCCAAGAGTATTATTAAATAAAACGCTACATTAGCTGTAGCTTAATTAGTAATGCATGTTAACGTCAACCCGCGAGAGTCCTGTCAGTACCTGCCATTCGGGAAGTGAAGCCGTGTCGCTAATAGCCAATGCCAACCTGAGCGCGATGCAGTCACAGGCTGCGGACGCCTCCCGATTACTCAAGACGCTGGGCAACGAGCAACGACTGCGCGTGCTCTGTTTGCTGGTGGGTCATGAAATGTCAGTCGGCCAGATCAACGCGCAGCTGCCGGACCTCAGTCAGTCGGCGCTATCTCAGCACTTGGCGAAATTGCGTGAGGAAGGACTGGTACTGACCCGCCGCGAGGCACAGACCATCTGGTACTCGCTTGAGCAAGGGCCGGCGCAGAAGATCATCTCCACGCTCTACGCCATTTACTGCACACCGGACATAAAGGGCGGTCGGCTATGCGCGTCTAAACCAGCAAAAAAGGTTGCTCGCAAGAAAATCAGCAAGCGGTAGATATCCCTGGCGTTGCCGATTGATTCCTCTTCAGTTACACACTACGCGTTGTGGTTCGCGCACCACGCGAGCGCGTGCGACGCTGGCAATAGTTAGTGTAGTGCCCAGGCTTGACGTCCGCGGCACCCGCTTTTGGCACGAAGTACACCAAAGTATTCGACACGTCGCCGGAGGCGATCGTTGGTTGTGGCCACTTGCAGGTCTTCCACCAATGCACTGAAGGCCGCACGATATACACCCCTGCACGGCGCAGGCAGGCCATGTCCTTGCCGGTGTACGTGCAGGGACCATCCAGAATCACGCAAAACTGATCAACCAACTCTTTACTTGATGTGCTCGCGATCGGTCGGCGCGAAGTACGGCTTCGTACGCGAGTCCGCCATCAAGTTGTCCATGAAATCGTTCATCAAAGTCACCAGCCCAGCCTTGCCGCCGAACTGATCGAAGACGGGCTTGAGTGCGGGATCTCGCAGTGCACTAGCGGCCATGGCTGCCGATTGCGGAGCCGTCATCGGCGTGGCGTCTTGGGCGGATGCGGATTGAGCAAACATCATGGTGCTGGCGAGTGTCGCAGCCAAAAGAGAATATTTGTACATGGGGAAATGTCGGGTAGGTCAAGATGATGAAAAGTGGGTTCAATCAGAACGGCTTCGAGCAAGACGTACTTGATCCGAACGTACTTGATTCGGACGTGCGTGATCAGAACCCGACTTGCACTGAGGCGTACACACCACGTCGGTTGTCTTTGATGACGATGTTGCCACGGTCGGCATACGCCAACGTCAGCGAGACGTGCTTGTTCGGAGCCCATGCAACAAACGCGTCGAACCAGTTGTCTTCTTTGGCAATATCCAGATTGCTCGGCTCCTGCCGATACTCGGCCCCACCGCCCAATTGCGGCTAAGCAAGTACGCCACCGAGCGCTCAAGCTGCGGCTTCTACGAATTGTTCTTGTCGCCCCCGAAACCGAAGATGCCGATCTGATTGGCCTTGGTCGGGCGCAACAACGAATAATTTTCATGATGAGGGCCGTTGCAAGGCGCAGACCAAATGCCTGCCACTGGTTGTAGTAGGGACAACGGTGCAGGACGCATATGTGCCAGCGCGGCGCCTCCAGCGGGCGGGTGAGCTCCCCAGCGCGAGACAGCACCTTCACGCCGTACTGAGTATTTTTCGCGCTATGCAAAACGACCTGGCCGAAATCAACGCGCGCCTGACTACCGGATGATTTGCCCATGAATGTCAGTAGCCCTGCCGAACGCGACGAGCTCAATCAGCTATTGCTGCAAACTGGTCGTAACGATCAAAAAGCGTTCGCCGAGTTGTACAAACGCACATCATCCAAGTTGTTCGGTGTGTGTCTGTGCATGCTGCGAGATCGTGGTGCAGCCGAGGAAGTTCTGCAAGAAACCTACACCACGGTGTGGCGTCGGGCCGCAAGCTTCGATGCAGTAAAAGCCAGCGCCATCACGTGGCTGGTCACGTTGTCGCGCAACAAGGCGATAGACCGCTTGCGCCAGCACCGCGAAGAGCTGCTGGACGATCCCGCTCGCTTCGACGAGCTGGTCGACGAACAAGCCACGCCCGCCAGCGACGCAGAAACCGGTCAGGAGAATCAACGCCTGCAACAGTGCCTCGATGAACTGGAACCTCAACAACAAAGCTCGGTACGTGAAGCTTTTTTCTCCGGCGCTACGTATAACGAATTAGCGACACGCTGCAAGGTGCCGCTCGGAACGATGAAAAGCTGGATCCGCCGCAGCTTAATGCAACTCCGCACGTGCCTGGACTCATGAACTCGCCTACCGACGACAACAACCACAACCTGCGCTACGCCGAGTACGTATTAGGCGTGCTCGACGCCGACACGCGCGCCGAAGTAGCACGCGAAGTGCTGGACTCGGACGAAGCGGCTACCGCGGTGGCGCTCTGGCAGCGTCGGTTAATTCCATTGGCCGATACCCTCGAGGACGTTGCGCCTGCCCCTTATGTATGGGCGCGAATCCATGACTATTTACAACTGGACGCCGCTGCACCCACTCGCACGCAGGCGCCAAAACCAGGCCTTTGGAACAACCTGCAGCTATGGCATTGGTTCGGCATTGGTGCCAGCGCCGTAGCCGTGGCGCTGCTCGTTGTGGTGGCACTACCCCGCCCCACTTCAGCGCCTACGCCAAGCGTCGCCAGCGTCGGCTACATGGCCGCCACCATCCAGCAAGACAACGGCAGCACCGGCTGGACCGCGACGATGGACCTACAGCACAGCCGCATGATCGTGGTGCCAGCAACACCACTGGCCTTTGCACCAGATCGTGCGCCTGAGTTGTGGCTGATTCCGGCCGGTGGCAAACCTATTTCGGTCGGCATGATCGCGCTCAACAGTCCCACCACCATCACGCTTGATCCAGCCTTGCTGGCACAACTCGGTCCGACTGCTGCTCTCGCCGTTTCAGTCGAGCCGCTCGGCGGTTCGCCGACCGGTCAGCCGACGGGCGCGGTGATCGCCAAGGGCGCCATCGCTACGGCACCGAATGCTGGCGGCAAAGTCGCCGTCACCGGCCTGAGTCAGGCAAACCAGACTTCGGTCTGAGTTCGTTTAATTCGCCCGGTCCACAAGCGCCAAGGATGGCGTGAGCGGACCCGCGGTCTCTGTTCCAGCACGCCCTTCGCTGAAAGTGTTTTGCAACGGCTAATAGCTGGCCATCTAATGGCTCTTACTGCTGGCCGTAGAATTACCTCGCCCAAGAAACCCGGCTCTCGCCTTCGCGGGAGCGACACGTTGGATTTCGACACCTGTCAGCCCGGTAGGTACCCATCAAACGCGCGCGAAGCCACGGAATGACCAGTCTCGATTGTTGCGGCCGGCCGAGATAATGTGTCGTGTAGAGCTTTCCTAGAGAGGCGCTTCTTCTGCACAATCGCGCGCCATCCGCAGCAGCACGCCAGCAAGGCTTTTCAGGTCTTGTTCGTTGTGCAGCATGACGCGGCGCAGATTGGCGGCAGACCCGCCACGTAGGTAGGTGAGCCATGCGGCGGGGCATTCGGCGCCGGGGAGATCATCTTCACGCGCCACACCCAGCAGTTGCCGTTCCGCGGTAGCGAGGCGGCAGTTTTCCCAGGTGTGCTTCCAGTGGCGGCGTACGGGATGCAACAAATCCAGATGACGCAGGCCGAGCAATGGGTTTGGCAGACGCGCGAGGCGATAACGTGTAGTGAGTAGCGGCGAGTCGTAGCATTTGCCGTTGTAGCTGACCAGTACGCTATCGGCGCTGACCCACGCAGCAAAGGTGCGCAGCATGGCGGCTTCGGCGGCCATGGTGGTGATGGTGAGTTGCCGGACGCGAAAGCGCTGCCCGACCCAGTCGCCAGCGCCGATCATGAAGGCGCGCGTGCCGGTGCCGCCAGCAAGGCCGGTCGTTTCGGTATCAAAGTGCAATAGCTTGGCAACATCCACTGGCTCATCCAAGCGCGCGAAGCGTGCATCGATCGGACCTTGCGGCGGCGGCCAATCCATCCAAGTTTCAACTAGGTGTAAGCCGGGCGCAATCTCGTCGCCAGGCACATCGCGATCGCGCGAAACGAAAGCGGACGAGCTGTGAGTAAGCCGCGTGCGCAATTGCCATAGACGGCGCACATCCGCAGGTATCGTGGCCTCGGAGATGTTGGCCACTTTGGGAAGGCGCGTTGCACCGATATTTATGCCCGCCTGCGTACGCAAGCCACGCAGCTTTTGCGCGAGGTCGTTCACAGGCATGCCAGCAGGGTCAGCACGCGTATGGCTAACGCTTTGGGCGAATAGGATGCTGCTTCATCTGCCGCAAGAATCGGCCCGACACAGGCGGGGCAACCGCCCGTGCAGTCGCAGCGCGCGATCATGGTTTGCGCTTTGGCGACCAGATCCTCGCGTCGCTCAAACAACGGCGCACTCAAGCCAACGCCGCCGGGAAACGCGTCGTACAAATACACTGTGGGCGTAAATGGCGCGTTGGGTGCGAGCGCGGTGGGCTGTCCGTCGCTGCCGCGAATTTCGCCGCGACCGAGCGCGTCAGCGCTGATAAACCATGTGCCGTCGCCACTGCCGACCGACTTCTGTAGATCGCGTGCCTCAGCCATTACGGCGACGGTGGCTACGATATGCAGCGCGTATGCCGCACCTAAAAAGCCATCCAGCGCTTCCTGACGATCTGCAAATTCGGTATCCAACGCTTGCTGCGACAACTGCCACCACACCGCTGTGGTGTGTAGTTCCTGATCCGGCAGATTCACCGGGCCATAGCCGATATTTTCGTGGCTGTAATAGCGAATTTTCTTGTAGCCGGCAACGCGCCGCACGACATGCACTTCACCGTGATGCGCCTGACCGCGGCCGGCGGGAGAACTGTCGAAACAGTCCAGCACTTTTAGTTTCGTGTAGTCGATGGCGTCGGTGTAGTAATCGACGTGCGTGCGCGTGACGTAAGCCTTGCGCCCTTCCCAATCGAGTCGTTCCACTTGATACGGCACCGCTTGAATCATATGGATGGCACCTTCGTACAAGGTCACTGCCGCTGCGCTGTAATCGACTTCAGCAATGATGTTTTGCTTGCCAGCGCTGCGATCTACCACGACAAAGTTGCCATCGGCCACCGAACGTAGCGATACCGCGCCAGCGGGGTAGCTGTCGGCGATCCATTCCCAACGGTCGCCCTCGTGATACAGCACGCCATCTTCTTCCAACACTTCCAACCACGGCGCTGCAGCACCTTGTCCGAATACCTCATTACCCACGAACGGCAATTCGAAAGCAGCGCAGCGAATGTGGTCCAGCAAGATAAGTGGTTGGTCTGGCGCGATGCGCGCGTGCTCAGGCGTCGCCTCTTGAAAGAATTCGGGGTGACGCACAAGGTATTGGTCCAGCGGAGCGCTGCTGGCAACCAGCACGCCCAGCGATGCTTGCTGCCGTCGACCAGCACGACCGAAGCGTTGCCACGTACCCGCCACTGAACCGGGATAACCGTTCAGCACTACGACGTCGAGACTGCCGATATCCACGCCCAGCTCCAGCGCCGATGTGCTAACTACTCCATCGATATTACCGGCGCGCATATCGCGCTCCGCGGCCCGCCGTTCCTTCGGCAAATAACCACCGCGATAGGCACGAATGCGCGGTGGCTTGCGTGGGTCGTGATCAAACACGTCCTTCAGGTATTTCGTCAGCACTTCCACCATGGTGCGGCTTTGCGCAAACACCAGCGTCTTCATCCCGGACTTGATCGCCAGCCGCGCAATGCGATTGGTTTGCGAACGCGCCGATGCACGCAGACCAAGGTCGGGATTAACTACCGGTGGATTCCACAGCAGCACATGCTTATCGCCGGTTGGCGCGCCGCTTTGCGTAATGGCCGTAACGTGATCTTCGATCAAGGCTTCGGCATGCTGTTGCGGGTTGCCGATGGTGGCCGAGCACAAGATAAATTGCGGGCTGACGCCGTAGAACGCACACACTCGCTTCAGCCGGCGAATGACATTGGCAACATGCGAACCAAACACACCGCGATACGTGTGCACCTCGTCGATTACCACGTACTGCAGGTTTTCGAAAAACTGCGCCCACTTGGTGTGATGCGGAAGGATCGCCTGGTGCAGCATGTCCGGGTTACTGACCACCACGTCGCCATGCAGGCGAATGGCTTGACGAGCATCGCCCGGTGTATCGCCATCGAAGGTGAAGGCCTTGACGCCGAGTTGGCCGGCCGCATTCAGTTCCAGCAGCTCCGCCACTTGGTCTTGCGCCAGCGCCTTGGTCGGAAACAAATACAGCGCTTTGGCATGCCGTGTCATGGCCGCCGCGATCACCGGCAACGTATAGCAAAGTGATTTGCCCGAAGCCGTCGGCGTAACTACGGCAATATGTTCACCCGCACGCGTCGCATTCCACGCTTCCGCCTGATGGCTATACAGCTGGGTGATGCCGCGCTGGCGTAATGCCTGTGCCAGCGCTGGCGGCAAGTCGTCCGGCAACGGCGCAAAGGAACCGGCCTGCCCCGCCACGACAAACGAACCGGTAATGCGCGCTGCGTAGCGCTTACGCAAACGTTGCGCCAGCGTGCGGCCATCCCCTGGATCCCGCAAAACAAGGTCATCAACAGCTTGGTAGCGGTCGGGTAAGGCATTCATGGCGAGAGCTCGGGCAAGGTCGCTGCATTACACGAGCTGCCTGTCTCACTACGTGAGACTGACGCCAACAAACGAGAAGTCGATATCCTGCGGACAACAAAAAACCCGCTGAGTGGCGGGCTTTTCTGAGGCTGGTTACAGCCCAATGCAATGGAGGCCTAGGTCGGAATCGAACCGGCGTACGCGGCTTTGCAGGCCGCTGCATGACCACTCTGCCACCAGGCCATTGCTTATTGCGCTGACGATCATGTTGATCACAGCTTGCTCTATACAACAAAACCTCGGTAGGCCGAGGCTTTGTAGAAAAACTGGAGCGGGAAACGAGACTCGAACTCGCGACCCCGACCTTGGCAAGGTCGTGCTCTACCAACTGAGCTATTCCCGCACCGGAGCCGCTAATGATACCAGAACAAATCCATTTGTGAATAGCTATGCAGCATTTAATGGCCGCTAGTTGCCTATCAATCGCTACACCCAGCGAACGCTTATCGCACAAACAACAAAGCCTCGAACATCGAGGCTTTGTAGAAAAACTGGAGCGGGAAACGAGACTCGAACTCGCGACCCCGACCTTGGCAAGGTCGTGCTCTACCAACTGAGCTATTCCCGCACTAGAGCGCCGAATTTTAACGCGTAAATGCAGATCGTCAACCCCATACGCACTAATTATATGTCGCTATCACCAAGAGTCGGTCGCGCTGTTGGACGTCGAGTCGAGCATTCGGCTAGGTGCGGACAGGCTTTTGACGAGTCGCGGGTCCGTCGTGGTTGTATGCAGCAAGAGTGGGCACATAGTGGAATGCTCAATCGGACTTACAAACCCGCCGGCCAAAGTCGGACAGACTCCTAGTTCACAGCCGGGTGGAGTCGTCGCGCAAACTTGGCCATGCGGCACGTAAGTAGTACAAGCCGGACCAGATGGTCAGGATGCCAGCTACCACCAGCAACCCTTCACCAATGTGATACAGACGGAGCGCTTCGGCGGCTTTTTCATGCTGCACGATCAGCACCACCAGCGCGATCATCTGCATGACGGTCTTAAGTTTGCCGATAAACGCCACCTTCACTGTCGCACGCATGCCGATTTGCGCCATCCATTCACGCAAAGCAGAGACGCTAATTTCCCGGCCAACGATGACGGCGGCAGTCAGCGCCATCAAGATACCGGGCCAGCCGCCGCGATGCGACTCCACCAGCAAAAACAGCGTGACGGCCACCATTAGCTTGTCCGCAACGGGGTCAAGGAAAGCGCCGAACGCAGAAGTCAGGTTCATACGCCGCGCCAAATAGCCGTCCAGCCAATCGGTAACCGCAGCCAATACAAACACGACGGCAGCGGTAATGTTGTGGCCCGGAAACGGCGTGTAGAACACCGCCACCATCACCGGCAGCAAGCCGATGCGAAACAAGGTCAGCCACGTGGGTAAGTTAATGCGCATGATTCGTTCCCGTTATTGCCTCTAGTGTCGCATGGCTCGGTTGCAACGATGTGTAGCGCAACAGTGATCGCCATGATTCTGGCGGACTTCGATCGGCTGGCCTGCGAGTCCAACTGAGCGAACCCTATTCCCGCCGATTCTTGATCCATGGAACCAGGAGGAGCCCGCCAATCGTCAGGAATCGGTCATCTCACTGCCAAATTCTCGACTCGATCAGCAACCGCCCAACAAACGCTTAGCCATGCAGGCTGCCGTAAATGCGTTCGGCCAAATCACGATTGATGCCATTCACTTGCATCAACTCCTCTACTCCCGCGGCTTCAATGCCTTGCAGCCCACCAAACGCGCGTAGCAGCGCTGAGCGTCTGCGCGGGCCAATGCCGGGCACATCTTCCAACACACTATGCTCGCGCGCCTTGTCACGCCGTTTACGATGACCGGTAATTGCAAAGCGATGCGACTCGTCGCGCACAGCGGCGACCAGATGGAGCGCGGGCGACGCCGAACCCGGATGCAACTCGCGGCCCGAATCAGCCAGCACCAAGGTTTCTTCACCAGCGCGGCGGCCCGGCCCTTTGGCGACGCCAATCACTTGAATGCCGTTAACGCCAAGGTCTTGCAGCACGTCCAGCGCCTGCGCGACCTGGCCACTGCCGCCGTCAATCAGCAAGATATCTGGACGCATGCCTTCGCCAGCGGCAAGATGACGGAAACGGCGCGTCAGCGCCTGATGCATCGCCGCATAGTCATCGCCCGGCGTAATGCCAGCGATATTGAAACGACGGTAATGCGACTTCTCAGGGCCTTCTGGCCCAAACACCACGCACGACGCCACGGTGGCTTCGCCCATGGTGTGACTGATATCGAAACATTCAATTCGCCGCGGCGGCTCGTCCAACTCCAGCAATTTTTGTAAATCTTCAAACCGGGTACCTAGCGTTTGGCGGCTGGCCAAGCGCACCGTCAATGACGCTTGCGCATTGCGCTCGGCCATCTGCAGGAAGCGGGCACGCTCGCCGCGTACGCTGATTTTCAACTGCACTGCATGCCCCGCGTGTTGCGACAGCACCTCGGTCAAGATGGTTTGATCTTCCAGTGCTTCGCCAAGAACTAATTCGCGCGGCACCGGGCGATCGAGGTAGTACTGGGCAATAAATTGCCCGAGCACGTCCGCCGGCGTGGCGTCCAGCGCGAGGCGTGGAAAGAAGTCGCGCGTTCCCAAGCTGATGCCATCGCGAAAAAACAGCACGCTGACACAGGCCAAGCCGGACTCGATACGACACGCGATCACGTCCATGTCGGCACTGGCACCTTGTACGTGGTGCTCTGCTTGCAACTGGCGTAACGCAGCCACTTGATCGCGCAATTTGGCCGCTCGCTCGAAATTTAATGCCTTGCTCGCTTGCTCCATCGAATCAGCTAACTCGTCGATGATCGCGGTGCTACGACCTTCCAGAAACATCTCGGCGTGGCGCACGTCGTTGGCGTAATCGGCGACATTAATCATGGCGACGCACGGCGCGCTGCAACGGCCAATTTGATACAGCAGGCAAGGCCGCGTGCGATGGCGGAAGTAGCTATCTTCACACTGGCGTATCTTGAACAGCTTCTGCATCAGGTTGAGGCTTTCACGCACCGCATAGGTACTTGGATACGGCCCGAAATAGCGCCCTGGTTTGTTCTTCGCACCGCGGTGAAACGCCAGCCGCGGGTAGTCTTCGCCAGTAGACAAATAGATGTACGGATAACTTTTGTCGTCGCGCAGCAAGATGTTGTAGCGCGGCTTCAGCGACTTGATCAGCTGCGATTCGAGCAGCAGCGCTTCACCTTCGGTACGCGTGACGGTAATTTCGACGCGCGCAATCTGCGCCACCATCGCCGCGATGCGCCGCTCCAGATGCGGATTCAGAAAATAGTTGCTGACACGCTTTTTGAGGTTGCTGGCTTTGCCGACGTACAGCAACTCGCCAGCCGCATCAAAGTGGCGATAAACGCCGGGCGAGGCACTTAGGGTATGGACGAAAGCCTTGCCGTCAAAAGGTGGCGGTTGCACAGATTGCATATGGCTATTCTAGCCGGTGCCAGCGATGACTGGCTGCGCTAGATCAGGCGTTCGATGCGTGCGGCAGCGTACTTATGCGTGGCTGTTCACCCAGCGTTCGGCGCGCTCCAGATCTGCCGGTGTGTCAATGCCCGGCGGAAATGGCTCAGGCGTTAAACGCACGGCAATAGCGTGGCCGTTTTCCAAGACACGCAATTGTTCCAGCGATTCGGCCTGTTCCAGCGGCGTGCGCGGCAGACCGGTGTATTGCGCCAAAAACTTAGCGCGATAGGCGTAGATACCAATGTGCCGCAAAAACGTTATGCCAGTCGGTAACGTATGCCGGCCCTGCGCAAACGCATCACGTGCCCATGGCAACGGTGCACGGCTGAAATACAACGCGTGGCCATTACTGGCGCGCACCAGCTTCACCACGTTGGGATCAAACAGTTCATCTGCATCGGTAATCACGGTGGCCAGCGTCGCCATCGGCGCGCCATCTTCGGCCAGCGATTGCGCCACCGCGCGAATACCGGCCACGGGCGCAAACGGCTCGTCGCCTTGCAGGTTCACCACAATGGCGTCATCGGCCCAACCAAAGTGCGCGGCGCACTCGGCTAAGCGGTCACTGCCAGAGGCGTGATCGCTACGCGTCATACATACCGTGACGCCCTGCCCAACCAACGCGTCGGCGATCCGCTGATCGTCCACTGCTACTACCACCTCGCTGGCACCCGCCAGCAAAGCGCGTTGTGCCACGCGCACAACCAGCGGGATGCCGCCAATTGTCCGCAACGGTTTCGCCGGCAAGCGCGTAGAGCCGTAACGGGCGGGGATGGCGACGATAAATGGTGGCGTAGCGTGGGACATGAAAAACCTCTAATCAGATGGCAAGCCTAGAAGCGTGGGCGGCAGAAACACAAGCGGCTGCGGCTGCGCAGTTTTGGCCAACTTTCCCACTCCTTTTCGTTGAATAGCTACGGCTATTCGCCTCAAATAATCGAAAAATCTGACTCAAAACCACGTTGCCTCGCTCACTTCGTTTCTACCGCCCACGCTCCTAGCGGCAAGGAAGCCGCGGCGAATGCTGCGTCAAGCCGCGAGCCGCAGCGCGAAACCACACCCGTTCGCTATGTCTAGAAAGTCGGGAAACGAAGTAGCTACATGTCGGCAATCGTTGATGTGTACCGGTCCCGAGGCGACCAAGCCAGCGACGGCAAAACTCATCGCAATGCGGTGATCAAGATGCGTCTCAACTTGGCCTGCGCCCAAGTGCCCGCCATGAATGACGGCACCGTCCGGCGTTTCCTCGATGACGACACCCAGCGCGCGTAGCCCAGTAGCCATCGTCGCAATGCGATCGGATTCCTTGACGCGCAACTCGGCGGCACCTTGAATCAGGGTATCGCCTGCAGCTACGGCGGCAGCAATAAATAGCGCCGGGAATTCGTCGATCATGTCCGGCACCAGCGCCGCGGGCAACTCAATGCCGTGCAATGGGGCGTAGCGCACCCGCACATCCGCGACGGTCTCGCCGCCGCTTTCGCGCGGATTGGCAATAACAATGTCTGCGCCCATCAAGCGCAATGCATGCAGCAAACCAGTGCGGCGCGAATTGAGGCCGATCGCCGGCAAGCTGAGATCCGAGCCGGGGACAATACTTGCGGCAACCATGAAAAATGCGGCGGAGGAAAAATCTGCCGGCACCTCAACGTCGGTGCCATGCAGCACCATGCCGCCACTAAGCCGGGCGTAGCCTGGCGCAAAACGAATCGGCCAGCCAAACTCCGCCAGCATGCGTTCGGTGTAATCGCGCGTCGGATTCGGCTCCATCACTTCGGTTGAGCCACTGCCGTACAAGCCGGCTAGCAACACCGCCGACTTTACTTGTGCGCTGGCTACCGGCGACCGATAGCGAAACCCATGCAGCGTTTGTCCGCCATGGATATGCAAAGGTGGCAGGCCGTCGTTACTGTCGATACGCGCGCCCATTTGTTGCAGTGGCTCAGTGACTCGCCCCATCGGACGTTTGGACAACGAAGCGTCGCCCGTCAAGGTACTGTCGAACGCCTGCCCAGCAAGCAAGCCTGCCAACAGGCGCATACCCGTGCCGGCGTTGCCACAATCCAGCGGCTCGGCAGGCGCGCGCAAACCATGCAAACCCACGCCGTGAACTACGCGTTCACCCACGGCCGGTTGCTCGATGCTGACGCCCAACTGAGCCAAGACGGCAGCCGTGGCGCGCGTGTCCTCGCCTTCCAGAAAGCCACGTATATGCGAATCACCCTCAGCAATGGCGGCAAGCATCAACGCGCGATGTGAGATGGATTTATCACCCGGCACACGAACGCTGCCATGCAACGGCTGGCCACGCTGGCTAGTCCAGTCAAGACGATTCAATGGTGCGACTCCTACTCATCTGACTTACGGCAACGCGACGGGGTACGAACCCAGCACGCGTACGCTCGCCGCTGTTTCCCGCACATCACGGACCGCCGCGTCTACGGCCGTGTCAGCAATATGGCCGGAGACGTCAAGGAAAAACGCATATTGCCATTTGCCGGTATGTGCCGGTCGCGATTCGATCCGATTCAAGCTGACGCCATGCTTGGCAAACGGATTCAGCACCGCGTACAAAGCGCCTGGCTGATCGTCAACCGTAATCAACAGCGACGTACGATCGTTGCCGGAAGGCGGAAATAACGACCGGCCAATCACTAGAAAACGGGTGGTGTTGTCGGGGCGATCTTCAATGCCGCAGGCCAAGGTTTTCAAACCATAAATCTTGCCCGCGGTTTCCCCCGCAATGGCGGCGGCGTTATCCGTGTGCCGTGCTAGGCGCGCACCTTCGGCATTACTGCCTACAGCAAGGCATTCCACGCCCGGCAGATTAACGCGCAGCCACGCCTTGCACTGCTGCAGTGATTGCGCGTGCGCATACACGCGCCGCACATCCTCCAACCGACCTTGCTGCGAATGCAGACATTGATGCACGCGTAGTTCCACTTCGCCGCAAATGATCGCTTTGGCGGTAAGAAATAAATCCAGGGTGATTTGAATCATGCCTTGGCCGGAATTTTCCACCGGCACCACGCCAAAGTCGGCGTTGCCATCCGCTACTTCCTGAAACACTTCTTCGATGCTTCCGAGTGGCAAGCCGTAAGCGGCGTGCCCGAAATGTTTGCGCACCGCTTGCTCACTGAAGGTGCCTTCCGGTCCAAGAAAGCCAATCTTTAACGGGTCTTCTTGCGCCAGACAGGAGGACATAATTTCGCGAAACAGGCGCACCAGCTCAGTGTCTGGCAACGGGCCATCGTTGCGATCCACCACCATGCGTAACACGTGAGCTTCGCGTTCCGGGCGGTAATAATCGATGGCCGACAAGCCCTCGCCTTTCACCTTTGCGACTTCTTGCGCGCGCCGTGCGCGCTCGGAAATTAACTGTTGAATCTGCCGGTCGATGCTATCGATGCGCTCGCGCATTTCGCCCAGCGGTATCTTTTCGTCGGTCATGCCGTAGCCATCAATTTAAGAGAGAATCAGAATATCGCGGTCATGGTGGGATGCGGGCGAAGCATCGGAATATCAGCCGTGTCGGCGAGAAAAATCCCGCATAAAGCTGACCAACGCTTCGACTGCCGCCAGTGGCACCGCGTTGTACAGCGATGCCCGCATACCACCCAGCGCTTTATGGCCCTTCAGCGCCATCAAGCCGGCCGCCTCAGACTCTTGCAAGAAGGTCGCATCCAATGCGCCATCGTGCAAATTAAAACGAACATTCATGCGTGAACGCGCGGCGAGATCTACCGAGTTGCTGTAGTAGCCGCATGAGGTGTCAATCGCGCGATACAACAATTCCGCCTTGGCACGATTGCGTTCGGCCATTACCGCCAGCCCACCCTGCTCTTTCAGCCACTGGAACGTCAGGCCGGCCACGTACCAGCCCCAAGTGTTCGGGGTATTGAGCATGGAGTTATTCGCTGCCTGCTCTGCATAGCGGAAAATACGCGCCATCGGCCGCGTATTGCGTGCCAGCAGATCACGCCGAATGATCATGATGACCAAGCCCGCGGGACCAATATTCTTTTGCGCACCGGCGTAGATCAAACCAAAGCGCGACACGTCCAGCGGCTCGGACAAGATGTTCGACGACATGTCCGCGACCAGCGGCACGTCGCCAACATCAGGAACATCGTGAAACTCAACGCCATGAATGGTTTCGTTCGGCGTGTAGTGCACGTACGCCGCCTGCGGGTTCAACTGCCACGACGAACGCGGTGGCAGCTGCAGATAATCATCGGCTTGACTGCTGGCCGCGATGTTGACGCGCACGTAGGGTGACGCTTCGCTAGCTGCCTTCGCTCCCCAATGCCCGTTGACGACATAGTCGGCACTGTCGTCGGGACCAGCCAAATTCATGGGGACTTGGGCGAAGTGCTGGGTGGCGCCTCCTTGCAGGAATAGCACCGCGTAATCGTCAGGGATGGCGAGCAATTCGCGTAGATCCACTTCGGTCTGTGCGGCCATGTCGATGAAACGCTTACCGCGATGGGATTGCTCCATCACCGACGCGCCGCTGCCATTCCAATCCAGCATCTCGCGCTGCGCGCGTTCGAGCACGGCCAACGGCAGAGCGGCGGGACCAGCACTGAAATTCCAGACTCTATTCACGCGCGACAGCACTCCAAGGAAAGTGATGCCTGCATTATGGCGCGGCGCAGCATGGCAGCGTCAACTAGCCACCTAAACGATCAAAATCGAACCAGCAAAACCAAGGCGATACCTAGCGCCAACACGGCAGCGGTCACGATCAGCCACCATGCTTCACCCGAGCGTCCCGCCGCCGCTTCGGGCAACGACGCAGGAGCAGGCAGCGGCATGACGATCTCCGGTTCCGGTTCCATGCCGGGAGCTTCGATCACAAAGCGATGCGTGCCCAAACCAATTTGATCACCTGGCTGCAGCGCCAGATCTTGTGCCACCACACCGTTGACGCGCACCGGGTGCAGCCCGGACGTCGATGTTGCTTCCAGCCGCAACTCGCCGCGTTGCCAAAAAATGCGTAGCGAAGCGACTTCACCACGCGATAATTCCAGCGGGTAGCGACCTTGTGGACCTAGTTCCAGACTGTCGCGCAGCGGTAATATTTTGCCTGATAGCGGGCCGGCAACGGCGCGTAGCGCCACCGTGCAGCGACTATGCTCGGGCACATTGACCGTCACCCGGGACGCTGGATCCTCATCATCGCGCAGCAGCATCCGGCAATCGCCGACGCTAACCACGTCGCCCGCGCGCAACAAAGTCTGCTCGCGCACAGGCCTAGCGTTTACATAAATGCGGTCCGCTTGCGGCAATACTTGTAGCACCCAGCCGCGCCGATCTTGCTCGATACACAAATGTCGCGCAGCTGCCTGAGTCGTGGCCAAAACGAGGTCATTACCTGCGGCACTACCAATGCATAGTCGGGCCTGCGACCAGCGAAAATCTTCGCGAGCCGCATGAGGAAATTCGATGCGCATTAAGTGAACCAGCCGATGGACAATGAAACTCTAGCATGCTAATTCACCAATAATCAGTGGTCACGCACTTACCGTAGAGGTGCCATTAAGATGTGCCGTTTCCATCAACGAGCAAGTCATGTCCAAAATTGATATTTGCCGCCCCCACCAACTTCCCATGCCGGAGGCCCGCGCCATCGTCGACCAGGTGGCCGCGAGCATGCAGGAAAAATTTGGTATGCAAGGGCAGTGGCAAGGCGACACGCTGCAACTGAGCCGCCCCGGCGTTAATGGATCCATTGCTGTCACCAGCGACGCTAT
The DNA here is from genome assembly GCA_039924175.1 of Rhodanobacter sp. Lineage (GTDB taxonomy): Bacteria > Pseudomonadota > Gammaproteobacteria > Xanthomonadales > Rhodanobacteraceae > Rhodanobacter. The sequence continues at coordinate 21,474 of JBDTBF010000007.1, forward strand.
TCGGGTTCACGCCGAGCTGGGTATGCTGCTGTCGCCGTTAAAAGGCATGGTGGAGCAGGAGATTCAGCGCAAGCTGGACCAGCACTTCGCCTGAGCGATTGCGTGACTATTCTTCAAAAAAACGCCTATTCGTGGCATACTTGACAGCTTACGCAGCCATACCGGCTGTGCGTGAATACCGGAACACATGGCTAAAGACGACGTCATCGAAATGGAAGGCACGGTGCAAGAGACCCTGCCTAACACCATGTTTCGTGTGCAATTGGAGAACGGGCACGTTGTTATTGCTCATATTTCTGGCCGCATGCGCAAGCACTACATCCGCATTCTTACGGGCGACAAGGTCAAGATTGAAATGACCCCGTACGACCTGAGTAAGGGACGTATTACGTACCGCATGAAGTAGCTACTTCCCGCGACGACCGCTGTTGCGCTTGCGCGCAGTGCTGCTAACGGGGAAAGGCTGACAGGTGTAAGAAGGGCGGCGCTACTCGCGCCGCCTTTGCTTTGCCTGCGTTTTAGCCGGCGCCAGGATGACGCCGACTACCCAACTTGCCCTCACTCAACGACGGCAGGCAGCCGCTCCAACGCTTCGCTATCCACTTGCAGCTCGCCATCGCGCACGCTCAGGCGCACCGTGCCACCGTCAACTAGCTTGCCAAACAGCAGCTCGTCGGCCAAGGCCCGCTTCACCTTTTCCTGGATAACACGCGCCATCGGCCGTGCGCCCATTTGTGGGTCAAACCCATGCTCGGCCAACCAGTGGCGAGCATCCGCATTAACGTCCAAGCTCACACGCTTCTCGGTCAGCTGGCTCTCCAGCTCAAACAGGAACTTATCGACCACGCGTAGAACATGCTCAAAGCCTAGTGAGCTGAATTGAATGACGGCATCCAGCCGGTTGCGGAACTCAGGCGTAAATGTGCGCCGAATGACTTCCATCGCGTCGGACTCATGCTTCTGCTCGACAAAGCCCATGCTGCGCCGCGACGCCACTTGTGCCCCGGCATTCGTCGTCATCACCACAATCACGTTTTTGAAGTTGGCTTCGCGACCATTGGTATCCGTCAACACGCCACGATCCATCACTTGCAGCAACACGTTAAATACGTCCGGATGCGCCTTCTCGATTTCGTCCAGCAGCAGCACGGCATGCGGATGCTTGGTCACCGCTTCGGTCAGCAAGCCACCTTGGTCAAAACCGACATAACCAGGAGGTGCGCCAACCAAGCGCGACACCGAATGACTCTCCATGTACTCGGACATGTCGAAGCGGATCATCTCGATGCCAAGTTGCAACGCCAGCTGCTTGGTTACTTCGGTCTTGCCGACACCGGTCGGGCCCGCCAGCAGGAAGCAACCAATCGGCTTGGAGGGGTCAGCCAAACCGGAACGGGCCATCTTGATCGAAGCGGCTAGCGCTTCAATGGCGGGGTCCTGACCAAACACCACCAGCTTCAAATTACGTTCCAGATTACGCAGCACGTCGCGGTCCGTAGCCGACACCTGCTTGGCCGGAATACGCGCCATCTTGGCCACGATGTATTCCACCTCGGCAACATCAATCTTGCCGCTGCGCTGATCTTCGGGCAGCAACCGTTGCCGCGCACCCGCTTCATCGATGACATCAATTGCCTTGTCCGGCAGCAAGCGGTCCGGAATGTGCCGCACCGCCAATTCCACCGCAGCCTTCAACGCTTCGTTGGTATACGTCACATGATGATGTTCTTCAAAGCGCGAACGTAGACCCCGCAGAATCTCGATGCTATCGGCCACGCTGGGTTCGACGACATCAATCTTTTGGAAGCGCCGTGCCAACGCGTGGTCTTTTTCAAAGACGCCGCGATATTCCTGGAACGTGGTTGAACCAATGCAACGCAGTTCACCAGCGGCCAGCATCGGCTTGATCAAATT
>JBDTBF010000008.1:0-7524 GCA_039924175.1 Rhodanobacter sp.
GCGGGCCGCGTGGGTCGCTGCTGTGGGTGTGCGCTTCCCCGAGATATCGCACCACGTGTTCTTCAGCTTCCAGGTCGGCGCGGAGATGCCGCAGACCCCGGCCTTGAGCAGCACCCAGCAATTCATCAGTTCCCTGGGCTGGTCCCACCACAATGTCGCGATCGAGCTGCGGCACATCTCCAATGGCAGCACGCGAACGCCCAACCTGGGCGAGACGATGCTGCTGGTGGGCGTCGCGCTGCCGAGGCGACGATGAGGCACGGATGGCTCCAGCGCTCCCGTTGCCGCGGCGACCTTTGCACGGGGCGTGGCCTCGCTGAATCCTTTGAGCGGATGGGTGCCTCTATCGGGTAGGTTCAGGTTGAGGCGGATCACTGATGACCATTCTGCGGGTTACACACAGACCCAGTGGCAGCTTGCTGGCCGAAGGTCCTTCCGGGCGGGGGATTGCCCTGTTCGAGGGCAACTACTACGTGCGCCGGAAGTACCTCTGCATCACGCGTCGGAAGGAAGGCAGTCCGCCTCGGCCGTGTGTCTACTCGTTTCTCTACGCAGGTCTTGACCTGTGGCTGGCCGGCAGAGCTCAAACAGAAAGCACCGGCAAGAGTCGCTGGCTAACCCACCGGCTCGTGCCCATACTGGCTTTTCGTCTGGCATTTCCCGGCGACGATCCAAGTATTCGTTTCGAGCGCCTCACCCTCCCGGACCGTGGGCAGGAAGTGTGGTGAAGCGTCCACAACGGGAGTCGCGACAATGAAAGCAAAGCACGTGGAATTTCCAGGCCATGACGGTAGCCTCTTGTCGGCGAGGCTCGATATGCCGCCGACCCCGCCGCGCGCCTACGCGCTATTCGCCCATTGCTTTACCTGTGGCAAGGACGTGCTGGCCGCCTTGCGCATCAGCGCGGCACTGAACGCGCAAGGCATCGCCGTGCTGCGTTTCGACTTCACTGGGCTGGGCATGAGTGAAGGCGAGTTTGCCAATACCAACTTCAGTTCCAATGTGGCCGACCTTCTGTGCGCAGCAGATTTTCTGCGCACGCAGCATCAGGCGCCGACACTGCTGATCGGCCATAGTTTAGGCGGCGCGGCGGTACTGTCCGCGGCACACAAGATTGCCGAAGTGCGCGCGGTGGTGACCATCGGTGCGCCGTCCGAACCGCTCCACGTCACTGAGCAACTAGGTGCGGAGGTGCTGGCGAAACTCGATACCGAACAGGAAGTGGGCGTGTCGCTGGGCGGACGTCCGTTTCGCATCCAGCGACAATTTCTGGATGACCTCAAGGCGCAACGGCTGCAGGAGCGCATTGCCAAACTGGGCTGTGCCTTGCTGGTCATGCATGCGCCGCGGGATGAGATAGTCGGCATCGATCAGGCGCGGCGGATCTTCGAGGCTGCCCGCCACCCCAAGAGTTTTGTGGCGTTGGATGGCGCCAATCATTTGCTGACCGGTCGTCAGCAGGCAGCGTATGCGGCCAGTGTGATCGCCGCATGGGTGCAGCCCTGGCTGCCCGCCGTGCCGCCGCGGGATGCCCTGGCCGCAGGTCAGGTGCGCGTGGTCGAGAGCGGCGCCGGTCGCTATACCCAGTTGGTACAGGCCGGTCGTCACGAGCTGCTTGCGGACGAGCCGGCCAGCGTCGGCGGCGATGACGCCGGCCCGGGACCATTCGACTACCTGCTGGCGGCACTGGGCGCCTGCACCACGATGACCTTGCGCATGGTGGCCGAACGCAAGGGCTGGCAGCTGGACCCGGTCGCGGTGACCCTCAGCCAGCAACATATCCACGCGCAGGATTGCGCGGACTGCGAGTCGCGTGAAGGCAAGGTACTGGAGATCGAACGTACGATTCACCTGCCGCGCGGCCTCGACCCAGCCATTGCCCAGCAACTGCTGGGTATCGCCGATCGCTGCCCTGTCCATCGCGCGTTAAGCGGGGAGATCAAAGTGCGTACGCGCGCGACCGGAGACGATCAACCGCCTACTTCGGACTGAGCCTTGCTGGGTGCTGGCAAACCGATCCTTACGGAGACAGATTTATGCGTGCCATCTGGAAAGACTGCGTTATCGCCGAGAGCAATGACACTATCGAAGTCGAAGGCAATCACTATTTTCCGCCGGAGTCGCTCAAGCGCGACCACCTGCGCGAAAGCACTCGACAGTCAGTGTGCCCGTGGAAGGGCACTGCCAGTTATTTCGATGTTGTCGTCGGTGAGGAGGTCAACCCCGCAGCAGCTTGGTTCTATCCGGAGCCCAAGGCGGCAGCGGCGAATATCCTTGGGCACGTGGCGTTCTGGCACGGTGTGATGGTGCAGGCATGAAATACGCGTGAACCGGAGCAACGGAACATGCTGACCTCCACCCGTGAGACGGTATTAGCATGCCCCATGTGGCGTCGCTGGTCAGGCCTGTTTCTGCTTTGCGTGGTTTTGTGCGGTCTTGCCGGTTGCGCTACCCGAACCTGGAATACCCGGATCAAGCCAGCGGGGGTCGAGAATCGCTACGAGTTCCGCACGCGACTCCCGCACATTCCTCGCGATACTTTTGTTGTGCTGGCCTTTTCCGGTGGTGGTACCCGCGCGGCCGCTTTCAGCTACGGCGTACTGGAAAAACTACGCGCCACCGAAGTTTCCTCAGGTGGACAGTCGACACGGTTGCTTGATCTCGTTGATGTGATCACTTCGGTATCCGGCGGCAGCTACACCGCCGCCTATTACGGCCTGTTCGGCGACCGCATCTTCGATGACTTCCGCAGCCGCTTCCTGTATCGCAATTGGCAAGGCGAGTTGATTGGCTTGCTGCGACGCCCGGATCACTTGCTTTCAATTACGAGCAGTCACTACAACCGCAGCGATTTAGTGGCGGCTTACCTCAACCGCACCTTACTGGATGGCAAGACCTTTGCTGATATGTCACCGGCGGGCCTGCCGATGGTCATCCTCAACGCCAGCGATCTGAACAACGCCACTACGTTTTCCTTCATTCAGCAGCAGTTTGATTTTCTGTGCTCGGATCTGTCGACTTATCCGGTAGCCAACGCGGTGATGGCGTCGGCTGCGGTACCCGGGCCGTTCGCGCCGATCGCTTTGCGCAATTATCCCGATTGCCCGCAACGTCATCAGCCGTGGGTAGCGCAGTCGCTGGCGCATGACGACTTGCTGTCACGCCGCTATGCAGTGGCGCTGGCACTGTCCCGTTACGACGATCCGAAGCGGATGCCGATTCTGCGCTTGGTCGATGGTGGGGTCACCGACAACCTCGGCGTACGCGGTTCGATGATGAGTCCGGTGGCGCAGTACGGCAACGTGCCCGACATGGCCGGTGCGTTTACGCCGGAACAGTTACGTCGCGTCCGACATGTATTGGTCATCGTCGCCAATGCCCAGGTCTATGCACCCTATTCGTGGTCTGAAACGGGACGTGCACCGGGCCTGACCGATACCTTGCGCGCCTCGTTCGACGCTTCCTTGGGCATTCTCAACAACGAGACGGCGGCGCTGGCCAGGAACGGCTTCCAGATGTGGGCAGAGCACACCAATGCCATGCGTGCACCGCGAGCCGCGCAGGTGGATGTGAACTTTGCCGTACTCACCTTCAACCAGATCAAGGCTCCCGCCGAGCGAGAGCGGTTCAATGCGATGTCGACGACGTTTCATCTGCAGCGTGATCAGGTTGACGCGCTGCGGGCACTGGCCGGGCATTTGCTGACGGAAGCGCCGGAATTTCGGAACTTCTTGCACGAGCTGCGCGATAGCCGGCCTACCGTCACCAATCCGTCGGCTACGAGTATTGCGGAGCCGGCCAGCGTTGGGCGGCAGTGATCCGGACGAGATTCACACTCGCGCCCGCTCGCTGACGAGAAGAAACTTAACGTGTATCGGTAATCAGCGGCGGGGCGAGTCTGCCGATCTTCGCCGTCCGGTGAATTTCACGCAGCACTTCCGGGTACGTTGCGTTGCCCTCTCAGCCAGCGCCATGAGTCGATTGCGTCGAACACCAGCGAGGCGCCGTTGACGAGCAGCAGCGCGATGGCGAGCGCCAGCTCAGTCGTTGACAGTGGCAAGCCGCCGACGGCGCCGCATACGCGCAGACCCAGTGCGATCTCCAGCGGAATCCAGGCCAGCAGATGCGGCAGCGACATCGCGCGGCTCATGCCGGAAGCGGCCCACATGATTGGCACATTGGTAGCCACCACGAACAACGCGGCCAAGGCACCAGCGCGGCCGCTCCAGGTGCCGAGCAACAAGAACGGCAACACGTTGACGGGTATCAACACAAAGCCCACCCACGCCTGCACCCAACTGGGCAGGCTGCGGAAGGAGTGCCAAATTTGTGCTGGTCGGGTTTTCATCGGAACAGCTTGGCGCATCTGTCGCGGACCTGGCAATGGCCGCGGTGGCACTTGGGTGGTGCAAGACGGATAGACCCGACACGCGCCGGTTCGCACCTTTACCGTCGCCCCGCTCGCAACCAAGAATTTTCACACTGCGCCGAGCGGGCACCGTGCGCAGCAAATCTGAATTCCGAATCTTTTTCGTCCGCGGCTAGCTCTATGGAGTGCCGGACCTTTCCGGTTCCTTCAAAGGAAATAGTCATGAACAACATTCTCAAACCTGTACTGGCCTGTGCCATCACTCTGGGTATGGCCTCGGCAGCGTCTGTCGCCATGGCAGCGCCACCGATGCAGATGACCCCACAGATGCAGAAGATGCAGATGGACAAGACCATGGCGATGATGAAGAAGATGAAATACGCCACCTGCTATGGCGTCAACGCTGCGTTCAAGAACGATTGCCAGTCGCCAGGCCATTCCTGTGCCGGTCAAGACGCTACGGCCAACGACGCGCAAGCCTTCGTCGCCATGCCGTCCGGGCTGTGCACGAAGATCGCTGGTGGCAGCCTGACCAAGGCCTGAGTCGAATTGTCATGACGAAAACATCCGCCATGGCCGCGTCGTCGATGCCGGTTGCGGCCGGCATCGGCTTACGTGCACCGCACGTTATGCGTGTGCTGCACGAGCGGCCGCCAATCGCGTGGCTGGAAGCGCACAGCGAAAATCTGTTTTCCGCTGGTGGCGGCATGCACTCGGCGATGGAACAGATTCGCGCCGACTATCCACTCAGCCTGCATGGCGTCGGTTTGTCGTTGGGTTCGTCCGATCGTCTGGATCCGACGCACCTCGCGCGGCTTGCTGCGCTGGTCACGCTGTATCAACCGGAACTGGTATCCGAACACTTGTGTTGGGGCGCGGTTGGTGGGCGTCACAGCAACGACTTGCTACCGATGCCTTTCACCGAAGAAGCGGTGACGCTGATGGTCGCGCGTATCGGTGAAGTGCAGGACACGTTGAAGCGCCAAATTCTGGTCGAGAACATTTCAACCTATCTACGCTTCGAGGGCGGCGACTACACCGAATGGGATTTCGTTGCCGCGGTTGTGCGACGCAGCGGCTGCGGTTTGCTCTGCGACGTCAACAACATCTATGTGAACAGCATCAATCACAGTTTCGATCCACACGTTTACCTGCGTGCGATGCCGCGCGAGGCAGTCAAAGAGATTCACTTGGCGGGCTTCACGCGCAAGGATGATCTCGCGGTGCCGTTGCTGATCGATACGCACAGCCGACCAGTGGATGAAAAAGTTTGGGCTCTGTACGACGAGGCGATCAGTTTGTTCGGCCCCATCCCGACGCTTATCGAGTGGGATCAGGACATCCCCGAACTGGAAGTGTTGCTGGCCGAAGCTACTCGCGCCGAGGGGGTGCTTGATGCACACCGCGCCAACGCTGCCTGAACTTCAGCGACGCTTTCTCGACGCGCTCTACGATGACGGCGACGTCGGCCCGATTGAGGAGATCGCTGGCAACGGGCTGGAACCGCCCGCGCGCCTGCGTATTTATCGGCATAGTTGCAATGAAATTCAGACCGCAGCATTGCGTGCGGCGTTCCCCGCCGTAGTGGCCTTGGTCGGTGCGGCGTTCTTTGACCAGACCGCGCACGGTTACCGCCATGTGCACCCGTCTGCCTCGGGCAACCTGCAGGGTTTCGGCGCGGGTTTTGCGGACTATCTGGCATCGTTGTCGTCGCTCGCCGGGCATCCTTATTTGCCAGATGTCGCGCGATTGGAATGGCGGCGTCAATTAGCCGTCTTGGCGGCCGATGAGGACAGCCTCGATACCGGGTGCGCTGGTGGACCGTCGTTGGCAACACTCCAGCTGCAGCGAGTGCGGCTACATCCCAGCGTGCAATTGTTGCGTAGCCCCTACCCCGTGATGACGCTGTGGCGATGGTGTTTGGCGCCTTCCACCAGCGCGCCCGCGATGGACGAGGACGAACAGGTGCTGCTCTGGCGTGATGGCGCCGAAGTAGCCATGGCAACGCTGGCTCCAGCCACCTTTCGATGCATCGAGTTGCTAGCTGACGGTCACGATGTGGCCACCGCCCGAGCGGCTGCCTGCAGCCTAGACAACGAGTTCCGTATTGAATCCTGTCTGGGCGATTTGCTTGCTCAGGGTCTGATTGTGGCATTTACCGACGAGGAGACATCGCCGTGAAAGATTTGATGATGAGTGTAGAAAGCTTGTATAAGCGGTTGAGGCGAGGGCTGGCTGGCCTCGAACCAGTCGTACTGTTGTTGTTCCGGGTCTGGGTGGCGTTGGCGTTCTGGCGCGCCGGCGTGGTCAAGTTGGAAGATCCGTTTGGCACGCAATTTCTGTTCAACGTGATGTACCAAGTGCCGCTGCTGTCGCCGGACGTCGCTGCGACACTTGGCACGTGGATCGAACTGATCGTGCCGTGGTTCATTGTTTTCGGCTTGCTTGGCCGACCCTTTGCCTTGTTCCTGTTCATCTACAACATCATCGCCGTCACCTCGTTTCCAGACTTGTGGCCAAATGGGTTCTGGACCGATTTTTTCAACATCTCATCCTTCGCCGACCACAAGGTCTGGGGCCTGATGCTGCTGGCAATCGTTGCGTGGGGACCGGGCACGTTTTCACTGGATCGACTGGTTCGGCGATTTTGGCCTAAAGCAAGTGGACCAAGTGAACCGATCCAGACGATCAACTGATCACGCCGGTCCGTTGCTATCGCGACCCAGCATGTTGAATCTTTTATGCATTTGCGCGCCTCTATGGGATAACAGTCCGTACCAGCGTCCAACGAGACATCGGACCAACTAGACGAGGTGCTTTATGCAACACGACCCGATCATGGTGGAGGCGGCACGGCAAGGTGACATCATGGCGGTCGAGCATCTACTGGCGGCCTGCCGTCCGGATCTACGCAGGATTGCGCTTACCCAATGCGCGGCCGGGATAGACGCCGAGGACGCTGTACAAGAATCGCTGCTGCTGATCTATCGACGCATCGGCGCGCTGCGCACGGTGGCGGCGTTTCCGGCGTGGACGTTCTCCATCGTGCGGCGCGAGTGTCAGCGACTGTGGCGCTCGATGCGCGGCGAGGTAGAGCTGCCGCCCGCCGATCATCCAATCTTTGCCTATACCGAGCATCCTGGGCTGCGACTGGA
>JBDTBF010000009.1:0-2800 GCA_039924175.1 Rhodanobacter sp.
GTGGTGATTGACCTGGATACGGCGTCTTGACGATCACCTGCACATCGGACAGGTCGGGGATCGCGTCCACCGGCGTGTTTTTCATCGCATACAACCCGCCGAGGACCACGAAGGCCAGCCCCAGCAAGACGAAGCCGCGGTTCTTGAGCGACCAGCGAATAATGGCGGCGATCATGGATGTTGCTCCGCGCCATTGTCCGCGGGCATGGGCATCGTCGGCGCGTGTTCTGATCCACTACCTGTGGCCGGCATGACCTTCGTCGACGCAGCGTGCGGCGCGGGTCCCATCTTCATGGGCGGCTTCTGGTCGGGCTTGGGCGACTTTTCAGCGTTCGGGACAGCCGGCGTAGCAGGATCTGACATACCCGGCATGTCCGAGATATCCTTGCCGGCAGGGTCGGCCTTCTCCGCTGAGCCGTGACCGGTCGTATCCGCTGCTTTGGCACAACCGGCCCTGCCCGCGCCCAGTCTGAGCGCGGCGGCATCGACATTGGCTTCGGAGTCGAGCATGAACTGAGCCGAGGTCACCACGCGCTGGCCGGCGCGCAAGCCCTTCAGGATTTCCACGCGGTCGCCTGAGCTTAGCCCAGCCTGCACCGGACACACGTCGAAGCGACCATCGCCGAGCGCCACGATCACGCGCTGGCTGCTCCCGGTGCGGATCAGCGCCAACTCCGGAATGTACAGTCCGTTGCCCTTGGGTGCCGCCTGCAGGGTGACATGTGCGTACATGTTCGGTTGCAGGCGCAGGTCCGGGTTGTCAAAGCGCACTCGCGCCTTGACGGTGCGGGTGGTACTGCTGATGTCGGGATAAACGTGGTCGACCACGCCCTGCCAATGCTGGCCCGGAAAAGCGTCGAACACCGCGTCTGCTTTCTGTCCGGTGTGCAACAACGCGGCAGCGCTCTCATCGACCTCCACCAACACCCAGACGGTGCGAATATCAGCCAGCTTCATGATCTGCGTGGCAGGCATCACATAAGCGCCCTCGCTCACACCCAGGCTCATCAGCACGCCGGCGGAGTCGGCGTAACGAGCCACACGATCGCTGACTTTTCGCGTGCGCGCCAACTGCGTCACCTGTGCGCCGCTGAAACCGAGCGACTTCATGCGCTCGCGTGATGCGGCGATCAGTGACGGACTGCCGCTGGCCAGCGCGACCAGATATTCGCGCTCGGCCGTCGCTAACTTGGGGGAAAATAGTTCATAGAGCATCTGGCCGGCACGCACGCTGTCTCCAGCACTCTTGACACCCAACTTCTCGATCCAACCCTCGGCACGAGTATTGAGGCTGGTGATAGTGTCTTCGTCGTAGCCCACGTAACCGACCAACTCCAGCTGATGGGACAGCGATCCCTGCTCGACCTTGACCGTACGCACGCCGAGGTTATTGACCACATCGGGCGCGATCTTCACGTCGCTGGCCTCACCCGCAGCACCGGCATCGGCGTAAACGGGCACCAGATCCATACCCGTCGGTGACTTGCCGGGCTTGTCCTTGCGGAAGTTCGGATCCATCGGTGCTTTCCAGTACAGAATCTTCCGTGCCGTTGCGGATTCGGTCCCCGGCGTGGCCGATCCGGTGGTCGGACGTCCGCGCTTGCCGACGAAATATCCGCCGATCAGTGCAAGCAGGACGACGATGACCGCAAGCGCAATCCATCGAGATTTGTTCATGGCGTAATTCCACTGGGCGTGGTTGCAGTTGCCCCCGAACGAGGCAATAACCCACCGCCGGTTTGGTAGTTGAGGGAGGCCCATTGGGTAAAGAAGTCGGCGTGTGCCTTGGCTACTTCCAATTCGGCCATCAGGTGCTGCTGCTCGGCTGTGATCAGCTTAAGGAAGTCGCCGCTGCCGCTGCTGTAGTCGGCTTCGGCCGCCTGCATGTTGAGCTTGGTCAACGGCAGCAACTTGTCGTCATAGAGCTCGATGGTTGCGGCGGCCTGGACGGCGGTCTCACGGGTCTGATCGATGTCGCTCAACAGCTCATTGCGCATATCGGCCAGCTTCGCCTCGCTCTCATGGAGCCGTGCGTTGGCCTCGTTCACCTCACCACGATGGTTGCCACCGAACGGAATGTTCATGGCGACACCTACGGTCAGACGCTTGGCCGGCATGTCCATGATGCTGTTGTAGCCGGCCATTACCGTGATGTTTGGTTTGTAGCCCTTGTGCGCCAGATCCACGCGATCGTTGCTGGCCTGAATACGTGACTTCTGGCTCTGCAACATGGGGTAGTGCGCGAGCGCGGCGTCCTGCAAAGCCGCGTAAGTTGGCAGCGAAACTTCCTGTGGCAAACCAGACGGTGCGAGTACTTCGGTACCCGGATCGAGGTTTTGCAGCGCGTTGATTTTTGCGCGTAGCGTGCGCTGCAGACGCGCCAGCTCAAGCGCCTGGTTGCGCAGGCGCACCAGTTCCACTTCGGCCTGCAGCACATCTTGCTGCGGCGACTGCCCGGAGGCATAGGAGGCTTCCGCAACCGTCCTCAAATGCTCCACTAACGTCGTGTTCGCGACGTTGATCGCCAGTGCCCGATGCACGTAGTACCACTGGGCATAGTCGGCGCGGGCACGGGCGGCGAGCCGCAGGCGCAGGTCAGCCACTTGCTGGTCCGCCGATTGCGCTTCGGCCGTAGCCATCCTGCTGCGCAGGTCCAGCGTGCCCGGCCACGGAAACTTCTGACTGACCTGCACGTTCTGGTTGAGGCCCTGACGCGGGCCGCCGGCCGTGTTGGGCGCCATCGCATAGCTGACCATCGGGTCATCCAGCGCCCCGGCGGACTCGATCCGGGCGCCGGCCG
>JBDTBF010000010.1:0-56152 GCA_039924175.1 Rhodanobacter sp.
ATGGCCGGGAAGCGAAGCGACCAGTCTCCGCTTGCCTCCAGCCGGGTTCGTCGTACGCTGCGAATCTCCAGCGCATTCAGTACGTCCGAAAACGGATCACGCGAGATTTTGGACGATGGCGACGAAATCATGGCGTTGCCAGCATAGATCATTCATTCCTTCGCTCCCAAGATGAGCTTTCTAGCATCTGTAGCGAGAAGAGAGATCATGGGTATCCAAGGCAAAGTCGTTGCCATTACTGGTGCGAGCAGCGGTATTGGGCGTGCCACGGCACTGCTTCTCGCCGAGCTCGGAGCGAAGCTGGTACTCGGTGCGCGGCGAGAGGAGCCGCTGGCGACGTTGCGCAACGAGATTGTCGCCGCTGGCGGTGATGCGGTTTATCGCAGCACCGACGTCACCCGGCGGACGGATCTCGATGCACTTGTTGCGATGGCGATCGACACCTATGGGCGACTCGATGTCATCGTCAATAATGCGGGGATTGGACCAATTTCTCCGTTTTCGGCGCGACGCGTCGACGATTGGGACGCGATGATCGACGTCAATATCAAGGGTGTTCTTTACGGTATCGCCGCCGCACTGCCAGTTTTTGAGCGTCAGGCAAGTGGGCATGTGATCAACGTCATCTCTACCGCGGGACTGCGGATCGTGCCGATGATGGGTGTCTATGCGGCCACCAAGAATGCGGTTCGCACGATTACCGAAGCGCTGCGACAGGAAGCGGGGCCGCATCTGCGCGTGACCGAAGTGTCGCCGGGCTTCGTCTCGACCAACTTCGCCGCGTCGATGACCGATGCGGCGCTGAGGGAGGCCACTGAGCGTCGGGCCTCGGAGATCGCCATTGCGCCCGTGGCGATTGCCCGCGGCATTGCGTATGCGATCGAGCAACCTGCCAACGTGGATGTAGGAAGCATTGTAATTCGCCCAACCGCGCAGGATTGAGTACAAAAACTGTTGGCCAAGGCTGGTAAAAAGCGCTTGTAAAACCTCGGGGTCAGATGAGCTTACAACTCGTCGAATTCAGTTTTTTTTCTAAAAACGGCGTCAGCTTCACTCACACCCGTGGCATTAATGCACTGCAGGCGGCGAGTGGATGTGGACCTATTTTGGTGAGGTGTTTGGGTGGCATGTTACGCAGCAGATCTACTGCTCAGCATCGGGTTTTCTTTCAGCCATGACTTCAGCGACTAGGCCTTCATCCCGTTTGACTTCAACCATGGCTGAGCCTTTTAGCGTGGCGTTAGACAGCGCGGCGAAGATCGCTGACAAAGTGCGCCCGAACGGTAGCGGCTCTTGCTGCCGCAGCGGTAGCTAGCCCGTTGAACCCTCCGCGCTAATCGTTCGTTTCGTATCGACGTCTTCCTCAACTCCCATGCGCTGTACCCCGTTGCAGTCTTGATCGTGCTATATGCGTTACTACGTACGGCAAAAAGACAGGTTCACTTAGTTCTTTTATTTCGCGTGATTTCGGTGATCAAAAAGAAGCGTCTATTTTCCGGTTCACTTAGACCCGTGTGATTTCTCGTGCTGCGGCCGATGAGCAGGCCGTATGCCGGCGAAGCGTTGGGTCGTGGCTTCGACTCTGGCGCGAAAGTTGTCTCGGCCTAGAGCGCGTTGTTGTTGAAGCTCGATACGAATGGCGGCGAGGTCGCCGTCGGACAGCGCTTCGCGTAATAGTTGGCGCTAGGCTTCGGCGCGCGCGTCTGGTTCGGAGGCGAGTCCGGATCGGGTTGAGGTCGATATAGCGGTGGCGGTTCGCCGATGGCGTGCGTTGAGTTGTCCGACGTAGCCGCGTTCGAGTTTCTGTATGAGGCGGGTGATCGCACCAATTTCTGGCGGTATGGCCAACAAGCGAACATGGTTGTCCAGCAAGACATAGCCGCGGAGCTGGCAACGGCTGTCGAGCAACGCCCCGCGTAGCAGCGTGAGGTGACACCGCCGATCGTCGTCGAGAAAGCAGGGCAGTCGATGGTTCCCGCGCTGGACAAGGTGCTGCGGAATGCTGGCGAGGTCGAGTCGTGGTTATCTGACCCTTGCTGCCGGATCACTGCGGGCATTTATCGGGGGTAGCGTCTTCGGACGTTTCGCCTCGTCGGAGCTGGCCTATCGCTCTTGTCGGTAAGCGCATCGGGCTTCGTTCTTGCGCTTCTCTCTAATCTGCGCGCCGATCAACTCGGTTGTTCCAACTGGCGAGATGCCAATCGCCAATCTGTCGCCTTACGGCGCCCGGAGGAATCGGACTGCTCTTTTCGACCAAATAAAACACGTTCTGCATTGCTTCGAACTCATGGCTATCGATGTAGCTCAATACCTGCCCAATATTTTCAGTGCACGCGTTGCTTAGAAACGAATGCATCGCCGCATTAAGGGTCACCTTGTACCGGCCGGACGACACGATCTTCTTCGGATACAAGTCGACTGATCGCCGAGTGACAAAAAAATTACGGCCGGAGAAATAGTCCCCTTGCGGCGTGAGCGTTGGCGCGTTTCCGCTGTCTCGTACGTGGTTTTGGACAAACTCATAATTTACGGTGCAGGTAATCTTGACCGTGGGCGCCGGAGGTTGCGCCACCGCATTGGCAGCGAACAGTAAAGTCAGCGCGAAGGAACTGCAGATAGCTTTCATGGCGCCGATCCTTTGCTCGTTGAGGTGGCGCTGCGCTTTGATTCAGAGCTGCCACGTTTAGTGTTGCGCGCGACCTGAGCACGACTCCGTGGACAGGGCGTTGTCGAAAATTCGGATTCGCGCGTTTCGCAAGGTTCCCTACTTTGCATCCTTCAAAATTGCGCGGACACTTTTGCGAAGGAAGAACCAGACACTTAGTACGAAAAAGATAAAGATGGACGCGGTGGCAAGGTAAGCCTGCGGCAGGATCCACGCTTCGGGCACGACCACGTTGGACGATGCAGCAACAAAGTGCATGTACAGGCTGAATAGCGCGAGGACGATGAGCAGAATGGCGTTCGCGACGAACAAGAAAGTGAAGCCGGCTTTCCTTCGCGCCAGCAACAGAAAACCGGAGCTGAAGTAAAACACCGGCGCCAAAGCGACAGCGATCGAGACCGGCCAGGCGACCAAATATCCCGCTGACTCAAACGGCCCGTGAAACGCTTTTGCGCAAATAGGCCAAAGAACGTATCCCGCTATCGATCCGATGAGGAAGTCGAGGGTGATCAAGAGCCATAATGATCCGAGTCTGGGCACAGATTCCTTCCCCGTTATCGCTTTTCAGAAGGAGCCATTGTGGCCCAACATCAGGAAAAGTGGGGGCGGATTTAGTTTGGAAGTGCACCACCCTAAGCGATAGCCCGGCTTACGTGTGCAAGTCGCCGCGGTCGAGGGCGCATTGTCGTTTCCCGGTTGTCGATAAGTGCACCTGACCCCGCTTTTGCTTAGCGTTTGACCTCAACCATCACCTCGTTCCGGCGCATGAACCACAGTGTCCACGGCGGGTTGTACTGAGC
The DNA here is from genome assembly GCA_039924175.1 of Rhodanobacter sp. GTDB lineage: Bacteria > Pseudomonadota > Gammaproteobacteria > Xanthomonadales > Rhodanobacteraceae > Rhodanobacter. The sequence continues at coordinate 3,466 of JBDTBF010000010.1, forward strand.
AAGTGATACCGGGCCGATGGCGGAAAGGTTATGCGACTTCACCAGTGCCAGCAGTTCGCTGGATTTCGTCTCCATATCCTTGGGTTGCGCCACGCCGGAAAACCGCAGGACGGCGAAACGGGTGGGTTCGGTGTTGCGCAGTTTGACGCTGGAGTCATTGGGTACGGGAAGCGTTTGTAGTGACCAGGTGCTTGGCATGGTGAAGCGGACCACCCACGTGCCGGTGGCGGTTTGCGTCTGCGCCACCGGTGCGGTCATCGCGATCTTTTCGCTGACTGCCTGCTGTGCCACGGGTGCCGTCATCGCAATGCTTTGACGTTTCTGGTTGCCGCCGAAGATGTATCCGGCGAGTAGACGGAAACCCTTGCTGGAGGCTTCCTTCTGGTCGCCTGTCACGGTCACCTCCGCTACCACGAGTGCAGGGTAATCACGCACTTCGAAGTCACCTTCATGAAGTACTTCCTTGTAGGCGGGCGTTTCAACGGCCATGGCTGCACTTCCCAGTGTGGCGACGACCAACAGGCCAGCGAAGATCAATCGTTTCATGGCGGTCTGGTACTCCAAACTGTTTCATTGTTTGATCTCCGAAGGACTGGTACCGACTCGACACAAAAAAGGTCAGGTTCATTTTGTGCGGATTGGGTGGCAGCTGGCCTGAGTGTGTTGTGGCGAGGGGTTTGGGGGCACGTTGCGCAGCCGGCTTATTCTTTCGGTGGAGCGGGCTGCATCTTCTCCAACACCTCTTCCAGATCGGTGATCATCGCTTCCCGCGCGTCGTGAAGCTGCCCTTGGCGATCCATCAGATCGCCGATCTGTTCGGTACGCTTCAGACCGGACAGTTTGTCTTCAAACAGCATCCACGCGGCTGACAGTGCTTCAATATTGTTCTTGGAATAATGCTGCATTTCCTTGAGCTGAGTCAGCGTGTCCTGTACGTGGTCGGCGTCAGTCTTAGTAATTTCTTCGGACATCGATTTCTCCATCAGTGGCGTGGAATAACAGTCTGTGGAGATTGGCTAATTCGTTGTGTGCAACGGGTGAGTTTGGACAAGCAACGAAAAGGGGCGGTTTCATTTAATCCTGATTCTTGGGTGAATTCGTTGGCCTATCGCGAGGGCTGACGCTGACCGAGCGCTGGGCAAGAAGGTTCAGGACATCGAACGGGTCGTGGCGTGGGAGCAAAAAAGCGTTAAGGAGAAAAGGGGACCGAAATAGTTCTCGCCGTCCCCTTTTCTCCTTTTTCTCCTGACACCTTGATGGTGGGAGCTTGTGTGGCTCGATTGCCTGCGCGCCTTTTGGTCGCTGCCTCGACTACCGCGAGTTCTGACTCAGTGGGCGAGTGCGCTGGCCACTACGCGGTTGCGGCCGTGCGACTTGGCCTCGTACATCGCGGTGTCGGCAGCGCGCATCCAGCTTGAAAGATCGTGGCAACGGGTGCCGTCGAACACGGCCACGCCGATGCTGATGGTTACCTTTGACGTGCCCACTTCCGCTGGCAACACCAGTGCCGCCACCGCGGCGCGCAGGCTCTCGGCCAGTTGCATGCCGGTCATGGCACCGCAACGTGGGCAGAGCACCATGAATTCCTCACCGCCGATGCGGGCCACATGCCCCGTGGTACCGGCCACCCGGCGCAGGCCATCGCTGATGGTTCGTAGCACGTAATCACCTTGCGAATGTCCGGCCGCATCGTTGATGCGCTTGAAATGATCCACGTCGATCAACATCAAGACATGCGGCGGCGCTAACGGTCCGGGTGATTCGGCCAACAGGTTCATGGCGCGCTGCTGGAAGCCGCGGCGGTTTTCGACACCGGTTAGTGGATCGCGCAGTGCCAACGCTCGCAATGCGGCGGCATGTCGACGCTGCGAGCGCAACAGCAGGCCAAGCAACAAGGCGATCAAGGACAATGCCACCACGGCGCCTCGTCCGAGCATGGTTCCCAGCGACTGGCGCCGTTGTTGTTCGCGCCGCCGTGCTGTTTCTGCCTGGGCTGTCCTTAGTTGCAGATCCTTCACTTGGTTCTGCCGCTGTAAGGAAAGGATCTGCAGCTCCTTCTCGCGCGTGGCGTAGCTAGCTTCCAGTCGGGCTTGGTCCGAGCGCAGCACAGCGGCATTGCGCTGATTCAGCGCGGTGATCACCTCGTTTGTGTCGGCCAGTGCCGCAGCCAGTTTTCCCTGCGCTTGCTCCATCTTGCTGCGGGTGAGTAACAGGTCTGGCAGCAGGCCGTGCAGCTGCGCATTGCGGGCGTCGCTGACGACGCCATCCATTAGTTCAAGGGCTCGGTGGGGCCGACCCAGCGCTACTTCAGCCAGCGCGATGTTCGTTCGCGAGCCGATGGCATCACTGGTCCGGCCCGTCGCTAACTCCTGTGCCAGCGAGGTCCGCGACAACGCCAATGCTTCGCGCACGTGCCCGGTTTTTCGGTAGGCCTGCGAGAGGTTGTCGCCCACCAGTACGACCATCTGCTGTGCACCGATGCTGGCAAATTGCTTGCGTGCTTCCAGATAGGCAGGAATCGCGTCTTCGAAACGGTCTAGGTAGGTGTAGAGGATGCCAAGGTCGTTCTGGGCGTTACCCATACCCCACGCGTCGGCCTGCGCGCGATAGGTGGCGATGGAGCGGCGACAAAGCGGCAATGCCTTAGTGAATTGCTCGCTCATGACGTAGGCGTCGCACAAGGTGTAGTGCAGCCGGCCCAGCATCACCGGGTCGGTGGTGTCTTGCACTAAGGCGGCGGCCTGCAGCTCGTCGCTGATGCCATCACCTTGGCTGCTGGCGATAATCTGGCGCGAACGCAGGAAGCCGGCGTTGGCAGCGGCAGCGGGGTCATTGTTGCGGCGGCCTATTGCGTCCAGACGTGTGGTGGCTTCGTGCAACGCCGCCACGTCGTTGACGTTCACGGCAGCCGCACCTAGCAGCCATAGCTTTTCACGCAGCAAGGGGGCGGTGAGACCTTCGTCACCCTGGTTGAGTTGCGACTGCAGTTCGGCAATCAGCGCATGTGGATCGGTTTCGGTGCGATAGCGCTGGGCGTCGCGCACCGACATGCCGCCATCGTGCGCCAGCGAAACTGCCAGCATCATCCCCGCGATTACGCTGCCCTGCATAAAAACGTCCATCCCATGGATTTCCCCTCTGGCAATTCTGAACTTCACTGCGCTGAGCGCAAGTGCTTGGCGGCAGAAAGAGGTTGGGAATTATTGTTTTCGCAGGCCAGCGCCTGCTGGTCATCACCAGCAGGCTGTTGCGGCAGTCTTGTCGTCTGCCAAAGACGGGGTCCGGTTCCTTTCCAGACCTTCCGCAATGGAACTGCGCTGAATTCAATCGGGAGATTCTTCTGCTGCGTTTAGTGATCGCCGGCGCTTTCCGGCGTACATATCTCGATCTGCGTGCTTCAGTAAGGTATCTGCGTTGATTCCGTCGCCAGGAAAGCAGGCGATGCCGATGCTGACGTCTAGTTGGTAAAGGTTGTCGGCCAACTCGAACGGTCTGGCGAGGTGTGCGCGCAGTGCATTGACTATCGACTGGGCGGCGTCGGCATCGCGGCAACCGGGCAGCAGCGCAACGAACTCGTCGCCGCCAACTCGCGCTAGGATGTCGCCTACGCGGATACCGTGCTGCAGGCGCACAGCAACTTCGCGCAACAAGTGATCGCCAGCGTCGTGGCCGCCGCGATCGTTTACGGATTTGAAGCCGTCGAGATCTAGGTATAGCAGCGCTACACCCTGGCCGGTCTGGCGGGCGTGGTCGATGGCGGACTGCAGTTCGACACGCAGGCGATCGCGGTTGGCCAGTCCGGTCAGAGAATCGTGGTTGGCTCGGTGTTCCAGGGCGCGTTCGACACGGCGTAGTTCGGTCACTTCGCGGCCCACACCGATACGCACCTGATGTTCGGGCAGCCAGCGCGCGGACCACTGGATATCCACGTTGTGTCCATCCTTGTGGATGTACCGATTACGGAAGTGGCGTTGCAACTTGCCGACCATCACCTCGTCAGCCTGCTTGGTGGTGGCTGCTCGATCATCGGGATGAACTAGATCGAAAATTTCCCGGCCAAGCACTTCCTCCGGCGCGTAACCGAGGATTCGCTGGAAACTTGCGTTGACGAACAGGAAACGACCATCGATATCGACGACGCATACGGCATCAGGCATCAGGTCGAGCACGTCAGCGAGGGGCGGTAACGTCGGGGTCATCTATCTGCAAAGTTCTGACTTTTTGGTGGTGACGCTGTCGTTTGGACCGTACATGAGCTTGGAGGTTATCGAAACCCCCTGGGAAAATGGGCGCAGGGCAGGGCAGGCTCATTGATAAGCGTTTGAATTGCGAAAACGGTCTATCTTCGGATTTAGATCGTTGCTGACACCTTTTCCCGAAGGGTGCCGTGGATGCGTGGGACCCTTCGGCTAGCTTAGACAGCTAAATTAGAAGGCCTTTTATGGATGACCGACGTGGCTGAGCGTAGGACGAGGCTGGTTTGGATCGTCGCTTCGCCGCCCAAGTGCGGGGAAGAGTGTTAGTACAATGTCGGATGGCCAATGTGAACACGATTCGTGATCTGGGTAATGACGCAACGTTATCGCCAACTGTCGGCGATGCAAACGCGAGTGCATCCGTACCAATCATGACCGGCGCTGCGCCATCCAACCTGGGTGTCAGTACGAGCGGTCAACCTGCGAAAGGCAGCGGCATCGGTTGGTTGATGATGATCGTGGTGTTCTCCTGCATTGCGGTGGTGCCCTTCGTCATCGCTGCCATCGTGTTGTTGGGGCGCTGAGCTATTTCGGAAACACGCGTCTATCTTCCGATTGTGTAGCCACCGAGGCGCTGGTTGATGTGGTTGGCAGCGTTCATCGGATGCTCGATTCTGAAATGGCGCGCTCGTCACCGCGGCATGATTTGAAACGTCTGCTGTGGATGATCCAGGCTTTGGGCTAGGGCTTTCCAGATAGACGCCTGTTTTGGCGTGTGCTAGCCCCGGCTAGGGTTGGACCGCATTCGGTGGTCTAATCAGCCATTCGTGGGGTGCAGGGGATTGTGCGATGGCAGAGCCAGTTGTGGCTGAGGTGATCGATAGTGCGGTCTACAAGACCTTGCTGGAATCGACCAAGGCGATTCCGTGGAAGATCGATTGGGCAACCAAACAGTTCGGCTATATCGGCCCGCAGATCGAGGCCTTGCTGGGTTGGACACTAGCAAGCTGGGTGACCGTGCAGGATTGGGCCGAACGCATCCATGAAGACGATCGTGATCGCGTGCTGCAGTTTTGTGTAGCGCAGTCGCAAGCCGGCGTTGACCATGAAGCCGACTATCGTGCGCTCAGCAAGACCGGCCAGTTCGTGTGGATTCGGGACGTAGTTCACGTCGTTCGCAAGGATGACGGGGCCGTCGATTCGCTGGTGGGTTTTATGTTCGACATCAGTGAACGCAAGAAGAATGAGGAGCAGCTGATTGTTCTGCAACGGGTGCTGGAGGATCTGTCCTTCAAAGACGGACTGACCAACGTCGCCAACCGGCGCCGTTTTGATGCGTTGATGGAAATTGAATGGGCCAATGCCCGGCGTAACCGCCAGCCGCTTTCGTTGATCATGCTCGATATCGATTACTTCAAGCAGTACAACGATTGCTACGGCCACGTAGAAGGCGATGCGTGCCTAAAACGTGTCGCCAGGGTGTTGGGCTCGGCCGCCACGAGGGCACGCGACACTGTGGCGCGGATTGGCGGTGAGGAGTTTGTGTTGATCCTGCCTGAAGCGGATGAGGCGATGGCTCTTAAACTCGCCGAACGATGCAGGACGTTGATTGCCGCCGAGCAGATTCCGCATGCCGGATCAGCGGTGAGCACCGTACTCACCGTGAGTTTTGGCGTCGGCAGCATCATCCCTGAAGAGGGCGACGAGGCGCTGGCGTTCATCGAACAGATCGACCGGCATTTGTACCAGGCCAAACAGTTGGGGCGCAACCGGATCGCCGTAGGCGGTTAGCCAACAAAAACGGAGTCAGCTTCACTTGCCCGTTTGAATGGCCGTCGCGCGGCTACTGCGCTTAAGCAATGGTTCGAGCGCACTCTTCAAGATATGTACGGGTGGGTGACCTGCCGCGCACGTCCGATCCTCCTTCGCGGGCCTCTGCGCGAGAGCTCCGCTTCGGTAGTGGCGGGAAACAGATCCTAGGGTAGTTTGCGATCGTGCGCCGGGTGATGGATCGGTGGAAATGTGACACCTTATGGCGCCACTTTTCCGGTGTCCGTTATGCCTCGAGTTGCTTGGTGTAGGCGGCGCGTGCCTGCAGAAACAGATCGAAGGGAAATTTGATCGGAACGCCTTCGAGTGCTGCGGCCAGCATTTCCAGATGGCCTTCAAAACCGGCGCAGGCTTTTGCTGGGTCTTCGCCCGCGGGGGTACCAACGGTCAGGGTCAGCTGGGTTCCCTTGGCGGTGTCCTCAAGCTGCCAGCGCAAAGGCCGCAAGGGCTCATTGCCGCTACTCCACGAATAGGCAAGCGCCTGCGGAGGATCAAATTCAACGACCTCACTGTCGATGAGGATGCCGCTGTCCTGGAAATCGAGGTGCGCCTTGCCGCCCCTGTGCGCTTCGATGGTGCCGGATGCGATCCACTGCGGCAGGCTCATCGAGTCGGTCAGCATCTGCCACACCTCAGCGCGATCGTGACCTTCGAACACGCGCTGCAGCTTGCCTTCGCAGCGGCCATCGGGCAGGCGGCGGATGCGGCCGGATAGGTTGACGTCTTCGCTCATTGCAGTCCCCATGAAAATCGAGAGTATGGATCAATCACCTTGCACTGCCATCGCGCGCCGTGCAAGGTGAGGACAAACAGCGGCCAGGTTCATTTACGGTCGTTTGAGTTAGCGTGCGACGGTCGGTGAGCAGGCTGCGTGCGGGCGAGGTACGGGATTATGGTTTCGACCATGGCGCCGAAGTCGCTTCGACGGAGGGTGCGTTTCTGTTCGAGGTAGGAACGAGGTTGGGTTCATTTACACGCGTTTGAATCAACGCACAGTGGCCTGTGTAGGCAAAGCTGGCAGGTTCAGTTAATTTGCCTTTGTGATTGAACCTGGCCTTGTTTTAGATCTGCGATTCTCTGTGCGTGTCAGTCGAACAGGCTGCCTTCGCGACTTTCGTGGTCGAGCAGCCAGCGCTTGCGCTCGAGGCCACCGGCGTAGCCGGTCAGTGAACCGTTGCTGCCCAGTGCGCGATGGCAGGGAATAAGCAGCGATATTGGGTTACGCCCTACGGCCGCGCCGACCGGATGAAACGCGGCGGGTCGGCCCAGCGTGCGAGCCAGCGCTGTATAAGTGGTGGTCTCGCCCCATGGCACCGCGCCCAGCGCACGCCATACTTGTTGTTGGAATGCGGTGCCTTCAGGCGCCAGTGCTAGCTGGAAGTGTGTCGACGTGCCAGCGAAGTAGTCCCCAAGCTGCAGCCGTGCCGCGTGCAGGATGGCGGTTTCTTCTTCATGCCAACCGGCGTTGGCGCTGATCTCGGGAAAATACTTCTGGCCCTCGAACCAGCCACCTTTTACCGCCCCGTCGCGTGCCGCCACGACGAACATGCCAAGTGGTGTCTCCACTCGCACGTAGGCGACATTACCCAACTGCATTCGCTTGCCCTCAACGATTTATTGCCGCCATGGTGCCACCGTTGAGCTGCGGCGGCGCGTGTGGTCTCTGAGGTCTTGCGTTCTATCGCCCGCCCCACACGACTTATGTCCGCACGTAAAGAGGAATCCTCAGTCGAACCGGCTGAAGACGAGCGCCGCATTGACGCCGCCGAAACCGAAAGCGTTGGACAGTACGTGATCCACCTTGGCCGCGCGGGCGCCATCAGATAGCAGGTCAAATCCTTCCGCTTCGGGCATCGGCTTGTCGATGTTGAGGCTTGGCGGCAGCAGTTGGTTCTGCAGGGCAAGCACTGAAAAGACCGCTTCCATCGCGCCAGCGGCGCCCAACATGTGCCCCGTCGCTGACTTGGTTGATCCAACCGCCATGGTCTTCTTGCCCCGACCAAACACTTTTCCCAAGGCGGCCAGTTCGGCGGCATCGCCGACGGGTGTCGAGGTGGCGTGCGCGTTGACATAGCTGATGGCGCCGCTGTCGAGTTTGGCCATGGCGAGCGCCATTTCCATCGCTCGGGCTGCCTCACGGCCATCCGGCCATCCGGCGGTGACGTGATGGGCGTCGGTGGTGGTGCCGTATCCCGATAGAACAGCCAGCGGACGTGCGCCGCGCCGCTGCGCGTGGCTGAGGCGTTCGATAACCAGCATCGCGGATCCTTCGGAGAGCACAAAGCCGTCGTGATCGATATCGAAGGGGCGCGACGCCCGCTGCGGTTCGTCGTTGAAGTTGAAGGAGAGCGCCTTGGCCGCGGTAAAACCGCCGATGGCGACGGGTTCGACGCAGGCATCCGTACCGCCGCATAGAGCGATGTCGGCTTCGCCGGTACGGATCAAGCGCAGGGCATCACCAATCGCTTGCGCGGAGGCAGCGCATGCCGTGACGGGAGCACCGGTCGGCCCGTGAAAACCGAAACGTATGGAGATTTGCCCGGCGGGAAGGTTTGGCAGAAACGACGGCACCACGAACGGCGAAAGGCGGCGCACGCCTGCGGTACGGACGGTGTCGGCGGCACCGGTGATCGCCGGAACGCCACCCACCCCGGTTCCGACGACCGTGGCGGTGCGCATTCTGTCTTCGACGCTGTCGGGATGCCAGCCCGCTTGGTTCAAGGCCTCTTGCGCCGCCGCCATCGCGTAGTGGATGAATAAATCGGTTCGGCGCAATTTCCGCAGATCCATCGCTGCTTCGGGGTCAAAGCCTTCGAGGTCTTCGCCGATGCCCGGCACAAGACCTGCGATTCGGCATTTCCACCCTTCCGTATCGAAACGGGTATTCGGCTTGATGCCGGATTGTCCGGCGATAAGCCTTTTCCAGGTGGTGGCAACGCTGGCGCCGAGCGGAGACACCGCGCCAAGCCCGGTTACAACAATAGGGTCATTCATCGAGTGTGCTCATGTGTATATACACATCATATGGTACACGAGCAGATTTAGGCAATCGCGCTAAGGGGCTTGCTGCTGGGACAGATGCCTGGCGACTCGAAGGTAGGTCTCGACATCGTGATCCGAGAGACCATCCATCAGTTCGGACTGGGCTCGTTGCCATTCCGGCATAAGTCGGTCCAGAACGCTGTCTCCTTGCTCGGTCAGTTCACAAAGGCGAGCGTTGCCGACCGACCCCGACGTCCGTCGCACCAGCTCTTTGCGTTCGAGAAGATCGAGGTTTCGGGTCAGGCTGGTTCGATCCAGCAGCACCCGCTGCGCTAACGCCGCGACCGGCTCGCCCGGATAGAAGCGGATCGCTGCGAGTAGCCAGAATTGCTGAACGGTGACGCCGAAGGGTTTCAGCTTCGCATCATAAAGTCGCAGCCGCGTGCGGGCGGCTGCGATGGTGTTCAGAACGAGGCAATTTGAGAGGTCGTTAGGTAGGGACATGGCGGCGTTACCATAACTCACCGGCCGAGGTACCGGACAACGCCGGTCAAGAACGGGGTCGATCAGGTTTGCTTGCAAGCGTTCGAATGAGCGCACGGTAGCCCGCTCGTAGACGTCGTTCGTGTGCCCTAGTTTCCACCATTCAACGCAGCCGGGATCACGTAGTCGGTGACTAACTTCTGCAGCGGATACCAGACCGGAAACTGACCATAATTGCCAGCCGTGATGGCGACGGCCAGATCCAGTTCTGGCACCACGATCACGAACTGACCGCCATTGCCCTCAGCCGCATAGCCGCGATAGTCGTGACCATTTACGGCGAACGTGTGCAGATGCCAGGCATAGCCATAGTTATGGTTGGGGCCGAACGTGGTGTGGCGTGCTACGGATGCGTCGATCCAGCGCTGGTCGATCAGACGCTGTCCATTCCAGACGCCACCGTTGAGGTACAGCTGCCCCAGTTTGAGCATGTCGCGCGGACGCAGGCGAATGCCGCCGGCGAGGTAGAGGTCGTCGTTCGGCATCAGATTAAGGTGATAGCCGCGCATCTGCATCGGTCCGGCAATCCAGTCCTGGAACAGGTCGGTGAGGTGACGGCCGGTGGCCTGGCGGACCACACCACCGAGTAGGTTGATTCCAGCCGAACAGTAGACCGCCTGGTCCGCGCCAGGCGCCTGCGCCATCGGCAGATTCAAGGTGAAGCGGTACCAATCGCGTTCGCTGTGCTGGCGCTGCATCTTGTCCTCGCCACCCGGAGAGTCGACGTTGTTGTCGTCGCACGCCAGCCCGGAACTCATGTCCATCAAGTCGGCAACGGTGATCGCGCGCTTGTTGTTATCCAGATGCTGGAATGGCTTGTCTTGCGGAAATAGCGACAGCACGGGCGTCGTTGGCGAGATCTTCGCTGCGTGGTCAATCGCCATACCGACCAGCAATGACGCGAACGACTTTCCGGCCGAACGCGTGTCGTGTGCCTGCTCGCGCGAGTAGCCATGCAGATAGGTTTCGAACACCAGCTTGCCATGGCGCGCCACCAGCAGCCCATGCACCAGCGGGTCGCCGGGCTCGGGTGTGTCGCTGGACTGGATCTGTTTCTGCAAGCGCAGCATCGGCGCAACCTGCATACCCACATCGGCGAGCGACGCCGTAGTCCAACCATCGCCGTCGGGAATGGGCACGCGATAGATGTCTTGCGAAGCTGCTGGTGTGCTCGCGTAATAGCCAACCGCGTGGTCACGATCGCGCCGCGTGAACGCGAATACGCCGATGCCTTGCCAATCGATCAGTAACTGTCCGCTGTCTTCATCCAAGCGGCCGTTGAGGGCCCAGCCTTTGCGCTTGGGATCGGTCAATACGATCGCGTCATCCGTCAAGGTCACGGCATAGCTGACGCCATGCCCCAGGTTGTATTCGGGATTGACCAGAAAAGCCTTCAGGGAACCATCTTCCGCGCGCTTGACGCGCAAGTACTGTGTGATTCGATCGGGCAACGGGCGCACATGCCCAACCCAGACGTTTCGTTCACCGCGCGGCAGCACCAAGGGCGTCGCGTAGGCACTGGCCAACGCCTCGCCGGGTGGTTGGATCCAGAACCCGGTAATAGTGCCGCCGGCCAAGTGGCCACGAAATTGCCCCTGTCCACCCGGCATCGCGAAGCTCACCACGTCGCCATCGCGCGCGACCGTTGCCGACATTCCGGCCACGCTGGCCTGCCACGGTGTTTGTCGACCGTCTACGGTGAGCGTGCCGGACAGCAGCGGACCGGATACCGTTTCGTTACCCCACAATCCGACGAAGTCCGTTGGCTTCGCCGCGGTGGCGTTCGCTGAAAGAATCAGCAGGAGGAGAAGCATGGCAAGGCGCATCGCGGTACCTTTTCTGACAGCAAGGGGAAGGGTCGTCATCACGGTTCAATCGGCGTGGACACATGGCGGACGATCTGTCTGCGCTGAGCCTCACTGCGGGTGAGAATGCAGCCGGCGCAGACCGACGGCGACGGGCATCTGACAAAGCCGCCGGAACGCCGGATCAAATGCCGCATGTGGCGACGAGACCCGTGCTTGTGATCAGAATGCGTTCTATCGAGAAAAGCTGGCGTGGATGCGTGCTGTACCGTGCCGGCCTTTAGCGGTTCCGAATGGTGTTTGCGATCCGCTGGCCAAAGAAAAAGCCACGCTTCGGGGCGCGGCTTTTTCTTTGAAAACTTTCCGTCATCGCACTTTCCGAAACCGTCATCCGGTGAAAGCCGGAAGCGCTTCAAAACCACGAGACGGTGTCTCTAGTGATCGTGCCTTCAGCAGGTTCGCAGTCAGCGCATGGGGGAACCTACCGACCGTTGCAAAGTAGCGCGCCGGAGCGGTAGAACGTTTACTTGGCGGTCTTGGTCGGTAGCGGTTCCAGGCTGAAACTAATCGTGGTGACCTTGCCATCCAGGCCTTGGATTACTTCGCTGGTGAGATCGTTCTGCGTATTGCCGCCCATCACCGAATCACGGTTCAGCAGCAGGCCGCACTGATGGCTTTTGTAGGCACTAGCGACGATCGATTCGGCATCTTGCCCAATACGCTCCATGACCTTGGAACGGGTCAGCCGGACGCGCTCATTAAGTTCGTTCGCCTGAGTCCGGAACGCTTCCAACTGCTTTTGCAAGGCTTGAGCCTGCTCATGGCGTTGCGCTTCAGGCAGTGACGAGGTTTTCTTCTGGAAGTCCTGCATCTCCGTCTCCAGCGGCTTGCGCTGAACATCCAACTGCGCCTTAGCTTGGTCCGCCAGCTGCTTCAAATGCTGGCTGGCCGCCAGGCCGACCTTGGCGTGGGCGAATATCGCCTCTCGCGAAAGCATGCATACGCCTGGCACCGGATTGCCACCCAGCGTATTGGTTGCCGACTGCGCAACCGCCGCACGCGCGGGAGCCACCGGGGTAATGGCAAGGCTGGCCGCAGCAACCATCGAGGCGACAAGTAGGGGACGATACAAATTCATACGGGTACTCCAATGATCTAATGCAGACAGGATGTAGGACCGCCTGAAAACGCAGCAATTCCGTCAGCGGACTCGCCGCCGAAGCAAAGCTCATAAACAGGCAGAAGCAACGGTCAGAGTGTACTTCTTCAATAGGTTGACCGCGGTTCAATTTTTGCGTGGCGGCCGATGAGTACCGAGCGCAATCTTCGACCGATGACAACACCTTGTCGGCTCGCGTAAGCATCACGGCGCGCCTATCATTGGGTCCGCTATAGCAAAGGTTGGTAACCAAGTTTTCAGGAAGCTGGATCTGCCAGGAAAGCCCGATGCTTAGATACCGCGTGGTCCTAACGATCGGATGTCTGCTGCTCGCCTGGGTACCCACGGCGGCTCGAGCCCAATCGGCTGCCGAATGGCTGGCGTTGCAATCTGCTGCCGCAACCAAGGCGGACAGGATCATGGCTGAAGCCAGCACGCACAAAGGATTGCTATCCCAGTACCAAGCGATGCGCCAAGCGTATCCTGGCGACAAATCGCCGGCGTTCCGCCAAGTTTTTGGGCAGTACCTCAGTTGGTATCAGAGCTTTCTCGGTAATTATCCGGAAGCGATGGCCAGCTATTCGGTCGGACAGTCGCCGCTGAAAGGTGATAGCCCGTCGCCACTAACCGACGCTGGCTATGCGGCCCGCCCTGCTGTGGATGCCATTCCGAAACTCACGCAGGGCTACCGCATCGTGCTGCTTAATGAAGCGCACAACATAGCGCTTACGCGTAGCTTGACTGTGCAACTACTAAGCAAGCTACGCCAGCAAGGCTTCAATTATTTCGCCGCCGAAACGCTCTATCAGACCGACACCGCACTGCAAGCGCGTGGCTATCCCATCGACGCCAGCGGCTTCTACACCAGAGAGCCAGTCTACGCAGAAATGGTGCGTACTGCGCTGAAACTCGGCTTCAAGGTGATTGCCTATGAGGCAACATCGGGTGCGGAAAGTAGTAACGCGCGCGAAACCGAGCAAGCACGCAACATCTACAAACAGGTGTTCAAGTCGGACCCGCATGCCCGGCTGGTGGTCAATGCCGGCTATAGCCATATCGTGAAATCGGGTGCATATCTTGGCGGCAGGTCCATGGCTGAGCATCTGTACCAGCTCACCCACATCCCCATGCTGTCGATAGAGCAGACCATGCTGTATCCCCACCCTTCGAGCAGCGGCAACCATCCGTATTACACCGCGGTCATGCAGAAGTTGCGGCCGAAGGTACCTATCGTGTTCGTTAACGGAGCTGGCAAGCCGTGGTCGTTGCGTCCGGGCTACGACGTGAGCGTGTTTTTTCCACCCGTGCAGATGGTGTATGGACGTCCGGACTGGCTTAGTTTGGGTGGTTTACGCCGCCCCTACCGGGTCAGCGGCGATGGCTGTCACAGGCACTATCCCTGTCTTGTCGAGGCACGCTACAGCGATGAAGGCGACGACGCGATTGTGGCAGACCGCATGGTGATCGCTCAGACATCGTTGATAAATTTCGGAGCCTCCGCTTCCATGTTCAGAAACGATAACGGCATACCTTCAGGCGATCTCTACCTGCGACCGGGGAAGTATCGGCTGCGCATGGTCACGGACGGGGACAACGTGGTCGGCAAGAGAACGATCGTCGTTCCGGATGCACCTGCCTCGTTGTCGGTACAGCCTTAACAAAGGCGGTCTGAGACGCGTTTCAGAAACATGGGTCAGCGTTTGAGGTTTCAAGCGGCGCTGCTGGTAGGGCCGTGATGTCACCCCCGCCGAGTCGGGTACGTGCATTTGCGAACTGACCGCAGATATATCCGGCTGATCAACGGCAAAAACAGGAAGTCGAAAAGGGGGTGAGAGTGCCGTTTCTCGAAAAAAGCTGGCATGGATGTTCGCTTTGCTGTTTTGCCGATCGTCGAGACCCTCATACTTGCCGTAACACAGGAGGCAATATGGAAACGATTCACGTAGTGCAGCCGTTCGATCAGGGCAAAGCGGGTTTGGTACCGGGTAAAGCCATGCAGTTCACGACCGCCGATGAGGCCGCGCGCAGGGCAGAGCGGCTGGCCGACAAGCATGCCGGCATCATCGCGTACAGCATGGATGTGGATGAAGACAGCGGCGACTATGGTACGCCGCAAGTGCTGTTCCAATCCGGAGACGTGCCCGAGCTTTAAGCGGTTAGTTGGAGACGTCAAACGAAGATCGGAGTCTGACGTTTCCTCGCATTCTCACTCCTGCACACGCAGTTGATGCGGCCGTTGTACGAAGGAGAATGAAGTCGTTTTCTTCTGTGGGCAAACGCTGTTTTGGGACACCGGCGCTTTTTGCTGGTGAGCACGTGAGTCCGACTTCCTTCGCTCAGTGCGCCTTATCGTCTGCTTGTAATAACCAGTCCAGCGCTTCCTCGAACGCTGCCTCCGTCTACGGCGAGGGGACTGAAGTTTCGAAATGACCGGTGTTCGGCAAGGTCATAAATTTCGCTCTATTACCCCCAAGCTACTGACGCCGACCCGCCAAGGTTGTGCGCTGGATTGAAGGTCAGATGCACGCCACCTGCCGCATCGACGATGCCGGGGATGATCATCATCGCGGCAAGGCCGATGGACTGGCGAGTGAATTAGAGTGTCCGTAGACGCGCGAGCGCTGCCGCGAATCGGTGTGGTTCCGTTTTCACCCACTTCCCTGTCACTCAATCTGTCTCGTGTTGTTGCAACAAATCCGTTAGCGTTTGCGCCTTACTAAACAACCAACCCTGCGCAAAGACGACGCCCTGCTGATGCAGAAAGTCGGCTTGGTCTTGAGTTTCCACACCTTCACTGATCACCGTAAGGTTTAGCGATTTAGCCATCTCAATGATATGCACCACCACCTCGCTGGTGACCGAGCTGGTGCCGATCGCATCGATAAATACCTTGTCAATTTTCAGGTAGTCGGCGCTTAGGTTGGCTAGGTGCGAGAGACTGGAGAAGCCGGTGCCGAAGTCGTCGATGGCGACGCGGATGCCCATCGCTTGAATAGTGTCAATGACCTGGCAGGCGTTGGTTGGTTCGAGAAACGAGCGCTCGGTCAACTCGACAATGATGTTGTAGGGTGCGATGCCCGGGGTTGCGACAAGCTGGCGCAGCCGTTCAGTCACGTCGTTTGAGCGTAGGTCAGCCGATGACAAGTTGACGCTGATGTAGGCGCCAGGATAGTGAGCGAAGAAAGACGGCCCGTCGATGGCTACCTGAGCGATGACGTACTCGGTGAAACGCTGGATCAGACCACAATCTTCAGCGGCTTGAACGAACAACTCTGGACGCAAGCCGATCTGTTTATTGCGGGGCCAACGCAGCAACGCTTCGACACCCACCATGTGGCCAGTGACTAGTTCGACGATGGGCTGGTAATGCAACACGAACTCTTTGTGTTTTAACGCCATTCGTAACACTGCTGGCAAGGAAGCGCGCTGGCGGGCGAGGAACAAGATTGCTGCCCCCAGCGCCACCCCAAGAGCCAGCCCGATCGGTAACAGGATGAGCATGAACGCGTGCATGCGTGAATCGAGATTTGTCCGTGGAACGGCCACGTAAGCGGCAGTGTCAAATTTCGTGGAGGCCTGAATTGCCACCAAGTATTTCCCATCGAGAAATACTGTCTTGGACCCGTGGCGCGGCTCGACGCTCCATGCCGGATCGAAAGCCCCTCGACGTACCCACAGCAGCCGTGAGCTGCGACTGTATATGCCGAGCGAAAGGCCGGGTGTACCGGTGGACACGTCAAGCAGCGTGTCTGGATGGAGCGCCGCGGCGAAGCCCCCTCCTTCGATAACTAGCAGTGGCCGGCTGCCGTCGATAGATACCGCAATATGGACTCGCGTGCCTCTCGGGCTGACGTAGCTGGGTGGGCCCATATCAATGCCATCGCCGCGGGGACCAATGGCCGAGCACACGATTCGGTCACCTGAGACATAGCCGATTGCCCGCAGGTAGCTATAGTCCATCGTGGCTTCGCGCAACTGCGCGCGCTTGGTGTCGGAACAACCCGCAGTCGTCGTCACACTGGCTATTCGCTGGTACGCCGCGAGCGCTTGTTCACCCAT
The DNA here is from genome assembly GCA_039924175.1 of Rhodanobacter sp. Taxonomy (GTDB): domain Bacteria; phylum Pseudomonadota; class Gammaproteobacteria; order Xanthomonadales; family Rhodanobacteraceae; genus Rhodanobacter. The sequence continues at coordinate 20,040 of JBDTBF010000010.1, forward strand.
CGTATCGGAGCGGTGCAACACCTCACCGGCCAGTGTCAACGCCCGTTCGGACGCCTCGCTCATGCTTTGGTGGTGGGCCACATACAGCGCCGCGCTGGTCGGAACGACCACTGCCAGTGCACACAGAACCAGTGCAATCGTCGTGGCGACTCGGTTGTGCATTTTGTTTCCCGCTCGGCGTGCGCCCCCGGCGCGTTGCCCGTGCGAGTGATCATGCACGATTGAAGTCCTTCTTGCACCCGCCATGTTGCCCGGTACGGCTAGTAAAAATAGCGGGGAAGTGGAACTAAGCGTGCACTTTTTGGGCGTACTCAGGCAGTTGCCGAGATTTATTTTGGGTACCCGATGTTGGCCGGGTCTGCATGGCGGCGCGGGATAGCGGCCGAGTGTGCGGCGTTACATGCTTCGTTCTTTAAATGGTTCAAGTTTGTCGGTCAAAACGCACGTTCCACGTGGCAACGCTAGCCCTACGCGCGGTGTCACGGTCCGTTATTCAAACGTTGTGATTTCATGCCGAGAAGTAGCCGATGCCCCAGCTTCTGATCACCTTCCAACCCGACGCAGGAATTCATCGAAGCTTTTCAGGTTGGCCGCATAGCCCGCGGGATCGCGCGACTGGACCAAGGTAGAAGCACCATGTACGCCGGCTTGCGGCTGGTAATACACGATGTTGCTGCCGTGTGCGTTGCGTAGCACGTCGGTTACGTTGGCCGCTTCGTCCGGGTCGGTGGTGATGTAGAACGGGATTGTTACTTTGGCGGCGGCGTCTTTGATCAGATTCTTGTTATCGAAGTATTCGCCGGGGGAGAAGCTGGCGATGGCAGTGAGGCCCGGCGGATGTTTGGCGGCTAGCAGGATCACCAAGGTGGATGAGTACGAACTGCCTACCGCAATGATCTTGCCGTAGTGCTTACGCTTCGCCCAGGCGAGTGTGGCATCTAGATCCGGCGCCGCATCCAGATAATCCGCCGACTTGCCCAGCCGTTGTACGGTCTCGTTGTGACCGCCGAAGAGATCACCGCCGGAACGCTGATCAATCGCTAGTGTGTCGTAACCGAGCTTGTTGAAGCCGGCAATGAGCGAGTCGTATTCGTGACGATTGGCGCGCGCCTGATGAAACAGGAGAAGCACCTTGTCGTTATGCGGTCTGGATGGGGTCAACGTGCCGTAGATGGTGACGGCGTCGCTGCTGTGCAGGACCACCGGCTCTCCAGCAAACACCAGTGTCGGCAGCAACAGCGAGAGAAAAAGGCTGAGTAGTTTGAGCTTGCCACTACGCATGAGAGGACTCCTACACGGGAATGTAAATAACTTGGACCCCGCAAAAGCAGGATCAGCGTCAATGGATTTCGGCTAACGGTACAACGGGATCAGAATGCGCGTGGTTGGAAAGGTCCAGTTTGACGTCTATGCAGTCTTGAGCGGAGCGGGGTATGAACCTGTTGGTGTTTGTTGCGATGGTGGCTGTCGTGCTGGTGTTGGGTTGGGCGTTCCACCGTAAACCGGCTGCGCCAACCAGCGTCGATCAGGAAGTGATCACAGCGTTTCAAAAAATCTATCGCCAACAGATGTTAATGAGCATTCCGGCGGCTATTTTCCTGGTGTGGGTGTTCAACTCGCCCTCCAGCGGTGGTGCCTTGCATGGGCTGTTATTCCTGCTTGCTGGCATGGTTGTTGTCTGGGTGTGCGTGCACACCTACCGTTACTGGCGTTGCCCGAAATGCGGCGCCTATCTAGGCAGGAACCCTATGTATAACTGGCAATGCCCAAGCTGCGGAACGGCTTTGCGTGAGCCACGTGATTCGTGATGCGAGGGTGACGAGGTTCCGTTCGCTAAATTCTGCCGAACGAGGTCCAAGCCCCTTTCTTGCGGACATAATGGTCACTGCTGCCATTCCGTTATCCCAGTAAGGCCTGTTTCATGCCCACCTCAAGCAAGTCACCCACAGTCAAGGTTCGTGCCGCCAAGGCGGAAGATGCTGCTGCCATTGCCGCTGTCGCGAAGGCCAGTTACGCGGCGTGGCCGGTGGCAAGCATCGCGAACGAGCGCAACTACGCGATGCAGATTGCCGCCTTTCCGAGCGGCCAGTTGGTGGCCGTGGTGGCGGGCGAGGTGATCGGTTACGCCACCAGCTTGATCGTGCAACTGGACGACGACAGCCCTTGGTACAACCACGCCGAAATCACCGGCGGGGGCACCTTCCGCAGCCACGATCCGTCAGGCCAGACTCTGTACGGGGCCGACATTGCAGTGCGTCCGGATTGGCAGGGCAAAGGTGTCTCGCTATTGCTGTACCAGGCTAGACGTACGCTGATGAAGCGCCACAACCTGAAGCAAATGGTGGCGGGTGGACGCATTCCCGGTTATGCCACGCATCGCGGCGCGCTGACCGCGCAGGAGTATGTCGACAAGGTTGTGGCCGGTGAGCTGACCGACCCGGCACTGAATGCACACCTGCGTGCGGGTTACACGGTGCAGGGCGTGCATTACGGCTACCTCGACGATCAGGAAAGCCTGGGCTATGCGACTCACTTGGTGATGTCCAACCCTGACTATCGAGCACGCCAACGGTTGATCGCCGGTGCTCCGGTGCGCCGTACTGCACGGCATGTGCGCGTCTGCGCGACGCAGTATGAGCAACGTCGAATTCACTCGTTCGACGACTTCGCCGATCAGATCGAATATTTCGCGCAGAGCGCAGCCGACTACGATAGCCACCTGCTGCTGTTCCCCGAGCTACTCACCGCGCAGCTGTATTCCACCTTTGACCGCGGCATCGCATTGCTCGATGCGGTCGAGCAATGCGCCGCGCTGGCACCGCGCATCGATGCCATGTTTCGCGATGTAGCGATGCGTCACCGCATGCACGTGGTCGGCGGCACTACGCCGGTACGCACGGATAAGGGCATGCGCAATGTGGCGCGCCTATATACCCCCAGTGGCAATATTTACACGCAGGAAAAACTGCACATCACGCCGGCCGAACGGGAGTACTGGGGCATCACTCCCGGCGATCGCGTCAAGGTTTTCGAGACCGCACTGGGTCGACTGGCGATCGTGGTTTGCTATGACATCGAGTTCCCTGAGCTGGTGCGCATGCTGGTGGACAGCGGCGTCGACATCATCCTGAATCCCTTCGCCACCGACGAGCGCAAGAGTTACCTACGCGTGCGTTACTGCGCGCAGGCGCGAGCGGTAGAGAATATGGTGTACGTCGTGATGTCGGGCAATGTCGGTGGGCTGTCGCCGAGCCCGTCGATGTCGATCAACTTCGGTCAGGCAGCCATCTGTACGCCGAGCGATTTCGCCTTCCCGATGAACGGCATCGCCGCCGAAGGCATTGTCAACACGCAGACCGTGGTGATCGCCGATCTCGACCTTGGTGCCCTCGACATCCAGCGCCAGTCCGCCTCGGTGCGCCCACTATTGGACCGCCGCCACGACATCTACGAGTTGGTCGCCAAGATTCCGGTAGAACATATTACGGTGGTGTAGAGCGGCTACCATGTAGCGTGCGTCTCTTGAGATTTGCACCGGTTGATAGCCGTTCCCGGCTAGCCAATTTTCGACGCCGCAAGGCGATGCGATGCCTGTTTCAATAATGTTCCGGAACGGAATGTCCGGCTTCGTTCACCCCGTCCCGTGCAGTCACAACGGCGACGGGAGAAGGATGGCCGGTTACCATAGCGCCATGTCTATGCTCCTCATGAACCTGCGTAACGTGCCCGATGACGAGGCTGCCGACGTGCGCGCGATGCTCGACGAGCAGAAGATCGCGTTCTACGAAACCAGGCCCAGCATCTGGGGTATCTCGGCCGGTGGAATCTGGGTGACGGAAGACGTCGCCTACGCCGACGCCCGCCGCGCGATGGATGATTACCAGCAGCAGCGCAGCATCCGCGCTCGCGCCGAGTACGCCGCTGCCAAGCGCGCAGGCACCGCAGATACGTTCTTATCGCAGCTTCGGGCGGAGCCAGTGCGCGTTGTGATGAGTGTGCTGGGCATACTCGTCATGTTGAGCTTGGTGGCGCTTCCGTTCATTCTGTTGAGCAGGTAAAGCGTCATTCGCGCCGGTGCCGAATGTCGCTTACTTAAGCTTGTCATTCGTATCGATCGCCGGGAAGCCGTCGTTTGCATCGCGCGGCTCAGTCCATTTACGCGGACATCGCGCGTCGGTCGCGTTTGCAATAGGGCCAGTCGGCGTGACGTGCGAAGCTGCGAGCATCGATCGACGGTTGGCGCCGTCTCGCAAGGCGTCACGTCATGGTGGGAAACCATAGCCACGCCCCTGGCATCACCGGCGGCCACCGTTGTGGCCGTGGCGAGGGCGGCACTTGAAGTTGCGCATCTGGTGAAAGATGCGAGCTCCAAGGGCCGCCCTTGCGACCAAAGCAAATCTATCTTCTGACTGCAGTTTCTTCAGTCGCATAACCCGAAGAAAAACCTGGTTTTCACTGCGGTGTCTGGCACGTACGCGCCGGACCTAGTGGTATGGCAGAGTGCCAGGCCTAGCTCACGCCACCGTGATGGTGGGATCCCAGTAAAAGTAGCCGAAGAGTTCCTGATTTTCGCCATTGTCGGAAAGCTTGTATAGCGCGAAAAAGACGTAGAAGTTTTCTACGCCGGCATTGCTCACTTTCGAGTCGAAGCTGGAGAAATTAACTTTCGCCTGTATCGCCGGCAAGCCGTTTGATGTGCTTGAATCGGGCATCACGGCGCCGGTGCGGGTCACTAAGTTGGGTACAAATTGATTGAATACTTTATCTCCCTTCCAGTATTGAATGCCGTAGACGATTACCGCGTCGTCTGAGTTGTCGTAGATCGACACACCAGTGAATGACACGTTATCGCCCACGTTGGCACGGAAGTTCAAGTCAGCGGTACCCTGCCCACTGATAATGCCGCGCGAGCCGGTGCATATCATGAACTGGCTGCTGTGATTGATACCGGTGGGCTGGTTTTGATCCTTGCTCGGATTCGGATAGTTGGTCTTGACGTATTCCGTGTCGATCACAACGAGCACATTGACCTGCTGTGAGCTCGCTACCAACACAATATTAGTATTCGGGGTCATCGTGATTCTCCATCTTCATTCATGGCGGAAGTTGCTACTCTCGACATGCCATCAGCATGTCGAACCGAGCATGGTCCACGGAGTTTTGGTTTCCACCTGATAACGTTGTCAGGAACTACAGCTCACGGGCGCACTCATTGCGCTCAGCTGGCGATTAACGCAGCGGCTGAAGCAGTCCTGTCATGATCGCCTTCACGACCGCCTGTAATTTATTCGCTACGGCCAATTTCGCCATCACATTGTTGATATGAAAATTGACCGTGCGTTCGGAGATGCTCAAGATCCTGCCGATCTCATAGGCTGTCTTGCCCTCCGCCGTCCAGCACAACACCTCGTGTTCGCGCGGCGTTAGCGTTGTGTCGCTCCTTGGGGCCAGTTTGGGAATCAGGAATCGGCTCATCAGCAGGTGCGTCAGGTTTGTCAGCCAATTGGTTGGCAACGAGATAGCGTCGGCTTCCGTCCGCGTAAGCTCTTCACCGTGACGGGCCAGCGTTAGCAGGCCGAAGGCGCCGTGTGCCCCCCAACTGGAGCGGGCGACGCCAACTGTCAAACCGAAGCCACAGGCGTCTGACCACAGCCGCCGGGCAGCACCTTGGGCCGATCCCGGCCAGACGATGAGTTCGTTGCTGAGCACACCCGCACGAACGGTGGGGTCGATCTCCATAAAACCGTTCGCTCGGTAGTGATCCATCCACCCCGTAGGATAAGTATCGAAGATCGATACCGTGGGCTTGCGCACCGGAAACGGAATGCGAATGCCGTAGCAGCAATATTCAAAGCCCAGTTCTCGGCCAACCTGTGCAATTTGTTGAAACAACTGATACTCGTTGTTCGCTGCACTCAGTCGTCGATAGATTTCCTGCCAGTGAAGATCCATTGCGATGCTGCCGCCGTGCTGTCAAGTCTTGCAGGTTCGCCCGCAACACAAATGGTTATAGTCGCGCCATGAGCTCGATTACTCCCTTCGCCCATAGCAACACGTCAACCGATGGCTACGTGCGCATTCCCGAATCAACGCTATCCCTGCTGACGCTGCGACATCTGTCGTCAGGTCTGGATGACGAGCTGCTAACTGATCTGCAATTCGCTGCCGTGGATGCACTCATGGCTGGCTACACAGAATGGCAATGCTGCGATTGGCCATGCGGCTCGGTTAACGGTATTTCTCAGGTATCGGTCGGTTGGGACTGGTATCTCGAAGGAGCTTCAAGAGCGCTTTTGCTCGCCGTGGGAGACGTCCGAAGCAATGTCATGGCCGTCGATGATCAGGGCCTGGACGTGGGCATGATACGCACGGCCCGGATGCTTTGTTGCCAACTGGTACGACTGGAGTGGCCACGCATTGTTGCGGCGGCAGCGCCGCTTCCATTGCACATATATCGTTCACGCCTGTCTTAGTTAGGTGGAACCACACGCGGCGCCGCAACTCATTCGTGTTACGCGCGTTATTTGTAAGCAAAGCTACAGCGTCTATGAATTTAGACGGTTGGAAAATACACGTCTATGCGCCACTCGACAGTCTTGGACTGCACCTGTCAGTTTCGACAGTTATCAGCACTGCTGTCTGGCGCTGTAGTGCGCACCTCGATAACGAGTGAGAGGGGTGACGTGATGCAAATGATTGCGCATGGCGGCGGACCATTGCCTGCAGAACTCGGCAGTGCGCTGGCGCGCTACCGCTATCGGGTCTTCGTCGAGCAACTCGGGTGGGATCTCCCCGTTGTGGATGGCTGCTTCGAACGCGATCAGTTTGACCGCAGCGATACCATCTACGTTATCGCGCGCGACGAAGATGGCTCGATCTGCGGTTGCGCACGGCTGTTGCCCACCACGCGACCTTATCTGTTGCAGGAGTTGTTTCCATTTCTACTGGCCGAGCCTACGCAGCCTCCCGCGCAAGACGACGTATGGGAGCTATCGCGCTTCACCGCAAATATCGGCGGCGATGCTGAGCACGGTCGTGCCGAATGGGCTATCCGCCCGATGCTGACTATGGTGGTTCGTCGGGCGCTGCAATTAGGTGTCAGAAGGCTTATTGGTGTGACCTTTCTCAGTATGGAGAGGTTGTTTCGTCGCATCGGCATTCACGCTCATCGCGCTGGCCCGGCTCGCCGCATCGACAATCGTATGGTGGTGGCTTGCTGGATCGACATCGACGCCCAAACACTTTGCGCGCTCGGCATCACTGCGCAAGAGGCGACCGAACCGCGTGCCTAGGCAACTCAGATGTCGGCGCTATGTGTCATTGGTCCACAAAGCGGATCGAGTCAACCCGCGCGTAGCTGGGGTTAGGGATTTCGTACCAATGACTTCCGGCCGCTTAAACGGCTGCGCCCTGGCGCATGACCTTAGGTCACAGCACTTATTCGTGACTTGCCGCCACTTTCCCGTCAATCTTTAGCGCAGCAATCCATGTGCAAGCCGCTCATGGGCACGGAAGTGTCGTGCAACGTGCGTGCGTTGGCGCTGGTGGACCCAATGGCACCGCGGCTGGCCATCGCTCGCGCAGTAGGGATCGCCGTCTCCGCAACGGAATCGCACCCTCGTTTGACGTGCGTTAGTGCAGGCGCCAGCGGGGCTCGTATAGATCGAAGCGGCGGTCTTTCAGGTTTTGCACGGCGCTGGCGTTGCGCGCGCGCCAGGTTTTCCAGACGCAAGTCGGTGAATCCTTGCCGTGGGTGCTGGGTTCGATTCTAAAGTGCGTTTCCTTGGGACAGGCCAGTGCCGCTGTACCGCCAAGTGGAATGGCGCAGGTGTTGCCGCTACCCAATTCAGTCCCTTCTTAGTGGTAGATGTTCAGCGGATGAGATTGATAAGTAGGTGGGCCGAGTCCGTCAATTTTCTCCCGTTCTGACAGTAGATACGCAGGGGCCAATGACCTAGACTTTTCTCGCGGAGTCCGGCGGGGAGCCGGATCCGGTCAGTGGTACTTCCGCAACAAGCAATGCGGCTAGTGACGCCGTGATACAGAAGGTCCTGCGACAGCCACGAGCTATGTCAATCGATTCCGATCACCGTTCAACCGAGGGTTTTCCGATGGATTTGCGCAAACTTTTCGCAGAGATGATGGGTACCACGCTGTTGGTTTTTTTTGGCGTGGGTGTGGCGACGTTGAGTTTTGGGTTCAAGTTGGCCGGTACCAGTCCATCGGCCGGCGTGGTGGCGACGGCGCTCGCGTTTGGCCTGGTGATGATCATTATGGCGTATGCGATTGGCTCGATATCCGGTGCGCATATCAATCCGGCCGTCACGATGGGGTTTCTTGTATCGGGCAGGATGACGGTGGTTGATGCCGTCGGTTACTGGGTGGCGCAGATCATTGGCGGCATCATTGGCGCGTGGTTGTTGTATCTGATTTTCACCAGCATTGCGGATTACTCGGTGGTGACCACCGGGCTTGGTACCGATGGATATGGGGCGCAGTCCATGGTCCATTTGGGTGCTGGGGGTGCGTTTCTCGCCGAAACTATATTGACGTTTACGTTTGTGTTGGTGGTACTGACGGTGACGACCAAGGCGGCTTCCAGCGTAGCGTCTGGGTTGGCGATCGGGTTTGCGCTGGCGACGGTTCACCTGATCGGGGTTCCGTTGACGGGTACCTCGGTGAATCCGGCGCGCAGCATTGGCCCGGCCTTGTTTGCGGGCGGCCCAGCGATGGAGCAACTGTGGTTGTTTATCGTGGCACCGCTGCTTGGCGGTGCGCTGGCTGCCATCGCCAGCAGGTATCTCTATCCGCGCGAGGGTGCGACCGAAAGTTAATAGCGCTTTCCAAGAGCTAGTGGACACTGAGTAAACAGAAGACGGGACGGATGAAGTTAAAAGGCAGCTTAACTTCCTCCGTCCCGATCGTTCGCTAGCGCGGGCGCCAGCGGGTCTCGTACAGGTCGAAGCGGCGGTCCTTCAGGTTTTGTACGGCACCGGCATTGCGCGCGCGCGCCAGGCTCTCCAAGCGCAAGTCGGCAAATAACACCGTTTCGATATTAGGGGTGGAGTCAGCGGCAATACCATCACGTGCGAAGGGGAAGTCGCTGGGTGTCAGGATGCAGCTTTGACCGTACTGGATGTCGAAGTTGTTGACACCGGGCAGGTTGCCGACGTTGCCGGACATCACTACGTAACACTGGTTTTCAATCGCACGGGCCTGCGCGCAATAGCGTACGCGCAGGTAGCCTTCGCGCACGTCGGTGCAGAACGGTACAAACAGAATCAGCGCACCTTGGTCGACTAAATGTCGTGCCACTTCAGGAAATTCGGCGTCGTAGCAGATCATGACACCAATGGGGCCGCAATCGGTCTGGATCGTCGCAGCGCTTTCGCCACCGGTGATGTTCCACACGTTGCGTTCGCTCGGCGTGGGATGCAGCTTCTCGCGTTCGTGCACCGAGCCATCGCGCAGGCACACGTAGCAGACGTTGTGAATATCGCCGTTGGGCTGTTCGGTCGGGTGCGTTCCGGCAATAATATTAATGTTGTAATGGACGGCCAGACGGCTGAACAAATCCTTCACTTGTGGCGTGTAATGACTCAGCTTACGGATCGCGTCGACGGGTGACAATTCGGTGTTTTCAATCGACAATAACTGCAGCGTCAGTAGCTCGGGAAAAGTTACGAAATCAGCGTTGTAGTCAGCTGCAATGTCGGTGAAGTATTCGACCTGCGTCGCGAACTCTTCGAACGACGTGATGCGGCGTTGCTGGTATTGCACCGACGTGACCCGGACCGAGTCGGGCAGACGCAGCTGCGAGGTAACTGACGAGATGTCTGGCTGATCCAGCAGGCGCGGGTTGCGCCACACGAGATGCACCGCGTAGCCAAGCGATTCGTGATCCGTCGGCACGTAGGCGCTCAATAGACCAATCATTTCGAAGTCGTTGGATAGCTGGAAACTCAGCGTTGGATCGCGCCGCTTGCCGTCCAATACCGCCTGCACATAGGCCTGCGCGCTACCGTAGCGCGCAATGTTTTTCGCCAGCCCGGGAATACGCCCGGCAAACACGATGCCGCGCAGTTTCAGATCCGTGCACAAGCGCTTGCGTGCGCGATACAGGCGCTGGCCGATGCGCATACCCCGGTAATCCGGATGCACCACCACTTCCATCCCGTACAGCCAATCGCCGTCCAGCTTGTGCCGCGAGGCCATGCCGCCGGCGGTGATCTGGGTCCACGTGTGCGGTGCCAGCGCGGCGGCTTCGTCGATACGGAAGGTGGCGCAGAAACCGACGATTTCACCTTCGTATTCCGCCACAAACTGGCCTTCCGGGAAGTGTGTCTGCTGGGAGCGCAGCATTTCTGGGGAGTATCCCCACTCGCGTGTATAAATACGCGCCGTAAGCGCTACCAAGGCCGGTACATCGTCAGGCATGGCTTGGCGTAGTAACAGCTTGGGCGTTCGTTCGTTTGTTTTTTTGACCATCCCGCCATTATGCATGGCGTCATTCACGCTCAAGTGAAGATCCGCGGGAACGCGTGCCGGCTTGGCTTTCGTGTAAGCCGCCGCAGGACGAGGAGGATGTTCACCCTCCGGCGCTGCGCGAGATCTACGTGCACAATGGCGCATCGTTCGCCACCGCGCTCCGCGCAGCCGTCATGAAGAAAGCACTCCTTTTTGGGGCTACTGGGTTCATTGGTTCGCAACTGTTGTCAATGCTGCTTGCGAGCCAAGACTACGATGGCGTCACCATCGTCGTTAGGCGCGACCCAGGTGTGGCGCACACGAAGCTGGTGACGCTCGTCGGTGAGCTCGATTCGCTAGCCACACTGGTCGACCGGATTGAGGCAGACGACGTCTTCATCGCTCTCGGTACGACGAAGGCCAAGACTCCCGATGAGGCTGCCTACTACCGGATCGACCACGACTACCCGGTGGCTGCCGCTGCGGTCGCACAGGCGCGTGGTGCGACGGGCGTATTCCTCGTGTCGGTCGTCGGCGCGAATGCTGGATCATCGGTGTTCTACCTGCGGACGAAGGGTGAAGTGGAGCGCGATGTGATGGCGCTGGGTATCCCGCGCACGCACTTCTTTCGACCGTCGCAGCTACTCGGGCAACGCGAGGAAAAGCGGCCTCTCGAGGGTCTCATCATTGCGTTATGGCCGGCGATCGACTGGCTCCTTGTCGGCGGCGCGCGCAAGTACCGTGGCATAGCGGGTGCGGAGGTGGCGCGCGCAATGGTGAGTTCCGCGACGGGCAGCAGCACGGGCACGTATGTCCACGAGTGGACCGACATGAAGGCGCTGGCATCGCGCTGAATTCCACGCGCGTCAGGCCGGGCGTCAAGATGGGCTTCAGGGCTCGCGCGCCGGCGTCATTTGCTTCTGCGACACACGATGTGATTGACTAAACGGCTATGGGCACACGCCCGTGTCTGCTAAAAGTGGAGTTTTATGGCGATTGGTGTCTGGATCAGTTTGGGGCTTTATTTCGCGTTGATGCTGGGGATTGGCTTCTACGCCTACCGCAACTCAACCTCGTCTTCCGAAGAATATATTCTCGGCGGACGCAAGCTTTCGCCTGCGGTCGCGGCGCTCTCTGCCGGCGCGTCCGACATGAGTGGCTGGCTGCTGCTGGGTTTGCCCGGCGCGCTGTTCATTAGCGGTCTGGCTTCGGCGTGGATTGGTATCGGCCTGACTTTTGGTGCGCTGGTGAACTGGATCGTGGTCGCACCGCGCTTGCGCGAGCAGACCGAGCGCTACGACAACAGCCTGACGATTCCCCAATTTCTCGCCAACCGCTTTCCCAGCAGAGCGATGGCATTGCGCGTTGTCTCGGCCGTGATTGTCGTGGTGTTCTTTTCTGTGTACACGGCGTCGGGTTTGGTGGCTGGCGGCAAACTTGCCGAAACTGCTTTCAGCTCCGTGCTGACCTTTAGCCCGATGAGTAACTACGCGACCGGAGTGACGCTGACGCTTGCCGTGGTGCTTGTGTACACCGTAATTGGCGGCTTTCTGGCGGTCAGCCTTACCGACTTTTGCCAAGGCGTGATCATGATGCTGGCGTTGGTCGTCATGCCAATTGTGGTGCTTTACGGGCCGGGTGGCGGCGGCATAGCGCAAGCGTCAGAAACACTGGCGACGGTGGATCCCCACTTTCTGTCCTGGTTTTCTGGGCTGTCGGTGATCGGCTTTTTATCCGCCGTCGCGTGGGGCTTGGGTTACTTCGGACAGCCGCACATTATCGTGCGCTTCATGGCTATACGCTCCACCAAAGAAGTCCCTAGGGCCCGCAATATTGGCATGTCGTGGATGGTCATTTCAGTGGTCGGCGCGATCAGCCTAGGTGTGTTCGGCCGTGCCTATGCGGTGCGTAACGGGCTGCATGTTGCCGACCCCGAGACGATCTTCATCATCTTGGCCAACCTCCTGTTCCAGCCGCTGGTTACGGGCTTCCTTTTCGCGGCACTGCTCGCGGCCGTGATGAGCACTATTTCCAGTCAGTTGTTGGTCGCCGCGTCTTCACTGACCGAGGACTTTTATCGGCTGTTTCTGCGTAAAGAGGCTAGCGAAAAGGAAACCGTGCTGGTTAGTCGCATCAGCGTATTGCTGGTTGGCGTCGTCGCCGCCGTCATCGCATGGGATCCGACGTCGAAGGTACTGGGTTTGGTCAGTCACGCTTGGGCCGGTTTCGGCGCAGCCTTCGGTCCGCTAATTGTTCTGGCGCTGACATGGCGCCGAATGACCGGCACCGGAGCCGTGGCCGGCTTGGCCGTTGGTGCACTCACCGTCATCGGCTGGATTGCGATGGGCTGGGACGTGAGCTTCATGGGTGGACCCGGTGTCTATGAAATTATTCCGGGCTTCGCTGCGGCGTGGATAGCCATCTATGTTGTTAGTTTGGCGACCGAGAACAAGGGCGAATTCCGGGCGGCCCCGGCGATGTCGGCGGAGTAGGGAAGTCCACACCAAGGAAGTTGAATTTCCGCCGCGGTGATGTTCAAGCGCGTAGGCGGCACCGGTAGCCGCCTACGCAGCGGGCGGCGCACAGCTTTTCCACCGCGCGCCGAAAGCACTTGCTTCTGAAGGTGCGCCGCAACTGAACGAAGAACGATCTGGCGGCCTTAGACGGCCGGCTGCGCGCCAGCATGGCGCGGGTCGGCGTGGGGGTCGTGGCGCGGTGGCCTGAGGCAGCGTCACCATCTTTGGCGGCGTGGGTGGGGGCTAACGTCCGACCTCCGCTCGGCTGCGCGACAGCACGGACCGAGCGCATTGGCTTACTGTTTCAGCTTGGCTAGATACGCGCGGATACGTCGTGCATTGGTGCCCACGTCGCTTCCGCCAACACGTGATTCCGAGCGAACGTCAATGCGACTACCGTGGTCTGACGGCTGCACGCGAATGACGACGTCGTCCTTAAAGCCGAACCACAGCGTGGTGGCGGTGGCCTCGATGCGACCGGCTGTCGGATCGCTGGCGACGATCTTCCAACCCATCGCGCGTGCGGCCTGCAAGGCGCGGTCGAATGCCTGGGCCGGCGGCAAGGCCATCTGTAGCGGGCGCACATCGGGGTAGGCAGCGAGCTGTTGGCGTGCGATCTCTGGACCGCCGTAGTTGGCCGAGTTGGGCGCATTTGCGCGTAGTGGCAGGATCGCTACAAACGCCGGTGGATTAATCGTGTCGGTGCTGATGTCGTGGATCGGCGGCACGGTTTTCGCTTGGCGCAGGTTATTCCATGGCACAAACGCCACGCCCAAACCCAGCAGCAGCGTGACCGCCAGCGTGACGCCATGTCCGCGACGTAGACGTGGTAATAGCAGCATGACGACAGCGGCGGCGGCCGCAGCCAAGCCGGCAAACGCGGCCCAGCGCAGCACGCCGAAACCCGTACCGAAGTCCCACAGTCCAAGGCGGGTTCCAGCGCCGGAAGCCAGCAACATGAGCGCGGCGATGATGGCTAAGGCGAGCGCAAAACGGGGAAGTTTCATGAGTTACTCCGGTGGACAGCAGCGAGACACCGCTCAGTGGGGTTAGTTGGTCAAATCATGCGCGCATGAGGGCCGATGCTCGCAAGTTGTTACGCCGTCCGTCGCGTACGCCTCAGACGCCCTTTAAGCGTTGATCGCGACCGTGACGATAATACGTGTAGCAAAGCGGGTTCGCCTTGTACCCATTCTGATGCTAGAGATCAGTAGGAAGAAACGTCGATGCTAGCTCGATCTTCGTGGCGTTGGCGTACCCGAAGCGCGGGGCGACCTGTAGCGCACGTCTATTTGCTCGCGTGGCGCGCTATTGCTCAGGATCGATTAGGAACATCGTGCCGCAGGCGGGGAGACTAGAAAGGGACGGCAGAAAAAGAAGCCTACCTTCGGATTATGCAGCTGACCCGGCTTTCGTCCGCGGTTGGACCTTTCTGGCGAAGTGAGGCGACGTTCTGGCGCGTGGCGTCAGTTGACCGTGCATCGTCGCCTGCTTAATCTCACCCGGTCGCGTCTGCGATCCAAACGGGGAAAATCATGCGCTTGTCCCAGCTGAGCCTTCCGATCCTTTTGTTGACTTCCATCGCCGCGTTCGCCGCCGATGCACCCATCAAGGGGTTTCCGCCAACGCTTCCCACCGCGGATATGGTTCTGCGCAACGCCACCATCGCCACACTTGATCCGCTGCAGCCGCACGCGCAAGCGTTGGCGGTCCGCGATGGCAAGATTGAGGCGGTGGGCGACAACGCAGAAATGGCGCATTACATCGGTCCGCAGACCAACGTGCTGGACTTGCACGGGGCTTTCATCACGCCAGGTTTCATCGAAGGACACGGACATCTGCTGGACACTGGTCGCTCGTTGATGGAACTCAACGTCGGCACTGCCCCCGATTGGGATGCCATCGTGGCAGAGGTGAAAGATGCCGTAGCCAAGGCGAAGCCGGGGCAGTGGATCATCGGTTCGGGCTGGCAACAGAGCAAGTGGACTCATGTGCCACAGCCGAACATCGACGGCCTGCCGTTGCCGACGAGTCTGGATGCGGTGTCGCCGAATAATCCGGTACTGCTTGAGCACACCAGCGGCCATGCGATTTACGCCAATGCCGCCGCCTTGAAACTTGCGGGTATCACCCACGCCTCAGCTAACCCGGACGGTGGCACCATCGTGCGCGATGAACACGGCAACGCTATCGGCATGCTGCGCGACACCGCTGGCGACGTGGTGTACGCCGCCTACAGCCGCTACCTGGCGACGTTGCCGCCGGCCATGCTGGCGGCGCGGCGCGAGCGCGCCTTGAAACTCGCGATGCAGAACGAGGTGAGTAAAGGGATTACCAGCTTTGTCGACATGGGTGAAGACTTTAAGACGGTCGACTGGTTGAAACAGCAGTCCAGCAAGGGGTTTCCGCTGCGTCTGTACGTCAACATCGCCGGTGAACCGGTATCGGCGTTGGACCAGCATCTAGCGGAGTACCGCACCATCGGTTTTGCCGACAATCACTTCACCGTGCGCGGCATCGGCGAGATCATTTCCGATGGTGCGCTGGGCACACATAGCGCCTGGTTTTTGAAGCCCTACAGCGACGCGCCCAAGATCAGTGGCAAGAACGTCGTCTCGATGAACGACATCACGCAGATGGCAAAGATCGCCGCGCGGGATGACTTTCAGTTATCGGTGCACGCCATCGGCGATCGCGCTAACCACGAAACGTTGAACGTGTTCCAGAAGATCTTCGCCAGCGACCCGGCAGCGCATGCGCTGCGCTGGCGCATCGAGCACGCGCAGCACCTCAACCCCGCCGACATTCCGCGCTTTGCTGACATGGGCGTGATCGCTTCGATGCAATCCATCCACGCTTGCTCCGATGCGCCGATGGTAGTTTCTCGCATCGGCGAGCAGCGTGCGAAGGAGGGTGCCTATATGTGGCATACGCTGATCGAGAGCGGTGCCATCGTGCTGGATGGCACCGATACTCCGGTCGAGGATACCAACCCGATCGCCAACTTTTACTGCGGTGTGACGCGTGCCTACGGCCACGGCAAGACCTTCTTCCCAGAGCAGGCCAAGACACGCATGCAAGAGCTGCGTTCCTACACCTGGAACAACGCCTACGCGATGTATCAGGATCACGAACTTGGCTCATTAACACCGGGCAAACTCGCCGACATCGCTGTGTTCTCCGATAATTTGCTGACCGTGCCGGCCGACCAGATCCTGCGCAGTCGCGTGCTTTACACCCTCGTCGGCGGGAAAATCGTCTACCAGCGACCCGGCGCGGATGCATGGCGCAGCGGCCAGCAGTTCAAGCCGATGGCCGAGTTTAATCATGTGAATTGAGCGGGATGTTTGGTTTGCGTGGGTGGAAAGCGTTCCAATTCATGGCGCGCTGGTGCGACGCTAATGCTCGTTGATAAAGAGTAAGTAACGTCGCCCCCGCCGTGGCATGACGCGGGCGGTCTTGCCGTTGGCTGCGAGCGTCAGCAAAAACTGGATGTGTTGGGCGTCAACACCGACACGTGGTTACCGTAGCCTGCGCCTAGCGAGTTCTTCCGTAGCCCCTGCGCCTACTGCGCTCGATCCGTGTCGGCCGAGAAACTGGCTTGGCGCCCGTTGCCTTGTCGAAGCACATTTTGTGGGAAGCTGGCGATATCAAGTCGCCGCTGACAACGTGGGGTGGGATCCGTGTTTGTGGAATGACAGCTTCCGTGTGCGCTTGGCCCCGCGTCTGTTCGCCAACACCCGTATTTCACGCGGGGCAGCGCACGTTGGTGACTGCTTCCAAGAGAGACGGGGTCAGTGATGACGGAATCTTCAACACAACTAGACCCGACCCGCGGACCCAGCTCCGAACCCAGCTCCGAGCTCAGCACACGCGAGCGCATTGATGCGTTACTGGACGAGGCGTTGGGAGAGACGTTCCCGGCGAGTGATTCCAGCGCCATCGGTTCTGGTATTGCCATGATCAAGCGGGAAGGCCGTGAACGTAAGATCATCGATCACGCTAACGCGGTGTCCAGGCCAATGGATGCAACTAAACCTGCACTAGCCTCACAGATTGGCCCGGACGGGACGGCAATACTATGAGCAGACGAGCGCCGAGGGTGTGTGTGGAACACGCAGATATCGAGCGGCTGCGAGGGCTGATAGTGGCGCTGCCGGCCCATGGTCGCGTTGCACTTCGTATGCGCGATGGCAGCGTATTTACCGGCGTCATCCACGTGCGAGGAAGCCTGCAAGTGTTTCGCGACCCACATGGCGTGGAAGGGACGAATGCCGAGATCGCGCTGGAGTGTCCTGATGTGGCGGGCAATATTCGCTTCCTCTGGCTAGACCAAGTCGAGCATGTCGAGCACCTTGACGCCGGTTTGGGTAGCGAGAGCTGATGCCAGCCGGAGGCGCCTTGTTCAGCGCGTTGAAATGGATGCGCTGTCGTCGGATCATTCGCCGCCCGCGGAGGCGCTCGTCATGAACAAACCCGTATGTGTTGTGGTCGGCGTTGGGCCGGGCAACGGCGCAGCTATCGCGCGTCAGTTCGCTGCAAATGACTATGCCGTAGCGTTGCTGGCGCGCTCGACGAAATTCACCGAGGCTCTAGCACTTGAACTGGACGGTGCCGCAGCTTATGCCTGTGACGTAACGAGTGAGCGCGATGTCGTCGCTACGTTTGACCGCATTGTGGCTGATATGGGGCCGGTGGAGACACTGGTCTACAACGCTGGGTCAGGTGTTTGGGGTGATATCGAGAGCATCACCGCAGCGGATTTTGAATCAACCTGGCGCGTCAACGCGTTCGGTACCTTGCTGGCGGCGCAGCAGGTTATTCCGAGGATGAAGCGCAGCGGTAAGGGCAACATTATCGTCATTGGCGCTACCGCGTCGCGACGCGGCGGTGCTCGCAGTGCGGCTTTCGCCCCGGCCAAAGCAGCGCAACGCAGCTTGGCGGAGTCGATGGCGCGTAGTTTGTGGCCGGCCGGAATCCATGTGGCTGTGGTGATTATTGACGGCGTGGTCGATCTGGAACGAACCCGCCAAGCGATGCCCGATAAGCCGGATAGTTTCTTTGTTCAGTCCGACGCCGTCGCTGCCACGGTTTATATGCTGAGCCAGCAGCCTTCTTCGGCGTGGGCTTTTGAAATCGAAGCGCGACCGTTTGCAGAAGTCTGGTAACGCAATCGCCTATCCAGTGTACGTTGGCTTGTATCGGCGATCTCTGACATAAAGACGTGAGGAAACGGACTATGGCCAAATTCACTTTGCCACGTAATTCCAAGATCCAGCCGGGCAAGCACCACCCGTGTCCTGACGCACGCCGGCCACGCACGTTCCGGATCTATCGTTGGTCACCAGATGATGCAGACAATCCGCGCATCGACACTTTCGAAGTGGATACGGCGGCGTGCGGGCCGATGATGCTGGACGCGTTACTGAAGATAAAAAATGAAATTGACCCAACCCTGACCTTGCGCCGTTCGTGTCGCGAAGGCGTGTGCGGTAGTTGCGCGATGAACATCAATGGCATCAATTGGCTTGCCTGCACGACGTTCATTGCCGATTGCACCGGTGACATCAAGATCTATCCGTTACCGAGCATGCCGGTCGTGCATGATCTGGTGACAGACATGACGCATTTCTACGCGCAATACGCATCCATAAAGCCTTGGATACGTACGCAGAGCCCGGTGCCGGATCGCGAACGATTGCAATCACCCGAAGAGCGCGAGAAGTTAAATGGCTTTTACGAATGCATCTTGTGTGCTTGTTGCACTGCCGGTTGCCCCAGCCATTGGTGGAATGGCGACCGTTACCTTGGTCCGGCGATTCTGCTGCAGGACTATCGCTGGCTGATCGACAGTCGTGACGAAGCCACCAACGAACGGTTGGACGATCTGGAAGACCCGTTCAAACTGTATCGCTGTCACACCATCATGAACTGCACGCGCACCTGTCCAAAGGGATTGAACCCGGCCAAGGCGATCGCGGAGATCAAGAAGTTGATGATCGCGCGGCGCGGCTGACCGGTCGTGCGTAGAGAGAGAGTTCTTGCAGAACGGCTGTCAGCAAATTCGGCGACGGAGTCTGAGGTGTCCCCGCGCTTTTATCCTGGCGGGTTCTGCCGCGCATAGCTATTACGGTAACCTGCTCGCGCCTAGGGGAGGCTGCGCCCGTGTGTCTACTCGGCACTTCGGCACAGGCGGTGAGCAGCAGCGGCACCAGCACGATATTCAGGTTCCATCGCATTCGTCCGCTGCTGTTTACGACTTTTTAGATCGGCTTGTCACTGCAGAATCAGAAGCGATAGTTGATCGACGCGGCGGCGATGTAACCGGTGCGCGCTTCCACCAGTGGACTGTTCGCCACATCGTGCATGTAGCGTGTGGCGCCACCGGTAACACGGGTGAACCAGTGCTTATTGAATTGATGACTCCAGGTGACGCTGGCGTCCGCCGCATAGATACCTGCGCTAGGGCTATAGGCGGCAAAGTTGGTACGAAGTGCCTGCGCGGGCGTGATGCCGAACCATGTGCTGTTGTAATCCGCGTCGCCATAATGCACGGCGACGTCAAGGTCGATGCCGTCCCGCTGACCCTGCCACGCGGTGAGGTGGCCCGCCACGTGGGCGGTGGTGCCGTAACCGGCATGGGCCACCGCCTGACTCAGCTCCACGACGACGCTGGCGCGGTCACTGAAGTTGTAGCCCACGCCAGCGTTGACGAGTGCCGTTGATTTGATATTGCCCAGGCCGCGCAGGTGGTCGCCACCGGAGCGCGCCACGTCGTTCTTGTCGGCACGACCTGGATCCAGACCCAGCGCGGCGATGCCGTAGAAATTGTCGGTGAACTTCAGTTGGTAGCCGGCGCCTTGGTTGCCGTCGATGAAGAAACCGTTCTTGAACAGGACCGACGCATTGAACAATGGCGCGGCGCGATATTCCTTGCTGCCGGGATAACGCGGCACGTAAGCAGCACCGCCACCAAGATAGAACGAAGTACCGTCAAAGCGCGAGGTGGATTCGGTGGCAGCATGTGCTGCGCCGGACAAGGCAATCGCAGCCAGCAGCGCGGTAACAACGCGGATCTTCACGGATGTCGCTCCATTGGGTGGGGAGCGGCGATGGTAGGTGATGTTAGTTGCCAAGACTGTGCCGACTTTGCACAACAAATGTGCGTATTTGTACGCGTGCGTAGCGCGCACAATTTCACTACACGTTCAGTCGCCACATGCGTTGCCCGGACTCGGGCGCGCCGCTAGGCTGGGCGCATCACCACGACCGCAGCGCCATGCACAAACTATTACTTATCGAAGACGACCAGCGCCTGGCTTCACTGATTAGCGAATTTCTGGCGCGCTACGGCTTTGACGTTCACATCAACGGTCGCGGTGATACCGCGCTGACTGCCTTCCGCCGCGTGCAGCCGGATGTCGTCGTGCTCGATTTGATGTTGCCCGGACTGGACGGCGTAGAAGTATGTCGGCAGATCCGCCAGCTAGCGACTACCCCGATTCTGATGCTGACGGCGCGCGCCGATACCATCGATCAAATCACCGGGCTGGAGATCGGCGCCGACGACTACGTCGCCAAACCGGTAGAGCCGCGTCTGCTGTTGGCACGACTACGCGCGATTTTGCGTCGCGGTGAGCCCGCGCCTGACGATACCGGGAACGGGCAAACCTCGCAGCTGTGCTTTGGCCGTCTGATCATCGATCTGCCGTCGCGCGATGTGCGCTGGCTGGGCCAGCTGGTGGAGCTAAAAACCACCGAGTACAACCTGTTGCTGGTTTTCGCCCGCGCCCCCGGCGAAGTACTCAGTCGCGACCACTTGATGATGCATCTGCGTGGGGTGGAGTTCGACGGACTGGACCGCACCATCGATGCCGGCGTCTCGCGCCTACGCCGGCGCTTCGACGATCTCGCTCAAGAGCCGCAAAAATTCAAGACCGTGTGGGGCCGCGGCTATCTGTTCAATCCGCATGCGTGGGAGGATTAGCAACTCGTGTTCCGCAGCTTCTACAAGCTCTATCTAATGTTGTCGATCAGTGTATTGATCGCTGCGTTGGTCTTGGTGCCTTCGATGGAGCGCCTGTTCGTTGCTCGCACCAGTATCGGTACCCATACCGGTAAGGACGATGCCATGCGCTCGACCGCCTATGAGCTGCGCGACTGGCTGATGAGCCTGCCTGAAACGCAGTGGCGGGCCGCCCTGCGACGGATACGCCCACCGTTCCCCTTGACTAACTTCACCATCGTTCCACGCAGCCAGGTACAACTAAGTGCTGCCCAACAGGTAGTACTGGATCGCGGCTTGTTGATTGCCGATCAGCAGCCCGGCAATTTGGTGCTGGCGCTGCCACCCAGCGACTTAGTGCTGCAGGTGAAGCAGCAGCCCGACATGCCGGCCGCCGCCGTCTTCCAGGTCATTGCGTGGAGTCTGGTGTGCCTGCTACTTTTTGGTAGCGTATTTCTATGGCTCAGCGGGCACTGGCGTGATTTAGAGCAGTTGAGTCGCGCCGCTGACCGCTTCGGCAATGGCGATCTTGCGGCACGTTCGGCCCTGTCTGCGCACTCCAGTGTGGCACCGCTGGCGCATCGTTTTGATGGCATGGCCGCGCGTATCGAAACGCTGGCCACCACGCAGAACGACATGATCAACGCGGTCTCGCATGAGCTGCGCACGCCGATCACGCGCTTTGGTTTTGGCTTGGCGCTGTTGCGCGCCACCGACAGCGAGGCGGAACGACAGCGCTACGCGGCGGCACTCGCTGCCGACGTAACTGAGCTGGAGGAGTTGGTCAGCGAGCTGCTTTCTTACGGTGCGCTGGCGCAGGTCGGTCGCGCACCGGAGCGCTACCTCACCGACTTGGATGAGTTGATTGGTGGGGTGCTGGGCAGCGTGGCACTGGAGATGGAAGTGCTGGGCGTGGAGTGTGTCGTCGACATTCAAGCCGGAGCTGAGCGCGCCATCCTCGATCCACGACTCAGCGCACGCGTGCTAATTAACCTGGTCAAGAACGCGATGCGTTACTGCCATGGCCATATGGCGATTCAGGTGCAGCTGCAGCACGACCGGATCGCGATCTTGGTGGACGACGATGGCATCGGCATCCCGCTGGCTGAGCGCAAGACCATCTTCGAGCCGTTCCACCGGCTTGACCGCAGCCGCGACCGCAAAACTGGCGGCTCCGGTCTGGGCTTGGCTATCGCCAAGCGTGCCGCTGTCGCACAGGGCGGCAAGCTACACGCGCTAGCCTCTCCAATAGGTGGCGCCCGCTTTGAGTTTTTGCTGCCGAAGCAGGGCAATGGCTCGGCTGTTATGCCGTCTTGATCGACCGTGGCTGTGAGCGGAAGGCTGGAACTAACGGACGCCGAGGGTCTCCTCCGGTTTAGTAGTCGCGGTACGGCGACGTGGCGGTCGACACCCGTATCGGTCGATTCCGTGATTTATTCGCGTCTGCCGTGCTGTGTTTCCCGCTACCACGCGGTGACTACTTTGCCGGTGGAGGGTCCAGTGCCGTGGCCGGTACATCCAGGCCGGTGCTGGCCGCCTGTTGGGCATGGCCACTGAGCATGCTGGCGTGACGCCAGTTGCCCCAGCGGTAGTAGGCGGCCGCCAGCAACACGGCGACCAGCGAGCCAAGCGGAAAGCTCCACCACACCGCATCGGCGCCGTAATGATCGCGCAGCAGCAGTGCGAACGGCACGCGCACAAACCATAGTGCGACGGCAAGGATGATGAGCGGCGCCATTACCGCGCCAGTGGCGCGCACGACGCCGAACAGCACGAAGCTGAGGCCGAAGAACAGGAACGACCACACCACGATCGCGTTCAAGTGTTGAGCGATACCAATGGCTACGCTGTCATCGGGCAGGAAGATGCCGAGCGCGCCGCGATTGAACAAATACACCACAGCGACCAGCGCGCCG
This sequence comes from Rhodanobacter sp., assembly GCA_039924175.1. Classification (GTDB taxonomy): domain Bacteria; phylum Pseudomonadota; class Gammaproteobacteria; order Xanthomonadales; family Rhodanobacteraceae; genus Rhodanobacter. Next base: position 42,944 of record JBDTBF010000010.1, read on the forward strand.
GTGAGCAGAAAATTGTAGGCGATGCCGGTGCCAGCGATACGCGAGACACGATCCCAGCGGTGCGCGCCCACGTTCTGCGCAGCCATTGACGAAACCGCCGCGCCGACGGCGAGCGATGGCATCTGGATGTAAGTCCACAATTGTGAGGCCGCACCATAAGCCGCTGTCGTCTGCGAACCGTAGGCGTTGACCATGCTGATCATCACCAGCGCAGAAGATGAGATCACCACCATCTGCAGCCCCATCGGCAGACCTTTCACTACCAACGCTCGCACCAAGGTGAAATCAGGCTTCAGGTAATGCAGTTCGCCGCGGTACAAACACAGAAAATGTTTGCGCCGGTAGAGATAAGCGATCAGCCCGACTAAGGCTACGGTCTGTGCAATCAACGTCGCTAGCGCCGAGCCGGCAATGCCGAGCGCCGGTATCGGGCCCAGCCCGAAGATCAGCAGCGGGTTTAGTGCGATGTCCACACCGACGGACAGAATCATGAAATAGAACGGTGTGCGTGCGTCGCCGGCGCCGCGTAACGTCATCATCATAAAGCTGTAGAAATACATCGCCGGCAGCGCGATGAAGATCACGCGCAGGTAGGCGATGGCATAGGGCTGCGCGTCAGCCGGCGTGCCCATGGCGTTGAGGATATTGTCAGTAAATACGTAACCGAGGATCGCCACGGTCAGCGACAACAGTACGAAGAAACCGGTGCTGGTGCCAACCACGCGTTTGACCTGATCCATGTCCTTCGCGCCCACCGCTTGGCCGACCAGAATGGTGTTGGCCATGCTGATGCCGAACACCACGCCAAGCAGGAAAAACAGCACCAGGTTGGCATTAGATACCGCCGTTAGTGCCGCTTCGCCAAGGAAGTGGCCAATCCAGATCGCGTTCACCGAGGCGTTCAATGATTGCAGTACGTTCGCGCCCAAAATGGGCAACGAGAACAGCAGCAAGGTGCGCGCAATTGGGCCCTCGGTGAGGGCGGCGGCGTTCCGGTTGGGTGGCGGCATGAGGATCCGGATTTAGTCTCTGCTAGGCGGCGACGGGGCGATCGATTTATCAGGGCCCACGCGACGCCTTCGGCATGCTACGGGGCGGTACTTACACTAAGGTCGGTGAGATGGACGAAGCGTCAAGACGACGCTGCGTCTGCCTGCTCATCCCACGCGATGGCCGTCAATTGTTGCAGATGTACCCGAACGTCAATCGGCCAGTGGCTGACAAGCGCGTCGAAGTGCTCGCGCTCGCCGCGATAGAACGCGCGCGAGGCCTCCTCATAGCCCGCTTCGTCGCCGGCCATCATCCGCATGAAGCGGTCGACCGACTCCAGCGCCTGTCTAGCGCGTTCTTTCGCACCGCCATGGCGGATGGACTGCTCGACCAGACGTCGTAATACCCCGGATGCGCCGCCGGGTTGCTGGGCTAGCCAATCCCAATGCCGTGGCAGCAGGGTGACTTCGCGTGGCACCACGCCGAGTCTGGGGCGGCCGGGTCCACGGCTAACGACTGGCTCAGCTACCGCCTCGGGCGCGAGGCGCGCCAAAACATCGTCAATACTGCCGCGGAAGTCGATGTCGACTGGGTGGCTCGAATGCTCGTCGAATATCAGCAAGGAGCGTGCTGTGCCCGCGTCGAGTGCCTGCTTCGCCGCGCGGGCGACCTCGGCAAGGGATCCGTTGGCAAGGCGTTTTTGACCATCGAACGCGATACAGGATGAGGTGCAGGGTGTAGACATGTTTGTATCCGGGTAAATAATAATTGGGATAATACCCGGGTTAAAATATCTGTCAATCTTTTCGGGTAAACGAGGAGGGTTTGAATAGCGGCGGTCCAAGCCTGCGCCAGGTGCAATTTGGGCGATTGCATCTGTCCGTGAAGTGCTTGACGCGGATGACCAATCTTGGCGAGTCCGGCACGATGCGATTGGCGGTGGCGCGGAATCGGCCTGGCGCTATAGAGCAACTTGACGATGGACGCGGTTGGCGCCGAGGTAGTCGTGGGACGAGCGTTTCGTGGCGAGGGCGCGATGCAGGTGCAGCGTTTCCATCGTGATCACCATGGCGTAAGCACGGGCGTTAGCTCTATGGCCAAGCCCTCACGCGCTGGAGAGGGCGGGTCAAAGTTGTACTTCCGCGCTTAGCAGCTTCGACTTTCAGCATGTCGTATTTGCCCGTCGCCGCGCAGGACAAACCGTTCAATGGTCAGCGCTTCCGCACCCATCGGTCCGTAAGCATGCAAGCGCGTGGTGGAGATGCCGATCTCGGCATCAAGACCCACCTCACCGCCGTCGCTGAAGCGCGACGAGGTATTCACCATCACCACGGCTGATCGCAGCGAGTGTACGAAGTGTTCGGCAGCGACAGAATCTTCAGTGGCGATCACTTCGGTGTGGTCGGAGCCGTAATGGCGGATATGTGTGATGGCGTCTTCCAGGCTATCCACCACGCCCACCGACAGTTTTAGGCTGAGAAATTCGGTGGCAAAGTCGGCATCGCTAGCTGGCTTCATGTCGGGGCACAGTGCACGAGTTCGCCCGTCACCGAGCAGCTCGACGCCGCGTTCGCGCAGCGCCTTTGCGGCGCGCGGCAAGAACGTCGCGGCAATGTCCGCATGCACCAGCAAGGTCTCTAGGGAGTTGCAAGCAGATGGCCGCGAGACCTTGCCGTCAATCAGAATATCCAACGCATTGTCCAGGTTGGCTTGCGCATCGACGTACAGATGACACACGCCCTTGTAATGCTTGATCACTGGCACACGCGCGTTCTCGGTGACGAAACGAATCAAGCCCTCGCCACCACGCGGGATAATTAAGTCGACAATGTCGGATAGCTGCATCAACTCGAGCATCGCCTCGCGGCTCAGATCGTCCAGCAACATCAAGGTATGTTCGGACAAACCGGCTTCGCGCAACGCGCCACGCAAGCAGGCGGCGATCGCCTGATTGGAACGCAATGCTTCCGAGCCACCACGCAGGATCACGCCGATGCCGGCTTTGATGCATAGCGCCGCGGCGTCGGCAGTGACGTTCGGGCGAGCCTCGTAAATCATCGCGATGACGCCTAACGGCACGCGTACGTGCTCGATAGTGAAGCCCTTGTCCGAGCGCTCGTTGCGCGTTATCTGCTCGACTGGGTCCGGCAGCGCGGCGACCTAGCGCAACGCCTCGGCGATGCCGTGGACACGTGCGCTATCCAGCGCGAGTCGATCGAGTATGGCCTCGCCGATGCCTTTCTCGCGTGCTGCTTTCATGTCTGCAGCGTTGGCCGCCAGGATCGTCGCGGACTGTGCCTCAAGCGCGTCGGCCATCGAGCGCAGCAAGGTGTATTTATCATGGGTAGAAAGTTCGGCAACCTGTACGGCCGCCTGTTTGCAAAGAAGGGCGGAATCGCGCATGGACCCATTCATGAAGTCACTCCAAGTTCGGTGGTGATGCCCAGGTCATCGTGGTGCACGATGTTCTCGCCGTGGCTGTAGCCGAGCTTATTTCGGACGTCGCGTGGATGCATGCCGGCAATCTGGTTGATCTCGGCGTCGCTGTACTGGCTGATACCGCGAGCGACGACGAACGGATCGCCATCGGCGCTGTGATTGCAACCCGCGCCCGAAGCAGCGGGCACGGTACGTATTGCGAAAAGCACCGGCACCGCTGGTCAGTTCGCCGCATAGTCTTATATCAGCGCAGAGGCGGAAACGGTGGCACTCGAGTCGCTGAGCGAGAGCCAGGGACGGTCAAGTTAATGGCGTTTAAATTGAAGAATGACTAGGGGTGTTTGCGGTGATTTTCCGACGGCGCTTTTAGCGTGGATGACTTTGCGTGATGCGTCGAGGCAACCACGTCAACGCAGCCATCGAGGGGGCCATGCGCTGCGCGAGGCGAATTTTTTACTCGATGCTTCGTCTCACGAGCGACGTTAGCGTGGCCGCCTGTTCTCGACGTGAGTGCGGACTCGCTGGATGACTTAGGCGAAGTTTGTCAGTCAGCACCCATACTTCGTATTTTCACGCAAGCAGACGTGCGGCCACCGTAGTCAAGATTGGACTTGGTTGCAGACGGTTCCATAAAAAAGGCCGGGCGTCTGGACGCGCAGCCTTTCTTATCTAATCCAGTCAATGACCGATGACAGCAATTTATGGGCGACGCTTTTTGTCGGCGTCGCGCTGCTCGTCAGCGGCCTTGCCGACAGCATGCTGCAATTTTCCGGCATTCTTCTCGATATTGCCGGACACTTGCTTGCCGACGTTACCGGTGACCTTGCCGACCGCTTCTTTGACGGCGCCTTTCACTTCGTGTTTGGTGCCTTCGGTTCGATTCTTGTCCACGCATGTTCTCCCGTTTTGAGTCTGCGTGATGCAGACAACCGTTGTTTTATTGGTTGCGCCGTGGCGAATCTGTGACGCTAATGTGGGGGCGGCGTTGACATGTTGGTGTTCATCAAGGGCAGCTGCGCGTTATCGCCGTCAGCATTCCTGGGTGAGTTAAGTGTCCGCATTGCCTCAACCACCCATTTGGTTGCGGTGATCGAGTCGTTAAGAATAGAAACTTGTATCGTTTGGCATTATTAGCAACACGTTAGCCGACGATCACGGTGCTATATGGATTTTTAACCCTATTTGCGTTACAATTCTCGAATCTTCTCTAGCTGTTGGCGCAACGCCGCAGCTTCGCCGCGCTCGTCGTGCACGCAGCAGAACGAGGACGATCAATGCAGGCGCTGTGCGCGTTCATCGCGCATGGCAGGTCTACCTAGAACTAAGGAGCATCCATGTCCAGTAATTCCACCAACGCGACTAATGCCGCTAGCACCACCGCTAGCACCATCACTAGCGCTAGTACCACCGCTAGCGCTAGCAAGCCCAGTGCTCAGGCAGCTTTCAGCCGCGGGCGGGCGAAGGCGGCAAACTGGCATCTGACCAGCGAAGGCATTGCCGCTGACGTTGCCGCGTTCAAGAAGCGTGGCGGCCGTATTGAAGTGCTGGGAACCACACCGTTGCGCTCTCACGTCGCCCCGGCAGCATCTCAATCCGCGGCGAAGTCCAAGTCCGCGGCAACCACGGCCCCGGCTGCCAAGGGCGTGGCGCACGGCTGACGGTTTGCGATTGGCTAGCGGTCGAGTCGACGAAAGCCGGCTCGACGACAGGTGACTTAGGCACGGCGTGTGCGAGCTAAGCGGTGCATGTTGGCTTAAACGAGCGGGCGGGGCCCTGGTTACTTGCTGACGGTTCAGTTGGTGCGTAAGACATCGTGTGTATTTCGGGTTCCCCCTGCGCGTGGGGTCTTGACCTCCGCTCTCGGCTTCCGTCATTGGGTTAAGCCGTCTCACAGCCACGAGTACAGTCGTTTCGATCGATGTTCCTTTCGAACGCAGGACACGCATTGTGGGAGCTGTCGGAGAAATTGCGTGAGCCCTTGCCGGCCGTCCTGGGAGCGGCTAGCGGCACCGATAAACTTCACTGCTGGTGATCCGTGAAGTGATTCTGCTCCCGTCCGAGCCGCTGTTTCATTTGAGCGGCTAAATAGATGGGCGTCGAGAGTTTTACGGACGTGACAAAAAGGTCGGGTGCACACAGTGCACCCGACCTTGCTGTTATTTCATCGGCGCGTATAGCTGCGACAGATAGTCGGTAGTGCCTTGCACCCGTACCAAATGCGGGTACTTCAGGCCGTCGTGGTAGTCGATATGCAGGGTTTTGAATTCGTCGAAGTTTTTCACCAAAAGGGTGATGGGCGCGGTGCCCCCTTTGGCGTCTTTGACGGCTTGTTTCATGTTGTCGGCGCTGAAATCTTTGCCGTTCACCGCAACGATGGTCATGCCCGGGGAGAGTCCGGCTTTGTAGGCGGGGCTGTTCCAGAGCACGTCACGCAGGCCACCCTTTCCCGAAGTACTGAAGCCGACCGAGTAGGTGAGATCGATACCCTTCATGTGATATTCCGCCATCAGCGCCTTGATGACGTCGGACTGCTTGTCGGTGTATACCAGCTTCCACCCCTCGGCAGCGATGCCGTCAGTGACCTTCTGATGGCCATCCAAACGCGTGCGTAGGAACGTCGTCCAATCGAACGGTTCGATTTTGTTGAGCTCGCTGACGACGTCGTCGAAGTTGTAGGTGTTGATATTCCACGCACCTGGATCGACGCCGAAGAAAGCTTGCGCGAAGTTGTCCAGCGAACGTTTGTTGTGACTTAACGTGCGCAATTTGGCGTCGACCGACAACCAGATCATCTGGCCAGCGCGATAGTAGTCTTCGCTGGCTTGGTAGTTGCGATAGGGCAGCGGTGCGCGCTGGGCGATGACGGGGTCGTTGGTGGTGTCCTGAATGTTGCGCCAGGACAGTAAGCCAGGTCGATCCATGTCGTACGTGGCGGCCACGTAGGCGAGCTTGGCCAAACCGGTCTTGGTGTTTTCCAATCCGCTACGGACGGCCATTACATTGCCCCAGAACTGGGTTTGCCCCTCGTACACCCACAGTAGACTGCCAGCCATGGGTACGTTGAAATTGGGCGTCCATAGATCAGCGGGGCGTCGATATTTGCCGTCCCATGAGTGGTTGAATTCGTGAGTGAGCAAATCGTGTGGTTTGTCTAAACTCCACTTGGTGAAGAAGTCTTTACCCGTGCCATCTTCACTGGAACGATGGTGCTCCAGACCTTTGCCACTCATCTTGTCCGACAGCCAAAACAGAAAGTCGTAGTGGTCGAAGTGGAAGGTGCCGTACAACCGCTGATACTGGGCGGGGATGTTGCGCAAAGCCTTGAGCGCCTCGGGCGAGACCTCGAGGTCCTTGGCTTCGTCAGCGATGATGTCCATGTGAATGGGTGCAAGCTTGCTGCCGGGGTTTAGATCGAGACGCTTGAAGTACTTGCCGGCGATCACTGGTGAGTCGACCAAGTCCACGTAATTGATCGGCTTGAACAAATAGGTGTCACCTTGTTGGCTTTGCACTTCTAGCGCTGAGCCGACTTTCCAGCCAGCCGGCACGGTGACGCTGGGGTCAGTCATGATTTGGCGAGCGTAGTAGCCCGCCGGATACATCGTTACCTTGCTCCACGCCAGGTCCAGCATTTCCGGCGTCATTCGAATCGGTCCTTCGCGCCGGTTTTGTGATGCCAGAAACTGGAAGTCGACGTCGATGCTGCTGACGCCGGCCGGTACGTCGATTTGGAACGCGTAAGCGTTGTACTTATCGCGCGTCCATGGCACGACCTTGCCGTTGGCGTGAATCATCAGTCCGGCAACTTTGTCGATCGGGCCGCTCGGCTCGTGATCGCCGGGTATCCATTGTGGGTACAGCAGGTACATCGGGCCAGCTTTGACCGGAATGCTTTCGTGCACGGTGAAGATGCGGTGGTCAAGGTCTGTCGCGTTGACGTTGATCTTCATGCTGCCCGGGTACGCAATATTCTGCGGCGGCGGTACGTTGTCGCTGCGCGACTGATTTTGCGGGACGGTCGTGGTGTCAGATGGCGCAGCCTGCGCCAGCAACGGCACGGCGCCGAACATAGCAACCAGCAAGGCGGTCGCGAGGACGGTAGTTTTCATGTGGACTCCGGGATGAGTTTCCGCGACGCCGCAGCGCAACGGGGGTATGAGGGGCAACTACGAAATGCGATGCATCCGTACGAGGCCAATACAGCGGTCGCGGTCGTGGGTGCCATGGCAGTACGTTCCGTCGAAAACGCACGTCTGGCGACGAAAAAACGCAGCCAGCGCGGGCGGACGGCCGCGCCCAGGATCGCGGCGAAAGTCGACCCTCTGGACACTGCGCCTGCAATGCCCAACAGCGGGAGTGTCGGAAGTCACGTTGCGGACAGGTGTGCAGCAACTCATTGGTGCTGCGCCGGTCAGGTCACAGCTGGATCTGCAGTCGATACGTCTCGGCTCGTAGTTGCGGCCGATTTCGTTGACGTCATCGCAGGCTGTCGCTGGCGCGGCGACCGGAGTAGGCGGCTGAGCCGAAGCAGTTTATTCTTTACCCGTATCACGAAGGATTCGCTTCAGAAAGGCGATCACGGCGTCGCCCCGGTTCGCCTGCATCAGTTCCAAAGCTGTCTTGCCATGCGGTAACAGGGGCGTTTCAAATAACCATTCCCGTACCGCTGTTGCGTCTGGATCGACGCGTTTGGCGAGGCACATAATTTCCTGCATCAAGTCATCGCTCATCTCGGGTTCCTCGATATTGGCAGCATCGGCTGGAGTGATTCCCGATGGCCTTTGGATGGCTATCGTGGGCTGGAGGTTGAAATCTGGTCATCCGGTTTCGCCTGCAAAGGGATGGAGACATATCGCTCGAATTTAGCGGCCGGCCGCTGGTGCGGCGAGTAGACGGGCGGCTGGAGTGCGCGGCTAAGCCGATCCCACTATCTAGTCCAAAATACCTCCCATCATGGGCTCCACTTTTTGGCGAACACCGGCGTTAGTCGTTACTTATGACCGAGGTAACCGTTGCCGTCGGTCAGCTCGGGCGAGAAGTGAACCACGTCCATTTGGATGGCGCTGCAGTAGCGGGAGGTAACACTTTTCATGGGTAGATTCACCGATTTATGGCGCAACTCATGAGCGACTAAACATGCGATTGCGCGGGCTGATCAACGGGTTTCGAGGAAGCAATGGGGTGACTTGCCAGGTGTTTGTTATCAGTGAGGGATGCCGGTAACAAGCGCTTGCTGCTCAGCGGGAAGGCTGCCCATCGACCGCAGCGTTGCGACCATCGCTTGATCGAGCGGCGTGTGCGGTTCCGCGCCGAGCAGCTCAATGAGACGTTGATTGTCCAAGCGAACGGGATGCCGCCAGTAGGGCGCTAGCTCCGCTGCCTCGCGGGGGAATCCACCAAATGGCGCGAGCACACGCATCAGCCACCAAGGAAACCGGCGGTGTGGCAGGGTGCGACCGGCCACCTTATCCAGGGCATCGGACAGGTCAGTTCCCCTCGCATTAGGCACTCCTTCAAATTGCACTACCTCGAACGGAGACAATTGATCCGAAATGTCCAGCAGGCGGGCGAACGTTTCCGCCAAATCGGGAAGGTAGGCCCAGGAATGGCCGGGCCCGCGCGCGACGTCGACGACACGGGCGAGTGGCTTGTGGGGGGCGATCATTGCCTGCGAAAACCAACTCGATCGGATACCCGGGCCGAAGAAATCACCGGCGCGCAGTATCAAGCTTGGCACCTCGCGCGCGGCCGCTTCGAGACGGCGTTCGAGCTCCACCCGGATGGCGCCCTTGCGGCTGTTTGGCGCCTGCGGACTATCTGCGCGGATCACCGGCGTAGTGGCCGGATTGAAGTTGTAGATCCCGCTCGGCAAAACGATGCGTGCTCCGCCCGCCGCGCGAGCTGCTGCAATCGTGTTGTCGATCATTGGCAACACCATCGTTGCCCAGTTGCGATAGCCCGGTGGATTAACGGCATGGACAATGGTTGAAACGCCGGTCGCCGCGCGGATGACGTCGTCGCGGTTCATTGCATCGCCCTGATGCCATGCAATGGCGGGATCGGTATCGCGTTGGGCCGCTTGCGCATCCCGTGCCATTCCGCGGACTGACCACCCATGACGCAACAGCGCCTCCGCAATGGCGCCACCGATGCCACCGGTCGCGCCGAGGATCAAGACGGTGCGTGCGTTTTTCATGATGTGGGTCCTTGCTTTGCTAAGTCGATGGAAAAGATCATCGACTAGACTTGTGTGAAAGAAAATTGCAAAAAAACGTCTACCTAATAGAAAATAAATTATGAGCACGACGGTTTCTTGGAATGACCAACGCGTGTTTCTTGCCGTGATCGAGGAGGGCAGCCTGACCGGCGCCGCGCGGCGATTAGGCTTGTCGCACCCCACGGTGCGCGCGCGCATTGCAGCGCTTGAAGCGGCTTTGGGCACGACGCTGTTTACGCGCTCGGTCAACGGGTTGACGCCCACGGACCATGCCGCGGACCTTCATGCGGCGGCCCGCTCGATGGCGGCTGCATCGGACTTATTCATACGGCAGGCAGCGGCACCTTCCGGCGAGGCGGCAGGCATTGTCCGAATCAGCGTGTCCGAATTCAACGGCGTCGAAGTCATACCCCCGGTGATTGCCCGGTTGCGCACAAGCCATCCGCGCATTCGTATTGAGCTTGTACTCAGCAATCTCAGCGCTGATTTGCTGGCCGGTGAAGTGGACATTGCAATTCGCAACACGCAGCCGGTGCAAACGGCGCTTATAGCGAGGAAAGTCCCACCGATCGCTTTGGGCTTGTACGCATCGCAAGCGTATTTGCGGCGGCGGGGCCTCCCGTTGTGCCTGAACGACCTCGCCGCGCACGACCTGATCGGGCCGGACAAAAGCCTGAGCGACATAGCGGTAGCAGAGCAGGTTTGGCCGGGGTTCGATCCTGCCCACTTCGTGCTCCGCACCGACAGCCACCCGGCCGTAGCCGCGGCCGTGCGGGCGGGAGTCGGCATCGGTGTCCTGCAGGTGCCTGTCGCGAAAAGCGACTCGACGCTTGAACGCGTCATACCCGGACTGAATGCGGGCGCGCTGAACACCTGGATTGTGACTCACGAGGATTTGCGCAATTTGCCGCGCGTGCGCGCGGTATTCGATGCACTGGTTGCCGCCTTCACCGCGTCGGATCAATGAGTGGCGCTGCAATAAAAGTTCGCTGCTTGTTCAAGATTGGAAAGCCGCTCTGGCAAAGCCAGCGGTTGGACCACTTATCCAGAATGCATTTGACCAGTTGTAGTGAAAGCGGATTTCGGCGCGATGCGATGAGAGTGCGGGGTGGGTTGCCGCAGTGTTGCTGACGAGGGAAATAGTCGCTTAGCTCAACTACGTCACACCACCACTTCCAGCGGCACCAACGGCGCAACGTAGACGGCTGAGTGAAGTTGGTATAAGCCAAACTTGTCACTGTGCAACGCCGTCAAGCCCTGGCCGCAGCTTCGGCTACTTTGGGGGCAAATTTCTGCAGGAAGGCATCGCGTGTAATTTCACCCATGTCGACGGATTTTGCATTTCCGCCAGCGACGACGGTGACATCGTCGATGCCAATCACTTTGAGGATGAGTCGCAGATAATTAGTCGCAATATCCCGATCGCGGATGGGAGATTCTTCGGTGTAGACCCCGCCGGATGCCATCAGGATCGTGCATACTTTTCCGTGAACCAAACCTTCGCCGGAAAAGCCAAGGGTGAGGCCTTTGCGCACGATATGGTCGATATAGGTCTTGAGCACGGCCGGCACGTTGTAGTTGTGGACTGGCGTGCCAATGGCGATATGGTCGGCCGCCAGAATTTCGCTAACCAATTCGTCGGATAGACGCAAAAGATCCTTCATTTCAGCCGTCTGTTGTTCGGGCGGAGTGAAGTACGCCTGCAGCCACGGCATGGTGGCGAACGGGAGATTGCTTTTCATCAAATCACGGGTGACTACGCGGCCGTCTGGATGGTTTTTCAACCAGTCTTGAACGAACAGCGTGGTCAGGCCGCGCGACATGGAGTGTTCGCCACGTGGGCTGGATTCAACGACGAGAAGAGTGGGCATAGGAACTCCTTGGTGAAGCAGGGTTTGCAAACCGACCGATCAGCGGACGGTTCGATAGCGGGGGAACGACTTAGCCGAAGCGGAAGCCGGAAATGGGTTTGCCGAGCGCATAGCCATGGAAGTCGACGATGGCGTTCTCGCCCGACGCAGCACCGGCGGCGACCATCAATGGCAAAAAATGGTCCTCACGCGGTTGCGCATCGCGTGCGCCGGGGGCGCTTTCCCAGTCGATCAGCGATTGCTCGCGCGTGGCCGTTGCGGTGATGCTTTGCCGCAGCCACGTGTCAAACGCTTCGGCGTTCAGGTCGGGGCCTGCACGGCCGAAGCCGCGCATGTTGTGATAGCTCTGGCCGCTACCGATGATCAACACGCCTTGTTCGCGCAAAGGCTTCAGTGCGTGACCGATGGCGAGGTGGGCTGCTGGGTCAAGCCCTCGTTGCAGTGAGAGTTGTACGACAGGAAGGCTGGCGTCAGGAAAGGCCACCTTCAACGGAACAAATACACCGTGATCGAAACCGCGCCGATCCGTTGCCGCGCTCGAAAGCCCGGCGCCATGCAACAAGGTGCGAATGCGCGCAGCGATTTCAGGTGCTCCCGGCGCTGGCCAGGTGAGGCGGTAGGTGTGCTCAGGGAAACCCGCGTAGTCGTACAACAGCGGCGGCGCGGGAGAGGCGTTAACGGTTGGCACCGCCTCTTCCCAATGGCCGGAGATCACCACGAGTGCCAGCGGTCGTTCCGTGAGGGTGGCGGCAAAGCGGCCGAGATAATCCTCCAGTGGCTTCCAGGTGGCGCGCATGGGTCCGGGCTGCAGGAAAAAGCAGGGGCCGCCGCCGTGATTAAGAAAGAATGTTGGTTGCATGCGTGCAAGATAAGAGCTGACACCTCTCTACGTAAGTGATTAAATTATGATATTCATCATCACTTTTGGAGATGGGTTTGATAGGTAGCCTGACCCTTGATCAACTACGCGTGCTGGTCACCATCAGCGATGCGGGAAGTTTTTCTGCTGCGGGACGCGCGCTCGGCCGGGTCCAGTCGGCGATTAGCCAGGCGATAAAAAACCTGGAAGAAATCCAAGGCGTCGAGCTGTTTGACCGCACCCATCAGAAACCCACACTGACGCCGGTTGGGCGCGTGCTGGTGGACCAAGCGCGCATGACGCTCGCCAGCGCAGCTCGCTTCGAGGCCATCGCTGCGGGTACGCGCAAGGGGCTCGAGCCGGCGCTCACTCTGGTGATCGATCCGCTGGTGCCGACCGCCCCGCTGATCGACAGCCTGCGCGCGCTGCGCGACACCTTCCCGAATTTGCCCGTCTCTTTTTCTACCGAGGGTATCGGCGGCGCTGAACGACGATTGCGGGACGAGTCCGCGTCGCTGGCGTTCTGCCTTTTGCTGCCATCGGTGCCGGATGACTTGATGGCATACCCGCTGCTGGATCTGAGTCTTGTACCTGTGGCCGCCGCTGATCACCCACTGGTGCGTCTCGGCCGCCCTCTGGCCAGGACGGATCTCGAAGCGCACGTGCAGCTGGTGTTATCCGATGCCCACGGTATCGATGGCCCAAGTCATGGCGTTATCGGCAGCCGGCATTGGCGATTTGTCGATCTGGGTCGCCGACTTGATTTTCTGTTGGCCGGGTTTGGCTGGTGCAAAATGCCGTCCTTTGTCATCGAGCCGCATTTAGCAACGGGT
>JBDTBF010000011.1:0-4614 GCA_039924175.1 Rhodanobacter sp.
CTGAAGACAGCGTGCCACCAACATTCCAAACAGCGTTGCGAGCTACTTGGCCGCTCATCGCCAACACAGCCGGATTTGATCAGATGAAAAGCAACGGTTTCTACGCATCGCGCCGATACGTCAGCGCCGTAATTTGCTCGGACACCAGTCCGATCAAAAATACGATGACGGCTGCGCTCCACAACGACGTGCCTGCCCTGACCGGCGAGATCACCAGATCACCTCGATGCCAAATTGCTCCATCGCTGGATCGCAACTGATCAACGCCAATTTCTCCAATGCCGACTGTGCCGCCAGCATGCGGTCGAATGGATCACGGTGCGCCACTTTCCACGACCCTGCCTTGAGGGCGTGACCGCTGGTTACCGCCAGCGGCGTCGCCTGAAGCCCGCGCAGCGCACCAGCGTAATCAGCGATCACGCGCTTGGCGCCAGCCAGCTTGCCAAGCCGGAACTTGCTGGCTATTCCCCACGCTGAGGCCGCACTGACCATCACGTCCGTGGCGTCGCCTTCCAGTAGCTGGCGCGCATTCGGCGATGGTTTGTCGCGGTCAATCAGCGCCCACAGGAAAGCATGCGTATCCAACAAAACTTTCATCGACCTTCCCAGGTATCCAGATCCACCTCGGGCAGTGGCTCAAAGAAGCTGTCGTCCAAATGCCCCTTGATGAAGCCCAACTGACGCCTGGGCTTCTCCAGCGGTACCAACTTGGCATACGGCTTGCCGGCTTTGCACAGCACCACCTCTTCACCCGCGTGCGCCCGGTCGAGCAACCGCGAGAGTTGGGTCTTGGCTTCGTGCACATTGATGGGGTTGGGCATGACGCACCTCTTGCCTGGCAAAGGACGGTCTGAACAAACCATCGGTTTGTAACCCAACAAACCACGGCCGAAATCAGCCAGCTGCCGTTTATCGCGAGTTCGTCGGAAGGCTTGTTTCGATATGGACTAAGTCACATGGCTAAGTCTCGCACGACGCCCTACACATGATCGCGGTTAACTGTCACGCCGGTATGTCAAAGCCGTGATCTGCTCGGATACCAAACCGATCAAAAATACGATGACGGCCGCACTCCACAGTAATGTGCTGCCATTGGTAAGCCGGCCGCCGTGCATGAAGGTCCATGCGTAGTTGGCACAGCCCAGCAAGAAGAACACCACGCTGGTTGGCACAAACAGTTTCAACGGTGAATACAGCGTGGCGATCTTGAAAATGATCAGCAGGAAGCGCAGGCCGTCGCGTAGCGGCCGAATGTGGCTTTTGCCGATGCGCTGAGACGCTTTGATCGGCAGGTAAGCGACCGGATAGGCATTGCGGAAGAATGCCATGGTGCTGGTGGTGGGATAGCTGAAGCCATTCGGCAGCAGGTACAAGAATTCGCGAAATTTGTCGGCACGCACGGCGCGGAAGCCGGAGGTGAGATCTGCTACCGGATGGCCGGTCATGCGCGTGGCGATCCAGTTGTACAAGGTGTTGGCAAGGCCTCGACCTACTCCGGCCTGGCTGCTCCAGTCGCGCGCGCCAACCACCATGTCGTAGCCGTGGCTCAATTCTTCCAGCAGACGCGCGACATCGGCGGGATCGTGTTGGCCATCACCATCCATGAAGACAAAAATGTCACCGGTTGCCGCGCGCGCCCCGCGCTTGATCGCCGCGCCGTTGCCCATGGGATAGGGGGAAGACAGGCACTGGACGTTGTTGCTGGCGCAGAGATCGCGGGTGTTGTCGGTGGAACCGTCGTCGACCACGATGATTTCAGCTTCGGGATGGGCCGCGCGCAGCGCGGGCAGCAAGGTTGCCAAGGCCGGGGCTTCGTTTTTCGCGGGCAGGACAATGCTTAGACGGTTCAACGGATGGCTCCCCGGGTGAAGGAGTGATGATAGCGGGAAGAGGTTGGCGTTGGTTGAGGGTGCCTCGGGGTGGGTGGATTAGATCAAGAGCTTTGCCGTCTTCTGACGTGCGCTGCGCGCGAAGAAATCAGGAGTCATTTAATGCCGGGGGTTCGGGTGCATGCGTTAGAGCAAGAGCATCGCGGCTGGAGCGGCTCCTACAAAAGAGCAAGAGCATCGCGCACAGGGTGCGCTCCTACAAAGGAGCAAGAGCATCGCGCACAGGGTGCGCTCCTACGAAACAGCAGGAGCCTGGCGCCGGCGCGCACGTGCCGCGGACGTATTTTTGGGGCGCATTGCATCAAGCCCCGCTGTCTACTTGGCAATGCCGAGAAACACTGCGAGGCAACGGCTTGTCTCAAGCAGCGTCGCGTCCCCGGCGGAGCCGAATACCTCACCCAGCTTGCTCCGCCTGACGGTCATAGCCTTGTCAATCATCACTTGGGACGGACTTCGCAAACCATTGGCTTCAGTCGGCTGAACAGTGACTCGTAGCAAAGGCGCGTCCAACAAGGTGCTTGAAACCAGCAAAACTGTGACAGTCGCGTGCTCATTGAATTGATCGGACTGAATCACCAAAGCCAGACGCGGCTTTCCAAAATCACCTTGCATGGCGACGGTGACAAAATCACCGCGATTCATGACGTGAAATCATCCATGTCGGACAAGGCACTCTCCATGAGTTCCAGCATTCCCGGATCAGCCTTGTCGGCCTCGGCGACCAACCTGGATTGACGACTGCATTCTGCGGCGAAGTCTGGGCGGCTTGTGTCCCGCACCCAGATTTGCACCGGACGAAGGCCTGCCCTGCGCAAAGCATCACGCCGCTTCTGAACTCGCGTTGTAGTAGACATCGCCATTTGAGGGCGTCCTCCATACGTGTTACATGTAACGAAACTAACACGCAGAATCGTTACATGCAACGCACGAAAGCGCTACGTTGAAGTGGCGTTGTTGACGGCGGCAGGGTGCCATTAGCAAGAGCATCGCGCACAGGGTGCGCTCCTACGGGGCCGCATTGTGTGGATGGGGGTGGGGTTTGTTGCGGGGATGCGTGGTGGATGTACGTAACGGGATTTGGTGGTTTTTGTAGGAGCGCACCCTGTGCGCGACGCTTTTTAAGTTGCGGACGTTAAAGCAAGAGCATCGCGCACAGGGCGCACCCCTACGAAATAGCAGGGCGTCGCGCATGGGGTACGTTCCCGCGGGGGAGCGCGCGCGGGGCGTGTAGATCGGGCGAACTTGGGACGGGTTGGGGCAAAACGTGGGGAGAGTCTCATTCAGGAACGCCAGGTCGCGATCAATGGATGACCTGAGCGGTAGACTGCGGTAGATTCAAGGACATACGGGGCGGAGTTGAATCAAGTTATGTCATTGCAAGCGCAATCATCAGTCGTGGGCCTTTCCGGCATGGCGCGTCGTCTGGTCGCCGACGGCGTACTAGCCGAGGCGGACGCGTTGCAGGCTGTTGTTGATAGCAACCAGAAAAAGATCACGCTGACCACTTGGTTGTTGAACAATAATTTGGCCGAAAGCGCTGAGGTGGCGCGGGTTGCCGCGGCTGAATTTGGCATGCCGCTGATGGACATCTCGGCGATCAACCCGACAGCCATGCCGCTGAAACTGATCAGTGAAGAGCTGATCAACCGCCATCAGGCATTGCCACTCTTCCTGCGCGGCAAGCGCTTGTTTGTCGCCATAGCCGACCCGATGCAGTCGCACGCGTTGGACGAGATCAAGTTTCACTCCAACTGCATGGTGGAAGCAGTTCTGGTGGATCGCGGCCCGTTGCTGCGCGTGATTGAAAGCGTGCTCAACGGCATGCGCAACACGATGCCGGATATCGGCGGCACCGATCTGGAGGGTTTGGATCTCGAAGTCGGGGACGAAGAAGCCGAAACGACCGGCGTTGACGCAACCGCTGTAGACGATGCGCCGGTGGTCAAATTCATCAACCAGATTCTGGTGGATGCCATTCGCCGCGGCGCGTCCGATATTCACTTTGAACCCTTTGAAACCCGCTATCGCGTGCGCGTGCGCATCGACGGCATGCTGCGCGCCGTGGCCAGCCCGCCGCTGAAATTGGCGAACCGTATTTCGTCGCGTTTGAAGGTGATGGCGCAACTGGACATTGCGGAAAAGCGCGTACCGCAGGATGGCCGCATCAAGCTCAACTTGTCGAAATCACGCGCAATCGACTTCCGCGTCAGCTCGTTGCCGACGCTGTTTGGCGAGAAGATTGTGTTGCGTATTCTGGACGGCTCGTCGGCCAAGATCGGTATCGAGAAGCTGGGCTACGAGCCCGACCAGCAGAAGCTTTATATCGACGCCATCCATCGTCCGTACGGCATGGTGCTGGTTACCGGCCCGACCGGTTCGGGTAAAACGGTGTCGCTGTACACCGGCCTGAATATGTTGAACACCGACGAGCGCAATATCTCGACGGTGGAAGACCCGGTGGAAATCCGCGTGGAAGGTATCAACCAGGTGCAGCAGAACGTGAAGCGCGGCATGACGTTTGCCAGCGCACTGCGTTCCTTCTTGCGGCAAGACCCGGACGTGATCATGGTCGGTGAAATTCGCGACCTGGAAACGGCAGAGATTGCGATCAAGGCGGCACAAACTGGCCATATGGTGCTGTCTACATTGCACACCAACGATGCGTCGCAGACCATTGCGCGATTGATGAACATGGGCATCGCGCCGTACAACATCACGTCGTCGG
>JBDTBF010000012.1:0-13249 GCA_039924175.1 Rhodanobacter sp.
CTCGCCGTCGTCGGCATGCAGCTCGCCGCTGATCAGCTTCATCAGGGTGGATTTACCTTCGCCGTTACGGCCGACGATACAAACTCGTTCGTTCGCTTCAACGGATAAATCGACATGTTCGAGCAGGAGCGGGCCGCCGATACTAAAGTCGACGCGTTGTAATTGGATAAGAGACATCCGCCCATTGTAATGGCTGCGGTGCCAAAAACGGTCTTGGTTTGTTGCGACAGTTAGGTGTGAGTTGTTACTGCTGGGGATTTTCGCGTGGCCTACGCCGCAAAGTCCGCGTGTCGCTTGCCTTCTAGCGGCGCCGTGTTTTGCTTTCGGTGTACGGTGAAACGAGTGGTTGCGGTGCTGCTGCGGCTACCGTTTCCTTGCCTCAGCGGTCGACTTGAAACGGATTGCGGCGGAGCAGTTTGCGGCTTTACCCAATCACCGACTGTCAGGCGCGCTGTGTTTGGCTGTAAATGGTGGCGCTAGAACCTGTTCCAAAACATATATTTAACATAACAACCTCGTGTGGAACCTGTGGATATTGCGCTGTCTATGCAGTATCTTTTTCCCGCGCGTACTGGTGATGCGGTCTGACAGTGGGGAATCGGCTTGGCTAGCAAATTTATAAAATCCGTGCAGTGGCTGACACGCTTGCGGGGCGTCTTCGTGGCGACGCTGCTAGTTGGCCTCGGTGGCTTTGCCGGCACGGCCCATGCGGGTTATGCGGCGATCGTTGTCGATGCACAGACGGGGCAAGTCCTCAACGAGGTCAATGCGGATGACGCGAATCATCCCGCGTCGCTGACCAAGATGATGACGCTCTATATCGCCTTCCAGGAGCTGAAAAGCGGCAAGCTGAAAATTGAGCAGGAGTTGTCGGTGTCTGCCAACGCCGCTAACAAGGAACCGACCAAGCTGGGCTTGCTACGTGGCCAGACCATTTCCGTGCAAGATTGCGTTCTGGGCATTGTTACCAAGTCGGCCAACGACGCGGCGACCGTGCTTGCCGAAGGCATTGGTGGTTCCGAAGAGCACTTCGTCGACATGATGAATGCGCAGGCTCTGCTGCTTGGCATGACGCGTACCCATTTCGACAATGCCTCTGGCTTGCCTGGGCACGATGCGACGACCGCACGCGACTTGGTGAAACTAGCCATGGCCCTGTATCGCGACTTTCCCAAGGACACCCACTATTTTGCTACGCGCGAGTTCTCCTTCCGTGGACACATCGTGCGCGGTCACAACCGTTTGATGGCGCGCTATCCGGGTATGGATGGGCTGAAGACCGGTTACACCGCGGCGGCGGGTTTTAATCTGGCGTCCACCGCTGTTCGTGACGGGCGCCGCTTGTTCGGCGTCGTGATGGGCGGTCGCACGGCAGCCGTGCGGGACAATCTAATGGCGCGTTTGCTGGATGACAGCTTTGATCATCGACAGACGCCAGCGGTGTTGGTTGCTGAGGCAGGTGACCGTGGTGGTCCAGTTCGCCGTAGTCACACCAAGAACCGGGTGGTGCTTGCGTCCACTGTGGCCTGTACGTCACACAAGGCGAAGGCGTGCGTTCGGGCCAAGCGATCGGCGCATGCCGTACCTCACGCTGCAGCACAGCTGGCCAAGCGCAAAGCACCAGCGTCACATACTAAGCGTGCCAAAGAGACTCGGCTGGCTCAGAGCAAGCACGTAGCGCACAAAACCAAGGCGAAACGGACACAGTTGGCACATAGCAGCGACAAGAAGACCATCGTTGTCGCTACGCGCAGCCACGAGCGGGATTAGATAAATACCGTTCCTTGTATTACTGGCCTGATCAAGGCTGCCTGTGCGCACGGCTAGGTAGCGTTTGAGTTGGCGCTGAAAGCGTGACAAAGCGAGCGGGGCGGTGGCCATGGTTGACCGGCCTCCTTTCTTTACGGCCGGCTGAGCCGCTGCTTTGCAGCAGGCGATCACTGTCCTTCTTGATTTATGCCGACGGTCAGCGATCAGCGGTCAGCAGTTGGTTGCTCACAGCCCACAGCCCACAGCTGTAGATAAACCCACGTCACAGACAAATAAAAACCCCGCGGCGAGCCACGGGGCTTTTAGAGCGGCGCATCAGCTACTGCCTGAGGCACCCACTGAGTCCAGCTGGTTACTTCAGCTTGGCATCCTTGCGTAGCGCCTCGGCACGATCCGTCTTCTCCCACGAGAAGGTGGTGTATGCGTGACCTTCGGCGTCGGTTACTTCACGCGGGGTACGGCCGAAGTGACCGTAGCTTGCGGTCTGCTGATACATCGGGTGGATCAGGTCGAGCATCTGCAAGATACCGTATGGGCGCAGGTCGAAATGCTTGCGGATCAGCGCTTCAATCTTGTCGTCGTCAATCCTGCCGGTACCAAAGGTCGTGACCGAAATGGAGGTTGGGCGGGCTACGCCAATGGCGTAACTTACCTGTACTTCGCAACGGTCAGCGATGCCGGCCGCAACGATGTTTTTCGCCACATAACGCGCCGCATAAGACGCAGAACGGTCCACCTTGGACGGATCTTTGCCGGAGAATGCGCCGCCGCCGTGACGTGCCCAGCCGCCGTAGGTATCTACAATAATCTTGCGGCCGGTCAAGCCGCAGTCGCCCACCGGTCCGCCAATAACAAACTTGCCGGTCGGGTTGATGTGGAACTTGGTGCCTTTGTGCAGCAATTTGGTCGGCAGGATCGGCTTCAAGATCAGCTCACGCACCGCTTCAATCAAGTCTTTCTGCTTGACGCTAGGATCGTGCTGCGTCGACAGCACCACGGCGTCAATCGCTACCGCCTTGTCGTTCTCATAACGCAGCGTGACCTGGCTTTTTGCGTCGGGACGCAACCACGGCAACGGCGACTTCTTTGCCTTACGCACCTTGGCCTGCTGCTCCACCAAACGGTGTGAGTAGTAGATTGCGGCCGGCATCATGTCTTTGGTTTCGTTAGTGGCATAGCCAAACATCAGGCCTTGGTCGCCAGCACCCTGATCTTCCGGGCGCTTGCGGTCCACACCCTGGTTGATGTCAGGCGATTGCTTGCCGATTAAATTGAGCACGCCACAGGTGGCGCCGTCGAAACCGACTTCGCTGGAGTTGTAACCGATATCAAGAATCACCTTGCG
Source organism: Rhodanobacter sp. (assembly GCA_039924175.1). Classification (GTDB taxonomy): domain Bacteria; phylum Pseudomonadota; class Gammaproteobacteria; order Xanthomonadales; family Rhodanobacteraceae; genus Rhodanobacter. The sequence continues at coordinate 3,116 of JBDTBF010000012.1, forward strand.
GGTGATTGATTCCAGATCAATCCATGCATTGGTGCTGATTTCGCCGGCAACAATTGCCACGCCGGTTTTGACCATGGTTTCACAGGCCACGCGCGCGCGCGGGTCCTTGACCAGAATCGCGTCGAGCACAGCGTCGGAAATCTGGTCGGCGACTTTATCCGGATGGCCTTCGGAGACCGATTCGGAGGTGAACAGGTAGTTGGACATCGAGACGTATATCCTTTCGTGCGGATAGAGGGATAGATGCAGTCCTGCATAATACAGCGCCGCTTTCCGATTTGCAGCCGCTGGCAGCGCAACCCGTTAAGCGGTTGGGCGCACATTAAGCCGTTTGGATGGCTGCGCGGCGACTTGTCCGGTCGGTGTCGTTAACCAGGAAGCCGCAGGCAGTCTGTCGGTCAGGCGGTTTGTTGAATCTCGGCGCGTAGCTGTTTGGCGCTAGATACCATATGCCGTAGCGCCGGTTCGACTTCGGCCCAGCCACGAGTTTTCAGGCCGCAGTCGGGGTTGATCCATAGCTGTTCGGGCTGCAACACGGCGAGCGCCTTATGCAGCAAGTCGAGGATTTCTTCCCCGGTCGGCACCCGTGGTGAATGGATGTCGTACACGCCTGGACCGATGCCATTGGGATAGTGAAACTGCACAAAGGCATCGAGCAGCTCCATCCGTGAGCGGCTGGTTTCCATGGAAATGACGTCGGCATCCATTGCCGCTACTGCTTCAATGATGTCGTTGAATTCGGAATAGCACATATGGGTGTGAATCTGCGTCGCGTCGCGCACGCCGCCGGCAGTGATGCGGAAGCACTCGACCGCCCACGCTAAATAGCTGGGCCAGTCGGCACGACGCAACGGCAGGCCTTCGCGCAGCGCTGGTTCGTCAATCTGGATGACGCCGATACCTGCCGCCTCCAAATCGTGTACTTCGTCGCGCAAGGCCAGCGCCATCTGCCGACAGACGGTTTCCCGCGGCAGGTCGTCGCGCACAAAGGACCATTGCAGCATGGTCACTGGGCCCGTCAACATGCCCTTCATCGGTAGGTCGGTGAGAGATTGTGCGTAGCTGGACCAGCGCACGGTCATCGGTGCCGGACGGGCGATGTCGCCCCAAATGACCGGTGGTTTCACGCAGCGCGAGCCGTAGCTTTGCACCCAGCCTAGCTTGGTGAACAAATAACCGTCTAACTGCTCGCCGAAGTATTCCACCATGTCGTTGCGTTCGGGCTCGCCGTGTACCAAGACGTCTAGTCCGATGGATTCCTGAAAACGTACGACGTGTTCGATCTCAGCTTTCAAGAGTTGTTCGTAGGTGGCGTCGTCGAGCTTGCCGCTGCGATGGGCGGCGCGTGCCTTGCGTAGGTCGTCGGTTTGTGGGAACGAGCCGATGGTGGTGGTAGGCAATGCCGGCAGTGGTCGCGCTGCAGCCTGTGTTTGCTGACGTGAGTGGTAGGCGGAACGGCGCAGAGTGACCTGCGGACTGAGTTCGTGCAGGCGCGCCCGCACGGCCGGGTTCACGACGCCGGCGGCATGACTTTGTGCGGACAGGTGCGATTGCTGCGCGGCCAGCGCTGCCAGCGCTTCCGGCTGATCGGCGAGGGCATCGGCGTAAAGGCGCAACTCCTCGAGTTTCTGTCGGGCGAACGCCATGGTCTGCTGGCGTGCCGGATCCAGCACAGTTTCGGCCGTTAAGTCGATCGGCACATGTAATAACGAGCAAGACGGCGCCAGCCACAAGTGTTCGCTACCGACCCGCGCGAGTGCTTTACGCAGTAGCGGTAGCACGTGATCCGGGCGACTGCGCCAGATATTGCGGCCGTCAATGACACCCACGCTGAGTATGCGTTGGGCTGGCCATACGTCCAGGACGGCGTCCAGCTGTTCCGGTGCGCGCGCTAGGTCGATATGCAAACCAGCGACGGGCAATCCCGCTGCCAGTTCCAGGTTGCCGCCAAGCGCACCGAAGTAGCTGGCTAGCAACAAGTGTGGCGTGCCCGCGGCCGCCAGTGTCGCGTAAGCGTGGCGATACGCGGCACGGTCGGCGTCGTCCAGATCCAGCACCAAACAAGGTTCATCCAGTTGCACCCAATCAGCACCGGCTGCGGCCAGCTGTTGCAGCAAATCGGTGTAGGCCGGCAGCAAGGCATTGAGCAAAGCCAACCTATCACTGCCGTCCACGGTCTTGGCGAGTAGTAGAAATGAAACGGGCCCAAGCAATACTGGCCGCGTGTGGAACCCTATTGCCTTAGCTTCGAGGAACTCGGCGACGGGTTTGTTGCCGGTCAACTTGAACGACTGACCGGCCGTCAATTCGGGCACAAGATAGTGATAGTTGGTATCAAACCACTTGGTCATTTCCAACGCGTGCAGGTCAATGCCGTCACGCTTGTGGCCGCGTGCCATGGCGAAATAGCCATCCAACGGGCTCTTTTCAAACACCTGTCGATAGCGCTGCGGAATAGCGTCAAACAACACCGCGGTGTCCAGCACGTGGTCGTACAGACTGAAATCGTTGCATGGCACGACATCGACGCCAGCATCGACGGCTAATTGCCAATGGCGCTGGCGCAGTTTGCGCGCTGTGTCAGCCAGCTCACTAGCGCTGATGTCGCCGCGCCAGTGGGATTCCAGTGCACGTTTGAGCTCGCGTTTCAGGCCGATGCGTGGAAAGCCGGAGAAGGTAACTAAGGGCATGTGAGTCGTTCCTTTTGCGGGTATGAGTTGAAAGGGGCGAGGGACTTGATGGCAACCGTGCTGTGACCTTCGTCCCGACCGGCAAGCCGGCATGCTGGGAAAAAACGGGTGTTTGCCGCCTCGACAACCGCATGCACGAAGGCATGGGGCTGTCGCGACTCACTGAGCACGCAACACCGGCGAGAGTGATGTTCCTTCGTCGTTGCGTGCCAGTGCGGCCTTGAATAGTTTAATACATCTTTATATCCGGATTAAGAGATACGTTGTAAGACGGGCGCAACGTTAAGACGTATAGACGTCTAAGTCAATGACTTATGACAAGCTATACTTTTCAGTGGCTAGGAGCAGTTTTCGAAATGCGGCCGGAACGAAGTCGCCGGCGGCGTTGCCGTGGTGCAAAAGATGGCGTTCGTGTAACCGTCTGGTGAATGTTGTTTAGCCGGCTGCGTGAGCGGCGAACGGAGTGCGGTGGCCAAAGGACGCTCTGGCTGTCTTAACCGTCGACTCGTTGAGGTGACTTATGCTGTGGCGGCCGGCTAAGGCGGGGCGTGCGTGAGCAGAGCGCTGTTGCGACGCCGCGGATCAGGCCGCGATGGCGGAGTCGTCGGCAAGCGCGGCAAAGTAGCCGCGCGTCAGGCGCAACTGCTCATGCGCTGTTTCCGCCCGGTTGACCACGTCGCGGAACGCCGCGTTTTCGGCGCGGTCCTTGGCGTACCAGCCAAGGTGTTTGCGTGCGATACGTACGCCGGCCTGTTCACCATAAAACGCATATAAGTGTTCAAGGTGCCCAAGAAGAATCGTGGCGACGGCGTCGGGCGCAAGCTCAGGTAATAGCTCGCCGGTACGGAGGTAATGCGCAATTTCGCGAAAAATCCACGGTCGGCCTTGAGCGCCGCGGCCGACCATCACCGCATCGACGCCGGTGACGGCAAGTACGTGTCGCGCGCGCTCTGGCGTGTTGATGTCACCGCTGGCGAGCACGGGGATATGGATAGCCGCTTTCACGGCGGCGATCGTTTCGTAGTCGGCAAAGCCGGCGTATTTGTCAGCGCGGGTGCGGCCATGGATCGCCAGCGCGGCAATGCCGGAATCTTCGGCAAGGTGCGCGATGTGCAGTGCGTTGCGATGTTCGTGGTCCCAACCGGTACGGATCTTTAATGTCACCGGCACCTCGACGGCGTCGACCACGGCCTTGCAGATGCGCGCCACCAGCGGTTCGTCCTGTAACAGCGCCGAGCCGGACCACACGTTGCACACTTTTTTGGCCGGGCAACCCATATTGATGTCGATAATCTGCGCACCGTTGGCGACGTTGAAGCGCGCCGCCTCGGCCAACATGGTGGGGTCATAACCGGCGATTTGCACGCTAATCGGTTCCGGCTCGCCCTCGTGATCCATCCGCTTGAGCGACTTGCGTGTATTCCACAATCGCGGGTCCGCGTTGGTCATTTCCGACACGGCTAAACCCGCGCCCATCTGCTTGCACAGCAGCCGGAACGGCTTGTCGGTGACGCCGGCCATCGGGGCCAGCACCACGCAGGGGTCGATCAGGTAAGGGCCTATTTTCACCGGCCCATTGTAACGGCCTCAGGCGTGGATCGGCAGCGCAGGGTCGCCGCGCTCATGCTTGTGCCGGAACAGAATGGCGAACAGCACGGCTACCACCAGCGAGTAGCAGGCAAATGCCAGCCAGATTTCGTGCCACTGCAGCACGCCACCGGGTTCGGTGAAATAGCGGTCGATGATGATCCCGCTGAGCGAGCTGCCGAGTACCGCGCCGATACCATTGGTCATCAGCATGAACACGCCTTGTGCACTAGCGCGGATTTGCGGGTCGGCCTCGCCTTCCACAAAAAGCGAACCGGAGATGTTGAAGAAGTCGAACGCCATGCCGTAGACGATGTTGGACAGCAAGATCATCCACAGCAGGTTGGTTGGATTGCCATAAGCAAACAGGCCAAAGCGCAGCACCCAGGCGATCATGCTAATCAGCATCACGGTCTTGATGCCGAAGCGATACAGAAAGAACGGGATGGCCAGGATGAACAGCGTTTCCGATATCTGTGACAGCGACAGCACAATGTTCGAGTACTCCACCACGAACGAATGGGCGTAAACGGGATTGCTACCGAAGTCGCTGAGGAAGGTGTTGCCGTAGGCGTTGGTCAATTGCAGCGACGCACCCAGTGCCATCGCGAACAGGAAAAAAACCGCCATTTTGTACTGCTTCATCAGGGCGAATGCGCGTAGGCCCAGCGCGTCGGCTAGTGATGAGTGCTTGGTGTAGGCCGGCGGGCAGCGCGGCAGCGTGAACGCGTACAGACCCAGTACGACGGCGGCTACACCAGCGACATAAAACTGCGCGGGCGAGGTATCCAGGTGGCGCAGGCTGATGATCCACATGGCGGCGATGAAGCCCACCGTACCCCACACGCGAATCGGCGGATATGCCTTGATGATGTCACGGCCATCGGCCTTTAGTGCGTTGTAGGCGACCGTAATCGACAACGCGATCGTCGGCATGTAGAAGCACATGTTGACCAGCATCACCCAGAACAGGACTTGCGGGCTGTCGATGGTCGGCACGATGAACAACATGCACGCGCCGAGCAGATGCAGCACGCCATACAGGCGCTCGGCGTTAATCCATTTGTCCGCAACGATACCCATCAGTGCCGGCATGAACAGCGAGGCGATGCCCATGGTCGCGAAGATCGCGCCGAATTCGGTGCTCGACCAGTGTTGAGTCTGGTAGCAATAGTTACCCACGGTGGTCAGCCATGAACCCCATACGAAAAACTGCAGGAAGTTCATAACGATAAGGCGGTACTTCAGATTCACGGGCGAATATCCGAAAGGTGGGGTCCCCTGACGCCCCGAGCGAATGACCCCGTGGTCACCAGCACAACGCAGGTTAGAGCAAGGCAGATTAGAGTAATCGTCAGCGAATCGACAAGGCGCGCCGCAACGTAAGTGGTCAAGCTTGCCTAATCCGTGCTGTTCAGCAGGGTTGCCACGCGCTCGCGCAGCACCGGTAAAAGTTCCGTTTCAAACCACGGATTGTGCATAACCCAAGGCCGATTGCGTGGGCTTGGATGCGGCAATGGCAACTGTCCCTGGGCTAGATAGGTGCGCCAGTCGCGCACGGTTTCGGTGAGTTTGCTGCCGCGCGCAATGCCGAGCATGCCGGTTTGGGCATATTGGCCGATGGCCAAAGTCAGGCGTACTTGCTTCAGCAGCGGCAGCAGACGCGGATGCCAGGTCGGTGCGCATTCCAGTCGCGGCGGCAGGTCACCGCCGTGTGCGCTGCCGGGAAAACAGAAACCCATGGGAACAAGGGCGACGCGACTGGGATCGTAAAACGTCTCTTTATCGATTCCCATCCATTCGCGCAGGCGATCACCGCTGACATCATTGAACGGAATGCCACTCAAATGCACTTTGCGGCCGGGTGCTTGGCTGACAATCAGTAACCGTGCCGTCGCTGAGGCCTGTAGCACCGGGCGTGGCCCTAGTGCCAAATGTTCGGCGCAGATTTGGCACGCACGGATTTCTACCAGTAGTTTGTCGAGCTTGCTAGGTGTCGTCATCGTTACTTGTGATTTGGAAAAGGTGTCAGCGTCCACGCGTCGATACGCAACTTGCACCGCTCAACCTGTACGGTTTTCGCGCGCGCTGCATCGGCGGCTTCTTCATGACGGTGTACTTCCCCACCTTACCGCGATGATCGTGACTCAGTGCGTTGCTCAGCGTAATTCGAACGCACTGCGCAGCCATGCCTGGCGGATGGCCTCAGCTGGGCCGTCGTAACTAACCACGTCAAAGCGACACGTGTGGTTGGCGTAGTGCGGATGGGCCGCAAGCCAGTGGCGCGCGGCCAGAATGAGTTTGGTCTGCTTGCTGGCGGTAACCGACGTTGCGGCATCACCGTGGCTGGCGCTTTTGCGGTAGCGCACTTCCACAAACACGATAATGTTGCCGTCGCGCATGACCAAGTCCAGCTCGCCCATGCGTGTGGTGTAGTTGCGTGCCAGCAGCTTCAGACCCGCTTGCTCCAACTCGTTGCAGGCACGTTGTTCAAACAAGGCGCCTGCTGCGCGCATTACTCGGTGCCGGGCGGCGTGTTGCTGCTTGGTGCCGGCAGACTTGGTGGCGCTGGCGTGGAGGTTGCTGGCGTGGTTGCGGGCAGGTCATCGGTTTGTAGACTGCCGTTTAGCGTGTGCGCTAGGCCATCTTGGAACTTCGCCCAGGTCAGCACTCGATGCACGCGGCCAAACTGGTCGGCCGTTAGCTGCCCGGTGGCGCCGGGCAAGTAACTGCCCGGGTGGGTATGCAGCCAGTCAAGGTATGGCACCAAATTCCAGGCATCCATACCAAAGGCGAACAGCCGCGCGCCGCCGCCGCTGGCAACGGGTAGTTGGGCGGCAATTGCGGCACGATTGGGTAGACCCGGTTGGGCATCAAACAGCCACGGCGCGTCGCAAAATTCGACGCCGTCGAGGTCGCGATTGGCGCCTGCATCGTCGCTGCCGGCGTAAACGTGTGAGGTAGCAAAGATGGGCAGGTTGACCTGCGCAATTTTCAGCTGCGGCACCAGCATTCGCGCTTGCGCTGGGCGCATGCTGATGAAAATGCCAGCGTCGGCGGCGGCACCAGTTGCATTCAATTGGTTGATGACATCGGCGTAGCTGACTGAGCCGCTGGGCAGCGTAACCAGTCCATGAACATCGCCACCGCGAGCGACGAACTCCGCCTTGAATGCCGTGGCGGCGCGGTGTGCAAAATCATCCGCAGAGACCAAGATATAGGCTTGACGCAGACCAAGTGCGACCATGTGGTCGGCGGTTTGAGCGCCTTCGGTTTCTGGCAGCAGGCCGAATTCGCTGGCTTCACCGCTGGACAGTTGTCGGCCGTCGGGGTGATTTAATGCCAAGATCGGAACCGGCAGTTTCGCTTGGCCAAAGACGGCGGCCACTTCGCCGCGTGTCAGTGGCCCCACGATCAGTTGTGCACCATCACTGACCGCCTGTTGGTAGGCCTTGATGGCGCCGGCCGCGGTGCCATGGCTGTTGTAGGTACGCACGTCGGGTCGCGGCGCATTGTTACGTCCAGCGTCAATATAGGCGGCAAAGAAGCCTTCGCGAATGGCACTGCTGGCGGCGGCGAGGTTGCCGTCATCGGGCAGTAGTAAGGCCAACTTCTTCGGCACCTTGTAGCCTTCGCGCACAGTGGCGTCGGGGCCGGGCAATAACGTGCCAACCGATTGTGCCAGTGCGGGTTGCGCGCGGGCTATGGCCACACCGAGTTGGGTCAATGCCACGTTGATCCACGGCAACATATGGTCACCGGGTTTCATCGCGGCGGCACGCTGTTGCAGTGATTCGGCGCCAACCTTATTAAGAAGTGCAAGTGCTTGTTGACGATTTTGCGCACGGTCGAGGCCACTTAACTGGTCGTCCATCTGCACCCGGGTGACGGCGCTGCCCCATGGATCGTTGCTGGCGGCCATAGCGCGCGCGCGCAGTTCCAGCAACCGCAGTTGCAGTGCGCCGGGTACGGTGACGGTAGGTTGCGTGGTTAATTGCAACGCGGCCTTCGCGTCATGTTGGGAAAGCGCCCACTCGGCGCGCAACAGGTCGAGTCGTAGTGGTTCGTCGCCACGGAGTTGGCTCCGCGCAATTTGCGCGAAAATCGGTGCCGCTTGCGCCATCTGGCCTTCTTGGCGCAAGGCTTCGGCAGCAAGCAAACGATAATGGTCGGCGCGCCGTGGTGACTGCGCGGCCAGCGCCAAGTAAGCTTGCGCCGCTGCGTTCAATTGACCCTGCTTCGCCATGGTCGCGGCGCTCTGGGCGGCGCCTACCTCGGCCGCCGTCGGCTGCACGTTGAGCGGCACGCACGCGGTTAATGCAAGCGAGAGCAGCAGCCCGATCGCTGTCGTGTGCGAGAGGCGCATGCGCTGCATGGAGAGTCCCTTTATCGTCATAGTCATGAATGCGCGATCATAACCGATCGTACGTCGCGCCCGCCCGCAGGAGTTCCCCATGTCATCTGTTCAGCCCGGTAGCCTTTGGGTGGTCGCTACCCCGATCGGTCACCGCGACGATTTGTCTGCGCGCGCCATTGAAACCTTGCGTGCCGTGGCGGTGGTCGCTGCCGAAGACACCCGCCACAGTCGCCCGTTGCTACAACATCACGGTATCGATACGCCGCTAATTGCCCTTCACGAATACAACGAGCGCGATGCGGTAGACGCCATTGTGCGGCGCTTAACCGGCGGAGATTCCGTGGCGTTGATATCGGATGCGGGTACGCCGTTGATTAGCGACCCCGGCTTTCGGCTGGTGCGTGCGGCGCGCGCTGCGGGGATTCGCTGCATCCCGGTGCCGGGGGCATGCGCCGCAATCGCTGCCCTGTCGGTTGGCGGTCTGCCGAGCGACCGGTTTGTGTTTGAAGGATTTCTGCCGCCGAAGACGGTGGCGCGGCGCAACCGCCTGCAGGAACTGGCGGGCGATCCGCGAACGCTCATTATTTATGAGTCGTCGCATCGAGTCGCTGAAAGCTTGGCCGATATGTGCGAAGTATTCGGTGGCGAGCGTGAAGCTGTATTGGCGCGTGAGCTGACCAAGATGTTTGAAACGGTGATCGGTGAGCCGTTGGCGCAGTTAGCCGCGCGAGTTGCCGCTGACCCAGATCAGCAACGCGGCGAGTGTGTGATTTTGTTGGCCGGTCGCGGCGAGGAAACCGACGCCAAGTTGGCCGAAGGACTGCGTGTGTTCGCCATCTTGCGTGAGGAATTACCGCCAGCGAAAGCCGCCAAACTAGCTGCGGCCATCACCGGCGCGCCGCGCAAGGAGCTCTATCAAAGCTGACTAGGACTGGTCGTTGGCTTACGAACTTGTAGGAGGGGCTTTAGCCCCGATGCTTTCTGATCGCATTATCAAAACAGCAGCCTCGGGGCTAAAGCCCCTCTTCCAACGAGGTTCGCAGGAATGGTGCTTTTCGCTGGTCCTCTTCCGGGAGCAAGCGCTCCAATCGTTTCGTGCAAATCGAATCGCTTCCATTAGACTGGGAGGTGGAGTCGGCCGGACAGTCGCGTCGCGCGTAAGCGTATCGAGGAAAGTCCGGGCTCCATAGGGCAGAGTGCCAGGTAACTCCTGGGCAGCGTGAGCTGACGGCCAGTGCAACAGAGAGCAGACCGCCGAACGGCATCTTCGGATGTGCGTGGTAAGGGTGAAAGGGTGCGGTAAGAGCGCACCGCATGCGGGGCTAACGTCGCATGGCACGGTAAACCCCACTCGGAGCAAGACCAAATAGGGGAACGATAACGCGGCCCGCGTTGTTCCCGGGTAGGTTGCTGGAGCCAGACGGCGACGTCTGGCCGAGAGGAATGACTGTCGCGTCGCAAGACGTACAGAACCCGGCTTACAGGCCGACTCCACCTCTT
>JBDTBF010000013.1:0-29599 GCA_039924175.1 Rhodanobacter sp.
CGATAGCGCTCAGCCAGCCGGGTTTCGTTGGAGAAGCGCGACAGCCATTGCGGCGTGTGCAGATCAAAATCCTGACCCGACACCCGTTGCACCGAGGCTTGCAGTTCGTCCAGTGTGACCGCGACGGCTGCGGGTACATGCATGCGTTGCGTATCGGTGACAATCATTCGCCACACGTCCGCCGACAGCGGAACCGCCATCAACGCACCCGCCGCGTTTTCCATGGAAAACCCACGAAGCGGCGGCGGAGCACGCAGGTAGACGTCGCCCATCATCACCGTTTGAGTCGGCTCGGTCCCGTTGAAGGCGATACCCGCGTGCTGACGAACTGCGCTACGCGCACCATCCGCACCAATCAGATAAGCCGCAGAAAAATGCCGGGTTTCGTCGGCACAAACGGCGCGTACCTGAACGCCATCCGCGTCCTCCAAGACGTGCTCGACGGTAGTCTGTCGATACACCTCTACGCCCAATTCGAGCGCCCACGCTTCGAGCAGTTGCTCAGTCGTGCACTGGGGAATGACCAGAGTGAACGGGTATGTCGTATCAATGCGGGAGAAATCCAGCCGCGTACCCAGCCCAGCGTAGTGCCCCGTGGGGAGCTTCATGCCCTGCGCAATAAATCGATCCGCGACACCGCGCAAGGCCAGCATTTCCAGCGTTCGGCCATGCATGGTCAGCGCGCGGGATTGGGTCACCGGCGCAGCCCTGCGCTCAAGCACCACCACACGTAGCCCAGCCAAGCGCAGTTCACAAGCGGCGGTCAGTCCTACCGGGCCGGCGCCCACCACAATAACGTCGGACTTGATCATTGATTTCATAAAATCTAACATCGTTAGTTGAATGCTTTATTTGAATCTAACGCCGTTAGATTGTCAACCGGAGGTACACGCATGGCCCTGGCCCGGGAAACCGTTATTGCAACCGCATTGGACCTGCTTGACCAAGCCGGCCTGGACAACCTGACGATGCGCCGCCTCGCGGACGCATTGCAGGTCAAGGCCGCCTCGCTGTACTGGCACTTCGCCAACAAGCAGGCATTGATGGACGCGATGGCCGACGCACTGATGGCACAGGTGGCGCAAGCAGCACCCTCCACCGGACACGCCAGCGAAGATCCACTGACCGCGGTAGCGGCCGTCGCGCATGAGATTCGCGGCGCGTTATTGGCACGCAAAGACGGCGCGCGCGTCTATGCCGGCACCTACGTGGTCACCGAAAACGTGATGCGCGTGGCGGAGGCGATGATCGGCCCGCTACGTCAAGCCGGCGCCTCCACCCGGCTGGCATGCTGGAGCAGCTTTGCCCTGCTCGACTATGTGCTCGGCTTCGTGATGGAGGAGCAAGGCTCGCCATCGATCAACCCGAAAGAATCCGCACTCACCGAGCAACGCGTGGCCTTCGCCGCGCTAGCCGCACCGTCGTATCCGCACGTAGCGGCCGCCATGGATGACGTCTTCCACCTGGATTTCGACGCGAGATTCACTACCGGGCTGGATCTATTTATAGCGGGGCTGCGCGTGAAGTTGGAAAAGACTTCCGTCGTTTGAATCGGAGCAAGACCTTGCGCTGAAGTGGGTTTGAATGGCGCGCCAATTTTCCGGGGAGACTCGCTTTTGCAAACAACGATCGCTTGCGACTTCACCTGGTAAAAAATTCACCGTCCCTCATGCCGAGCACGAATCGTAGGGACCGACGGAACGCCAAGTGATTTGCGACGAAACAGTGCACTCACGAGTACGCCAGTGGCTCAGCGCAGGCGGACGAATCAGCCTCAAGGCTAATCTCCGTCAACCACCCAGCTTGCTCGCGATCGCCAAAAAGATCGGGTAGTCGTGCGCGGCGCCCTCATCGTCAACGCGACGAACAGTGAAGGCAGTCGAAAACTGCACCTCGCCAAAGCCAGCCTCAGCCAGCCAACCAGCAAAGCTCTCGCGCGCAAATCCATGGTGCGCGACACCTTTTGACTCACGATGAAAGCTGCCGTCTTCGGCATCGAGATCGGCCAACGCCACCCGTCCGCCAGCTTTGACGTGGCCTGCCAGCGTCTTCAGCAAAGCGGGTACATCGTCAACGTGATGCAGGGTCATCGAGCTGTAGATCAGGTCGTACTGCGCGTCGGGTAATTGGTCCGGCACCACGCCTTCGATAACGTCCACTTGAGTGAGCTGTTTCAGCTCGCATTTTTGGCGCAGCACATCCAGCATGCCCGCCGAGCTATCCATGGCCGTCACGTGCGCCAGTTTGGCGGCCATCAGCAAGGTCACCAAGCCGGTCCCGGCGCCAAACTCCAAGGCCTGTTCTTCGCCGCTAGGTGCCAACGCCGTACGCATGGCGCGTGCCACTTTTTGCGCCATGAGCACGCGGCTAGGGTCGCTATCCCATTCAGATGCAATGGTGTTGAAACGCTCGACGTTAGCCTGCTGGGTATCCATGGCGCTGCTCCAGATAGATTCCCGTCACCTTACGCTGAAAGCGAAAGCGGTGGCCGTTCGATAGTGATCAAAACAGCTTCTGATCAAGAAAATCCCACCCAAACAAACATCGTCGTCTACGCCCGGTTTGCATCGCGATGACGTACGCTTGGCAAACCAAAAACCGAGGGTCGACTACTCAGCCTGTTGCTCGGTTTCGTCACGCATCGATTCCGCTGCACGCAGCGCATTGCGCCTCGACATACCTGCTATCGCCATCCGCTGTATCGACACGTGAAGAGGCGATGCCATGCGTCACGCTTCGCTAGGTAACGTGCCGTCTACAATGGGAGCTTCTTTATCACCAGATACCGGACTGGACTAGCTATGAATCACCTGGATGCCATGCGCGCGGTTGTCGGTGCAACGAACGTACTGACCGATGCGGATGCGGCGCCGTATTTGACCGACTGGCGCGAGCGCTACAGCGGACAAGCGCTAGCGGTGGTGCGCCCCGGTTCGACCGACGAGGTGGCTGCCGTGGTGCGCGCATGCGCTAGTGCCGGCGTGCCGATCGTACCGCAGGGTGGCAACACCGGCTTATGCGGTGGTGCCACGCCGGATGATTCAGGACGGGCGGTGGTGCTTTGTCTGCAACGCATGAACCGCGTCCGCGGTATCGACCTGGACAACGATACGATGGAAGTGGAAGCCGGCTGCGTGTTGCAAGCCGTGCAAGAGGTCGCTCGCGATGCCGGTCGGTTGTTCCCTCTGAGCTTGGGATCGGAAGGCAGTTGCACCATCGGCGGCAACCTCGCCACTAACGCCGGCGGTACCCAGGTGTTGCGTTACGGCAGCATGCGCGAGCTCACGCTTGGTTTGGAAGTCGTCACGGCGCAGGGCGAGATTTGGCACGGCCTACGCGCGCTGCGGAAAGACAACACCGGCTACGACCTACGCGATCTGTTTATCGGCAGTGAGGGCACGCTCGGAATCATCACCGCCGCCACCCTTAAGCTTTACCCACTCCCCGTCGCGCGCTGCACGGCGCTGTTGGCACTGGCGTCAATCCAGGATGCCATCACCATGCTGGCGCGCGCGCGCAGCGGGTTCGGCGCGTCACTTACCGGCTTCGAGTTGATGGCAGGCGATTGCCTGGCCGATGTGGTGCGGTGTTTTCCGCAGCAACGCTTGCCATTCGACGGTGAATCAGCGGCGCTACCCTGGTATGCGTTACTCGAATTATCGGACAGCGAAAGCGAGCAGCATGCCCGCGATCGTTTCGAAACGGTGCTGGGTGAAGCGATCGAATCTGGCTGTGTCCAGGATGCAGTGATTGCCAGCTCGACGGCACAAAGCAAGGCGCTGTGGCATCTGCGCGAAAGCATTCCGCTGGCCGAAAAAGAATCCGGCAAAAGTATCAAACACGATGTGTCGATCCCGGTATCGCGCATGGCCGCGTTCGTCGAGGACACCAACCGCGCGCTGCAACAGGCGTTCCCGGGAATTCGCAATGTTGTGTTTGGCCATCTAGGCGACGGCAACCTGCATTACAACGTGGCCCGCAGCAGTGACCTGAGCGAGATCGATTTTCTGGCTCAGCAAGACGCTGTGTATGCCTTGGTGCACGACGCGGTTCACGCCGTGGGCGGATCGATCAGCGCCGAACACGGCGTAGGCCAACTTAAGCGCGATGCGCTAATTCGCTACAAAGATCCAGTCGAACTCGCCTTGATGCACTCCATCAAGCGGACGCTGGACCCGCAGGGCCTTATGAATCCGGGCAAGGTACTCACTGCTGAAGCCATCTGAGTAGGCAGCAGCACACGGCCGAAAGCAGCGGCCTAATCGGCCGCCAGCTTAGTGTCCGCGCGCTTTTTTTAGCGGTGGCAACCACGGCTTGAGCGCCTGTTCCGCGAGGCCGGGCCAATCACGGTTGGCGGCCGGATTAGCGGGGCTGGGATGCAGCAGATAGCGCACGTCGGCGTCCTCGCCCAATACGATCTTGGCGCGACGTTCGGCATAACGGCCGATGCCCACTACCGCTGCGGGCGCCAACGCGCGAATGGCAGCCGCCAAGGCGCGATCGCAGACGGCCATGAGTGCCGAAGCCTCGTCACGACTCAGGCGCTCGGGGATCAAGTTGTGGCCGTCACCGATAAACAGTAACGGACAGTAATTCCATACAAAGAAGCGCGAGAAAAATTCTTCCGGCGCGCCTAAACGCGCCTCAGCCCAGCGCCACACCCGTGATCCACTGCCTTCGTTTCGATGGCAATTCATGCCGAGGATCGGGTACTTGGGATGCTGCTCCGGCAGTACGCGACTGAGCTGCGGCTCCATCCCAAACCACTCACGCACCATCACGACGTCACCAAATGGAACACCGGTTTGTGCCATGCCCCACGGACCCGGGTTCATGCCCAGCAACAACACCCGGCCGCGTGCTGCGCCGTAGCGCTGCAAATACTCGCGGTGCCCGGCCCATGCATAGTCGAGCGGATTGTAGACATGACTTGGCGTAGTGAAGCGCAAAGCATCCACTTCACGCGCCAGAGTACGGGTCGCCTTGAGTAGGCTGGATGAAGTCATGGGGAAAGTCGTGTAAGCGGGAAATCAGCTTGGCAGTTTAACCCCGGCGACGAACGCGGCTTCGGACCACGCCGCGTGGCAGTGGGAAAGCCGAAACAACGGCCACCGAAAACGCCGTGCCAGCCAAGCGCCAATCGTTCATCAGCACCGACTTCCGAGACCTGATCGCTTTCGTTTGCCGATCCCGGCTCCGCCGACTCGGTGTTGGAAGTTTCCCACTTTTCAGCCAAGCGCCGTATCGAGCGTCATCATCAAAACGAAGCCGAACATCAACCCGGCCGTGGCGAAATTTTCGTGTCCCTGCCGATGCGACTCGGGGATGATCTCGTGGCTGACCACAAACACCATCGCGCCAGCGGCAAAACCCAGGCCCACCGGCAACATCCACGGGAAACTGGTAATGATCAGCGCGCCCGCCACCGCGCCGATTGGCTCTACCAAACCCGAAGCCATACCCACCGCCACGGAAAAGCCGCGGGCATAGCCGGTAGCCATCAGGGCAATCGCCACCACCAGACCTTCGGGAATGTCCTGAATGGCGATGCCGATGGTCAGCGCCATGCCACCGGCAATATCGGTGCCGGAGAACCCAACACCGATGGCCAACCCCTCCGGTAAGTTGTGCAGGCAAATAGCGAAGACAAATAACCATGCGCGTTTAATGCGCTCCGAACTGCGGCCTTCCGGCCCCTTGATAAAATGTTCGTGCGGGATCACGCGATCCATCAACAGCAACAACGCGCCGCCGGCCAGAATGGCTGCACTCACGATCGTCCCGGCTAACCACGGGCCAGCACCATAGTGTTTGGCGGCGGTTATGCCAGGCAACGCCAGCGAAAACGCGCTAGCCGCAAGCATCACACCCGCGCCGAACCCGAACATGGTGTCTTGCGTGCGCTGCGAAATACGGCTCGCGAGCAAGGCCGGTACGGTTCCTAGCGCAGTCGCGGCTGCAGCGACGCAACCACCGAGCAAGGCAAGCAATACTGGGGAGTAGCTGAAATTCACAAGTCGTCACGACCCGCTGGTTTGGCGCGCAACCAAAAACACGCAGCCAGCGCGGAAGGTGTGAATGGATCAGTCATTTCGCTGGAACATCGATTGACCTATTTTTGCTACTTAAAAGGTATCGTAAAAGCGACGTAGGCGAACACTCCTTTTACCCCAGCCGTAAGATTCCATGGCACGCCTTATTGGGAGCACGTGGAACCAGCCAGCGTTCGAAACTCTCTCGTTTCTGTCAGCTTGCGAGACTGCTCAATAAGGTCTTGCCGACCACCGCAGGGCCGCCACCACTGCGCCGGCCACGCCCCACCACCATCGCCCCTTCCAACGTCGAGAGCATCAATTCGGCAAGCGCCGTGGCGCGCTGTGGGGAAGCCACCTGGCCGCTATGTTGTGCGTCGCGAAACGCCGCCGTGAGCCACACGAGATTGAGTTGGAAGAATTCGGCCACGGCGTCGGTGACATCCACCGGCAGTGCATCGGCTTCGGCGCCCAGCATGCCGCAAACGCACAGCCGTCCATCCTGCCCATAAGTGGCGGCGGACAGTCGCACATACGCTTTCAACCGTGCCAACGGATCGGGTCGGGCGATGTCGATCGCAGCCAGCGCCGATTCGAACTGCTCGGTGTAACGCCGCACCAATGCGGTGACAAGATCGGCCTTGGTCGGGAAATGATAGTGCACGCTGGGCTTGCGGATACCCACCACCTGCGCCACATCATCGAAGGAAAATCCACCGTAGCCGCGTTGCTGGATCAACGCTTGAGCCACATCCATCACCCGTGCGGCGGTACCTTCGGCAGGGATGTTCATGCAGCCACGTCGGCATCCGTAATGAGATGCCCGGTCTTGACCAAGATGATGCAGCCCTCACGGCTAAAGGGCTGGTGCTGGCTCAAGTGCGGGCTGCGGGTCCAGCTGCCGTTCGGATAGCGGCCATGCTCATCCTCGAAAACGCCCTCGACCACCAGCACCTCTTCACCGCCGTAGTGGCGATGTGGATTAAAAAACGTGCCCGGCGCCCAACGCACCAGTGCCGTGTGCTCGGTACTGAACTCATGCAGGGGGATCACCGACAAGCCCGGCACCATGCCCGGTAACCAGGAACTGGCGCGGGTATCCACGACGACTCGTGCCTGATCAGCCGGGTCGAAATAGCGCAGCTTCACAAACAATACGCAGCCATTATCCGACCACGGCGCATGGGCCGATCCTGGTGGATTACGAATATAGGAGCCCGCGCCGAAACGCCCACTCTCATCGCAAAATTCACCTTCCAGCACAAACAACTCTTCGCCCAATGCATGCACATGGCGATTGAAATGCGAGCCCGGCACATAGCGCACGATCGAGGTGGCACGCGCCACTTCGTCGCCGTCGCGTTCGAGCATCTTGCGCTGCACGCCGGCGGAGGGCGAATCTGCCCAGTCCATCGACGACGCATCAACAACGCAGCGCTCGGACCAGTCGGAACGGAGTTGCATGCCATTTACCTACCTATTGGAAGGTAGATAGCATCGGCCATGCGTCGCTATGGGTCAAGTCATGCGACAAGATGTCAACGCAGTGATCGGTGTGAACTGAGACGATCCCGCCGGCTATCATCCGCACGCGGGGCAATCGAGAAAGCCTCAATCGGAAGGGAACGAACCCGCCCTCGCTGACATCGGGATGGCCACCTTTTTTACGAATCGCTACGGCCGAAATAAGCGCTCGGAAATAAATCCCCTCAGGCCATGACCGCGTTGAGACTGGATGGTAGCCAGTGAACTTGTGCCCCCCGTGTCGACGCAGACGCTCGGGACACAAATACTGGCGCATCAGCTTCCTCAGCGCGAGTTCCATCAGCCGATCAGAGACAGCGCGTAACGAAGAGCGATCGCGCCAAATAGATAGCACGCAGCCAAAAACCAAAAGCATTTGGACGTCCAGAAAAATTATTCAATGGCGGCAAATATGTCGCGACCTGACTCATCCGGGAAGCTCATCGTTGTGCCCCTTTCGATTCCCACCGCGGCGGTAAGCTTTGGCGCGACGAAGCTGGCCACCCGTTATTCGCCAGCATGGCTGCGACTCAAGGAATCAGGCTGGTATCGCCAACCTCACATCGCCCCGGGCACGTGTGCGAAGCACACCCACGACGGCTATCGAGGGCTTCAGCGCCAACTCATGCCGCGTCAGTCGGACGGCAACGAGCCCTGATATTCTTCACACAGGTATGAGTAAGATCCTGCCTTAGTGACATCTAACTTGTGGACCAAGACGCTCAGCGCCGGCGTCAGCTAATTCATCGTTTTTACACAGGAATCTTCGCATGGCTGACACTCCGTCGGACACGGTCATTTCGCCCAACGCCCCATCAACGCAGCAGTCTCTGCCGTCTCCGCGCGCGTTGGGCGACGGTAAATTGCCGTTGTGCGAACTTGCTCGGAAGCTCGGCCCAATCCGCATGGCGGTGGTGCATCCCTGCGACGAAACCAGTCTCGCCGCGGCGCTGGAGGCGCAAGCGTCCGGGTTGATCGAGCCGATACTGGTAGCACCGAAGGCCAGGCTGATCCAGATTGCGCGCAAGGCGGGACTTGATCTTGCTGATGTAGTAATCGACGACGTGCCACACAGCCACGCTGCCGCCGACAAAGCGGTTGCGCTCGCCGTGGCTGGCAAGGTCGATGCGCTGATGAAAGGCAGCCTGCATACCGACGAATTGATGACCGCGGTGGTGGCAGCCGGGGCCGGATTGCGCACAGAGCGGCGTATTTCGCACTGCTATCTGATGGACAGCAAAGCGTACCCGCGCCCCTTCCTCCTCACCGACGGTGCGGTGAACATTGCACCGACGCTGGCGGAGAAAGCTGACATCGTGCGCAATGCCATCGACCTCGCTCACATCCTTGGGGTGGCGCTGCCGTATGTGGCGATTCTTGCGGCGGTGGAATTGGTCAACCCGCGTATGCAAACCACGCTGGACGCCGCTGCGCTGTGCAAAATGGCCGACCGCGGGCAGATTGCGGGAGCTGTGCTGGATGGTCCATTAGCTTTCGACAACGCCATCTCCGCCGACGCCGCCCGCATCAAGGGCATTCATTCGGCGGTGGCCGGCCTTGCTGACATTCTGGTGGTGCCCAACCTCGAAAGCGGCAACATGCTGGCCAAGCAGCTGGAATATCTGGGCGGCGCTTGCAGCGCGGCGATTGTGGTGGGTGCACGCGTGCCGATCGTGCTGACCAGTCGTTCCGACTCCCGCCAAATGCGCATCGTCTCCTGCGCCCTCGCCGCACTAGTAGCACACCACTATCGAATCAGCCCGCCATGAGCGACACCGTCAGCAAGTCATTCATCGTCGTACTCAACTGCGGTTCGTCGAGCATCAAGTTCGCCTTGTTCGATACGGCTGAAACACCGCTCGCTCGCACGCCAGCCTGGCGCGGAAAGGTCGACGGCATCACCGGCAGCACACCGATGTTTAGCGCCGATGGGGTCGACGCGAAGGCGCTAACGCTCGACGCCACGCAACCATACCCCGCGGCACTGACCTACCTGCGTCAGCGTATCGAGGCATGGCTGGACGGCCGTCATATCGTGGCGGTGGCGCACCGCGTGGTGCACGGCGGCAGCAAGTATTTCGAGCCGGTCTTAGTCGATGCTCATGTGCTGGCCGACCTCAAGAGCTACATCCCGCTGGCGCCGCTGCATCAACCGTTTGCGCTGGAAGCGATTGCCGCGCTGTTGGACCAAGTGCCGCGACTGCCGCAAGTAGCCTGTTTCGACACAGCGTTCCACCAGAGCATGCCGATCGTCGAGAAAATGCTGCCGCTGCCCCGCTCTGCCTGGGACGAGGGTTTGCGCCGCTATGGTTTCCACGGACTGTCTTATGACTACGTCGCGCAGGTTCTCGGCGAGCGTTACGGCGACATCGCACGCGGCCGCACCATCGTGGCGCACCTCGGCAGCGGCGCCAGTCTGTGCGCTATGCACAACCTGCGAAGTGTCGCCACCACGATGGGGTTTTCGGCGCTGGACGGCCTAATGATGGGCACGCGTTGCGGCGCGCTGGACCCTGGCGCACTGATCTACCTAATGGAGATCCGCAAACTATCGCTCGAACGCGTCGCCCGCATGCTGTATCACGAATCCGGCCTGCTCGGCGTTTCGGGAGTTTCTTCCGATCCGCGCCTGTTGTTGCAACGGCAAGACGAAGTGCCCGTGCAACAGGCGCTGGACTTGTATGTGCGCAGCATCGTGCGCGAAGTTGGCGCGCTAGTGGCTACCTTGAACGGACTCGATCTGCTGGCCTTCACCGCCGGCATTGGCGAACACCAGGCGACGATTCGCGAACGTGTCTGTGCTGGTCTGGGCTTTCTCGGCGTGGTCATCGATGCGGGGGCCAACGCCGCCCACGCGTCCGTTATATCCAGCCCGGCGAGCAAGGTGAAAGTGGTGGTGGAACCGACTAATGAAGAATGGGTGGCCGCGACGGCCGTCGCATCACTGCTGCCTCGTCCTTAAACCGTGTCGTCAAAGACAAGCACAAGCCCGTTCTTTGGGCGTCCCGATTTCATGCGGCTTTGTGGCAAGGCGATGTAGCACGGTCGTGCAAAATCAGCGCGCGGCGATGCTCGCCGTTAGAGCGCGTCCGGCGCTGCACTTCAGGTAGGGCGAGGTTTTCAGCCAGCGCGAGTCGGGATAATAAGAAAACACGTATTGGCCGCCTTTGAGCGTGTCGATCAGCGGCCGCGCAATCGCGGTGCGCACGGCGGGACAACCATAGCTACGACCGATGCGTCCTTGTAATCGGGCGATCGCGGAGTTCACGTAGGCCGCGCCATGAATCACGATGGCGCGTGCCAGCGCGTGGTCATTCATGCCGGGCTCCAACCCTTCCATGCGCAACGAGTAGCCATTGTGGCCCGCGTAAGTACCCAGCGTGCGGAACAAACCGAGGCTGGATTGCAAGCTCTCCGGCGCGTTGGAGAATTTCTTTGCCAAGTTTTCACCGGTATTGCGACCGTGCGCCACCAGCTCCTGATAAAGCAACTTGCGCGTGCTCAAATCAAATACCCACAGGCGCGGCTCGGTGGAGGGTTTCGAATAGTCGATGATCGCCAGTCGGTCGGACGGTGGCTCGCCGTGCGCTGTAGCGCATTCGGTAGCCGCCAGCGCCAAGCCGATCACCGCAGGGTTCGCGTTCGGCGTGAGTTTGCTGAGCGCCGCCTGCAGCGACGATTCTCCGGCCTGCGCGACGCCAAGGCAGCAGCCGAACGGCAGCATCAGGATCGCGATATAGCGCAGGGATCGGCTCATTAGATTGGCGTGGCGGCGGTCAAATCAGATACGGATGATGGATGCTAGCAGGCACCTGTTAAGAAGCTGTCCGCTGCGACCGGACGCCGCGCACGCGTGCGCCAACCCGGCGCTGTGTTATGACAGAGTCGAGCCTCCGCGCAGGATTGCGTTATGTCATTCAGATTTCTCTGTTTCATCCGTGGCATCGCCGTGCTGGGCTTGTTGTTGGGAACTGCCGTACAGGCGCAGCAGCCTAGCGCCTCGGCAGCCACACCACTGCAGCCGCAGCTGCAGCTCTCCTACACCGCAGCGGCCGCATCGGCCGCGCCGCCGGCGATCACCGAACAGCCACTGAGTCCGGCAGCCGAACAGATCCGTGAGCAGATCGAGCAGTGGCGCGCTGCGCACGTCCAGAGTGATGCCGCTGCAGCTCCCGGCAACACGGTCATGGCGTTCTACGAACAGAGCCGGTTTGCACCGGCGTGGACGTGCGCGGGCGATGTCGATCAGCTGCTCGCGGCACTGCATAGCATGACCAGCGACGGCCTTGATCCGGAAGACTATGCGCTAAGCGAACTACAACACCTGCGCGGTTTGGCCAGCAGCCCACAGTCGACGGCGCAGCAACGTGCGCAATTTGATCTGCTCGCTACCGATGCCTGCCTGACGGCGTTGACGCAGCTGTATCACGGTAAGGTCGATCCGGCCACACTGGATACACACTGGAACTTCGATCCGCAGGAACTCGATCAGACGCGGAGATTGCAGGCAGTTCACGACGCGCTGGCGCAGGGCACGATCAGCACGTTGTTCAATCGTGCACGACCGCAACATCCGCAATACGACCAGCTGCGTGAAGCGCTGGCAAAATTGGGCACGCTAGCGGTACAAGGTGGATGGTCGCCTCTCGCCGATGGCCCAACGCTGAAACCAGATAGTCGCGATCCACGCGTGATAGCGCTGCGCCAGCGTCTACAGCTGGTTGGTTACGCGGTAGGCGATGGCGCGGACGATTTATACGACCCCGCGCTGGAGGCCGCGCTGAAGCAATTTCAGCGCGAACAATACCTGACGGCAGACGGCCACTTGGGCAAGGCAACGCTGGCCGCATTGAACGTGCCCGTTGCTGCGCGGATCGAACAGTTGCGCGCGAATCTGGAACGTGCGCGCTGGCTGCTACATCAGCTGCAGGGCGAGTTTGTGGTAGTCGACATTGCCGGCTATCAAGTCATCTATTACAAGGATGGCAAACCGGTCTGGCGCTCGCGCGTGCAGGTCGGCAAACCGTATCGCAGCACGCCGGTATTCAAGTCGCAGATCACTTACATCACGCTCAATCCCACCTGGACCGTACCGCCGACAATCCTGAAGAACGACATTCTGCCCAAGGTTCGCAAGAACGCCGGCTATCTCGCCGCCAACCGTATCCGCGTGTTGGACAACCAGGGCCGCGAAGTGGCGCCAGCTAGCGTGAATTGGGCCAACCCTCGCGGCATCATGCTGCGCCAGGATGCCGGCCCCGGTAATTCGCTGGGTCGGCTAGTGATTCGCTTCCCCAACGACTACGCGGTGTACCTGCACGACACGCCACATCAGGAGCTGTTCGCCAGCGAACAACGCTCGTTCAGCTCCGGCTGCATTCGGGTGGAACTTCCGCGCGAACTGGCCGAGCGATTGTTGAACGATCCCACGCGCTGGAATCGTGCAGAAATTGATCGAGCAATCGACACGCTGAAGACGCAGACGGTGATGCTGCGCAAACCCATACCGCTGCTGCTTGCCTATTGGACCGTCGACCTGCGTGAAGATGGTCGCGTTGGCTTCCGACCTGACGTCTATCAACGCGACGCGCCACTGCTGGCTGCACTGGCCCGTCCACGCATATCACCGTGGCAGCCGCTACCGCCGCCGCGCTGATTGATCGGTTGGACGATGCGGTTGCGAGGATCGAGTAGTGCCCCCATTCAAAAGGGGTGTTCGCGCATGGGACACCTCTCGCGGTCGTCAAGCTTGAGGCCTCGAAATCGTGCCCGTGACTACGTCAGTCGTCCATCTGACTCCTGTTGGAATGTGGCCATGTTCAACAAAATTAAAAACTGGCGTATACGACGCGCTATCGCTCGGCAACCGATTTCCGAAGCGCTGTGGCGAGACGCACTTCAGCGCTGCGCGCCAGCACGTCGGCTAGGCGCTTCTGATCAGGCGACGCTGCGCGTATTGGCCACTTTGTTTTTGGACCGCAAGTCCGTAGAGCCAACGGCGGAGTTACAACTCAATGACGCCGACCGGGTCTTGCTAGCGACGCACGCTTGCGTACCCATCTTGAAGCTGGGCTTTGATTGGTACGATGGTTGGCGCAGCGTCATCGTCTACCCAGACGCCTTCATTCCACGCCGCGAACACACCGATGCAGCGGGTGTCGTTCACCAGAGCAATGCCGTGTTGGCCGGAGAAGCATGGGGCCGTGGACCGGTGATCTTGTCGTGGGCGGACGTGCTGAGCATCGGGCAGAAACCAGGACACAACGTGGTCATTCACGAAATGGCACACAAGCTCGATATGCTCAATGGCGACGCCAATGGCTTCCCACCCTTGCACCGACGCATGGATCGCCACGTCTGGTGGCAAGTTTTCTCGAGTGAGTGGGATCGCCTGAAGGAAGATCAAGGCAACGGAGTCACCTTACCCATTGATCCGTATGCTCTCGAAAATCCCGCCGAATTCTTTGCCGTCGCCAGCGAACAATTCTTCGAGACACCGGCCACGCTGCAGCAGCATTTGCCCGACGTCTATCGACAGCTCACCCAATTTTATCGACAGCACCCGATCTGATCGGCAGTTGTTCAAGAAGGAAAGCCCGTACCACGACAAGCGACACGACACCGGGATGATTCCTCTCGCATAGCCAACGCCAAGACGCGATGCGTTACTGGCGTGCGAACGATCGGTCGGTCTCGCGTGCCGACCGAACCGACAGTATGTGGAGCGAACCCTGTATATGGCATCCACGCGCGGCGACAGCTAGCCGTCAGCAGTCATCACAAGCACGGCGCCCATCACCCGCCCGCGTCTGCCACGTCCGCATGCGCCGCTTGGCCCTTCGTGCTTTGTACCGATTCGGCCAGTGCTGTCGTAGCTGTCTGCGCCATGACGCGGAAGTTGTTGTCGGCCACCTTTTCGCGCGGCCGCGTGCGCAAACGCCAAAACGCGTAAATCGCCAGTGCGCCGTGCGCAAACGCAAACCAGAGCGGCAGTGCAGCCGGCCCCATCCGCGCCATCCAGACACCGACCACCGCTGGCCCCAACGCCGAGCCACCACCGAAAATAAGGTAAATGCTACTGCTGGCGCCGACCAATTCCTCGGCCCGCAAATAGTCCACCAAGTGCGCAACCACCATCGGGTAAATGGCAAAGGCAAGCCCGCAATACGCAAAAATGCAAAGGCTGGCGACCAGCGCATGTGCACCTGTAACCAGCAACAACGCTGCGAAACCTGCCGCCAACAGGCTGGTCACCATGATCGCCAAACGCCGGTCAACGTGGTCCGACCACTTACCCAGCGGCCACTGCAACGCAGCGCCACCAAGAATGCCCACCATCATGTAATTACTGATGTCAGCGCGAGCAAAACCGAGCTTCAGCGCGTACACCGGTGCCAGACCATAAAACGCGCCCATCGCCAGACCGGACAACAAGGCGCCGACGCCGGCCGTCGGCGCGGCGTGAAACAAGCGCCGTAGTTGCAGCCGCGGCGCTGCCTGCTGCGCTGGCTGCGGTTGTTGCGTAAGTAACACCGGCACGGCCGCCGCACACATCAACATGGTGACCACCACCAACAGCGTTGTGGCTTGCATATCAATCCGCAAAAATTGCTGGGATGCCGCCTCGGCTACTAGGTTCACCACCATGTAAATAGCGAACGCACCGCTGCGCTCCGACGGTTGCGCGGTGCTGTTAATCCAACTTTCAACGACGGTGTAGAGACTCACCATCAAGATGCCATTCAGAACGCGCAGCAAAAACCACAACGTCGGCGAAGCACTGACGATGTAGGCCAAGGTGACGCAAGCCACCAGCACGGCGGCCAACGCAAACGCACGAATGTGTCCGATGTGTCGGATCAGCGGCGGCACCAGGAACGTGCCAAGAAGAAAGCCGGCGTAATAGGCAGCGGTTAGCGCGCCCAGAAAGGCATCAGAAAAACCAAGGTCGGACCCATACAGCTGCAACAACGTATTCAACAGCCCGATGCTCGCAAAAAGGAACAACGTGCTGACCAGCAAAGGCAGAATCGGGCGCAGGAACGATGGGACGGATAACCGTGACGGAGCGAACAAGGGCAACCTCATGAGTACGGTCCACGGTGATTTCGGGCCGGCACCAAGAATAAATTAGCAAGACTCATCCGGCGTCTAGCACGGACATGCGCCTGCAGCGTAAAGAACCATGACGCCGTCGCTGCAGTTAGCGCGGGCGCCGCGAAGCCACGACAGATCGGCACCGTCAGCATCGCTGATACGGTACCGGTCGCGTCGCAGCGACGTAGAAGAAAGAATCGGTCCACTTGCTAAGGATACAAAGTGGACCAAGGGCCCAGTATAACGATGTCTCGTGCAACACACTGTAAACGCCACTCAAATATCAAGCCCTTTAGCATTCAGAGCGAGCGCAGGAATGGGTGTGCACTCGCGGCGCACAAGGGCATCTCTATTGTGCTTCAACCAACGCAACGTCCATCGACAAGCCGCACGTACCGCAGTCAGCTGAGCGCCCGGTTTGAGTAACACCTCGGCGTCGTAACGGCATACACAAAGTTATCTCGTCGCTGGCATTAGGGCAGGCTGTCTTGGCGGCGCGTATCGCCGCAACCCAACGAGTAAGCCCGCCCTATCGATCTTCAGCTGCCGTGGGCGTGACGTTACCCTAGCGCGGCGCAGCCACTCCCCCGCTGCCGCGCCCCCACTCGCTTGCCAGCGGGCGAGCCGACTAAACCACTGCTATCACACCGCAGCGAAGGCCTGATCTATGTCGGCAATCAAGTCATCCACGTGTTCGATACCAACACATAGCCGCACCAAATCCACACTGACACCCGCCTTCTTCAACTCTTCTTCGTTGAGCTGGCGATGAGTGGTGCTGGCCGGGTGGCACGCAAGTGATTTGGCATCACCGATGATTACGAGACGTTTGATGATCTGCAGTTTGTCCATGAAACGCGCACAAGCGTCGAGACCGCCCTTGATACCAAAGTTGAACAGCGACGACGGAATACCGCCATCCATGTACTTCTGCGCAAGCGCGTAATCTCGATCACCTTCAAGGCCGGCGAAGTTCACCCAACTTACCTTTGGATGCTTCTTTAGATAGCGAGCAATGGTTAACGCGTTGCTGCAATGACGTTCCATGCGCAGTGTCAACGTTTCGATGCCCTGCAGAATCAAGAACGCATTAAACGGCGATATGGCTGCACCCGTATTCCGCAGCGCCACCGTACGAGCACGGCCGATAAATGCAGCATCACCAAAAGCGTCGACATACACGACACCGTGGTAAGCAGGCTCCGGCGTGCTGAACTGCGGGAAGCGAGGGTTACCCTTCCAATGGAATTTCCCCGAGTCGACGATGATGCCGCCGATGCTAGTGCCGTAACCACCCAGATACTTAGTGAGGGCGTGCACGATGATGTCGGCACCATGCTCAATCGGCCGGCACAGTGCCGGTGAGGCCACGGTGTTGTCCACCACCAGTGGAATGCCCGCCTCGTGCGCCACCTCAGCAAGCGCGGCAATATCCACCACGTTACCGGCTGGGTTGCCTACCGACTCACAAAAAATGAGTTTGGTGTTTTCATCGATAGCCGCCGCAAAGGCAGCCGGGTCGCGCCCGTCCACCAGACGCGCTTCGACCCCTTGGTCGCGCAGTGTATGACGGAAAAACGTGTAGGTTCCGCCATATACCTGGTTGGTGGCAACCACGTTGTCGCCAGCCTTGACCAGGGTGTTGACGCACGCGGTAATGGCCGCCATCCCCGAAGCAAACGCTAGGCCGGCGATGCCACCCTCGAGCTGTGCCACGCGCTGCTCTAACACGTCCGTAGTGGGATTCATGATGCGGGTATAGATGTTGCCGGGGACTTTCAAGTCAAACAGGTCAGCGCCGTGCTGGGTGCTATCAAAGTAGAAGCTGGTGGTCTGATAGATCGGCACTGCAACTGAGTGTGTCTGCGGATCACCGGCGAATCCGCCATGAATAGCGATGGTTTCACGTTTCATGCTGTTTCCTTGAGTGTTGCAGGTAATGGTTCCGTCCCGTCGCCGCCGCGCGGACGCGGGGCCGCAACGAAGGATATAGTAATTTTACTGCCCGACTTATTATGGATGGCTATATGTATATACGTCTATCTCATAGTGCCTTAATGGCAAACACTTACGCACACATTGCCGACGCATCGGTACTGTGTAGACGCTAACGATTTGTACTGCAACGACTGCGAGGGATAGCTCTCAGAACGGCATGATCCATGTCATACGTGCAGCCGCCTGCAGAACATTTACGGCACGAGGCACTGATGGCGACGCGCGGTCGGATTTACTTCGCGACAACCGAGATAGGTTGGCGTCCACAAGGCACAGCATCGTGAGCAGATATCGCGAAGACTCGTGTGGCATCTTCGCCAGTGATCGGATAGGCAGCAACGGGCCACATGCGTGACGCAGTACATCGTCGCGCATCACAACCAAATCCGCCGTGCTGCATGAATCTTGCTGCGCGGTACGTTTACTCCAGGTCGGCAATCGCCAGTACCGGGCTTCCCTACTCTGACTAGAACCACGCTGCAGCGTTTCGCCGAGCCGGCTCCAATACGTCGCTCGTCGCCCACCGGCCGAACCGAAAATAATCTTAGGCGTCGCCTGATTACTGCCGCACTCAGAAACGCACAGCATGGGGATGCCCGATGACGGACACCCTTGGCAAACCACGCCAGCCGGTAGTTTGAAGACGCCTGTGGCAGTGCCACAGTTGCCACAGCATCGCCTTGAGTTTCAGCGCGCTTGTCGCGCTAGATGCGAATGTTTATCATTTGCACCTTAATCCATGTCAACACCCGCTGGTTCGCCCCGGAGAAAGTCTTTGAATAATTTCATGCATCGTTACGGCACGCCCCTTACCGCAGGTCTGTTTGTCGTTTCCACCGTATCCGGAGTGGCGCTGTTCTTCCACTGGTCTCCGCGTAGCTTCCACTCCATGCACGAATGGCTAAGTATGCTTTTGATCGCGCCCTTCGTCCTGCACCTATGGAAAAACTGGACGCCGTTATTGGCTTACGCCAAGCGCAAGACGTTACTCATCCCGCTGGCTTTATCGGTACTTGTGGCAGTGCCCTTCGTCGTTATGGCAAGCCTTAATAGCGGCCGCGCGCCGAGACCTACGACGCAAGCGCTGTCCCTCATGACACAAACCCGCTTGGTTGATCTGGCGCCAGTGTTGCAGTCCACGCCGGAATCGCTGCTGCAGCACCTACAGCAACGCGGCTACCAAGCCAGCTCGGTCCAGCAGTCACCCGACATCATTGCTACCGCTTCCGCAGTGCCGGCCAAGGATATTTTGTTTTCTCTGTTGCCCACACAACGCGCCGACTCAACCAACCCAACTAAGCGAGCCGACTGACAGGATCAGCTTCCGGCCAAACCATTGGTAAGCGCGAAGGACGTAAGTCGTCACGCGAGAGAACTTTGCTCTGGACTGCCGCGACTTAAGATAAGTGCTAGCCGAAGCATGCAGATCGTCACCCACTCGGCTTAAGGATTCGCGATTTAAGGATCGGCTCCCTAGCGATCGATCGCTTAGCTCACAGCGGCCCATCTAAGCCGGATAATTGCGCTACTACCAGACTATTCATTGTCGGCTAGAAAAGTCACTCAAAGAGCCACCGTCGCTGTCGCCACCACCGCGCGTTTGTCAGAACGCCGGCAGCACCGCCCCGTGGTACTTCTGCTCAATGAAAGCCTTGATCTGTGGGCTGTTCAACACCTTGGCCAATTTCAGCACACGCGGATCATTCTGGTTATCGGGGCGACCAACCAGGTAGTTCACGTACGGAGAGTTTTTATCCTCAATCAGCAAAGCATCGGTGGGCTTTAGACCAGCAGCGAGTGCGTAGTTGGTGTTGATCAAGGACAGATCCACCTCATCCAGCGTGCGCGGCAGCATGGCGGCCTCCAGCTCACGAAACTTCAGATGCGTTGGGTTGGCGGTAATGTCTTTCAGTGTGGACATCTCGTCATTGGGATCCTTCAACGTGATCAGCCCATGCTTCGCCAAGAGCAGCAGCGCGCGGCTATTGTTGCTGGGATCGTTGGGAAGGGTGACGCTGGCGCCGTCCGGCAACTGGTCGATGCGCGTGTATTTGCGCGAGTAGGCGCCAAACGGCTCGATGTGCACGCCGGTGATAATGGTGAGGTGGGTGCCACGCTGCTGGTTGAAGGTATCCAGATAAGGTTTGGTCTGAAAGTAATTCAGGTCAATATGTTTTTCGGCCACCTCAATGTTCGGTTGCACATAGTCCGCAAACACTTTGATCTTTAAATCCACCCCCTCGCGCGCCAATATCGGCTTGGCTTGCTTGAGAATTTCCGCGTGCGGTATGGCGGTAGCGGCGATGGTAAGCGTTTGTAGATCACGGTCGCCGCCCGCCGCGGAGCAACCGGCGAGAGCGAGCAGCACAGCGAGGAAGGGAAACCACTTATTCATGATGACGGATCTTGTGCGGCGCACAAGAATAGCCGTCCATACTTCCAAATGCAAAGACACCAGCAGCTAAAGCTCAGTGGCGACTACAGCGGGCCACGATACGGTCACCGACCATTTGCAGCGCCTGCACCAGTACGATCAACAGCACCACCGTGACAAACATGTAATCGGACTTGTAGCTGAGGTAGCCATACCGATAGGCTAGGTCGCCAAGGCCGCCGGAACCAATCGCACCGCCCATCGCAGTGTATCCAACCAAGGCGATTGCCGTGACCGTGATGCCGGCGGCAATACCGCCGCGCGCCTCGGACAACAACACGCGAGTGACGATTTGCCACACGCTCGCACCCATCGCCTCGCTCGCCTCAATAACGCCCTGCTGCACCTCGCGCAGCGAGGTTTCCACCAGCCGCGCAAAGAACGGTGCGGTACCGATCACCAAGGGCGGGATCGCGCCAAGGACGCCTAGACGAGTACCGACCAGAGCGTAGGTGACCGGCATCATCACGATCATCAAAATAATAAACGGCACCGAACGCAGGATATTCACGAGTACCGAGGTCACCGCATACAGCTTCGGCATCGGCCGTAACTGACCCTTACCAGTGAGGTACAGCAACACCCCCAACGGCAGCCCAATCACCATGGTGAGAGCCAGCGAACCAGCCAGCATCAACAAGGTGTCCACGCAAGCACGGCCAAGCTCGCCCCAATCGTCGATATTTGGAAACAGACTCTGCAGCAGGTTCATTGACGTAGCTCCTCAATATCAATACCGGCATCGCGCAGACTGGTCAGTGCTAGTTCCACGTTGTCGCCTTGCATGGACAACGTGAGTTGACCGTAGGGCATGTCCTTGATGCGGTCGATGCGCCCGGCCAGAATATTGAAGTCGATACCGGTGTCGCGCGCGACCCGACCCAGCGCCGGCGTCAGCGTGGCATCACCGCGAAAGCTCAGCCGCAAAATCCGTCCGGGCACCTGCGCAAACGCCGTTAGCTCGCCAGCAGCGTCATCAGACCGCACCTCGTTGACGAAGCGCCTGGTCGTTTGATGTTGCGGATGCAGAAACACATCAGCCACGCTGCCTCGCTCAACGATCACGCCAGCATCCAGCACGGCTACGCGATCACACGCGCGGCGCACCACGTCCATCTCGTGGGTAATTAACACGATGGTGAGTTTCAGCTCGCGATTGATCTCGGCTAGCAACTCCAATACGGAGGCGGTCGTCTGCGGGTCAAGCGCGCTGGTAGCCTCGTCGCACAATAAGATCGAAGGCCGATTGGCTAGCGCACGGGCAATGCCGACACGCTGCTTCTGCCCACCGGAAAGCTGTGACGGATACTTGTCGGCATGCTCGCTCAAGCCAACCCGCGCCAGCAGCTCGTCGACGCGCGCGCGGATCGCCGCGCTATCACGCTCACCAGCCAGCCGCAGCGGGAACGCCACGTTATTCGCCACTGTCTGCGAGGCGAGCAGATTGAAATGCTGGAAGATCATGCCAATCCGCCGCCGTTGCGCGCGCAGCGCTGACTCGGCGAGCGCGGTGATCTCCGTTTCGTCCACAAAGATGCGTCCGCCACTAGGGCGTTCGAGCAAATTGATTAGCCGTATAAGTGTCGATTTCCCGGCACCAGACACGCCGATGATGCCGAACACCTCACCATCGGCAATGGCAAGACTAAATGGCTGCAACGCGGGAACGTCCTGTCCATCAACGCGGTAGGACTTGTGCACATCAACGAAACGAATCACGAAAGGGCGTGGCCTGTAAATGGATGCCGCATTCTACTGAATCGTGGCGCGGTGCAGTTCCAACCGGCACGGAACGCCTACAGTTGTAACGCGTAGCCATCGAGAAGGCCATTGCGCAGACGCCTCTGCAGCGACATCCGCGGCAGGGTCAGCCAGCGAGCACGCAACTGGCAGAACCTTCGCGGTGCTCCAACCGGTGAAAACCACCCACGTTCCTATGGGTTAACGATACCGGCTCGTCGTCTGCGGTTTTGGATTGTGCGGCTCAGGGTAGTGGTTACGTCGCACGACGCACATCCGCTTCCACACGAATCGCCACATTGCCGCGCATGGCATTGGAAATCATGCAGCGACGCTCGGCTATATCGGTGAGATGCAAGACTTTCATGAGCGTATCGGCAGCCACGTCCGATGCCAAAGTGACCTGTGGTCGATGGATGATGTTTTCGCAAACATAGGCGCTTCGGTGCACGCCAACGGTCAGCTCTGAATCTAGACTCAGCGCGCTAGTTTCAATACCCGCGCGTTCCAGCATCGCCGCCAACGTAATCAAATAGCAGGTAGCCGCGGCACCCAGCAGCATTTCGTCGGGATTGGTACCCACGCCCGGCCCGTCCATGCCGGGCGCGATGGAAATTTGAGTGGCAAGCGCGCCACAGTGGATGTCACCGACGCTGTTGCGCCCGCCCGGCCAAGTCGCCGTGAGATGAAACGAATGCGTAGTCATGCCGCCATTATCTTCCGCTTGCGTACATTGCGGCCCGCGACGCGGGTACACCAAGTGAGCGCGTCCCACTTTACGCGGCCACTAACGTGCCGATAGCAGCCACCATCGGTGGGGTGACTTCTGGCGCTGGCGCCGCGCTAGCTGCACCACGATAGTCGGCTTTAGCGAGTCGGTGTCCGAATTTTGCGCGGCGCGGCTGTCCGTCCAGGTGATACCTGCGCGGACAGATGCAACTACCGACGCCATCAGGCACTTACCGGCTACGGGCGCGCGACCAAATCCTTACGGGAGAAACTTGCTATGTACTTTCGCTACTGTGTCGCCGCTCTGGTGCTAGGGGTCGGCAGCATTGCCGGTCCGGCGCATGCTTCAGCCAAGGCCGCTGCGCCTCAGTTCTTCCAGGTGAAACTAGGCCCCACATCAACGCAGCCAGCGTCCGGTCGCTTGCTACTGTTCGCGATGAATACGCAGGCGGCTGCAGCGAAGGATAAAGGTGAGACGCCTACGGAAGTGGATGCAAACCCGTTTCGCGGAACGGTTACCACCGTAGCGGCGCGCGAGGTCAGCCATCTGGCACCGGGTCAAAGCGTCACCATCGACGCCGATCAACTCGCCTTTCCGACCACCTATTCCGACCTCCCAGCGGGAGATTATTTCGTACAGGCGGTATTGGACGTCAATCACAGCTATAGCTATGCGGGACGCGGCGCGGGCGATTTGGTAAGTAGGGTCGTCAAGCTCCACCTACCAAGCGATTCGGCGCCAACCTTGGCGCTGACCGAGACGCTGCCAGCCCATGACCCGTGGGTATTACAAGATTCAGCACCGGCCGCGCTACGCGAGGGCGTCGCGGCCGCGCGCCAGCACGCGTCGCTGATCGATTTTGTCAGCCCGTCGCTGAGCGCGTTCTGGGGACGCCCGATCACCATGCGCGGACGCGTACTGACGCCGCCCGATTACGCCGCAAACGCGAGTACACACTACCCCACCGTGTATTACACACAGGGCTTCGGCGGCAACAATGATCGCGTCATCAGCACGCTGACGTACGTCTATAACGCCATGGCGGATGGCCAAATGCCTCCGATGATCTGGGTGTTTTTGGACGAATCCAGCCCCACCGGCACGCACGAATTCGCCGACTCAGTCAACAACGGTCCGTGGGGCCATGCGCTCACCACCGAATTGATGCCGAAGCTGGAATCGACCTACCGCATGGACGGCAGCGCCAGCGGACGTTTTCTCAACGGTCACTCCTCTGGCGGTTGGGCCACGTTATGGTTGCAAACGCGCTATCCGAAACTGTTTGGCGGTACCTGGTCCACCGCACCTGATCCAAGCGACTTTCACGACTTCACCGGCGTCGACTTGTACGCGCCGAACGCCAACGTTTACCACCGGCCCGACGGTTCGGCCTACCCGCTAGTGCGCGACCACAAGAAGGTACTGGGAACCTTCGAGCAGTTTGCGAAACTGGAACGGGTGCTCGGCAGCTACGGCGGCCAGATGTCATCGTTCGATTGGGTATTCTCACCGCGCGGCGCCGATGGCCGGCCCGAGCCAATGTTCAACCGTGATACCGGTGCCGTCGACCCCAGCGTAGTCACCTACTGGCGCGATCATTACGACATTGCCTATCGCTTGCAGCACAACTGGCCGGCACTTAAACCCGACCTCGACGGCAAGATTCACCTGATCGTAGGCACCGCCGACACGTTCTACCTGGACGGCGCCGCGCATAAGCTCAAGGCGGTACTAGACGGCTTGCACGCGAAGTCAGATTTCCGCTTTCTGCCCAATCGAACCCACAGCGACTTGTACCAACAAGGTGATGACCCCCACGGATTGCTGAAGCAGATCAGCTGGGAGATGTACGCGCACGCGCGGCCTGGTTCAACGCTGAAAGCACCGGCTCCGGCTACACCTTAAACAGCGGACTGGCGTACTCCACACACGAGGTCGCCGGTACCAAGGCGAGCAGCAGGGTAAATGACGCTTTCGAAAAATCGCCTTTGCCCTCTGCTTCCAGATCACACCGATAGCGCGTTCGGCGTAACCAATGGAAGATGCACCTGCGTCTATCTGCGTTACCCGCGAAGTCTGCTTGCTACCGCTTGATTGGTGCAGCGGCCGCCGTGAATCCCATCGCGCTCAGTTCGCGTGTTGCGGCATCCAGATCCTTTCGCATGGTTGGGCTGGCTAAGAAGTCATGCACCAGCGCCTGGCCGAGTACGCGTCCGGCATAGATGTCCTGCGGCGTATGCACGCCGCGAATCACCCGGCGCCAACCTACCTCCCGCGCGTAATGATCGAGTGCTGCCGCGCGCTGCGGTAGCAGGTGGCCGAGCAATAACGCGTACACCGTGGCACGCGTACTGTGTCCACTGGGGTAGCCGTAGTCGCGGTTCTTCCAGTCCAGTGCATCGCCCTCCGGGTCCCATTGGCAGGAGTTGACCGGGCACGGTCTCTCGCGTCGGAAGCTCTGTTTGGCCTCGTTCTTGGCCTTGTTCGATTCCTTTTTTACCTCGTCGAATAGCGCCGCAACATGCGGCAAGCGTTGCGCGGTGAAATTAGGGCCAAGTACGGTGGCGAACGAAAATACAGTGAACGTCTCATCCGCCTTCGCTTGCGCCGCCTGCTCCGCCGTGCGCGTGGTGTAGGCATGGAACGTGGTGCTGCGGTCGGCAATGTCCTCGTCGGTGCCCAAGGCTGACGGCGCCGGCAGTGTCGCCACCGCGGCGTGCAACTGCGCCGTGTCGAGATAATGCTCGGCAGCCAATGCTTCGCCACTGCTCAGCAGCAACAAGCCCAGCAACACACCAGCGAATCGGTTGGATGTACGCGTCATGTGCGGTCGCTTCATCATGGTCACAGCGCCATCGACACGGAGGCGAACCAGCTGCGACCCGGCAACACTAGGTAATAGGTGTCCTTGCCCTTCTGGGAGTCGGCGACCTGCTGTTGCGCGTCGAACAGGTTGTCGACCTGCAGGCTCAACTTGAAGCTTTTGATGATCGAACCGGAAAGCTTCTGGCCGTAGCCGAGACTCATCGCCGTGCGCCAAAAGCCACCGCTATGGCCGACGCCCGTAACCGAGGCAGCGTCATCGGGATTGAGGCTGCCGTCATAAACTTTTTGTGGCCCAATGTACTTTTCGCCAAGCGACGCGAAATAACCACCATGATTGAACATCACGCCCAATGCCGCCGTACGAGAAGGCACGCTCGGCAGATCAAGCCCTGAACGCTTGAACTTCGCCTCGATCACCGAGCCGTTCGCATACGCGCTGACACCCGCGCCGAGGTAATAGGTAGCCTCAGCCTCGAAACCTTTGAGGCGAGCACCTTTGGCCAGCGCATAAGTATCGTCGTGGGTGACCGGATCGGTACCGACTATCGGGAAGTTCTTGTAGTCGATCACAAACACATCGGCATCGGCGTTGAAACGATCGGTCTTGTAGACCGTGCCGAACTGGTAGTTCATTGTCTGCTGCGGCGAGGTACGGTTGTTTTCCGGATGCGGCACGTAGAACTGGTTGAGGTTCGGCGCGAGAAATCCTTGCGCGGCCTGCGCGTACACGCTCCATTCCGGGCTCAACAGATAATTGGCTGAAAGATAGCCAAGCGCCTTGGTCCAAGTTTCGCTGTATTGCAGCGGGATTTTGGTGGTCTGATTGCGCGGCGTGTCGATGTAGCGCGTAAAACTGAGGTACTTCACGCCCGGTGTGATGGTCAGCCCTTCGGTCGCATTCCATACGTATTCGGCATACAGCTGGCTGGTGCGCAAACGATTCTTCATCTTGTACTTGTACGCAGAAAGGTCGTTGCCGCCCGGCTTTACGTCATGACTATCACCGAGCCCGTAATCCAGCGCCACGCTGTAGCGCTCATTTTGGGTGTACTCGTACCAGCCACCGGTATTGAATTGGCCATGGTCATCAAGGTGCGAAAGCGCCAGCACGTCGCCCCAGGCGCGGTAACTGTTGACCTTGTTGTAACCGCCGATATTCGTCTTCGACGCTTTCGTTCCGACATACGCACTCTCTCGTCCATCGTTGTCGTAGGCGTAGGTATACGTCTTGTTATCCAGTTGCCAAGTCTCGCTCAGCGCAGTACGCACGCCGAAGTACTCGAGGTCAGTCTTCTTGACCTGATAGTTGTAGCAATAGCAGTCCGTGCTGGTGCGATCGGTGTTGAGGCCGAAGTTGCGGCCCAGTGTATCGATCTGCAGCTGAGTCAACTTGCCCTTGTCCGGGTTGTTGAAACGAATGTAGTTGTAGTTGCTAAGGAAGGTCAGTTCGGTGCTGTTCCCAACCGGCTGTACGTACTTGATATAACTGGTCTTGCGCGACGCCGGCGAGTTCGTACGCGCCGTGTCAGTGTCGTTGTATTGCGCGCTGGCGATCAGCTTGCCGCCGCCAATGCTATCCAGGCGGCCACTGTTGATTTCCAAATGAGTCAGCGTGGTGCCGTAGCTGCCGGCGCTGATGGTGGGAATGAACGAAAACGTCTCTCGGGCGTCTTTCGAACGCAGCGCTACGGTGCCGCCGAAGGTCGCGGCGCCGATCTGACTGGCACCACCAGGGCCGCGATCGATCGTAACCTGACCAATCACCTTGGCAGGGAAATAGCTGCTGGTGTGATGACTGAAGTCGTTGGTGTCGCCGAACGGAATGCCATCGTAGGTGACGTTGTACTGGCCGTCGTTGAAGCCACGCAGCGTCATCTGTTTGGACTCGCCCAGCCCCGACCCGCTGACGCTAATGTTGGACACCGCAGGCGCGATGTTTGCTATCTCCGCATAGTCAGCGGTCGGCGCGACGTGGTTGCTGATGTAATCCAGGCCGATGACCGACTGCGGCTGCGTGATGTTCAGTTCCGCCTGCACTGGCGCCTGAATGATGGCCGAATTAATAGTGGCACGCACCTCGATTTCCTGTAGTTGCTGAGGCGCCGCAGTCACCAGCGGCAAATCAGCGGCCACCGCGTTTGTGCTGATCGTCAGCACGGCGGTGCATAGCAACGCCACGTGGTAAAACTGACGAATCGCGTTTGCCAACGGGCGCAAATGAAGGGATGGGCGAAGCGCGTCGGACGAACGTGTCATTTAGGTCTGCCTTGCAGGTAAGCCGGGAGAAGCAACCTGCAAAGCTTGAATACATCGGGTGACGGTTTGATTACGCTTTGTGTGACGCAAGATGTCACCCGTGATTCACCTTGAAAAATTATCGCGACCTCAAGGGACGGGCGAAGCGCGTTGGATGATCATGTCTTTAGGCTTCGCCTTGCAGACACGCCGTGAGAGACGACCTGCAAGGTTTGGATATGCGGCGTGACGGTTTGATTACCCTTTGAATGACACAAGATATCGCCCGTCAATCACCTTGAAAAATCATCGATCTCAAACGACACCTTGCGAGCCTCGGCGAGTTCGCAAATAGTGTGGCGCAAATCACGCACCTGCGAAGTCAGCGCCTTGCAGCCTGAGCGATAGCCGCACGCTTGAAGGTTCTACGCTTGCGCACCCATCGGCGTGAAAAAGTTAACCAAATTGCCATCCGGATCGCGAAACAGGAGCGAACGGTTTCCCCACGGCATCGTTGTCGGAGGCTGTACGAGGGACGCGCCAATCACGTCCGCCAACTTTCCAAACTCCGCGTCCACATCGTCCACGCGAAACTCGATGATGGCGCTGTGGTTGTCAGCTGGCCGGGCTACGTCTTCGCCGAAAAACTGCAAGGTGCGCGTGCTAGCGATGGCCAAAGTGCAGGCGGGCGTTTTCAGTTCCCCGAAATCCTCGGTATACATCTTCACGGCAATGCCGGTGATCTCCTCATAGAAGTGTGTCAGCCGTTTGATGTCGGCGGTGATTAGCCGGATAGAGACGAAATTCATGGGTGCTTTCCTTCGGAACGTTGGGACCGCGGCGCGGCGAAGGAGTGTTATAGGCTTACCCTACTGACAGCATGGTGTCAGCAGCATGGAAGCTTCACTGCGAAGGAGAAAGTTGTGCGGCGTGCCGATCGACTGTTTCAGATCATCCAGATTCTGCGCCGCTCGCGCCTGCCGGTCACCGCCAGCCAGCTAGCGGTGGAGCTAGAAGTGTCGACGCGCTCGGTTTATCGGGATATCGCTGACCTCATTGGGCAGCGCGTGCCGATCCGCGGCGAAGTGGGCATTGGCTACATTCTGGAGCGCGACTTCGACATGCCGCCGCTCATGCTTACGCCTGATGAACTTGAAGCGGCCGTGCTGGGCGCGCAATGGGTGGCGAGTCGAGGCGACGCCGTGCTGGCGCGTGCGGCGAGCGATCTGATCTCCAAAATTACCTCGGTGGTACCCGAACGTCTGCGCCTGTTCGTCACCGAGCCAAGCATCGGCGTGCCGACGAACTTGGCGGTCCTCGCTGATGGACTCGACATGTCCCAGACCCGGTCGTGGATCCGCAGTGGACGCAAGATTCAAATCCACTACAAAGACGAGCAATCGCGTGAGACCGAGCGCACCATTTGGCCAACGATCATCGGCTACGCGGACACGGTGCGCCTGCTGGCCGCTTGGTGCGAACTTCGTCAGGGCTTCCGCCATTTCAGAACCGATCGCATCGTATCGGCTGAATTTCTGCACGAGCCGTACGGGTGCCGCCCTAGCAAGCTGCGAGCACGCTGGCAACGCTTCATGGCATCAGAGCGTGGCGCGACGCCATAGCGCACCGGCGTTTAGGTTGGGGCAGACCAACGGCTATTCGACGCTCGCCGAAGAAGAACGCAGCCGCGTTATACCGATCGCACGCGAGCCTTATTTCATGAGGCGATCTCGTAAATTTTCCAAGAGCCAGCTCCCGCCGCGACCCAACGGTCGATCACGGACGTGGGCGGCATAGATCGGCAACGTTCCGGTCGGTGCGATGCCTTCATCTACGATACCCAACTTCACTAAGCAACCCGTTGCTAAATGCGGCTCGATGACAAAGGACGGCATTTTGCACCAGCCAAACCCGGCCAACAGAAAATCAAGTCGGCGACCCAGATCGACAAATCGCCAATGCCGGCTGCCGATAACGCCATGA
>JBDTBF010000014.1:0-14737 GCA_039924175.1 Rhodanobacter sp.
TCCTTGATCACCCGAGTCACCGAAGATGGCGGCGCGGACAGGCTTTCAGCTGCCTTGGTGAAGCTGCGTGCTTCGACAACGCGGGTGAAAACCTGCATGGCATGAAGTCGATCCATTCCACTGCTCCTTTGCTCAGGTGACACGTCGCCGGACACGACGCGGAATCGTCTAGAACTCAGCCGTTTCCGGATCCGGCCCCAAGCGTCCATCGCGGCGATCAAGTTGCGACATGCGCGCCAACTCCCTATCTTCCAGCGAAAAGTCGGACAGATGGAAGTTCTCTTCGATCCGAGCCGGGCGGGACGACTTCGAGATGACCAACAGCCCATTATCCAGATGCCAGCGCAGGATAATCTGCGCCGGGGATTTTCCGTATTTCACCGCCAGCTCCCGGATCAGTGGATCATCCAGTGGGGATACCTGATGATCTTTCCATAAACCTAGCGGGCTCCACGATTGCGTGGCAATGCCGAGCTGCTTGTGAAAATCACGAAGCTCACGTTGCTGGAAGTACGGGTGCAACTCCACCTGATTCAGCACCGGCTTGATACCCGTCTCACCGATCAGCCGCTGCAATTGTCCAGTGGCGAAGTTGCAAACGCCGATGGCACCCACGCGGCCTTCGTCACGCAAGCGGATCATTGCTCGCCACGTGTCGACATAAGCATGGCGTATTTGGGACGGCCAATGCATTAGATAAAGATCAATGCGATCGAGACCGAGCCGTTGCAGGCTGGCATCAAACGCGCGCAGGGTTTGTTCGTAGCCGTGGTGAGTGTTCCACACCTTGGTGGTAACGAAGACCTGTTCGCGCGGAACGTCGGCGCTCCGAATGCCTTCGCCGACGCCCTCTTCGTTGTAGTACGCCTCAGCCGTATCGATCAGTGAGTAACCGGTCCTCAGCGCGTGACTGACAAGGCGCGCGCTGTCGTCCAGATCGACCTGCCACAGCCCGTATCCCAGTCGCGGGATGACCGTACCGTCGTGCAGTAGTTGGGTTGAAGCGTTGGTGTCCATGAGCGCTGCCTGGGAAGTGCCGTAAAGCGTGCAGTATGGCCTGACAAGCGACTCACACTATTCCATTTACGCGAACAGCTTATGCCAAACCTGGTCGACGAAACCTTGCCGATCTAACGCTAAGCTAGCCGCTGATCTGGCATTCAAGTGAGCGCAGATTCGGCATACTCGCGTTCGCAAATTCCCCGGAAATTTTCTTGAATCGTCGCTGGCCGACGACGATCCACAACTGGCGGATGGCAGCGCTTACACGGCCTGTGCCGCTGCAACATTGAGGTTTCGCATGGATCAAGCCAGTCGTTGGCGCGATACGCGACGACGATGTGGCGACCGCTTGCTACCGGCAATGCGCAAAAAAGCAAGACACCATCGCACAAAAAGTCGCATTTTTTGATGACTAAAAACGAGGGAACTACGTCCTTTCGTCGCAACGCGCGATTGGCCAGACTATGCCGAACGTTTTGATTGACTGGAGTACATCCCATGTCACATCACCGCATCAGCGGCGTAACCCCAGCGACCTGCCTTGCGACATGAAGGTGCCGACATGCCCGTCGCTTCGAACGGCCGCTCTGTATGACGTGTTTGCACATTTCTACAAGATCGACCCCGCGAAAACAAATGGCTTGAAAAGTGCCATCGATAACCAACATACGGTAACCATGATGCCGGCTGTGCCACTGCGACAGTGACGTTTTCGGGTAGATCAAGCCGAATCGTCAGCACGGCAGGCGGCGTTCGACAGCCGACATAGGGCGCGACGACGCGACGGGACAGCTCGTTCGAACAAGTCGACGATTGCGTAGCAGGCGCCTTGAGTGATCTTCGTGACGCCAGCAAAAAATAGTTGCTCGTTGCTGCATAAAAATTATTTCCCGATGCCGTGAAACAGAACTTCCACTGGTCGCTGTGCACACGTCATCCAAGCTATCAGGCCCGGCCATCAGGTGTTGGGCAGGGCCGCGAAACTTTGCGGCAGCCCCTCCCATCAACCCGAGAGAACGAAATGATGCGCACTAATCATCGCTCGACACTCAGTGACTCACCGCCTGCGCTGACGCGGTTTGCGTTTGCGTTGGCCATCACCTTGGGTGCGACCAGCGCGGGAGCTTCCGAGCTGAAGGATTTATTCCCGGCACCGATCTACGTCACCTTGCAGACAAGTAATTCCGTAGAAGTCATGCCCACGGAAGACAGCTGGAGCGCTCTGCCGGCGGCCCATTACGACGCTATCAGTCCAAATGGCAAGCTGCTGTTGGTCAGCAGCAAGGACCTGCCCGAGGCGTATCTGGTGGACGCACACAGTGGCAAGAAGCTGGCCACGTTTGAAATCGGCCCCACGCCACAAGGGGTTGCGATCAGTCCGAACAACCGCTGGGGGCTCGCCGTCAGCGCTGGTAATGGCACCATCGCCGTGATCGACTTGCAGACGAAGAAGCTGGTCAAGTCGGTCCCGGTCGGCAAGGTACCGCACAACATTCGCTTCACTAACGACGGCAAGCTTGCCTACGTCACGCTGCAAGGCGGCACCGGCGTCGCGGTGGTGGATGTGGCGACGTGGAAGAAGATTGACGAAATTCCGGTACCCGGCATCAAGGGGCCGCACAATCTCGACCTGTCCGCCGATGGAAAAACACTTTGGGTGCGCGACCTGGTCGGCAAAGTCGCGGCGGTTGACATCGCTTCGCGTAAAGAACTGGCAGTGATTCTGGTAGGCCTGGGCCACGCCGGCATCGATGTAATCCCCGGCGGTCGCTATGTGTTCACTGGCGCGATTGCCGATCACGTTGTTGATGTCATCGACCCCACGACGTTCAAGGTCATCAAGCGTATCGACGTCGGTCAGGGCCCGCATGGCGTTCGCGCCAGTAAAGATGGCCGCTGGGTTTACGTCGGCGTGACGGGTACCGATAAGCTCGCCGTGATCGATACCCACACACTGAAGGTCGTGAAACAGATACCTACCCACGGCAAGCTGCCGTTCTGGGTCACCGTGCGTGGTAACGATTGAACCTCCATTTTTAGGCTGTGACGGAAGACTCCGAACCCCCTTTGTGCAACATCACTCCGGCAAAACTTGGGTCCAGCGGCGGCGTACCCCCAACGTCTTGCCCACTCAGACCTTGCCGGCGTGACAAGCACTTCCCCCTCAGGGGTGTTCGAGGTCTCCGTCGGAGGCCAGCACTGAGCTCGTGTCGCCCATCACTATTCATTACCGTGAGGAAAACCCATGACCGACCCACTTCATTCACTCATTTCGCGTCGAGCCGTGCTGCGCCGCATGCTGTTGGTCGCCGGCGCTGCCGTCAGCCTTCCGCTGTGGGCGCGAGCCACTTCGACCAAGGCAGCAACCGCTGACGTGCCCGAAGCTTTTGGCACGGCCGACAAAGCGGCGCTGCAATACCAGGACCATCCCAAGGGCACATCCGCGTGCGCGAATTGCGCCAATTTCATTCCCGGTAAAACTGCCAAGGACGCGGGACATTGCACCATCGTTACCGGCTCGATCGACCCCAACGCCTGGTGTCTGGCTTACGCTGGAGCGGGTTGATCTAAAACCGACGGTCGCTGCCGAAGGAAGAAAGAAGTCGACATGGTCGCTATCGGCGCGCGAGCGACGATGATGGTAATCATTGTTCTTAGCTGCCGGGCAGCGATTACCAAACGGCGCCGCCGAATTGAACGCGAAAAACGGGCTCACCTCGACGGACCTG
This sequence comes from Rhodanobacter sp., assembly GCA_039924175.1. Lineage (GTDB taxonomy): Bacteria > Pseudomonadota > Gammaproteobacteria > Xanthomonadales > Rhodanobacteraceae > Rhodanobacter. The sequence goes on from JBDTBF010000014.1 coordinate 3,732, forward strand.
GCAGGAACACTGATCGTCTGTAATGTGTCGCCATTGAATGGAATGCAGCCTGCCATCTTGCGGCTTTCGATCATCGCCAGTAAAGACCGTTGCCGTTCCGATCTCAACCGTTGCGCTGGCGCGCGTCCACAAGACATTCTGGCCACCTTCGCGGATCTCACAAGTAAAACCTGCTGGTGCCCTGACTCCGCCATGTTCCTTGAAAGAGCCGCGCTTCACCGACAGCCGGCTTCCCGTCGTTCTCCCGCAGGTTGAGGGCGGCATACCCGGAACAGAATCGACGGCTGCAACGATTTCAAGGTGATTCTCTTCACCCCCTCTGGCGACTTTCCATTGGGTTCACCGTCCACTGGGCTGCGACCATGTTTCGCCTGACCGCGGCCGATCTTCAGGCCAGTACTGTCCCCAATTAGCCGAACGGACAAGCCCATCACAAGTGACGCCGTGACGGCGCACGAGGTACCTTTCATGCCCACTCAGCCCTCTCAATCTCCGACAGCCACGCTCATACAGCGGTTGGTACATGCCTACGCTAGATGGCGTTCGTGCGGCATTCGGATCGTCAGTTCTATCGATTTGGCGGCGACGCGTTCATCTAGAAAGGCCACTCCAGCACACTCCTTTTCAGTAAGCGATCCAACCGAGGCCTTGGCGATCTCTATAACGCGGCCGCAGCGGCCGCCCGCAGCAAATACCGAGCCGCTGCACCAGCAACTGGAAGATCAGGTGTTGAATTTAGCCGTCCAATTACACGCTGCCGGCATGTTGAAAATCCAGAACATCGCGCATCCTTCACTCGCAACCATGGTAAGCGACGACCTGACCGAGACCGTGTCATGGCGCCCCCGTAGCAGACAGCCATAGTCTCTATTCTTCGTGAGGCAGCACGCACACTGTGTGGCGAACTGGTCGCACCGATGCGGCAGCTACAGACCGACCAGTTGTATCCTCTCCGGTCCACTGCCTTTTAGTGCGCCGACTGCTCTCGTGGTCGGGTGATAGGCACGTCTCGCTCGGCCCTAGCCGTCCTTCGCGAGCTACCCAGTACTCGCCGCGCAGGCCTCATCTATGGGATCTACGTCCCCGATGAGTAGCCGTTTCCGAGCCCCCTGCCTGTGCATCAAAGGCCGTTTTTAGCCCGGCAAACGACCATCAATCAATAGCTGGAAGCCGCCACGTAAAAACAGCCCGACGATCGTTGTGCGGCAAAAACCGGTCAACCGTACCGGTAGTAGGACTGCGTAGTAACAGATGGTGAAATGCCTATGACGAACGCATCAGCGCAAGCCGGGAATCGAAAATCCACCATCTACCAAGATGCTCTGCCCGGTAATGAAGCGAGCCTCGTCGGTGCATAGCCATACCACCACGTCGCCAATATCTTCCGGTTCCCCAAGCCGCTTGAGCGCCGCATGATTGGCAAGCGCGGCCGCAAGCTCGTCGGGTAGGCCGGCGGACATCGGCGTCTTGATAACTCCTGGGGCCACATTGTTGATGCGGATACCACTGGGGCCGACTTCCAGCGCGAGCGCTCGGACCATGGCATCAATCGCCGCCTTGCTGGCCGCGTAGGCGGAGGTACCGACTGACGCAGCCTGCGCGACGAAGGATGAAGTATTCACGATGGCACCAGGTTTGCCGGCCGCGAGCATCGCGCGTAGTTCCGCGCGGGCCAACAGCCATACCCCGCGAAGATTGGTGGCGATCGTCGCGTCAAAATCACTCGCCGTGAGTTCGGTGATCGGTTTCAAAGCGCCCAGCACGCCCGCGTTGTTGAACGCGATATCGAGCGATCCAAAGTGCTTCACCGTCTGCTCGATCAACGCATCAACCGCGTGCTCATCGGTGATATCGGTGGGGATCGCCAGAGCACGACCGCCGAGTTGATCGATTTCGTCAGCCACTTGCTGAAGCTGTTCCATGCGGCGACCGGCTAACGCGACCACGGCGCCCTCCTGCGCGAATCGCAACGCGGCGGCTCGACCAATGCCGCTGCCGCCGCCTGTAATCAAGGCCACTTTGCCGGTCAGCCTCGGCTGTCTTTCGTTGCGCATTACTATCTCCGTGGTTAGGGCAATGTTGATTCCACTACTGGTCATGGCGTTGATCGGCAAGAATTTCAATCGGCTGAAATCGCCGACATCCGTAAACATCCGCAGCGTTGATCAGCTTTCCATGACGCGGATAGTCGTCACGCTTCTGTTGCGGTGACGAAAGCTGTCGTCCCGTGTTTCCTAGAGGCTTAACTTGCTCGGTGGCCCGATAATCCGATGACCATCGGGGCCGTCCGTGACCCCATGCACCCGGCGATGCGACAGAACAAATTACTAGTCGCACCTCGGCGCGCAAGCAGGGCCACATCAGGCAAGTCAGGAGTCACGTCGCCAGTCCTAGGCAGCCGATACCTTGCCGACACGATCAACTCTTACCCAGAAAACGGTCACCGCAGCGGCAATCACCAAGAGTGGGAAAGCGATGATGTTCAGACCCATCCAGCCAAAGTGCTCAAGCATGGGACCGGCAGCGAGCGCCGCCACTGCTGTCAATCCGTAACGGATCAACTCGGCCACGCCTTGTACGCGGGCACGCTCGGAAGCCGTATGGCACGACGCGAGAAGCGTTGTTCCACCCACGAACATGAAGTTCCAGCCAATGCCGAGACAGAACAGCGCGATGTAGAAGGCCAGCAGGTTGGTCGATACGGCCGCAATCAGGCCACACAACGCGATGAGCGCCATGCCGACAAACAACACCGGCGGCATACCGAAACGCTTGATCAAACGACCCGCAAAAAAGGACGGCGCATACATGCCCACCAGATGCCATTGGATGATGTGGGCACCATCATCAATGGTGTGCTGACTGCCAACCGCCGCCAGCGGCGCTGCGGTCATGACAAACATCATGACGACGCCGCCGAAGACCGTGTTGGCCAGTGCAGCGAGGGAGATCGGCTGCCGAAAGACGGTACGCAAGCTTCGCGCTGGCAGTCCGGCGTCAGAGTGCAGGTCACCACTTGGCTTGGTGTCGCGGAAGCCCACGGCAAGAAGCACGGCCGAGGCGACGCCAAGCAGGCTGACCACGAGGTATGAACCAGCGAAAAGCGTCGAGAATAGATTCTTGCTCCACGCGGCCAGGGCTGGCCCGATCACGGCGGCGATCACCCCGCCCGCTAGCACCATCGAGATGACGTTGGCTTTGTGTGCCACATCGACGGAGTCAGCGGCGGCCAGTCGGTAATACTGGGCGAAAGCCTGAAAAACTCCGACTGCCGCGGTGCCAAGGCAAAACATCCAAAAATCCGCATGAAGCACCGACCAGACGGAGACAGCCCCGCCGACCGCGCAAAACAACGCGCCAATGACAAAGCCCCAACGCCTGCCGATACGCTGCATCAAGATAGAGGCTAGCAAGGTCGTCACTGCGGCGGCGACGGTGATCATCGCGAATGGCAGCGTTGCCAGAGATTTGTCGGGAGCAAGCTGATATCCCGTCAGCCCGGTCAACGTCAGGTCGATGGCGATCGCCGCCGTAAATAGTCCCTGCGCGATAGCGAGAACGAATGCGTTGGAACGCTGTATAGGCGTTGCATCATGCGTAAGTGTGCTGCGCGACGAGGAAGCTCGACGTGCGTATTCTTTCGGCTCCTTCATGCGGCGAGTTAGCGGGACAGCTTGACGGCAGTGGAACGGAAAACTCGCATGCTTAATCTTCAATCAATCAAATAGTGGAAGCATTCTCGCCAAGATTGCGCCGCGTCGAAAGGACGGATTTCCCTCATTTGTCGCCATGAGCGATCGTAGATCCTCATGCAAACCCACAAGACATGTCGAACAGTTCACTGTCCCTGAACAGTTGCCACCCGCTTTATGTGGCCATCCGCACGGCAACCGCCTTGTCCACGGCTTCCGCTATGTCATGAATGAATGACGGTCCGGCGTAACCACCGTGGGCCAACACGCTTTCCACCTTGTTGAATTGGCGTCGTCGGCAAGACATGCCTGCAAGCCGCCGCTTTCATAGGTGTTGGCGTCCCGATCCGTGTAAGGTTGGCAATGCCGTTTTTTGAGGGATATACGTCCTTTCAGCCATTCGCCTTCTACTGCATGATGCAGTACTGAAATCGCGTCACTGAAGACGCTTGCGGACAAAGTTGACCGCAAAAGCCGTTGCACAGAGGCAATCATGCTGAAAAAAACGCCCGCAAGCAGAAAGAGAGCCACGCGTGATGTCGCGTTTCTGGTGTTCCCCGGTTTTCAGATACAGGATCTGAGCGGGCCGCTGGCCGTGTTTGATACCGCGGGAAGGCTCAGCGCTGGCAATCCATACCGATGCCATGTCGTTTCACTGACCGGTGGTGGCATGGTGAGTTCTGCGGGTCTGGAGATCGTTACCCGAAAGACGCGGTCGGCCGCTTACGACACCCTCATTGTCGCGGGCGGCGGCAATTTGGCTGAGCTACCTGATCTGTCTTCGATGTCAGCCTATCTAAACAAGGCGGCGGCTAAAGGCACTCGTCGTATCGCAAGCGTATGTACCGGCGCATTCATTCTTGCTGCTGCTGGGCTGCTTGATAGCCATCGTGCCACCACGCACTGGAAATATACAAAGCGACTGCAACGTCAGTTTCCCAGCATCAAGGTTGAGCCCGATCGTATTTTTACCAAGGACCGCGATATCTGGACTTCGGCCGGCGTTACGGCCGGTATCGATTTGGCGCTAGCCATGATCGAGGACGACCTCGGTAGCGATATATCTCATGCCGTGGCGCAAATGTTGGTCGTCTATCACCGTCGCCCAGGTGGGCAGTCGCAGTTTTCAGCCATTGCCGATATGGAGCCCGATTCAGACCGGATCCGAGAGGTTCTGACTTACATGCGGGAGCATTTGCATGAGTCGCTGTCGACCGAACAGCTAGCTTCGATCGCCTGCATAAGCCCGCGCCAATTTGGTCGCACGTTTCTCGCTGAGACGGGGGAAACTCCCGCCAAGGCGGTCGAGCGTCTGCGCGTGGAAGTCGCGCGGCAGCGGGTCGAGCAAAGTGCGGAACCCATCGAAATTATTGCCCACACGTTATTTAAGGACCCCGAGCGAATGCGTCGTGCCTTTATACGAGTGCTCGGGCATCCACCGCAGAGTATTCGGCGCATGAAGGCGCAGGACACGGGCCTCTTGTCGGAGAACTAAATCACTTCAGCTCGTTAGCGTGACCATCACTCTGGCATGAGTCAGCTTTCCCACACCCAACGGTTCTTCTGCCAACTAGGCGCGAGCCGCGACTAGTTCACTCCACTTGATGTGCCCTGACTTGTCGGATGGGTTCACCACCAAGCCGTGCGTGTTTCCGTTCGCTTCCACTACGTCTCAGATCGTGACTGGACCCGGCAACGCCACGCGTGCGTGTAACCCCCCAGGCGCGAATGGCGAATTACCTGAAACCACTGCGGCTAATGCTGCCGATGTCGAGGAATTGCAAGATGAGCGACAACTTAATGCGCGAAATTATTGATCTGGCCGACCGCGTCGATCCAAACCCAGAGGCGATACGGGAATGGTTTTTCGAAACTCCGTTGGTGCCACATGGCAAGACCGCGCTTGAACTGGTGCAGGCCGATCGCGGCGACGCCGTAATCGCGTTTCTGACGCGAACGCTGCGTGATATCGACCCAAGCTCCGAGCCGTCGGCCAGCCGCCCCGGCCGAAGTCTTGGCACTGCGTAGCCATCACATCGACGGACGATACGCAATCCTTATGGACGGCTATATCCACAGAACCATGACGCCCTGCGTGCGCGTTGACGCTCGTCCCACGACGACTTGGTTCGCCCGCTGTCATGTATTTCACAGCCACCTTTTTGTGCGTATCAAGTCCGCTTTCGCCTCAGGCCTTCTGACAACGTCTTCCCTTTGGGTGACCGCACATGCGCCGCCCGCGTTCATGCTAATTATCACATCCGTCATGGGCGGCGATGGTGGCGCCACGCCCGCGCTCGACGACCGGCAAGTGCAACCCTCCGCACGGTCTTACCGCGCCACGCTACTGGCGTGCGGTGGCAATACAACGACCCTTCCCACCCGCATCCATTGCCATTGCAATTGCGCGGTGTATGCATGAAGTTTTGGCGGGCTAATCGACTAATTACGGTGGCAGCGCACCTAGCACTTCTGCTCGCCTTGTGTGCACCTTTCGTGTCGCGTCTGATGCTGCCCGATAGCCGCGCCATGAACCATCCGGGCATGACCATGCCGATGTCAGGCGACATGACGATGTCCGCTCACCTGCGCACGGATGTGACAGGGATAGAGAATCATGCTGACGATCGAACTCCCCTCGATGCCTGCGTCTACTGCTCGCTGTTCGCTCACCTACCGTACGTAGTGGCCTTTGCGGCGACCCTGGCGATTTTGCCGCCCCTGCCGGCACAGCTATTCCCTGCTTCACGCGTGTGTCGGACTGAACCACCCAGCCATTTAGCGTTCCGTCCTCGCGGCCCTCCGGTCACTTTCGTTCTCGCCTGATCCCACCTTTGGCTCGCCGTCCTTGAACGGCAAGGTCCGGCGTTGCTCGGGCCCAGAACGTGAGTGCTCATGAAAACCCACTACAAGTCAGAACGCGCTTGGTCCGCCACGCGCCCTGTGTTCCTTCGCGTGCCCCTGCTCGTTGCCGTGAGCGGCGGCATGGCATCTCTCTACGCCCCTTTGTTGTTGGCCGACGAAGCGCCCCGCAGCAACACCCCGGCACGGACTCCCGTGGCCACCAGCGCGACATGGCAGCAGCCTTCCGTTACTGAAGCGCTTGCACTGAAGGCGCCCAGCCCGATCATGCCGGTCCGCCACGACGAAACCATTGCCGCTATCAACGGCCACGAAGCGCTAACCAATGGCCTAGATAAATTGTCAGCAGCAGCACTTCACGACGGTGACAAGACGGGTATCCGAACGCTCGAATCAGTCGTTGTGACGGCGACGCCCGAGTGTTACGCCACAACCGATTCCCGTTCGGCCACGCGCACCAACACACCCTTGATCGAAGTGCCGCAATCGGTTCAGGTGCTTAACCGCACCCTGCTTGATGAGCAAGACAGCCGCACCTTGGCCGACGCGTTGGTGAATGTTTCTGGCGTGACTCCGACCCGGTCGGAAGAAGCGTTGTTCACGCAACCGATCGTGCGCGGATTTCCGGCCGAGATCTATTTAGACGGCTTGCCGGCCTTCGGCACCGCCGCCTCCGTCGACCCGACGAGCCTGGTGGGAACTGAGCGAATCGAGGTTTTGAAAGGGCCATCGTCGACCGTATACGGTGGTGGCGCAGGAGCGCCTTTGGGCGGGCTCATCAACGTCGTGTCGAAGCGGCCCGAAGCCCATCTGGGCGGCTTCGTGGCGTTGCGCAGCGGCAGCTTCTCGACCTGGAATCCGTATGCCGACATTAACGTGCCGCTGGGCACCGCCGTCGCGGCGCGAATTACGGCTGACTACCAAAGCAGTGGCAGCTGGATCGACAAGGTGAAGAGTGACCGCTGGTCGGTGCAGCCAAGCTTGTCGTTTCAACTGGACCCCGACACCGAACTGCTGTTGCGAGGTCAATATGACCGTCGTAGCCAAGTGGAGTATTCCGGGTTACCTGCCGCTCAAGCACTCGTCGGCCAGTTGGATCGCGACGCTTTCCCGGGGGCAACCAGTGGTCAGCCGCGCACCACCAATGAGAATCGTCTGAGCACGGCGGAGTTTCGACACGCCTTCAGTGATGACGTGCGCCTGACGATTACCGGGCGTCATTACGAGGGCCGCGTGCGCGAGTACGGCAGCTTTGTTTATCCGGAATTCTTGCCGCCTGACCCGGCGACCCCGACCGTTTATCCGATCTTTCCCCTCTATCTCCCGTCCAACGTGAAAGAAGACACGCTCGATGCCAACGTGTCGGTAAGCATGGACGCGCTGGGTGGCCAACATGAGCTGTTGGCCGGCATCAACTGCGATCGCACCCGCGTCGACGGAGCGGTCAGCTTCGATGGCGTGCCAGTCGGCGAACTCGATCTGGCGCGGCCGAGTTACATCGTGCCATTCGGCGCGATACCGTCGGCGAGCACCACCCAGACCAACCGCTACCAGACGGTCGCGGCGTACGTGCAGGATCAGGCAACCTATGGACGGCTGCATCTGCTGACTTCGTTGCGCCTGACGCAATTCACCTTGCGCCAAGTCGAGCAAAATTTGGACTCCAGCTACACCCGCGTAACGCCGCGGTTCGGCGCGACGTTTGACCTCGTCCCTGGGGTGGCGCTGTATGCGGCGTATGCCACCGGATTTCGCGGCGCGGTCAACTTCATTGGCCTCGATCCGCCCAAACCCGAGACGTCTCGCAACGTGGACGGCGGGTTGAAGTTCGCGCTGACACGAAGCGGCTTGTCGGGCACGATCGCCGCGTTCGAGCAAACGCGTCGCAACGTCGCCACCCCCGATCCCAGCCATCCCTTTTTCTCGATCCAAAGCGGCGAGCAACGCGCGCGTGGGGTGGAGGGCGATCTCACCTGGGAGCCAGTGCCCGCTTTCTCCCTGCTCGCAAACTATGCCTACACCGACGCCGAGGTGACGCAAGATACCGTCATACCGATCGGCGACAACCTGCCACGTGTGCCGCGAAACAGCGGGCGCATTGCCACCCGCTACCGGGTACTAAATGGGTTGGCCAAAGGGTTGTCGTTCGGCGCCGGCATCACCGCGTTCAGTGCACGCGAAATCACCTTGCCCAATAGCGTGTCGGTGCCGGGCTATGCCGCGGTAGATGCGCAAGCTGCCTACGATTTTGGTCGATTCACCGCTGAAGTCTCGATGGTGAATGTGACCGGACGTGACGCTTTTGACACCTTCCAATATCTCGCCTTTCCGGTCGTGATTCCAAGCCAGCCACGCTCGGTCTTCGTCACGCTGAAAGCCAGCCTCTAAACGCGAAGCACTAACCCATAGCAACCACGCGAACGTGGTTATTCCCTCCCCAAGGACACCAGAACATGACCGACATCAACCGCCGCAATATTCTCAAATTTGCCCTGCTCGCCCCCATCGCCGCAGGCATGGCTGGCATGGCCAGTGCGCAGACACCCGCATCAACGCCCGACCACACCATGCCCGACATGGGCCCGGAATTGAACAAGGTTCATTGGCTCGGGGACGAGCAGATCGGCATGCTGATGTACCCCGGCATGACCGTGATGGACCTGATCGGACCGCAGTGCATGTTCGGCTCGATGATGGGGGCGAAGATTTATCTGGTCGCCAAGACGCTCGATCCGGTCACCAGCGACGCCGGCGTGACGATCATTCCGACTGCCACCTTCGAGACTTGCCCGCGCGACCTTACCGTGCTGTTCGCACCGGGCGGCACAGACGGCACATTGGCTGCCGCCGCCGACCCGGAGACGCTGGCCTTTATGGCTGATCGCGGCGCGCGGGCGAAATACATCACCAGCGTCTGCTCGGGCTCGTTGATCCTCGGCGCGGCGGGATTGTTGAAGGGCTATAAAGCAACCTCCCATTGGGCGGTGCGCGATGTGCTGGCCGAGTACGGCGCCATCCCCACTGAAGCTCGCGTCGTACGTGATCGCAATCGCGTCACCGGTGCAGGCGTAACCGCCGGCCTCGATTTCGGCCTCAGCATGGTCGCGGAATTGCGTGATCAGACCTATGCCGAATGCTGTCAGCTGGTCAGCGAATACGACCCCGACCCACCGTTCAGCGCGGGTTCGTTGCGGACCGCTCCAGAGGGCGTCAAAACCGCCATGATTCAACTACTGACCGACTTCAAGAGCAAGGCAAAGGCGTTGGCGAGCGCCGCTAGCGTCTAGAGCTAACACGGTCCAACACACCGTATTGACATCGAAAGCGGGGGAGAGCCAAGCCGGCTCTCTCCCGAAAGATCGAAAATTTGGAAGGGCTGGACGGAAGGGTTTCGACCACATGGAATGGCGTAGCAAGGCTCCCCCCCTCCGATCGACGGATCGACGGGTACTGAATTTCAAAGCCACTGGCACGCGCCACCTTTGTGCGGTAATTACGCCATGGAATCACTCATCGCGTAGCGTGGTGGCTCGGCGCGGGTTGCGTTCTCACCACAGAGGAACATCGGCGTGCATCTCACGTAGCGCCGCCTCGTTCATACGCAACTCACCACATCGCACCCGTGAACTCACCATGCATGCATTGTGTTTTTCCGCGATCCAAAAGCTTTCGTTTACAGCATCGACGCCAGCGCCTGATCGATATGGCCGTCCGGTCGAATCAGCAACACATCGACCCCCGCCAGCTCCAACGCTCGGTTTTCGGGTATCGCACGCACCACCTTGACCCACGCCTCGTCGAGCGGAGGAACGAAGCGCGTGCCCTCCGCGGTGAGTTGTAACGCCAGCCATTTTCCGCCGCGTAAATGCGAGTAAAGCGACGACTCACTCGCGTCGTCCGCACGCAGCAGCCCATCCGGTAGTCGCTGCCCAACCCACGGCGACAACGATGTCCAGCCGGGCACCGGTTCACTGAGTGACGCGGGGTATGTAACGCCAAAGGCGGACAATTCCCGTGCCAGCGCACGATTCAGTGCGGGAAGGTTGAGCAACTCGCTCAAACTCTGTCGCAACGCCTGACCGGCCGAATCAAAGCAGTTCATCATCAGCACACTCTGCGCAAGCGTGTTCTGTACCAGCTTGGCCCCGACCGGATGCCGCTCGGCGTGGTAGCTGTCCAGCAGCGAGGCCGGCGCGTAGTGATTCACCACACCAGCAAGCTTCCAGCCAAGGTTCATGGCGTCTTGCATCCCCACGTTCATACCCTGCCCACCGGCCGGAAAATGGATATGCGCGGCGTCGCCGACCAGAAAGATCCGGTCCTTGCGATAGCGCTCAGCCAGCCGGGTTTCGTTGGAGAAGCGCGACAGCCATTGCGGCGTGTGCAGATCAAAATCCTGACCCGACACCCGTTGCACCGAGGCTTGCAGTTCGTCCAGTGTGACCGCGACGG
>JBDTBF010000015.1:0-3936 GCA_039924175.1 Rhodanobacter sp.
CGGTGGTAGCGGCATAGCGGACAGCTCGGACCAGCTCAACAGCTTCGGTGGAGCATCAGCGCCAGCGCAGGGTGCGATTGACATTGAAAGGAGAAGAGCAAACAGAAGTCGGCGCGTTTTCATGCGATGCAGGGTAGCTGAGGTGCGGGTGAAGGATGTCAGGAGCAGTTTCCTTCGTCTGGGAGCCTGTCGGACTTTGGTTGCCCGGTCTGCGAATCCGCCTCTGCGGTCCATATTTGACCAGCTTCGCCGTTGTGAAGCGCTTCGCCGATTCTTGGTCGATAGAACCACTACGGGCCGGCGAATCGTCAAAAATCTGTCCTCGCACAGCCGAATTCTCGACTCGACCACCAGAGCCCGACAGGCTCCTGGCGGCGTAGTGGACTGACGAGTGACGCGGCGTTGTTGGAAGTGATTCGCCTGTCGCTGCAACGGCAAAAGTTCTGGACCCAGGGATTCCATTGCCAGGTGACGGCGGGTAGAACGGTGACAAACGCGTCAGGGACAATTTTCGACATCAGGTTGGGTGATGTCCTGCTGGCTTTGGGGCAGCCGAGCCAAGTCCGATTCACTCATCAACGATAAAAGCTGAATCAAAACAAGGTGGCCAACTTCTCCATTCCATCAACCTGTTGTGAGTGAACCTGATCTTGTATTTCAATCGGGTCGGTCACGGGAGCGGCGACTGCGGGTCGGATGCAGTCTCGTCCGGCTGCCTTGGCGAGGTAGAGCTGGTCGTCGACCTCCTGCAGCAGGTCGTCCAGGTGGCGCATCGAAGTGGTGGGTACGGCAACGCCCGCGCTGACTGTCAACGTAATGGGCTTGGTTCCATTGCTTTTGGACGTTGGCAGTTGCAGTTGCCGGATGGTGAGGCGAAGCTGTTCGGCCAAATTGATGGCCTCGGTGAAGGTGGCACTCGGGAGCAGGCACATGAACTCTTCGCCGCCGTAGCGAGCACCGAGCTGGCCGTCCGCGGGAGGTATGAAGGCACCAATGACGCCTCCCACGAGCCGCAAGGCGACATCGCCCGCGGGATGACCGAACGTGTCGTTGAATTGCTTGAAGTGATCGAGGTCCAGCATCACCAAAGCCATCGGCGTCGCACTTTCCTCCCACTGCGCCCACGCCTGAAGCAGTTGTCTACGGAACGCTCGACGGTTGGTCAGGCCGGTGAGTTCGTCAGTGGTGGACAACCTGCCGAGCAGTTCCGTTTGGCCAAACAGGATTCGTCGTTCGCTCTGAGCACGGGCGCACTCGGTGATGCCCATCATGTGTCCGAGCACGATCACGATGATCGTGAATATCACTTCGTCGAGTGCCGGTGGAGGAGTCGTTGCCAACCATGCCGGAATAATCAGTGCCGAGTAGACAAAAGCCAGCGCGACGATGGTCACGAAGTTGTAGCGCCCAGTCAGGTACACCACCATCACGCCGGCGAGCAGGAGCAGGGCGCCGCCGAATGCCATGCCCTCGCTGGTCGCGATCAGGGTGGCCACCACCGCATACAAGGCAAGGGTTGCGGCCACGAGGTAGCGAGTTGTGTGGGGCTGGCGCGCACGCCAAATCAATGCGGCCGCCGTTGCCATCAAAATGAGAATGAAGGTCTGGGCACCCACGTCAATTGGCGTGAGGGTATGCGCGCCCGCCAGGGTGATCGCCAGAACCGTCAAGTCGATGATCGCAAGTATGGCGGCCACCAGCGCGAGCGTCCAACGCTCCATCGGCGCATTGGACTCGCGAAACCGCCGCTCCTGGTCTCGGTGCGCGAGCTGCATGCTCCACCGGGTGAGTTCCACGGACTCCGATGTGGTCATCGTGACCATCAAGCTCGACTACTTGCAGTTGTGTTGTTGTCACTATCGGCAGTCAAGTGCAATTCTGAAGTCATGACGTGACGAAAGAGGTGGCGGGGACAATATCCGCCAAGTGAGGAGTCTCCTGGCAGAGGGTGAGACGCGCCTCGCGCTGATCGGCGCACGCCGTCAGGTGCTCGATTGGGTTGGGCATCGCCTGATTTCCACGTTTGGAAATGGGCAGTGTCCCGCATCAAGTGCTGCAGCGGGAGAACAATTGGTTGCCACGTTTGCCGCTCGACGAGGACCGCCAGCGTCACTTGTAATGCTTGCGGCACCCGCCGTTGTGATTTGGCTGTCGTTGGCAAGCGGATGTGTTGATGAACAATCATGTGCACCTCCTGCTGACGCTTGGCGAGGCCCCAGGATTGATATGGACAAGTATGTCCAAGAAAGCACGAACCATGCCATTGAATGTTGGTGGCGTTCAAGCTGCGGTGGAACCCTGCATGCCGACTTTTACCCAGTGGAGGTGTTCTCGGTATGCTTGGCCCGCGCGGGTCCTCGCCTTGCCGCGTGCAGCTCCCCGGCACTGCGAGTGGGTGTCGCCGGCATCAAAAGACGTCCGCTTGCACAAAGGCCAGCCGAAGATCGACTTCAACGCTGCGCATCGCGCTGGTCACGATTCGACCCTTGGCGGCACCCCACGACCGAACCCGACCGTGGGCGTCTACCGCGGGGCGGGAACTACCCTGGAAGCGTGACGTGTCATCGGGCACGACCAGGTTCGGCTGAATCGGCGAGGTAGCAACCAGGGCGTAACCACGATCAGAGCCAAACGTTTTCCCGGTGCCTTGATGCTGGAGTGCCGGGCCGATCAAGCATGGCGGCGGTGCGGTGACGTAGCTGTATCGCAACCTGGCTGCGCAGGCTCGCCGGCCATCGCCGGGGCAGCAGGTCACGTCCCAGCCGTGTAATTGAATTCAGCCGACACTTCGATTGGAACAGTATCGGCCATCGATCAGTGCGACTCGCTTCGCACGCCGTGGCGACCAACCGTGTGACAACGACAGCCAATGCGCCAAGTACCAACAAAAGCTCGACACGCGGACCTTTTGCGGCACACATTGTGTTCACTAGCCAGGGACGGCCAAAAGCAGCGTAAGCCCGGTGTCGGTGCCACAACGGTGCGGGCACATTCTTCTAGTTGCGTGCCTCCGGAATTGTTCGTGGCTCCATTTCGCATGCCGAAAAGAACCTCAGCATGTGTGCGGATGCATCCGGACCGGTCGGATCGGTGTAACTGCCGGCTGTATCACCGCCGGACCAGGCGTGGCCAGCGCCTTCGATGATCCAGTGTTCGGCGGCGACGCTGCCATCGGCCAACGTGTGCACGGTTCGCGTGTACCGTCGACCGCCGGCAGCGATGCCGCGCTCGACGTGGGCACCTTTCGCCGCTGCGGCATGCACGCCGTCGCTGGCGAGGCTCTGTGCGATCACGCCGTGGCCATTGTTCGGGTGCACGGTGGTGTCCTTGTCGCCATGGAATACGATGGCGGGCACTGATCGCGACGCCAGGCCACGCTCACCACGTGCCGGCGCGCTTGCGCTGCGGCGTGGTCCGCTACCGTGCATCGCGGCGAAAGCGGAAGGCACATCGTCGGCGAGGCCAATCGGCAGTCCCGAGTGCACCCCGATCGCGGTATAAAGCTCCGGGTGCGTGTTGGCGAGGACCGCTGCCATTGCACCGCCTGCCGAGAGGCCGGCAACATATACGCGACGTTCGTCCAGGTGATGCGTCGCAATCAACTGGCGCGTCAGTGCGGCGAGCAGCGCAGGCTCGCCGCACCCGCGCTGCTGGTCGCTGCGACGGAACCAGTTCCAGCAGTGCGTGGCGTTGCGGGATGCCGGCTGTTCCGGGTAGGCGACGACGTACCCATGCTGCTCGGCGAGCGTGTTCATGCGCGTGCCACGTGCGAAATCGTCCGGTGATTGCGTGCAACCGTGCAGCATCAGCAGCAGCGGTGCATGTGTCGTATCGAGGCCGGCGGGAACGTAGAGTTTGTAATCGAGCTCGCCGGGTTCGCCCACGAAGCGGCGCGCTTCGAACGTGGCTCGGGTGCGGTGCGCTGTTGTCGATGCG
>JBDTBF010000016.1:0-23502 GCA_039924175.1 Rhodanobacter sp.
GCAAGAGCATCGCGGCTGAAGCCGCTCCTACAACAGCCTGCCTTGCGGAAGTTTCGTTCGATGGCTGAAACAACAGCAAGAGCATCGCGGCTAAAGCCGCTCCTACCACAGACTGCCTTGCGGCGGCGTCTCTCTGTGGCTGACACTTTCGTGGCGGGCGGCAGGGTCAAACAGGAATGCCGGTGTATTCATCAACGCCAATCGCGCGATTGATGTTCTGCAAGGCTTGCGTTGCGGCACCCTTCAACAAGTTATCCAACGTCGCTACTACAACCACCCGTTTGCCATCGGCAGACACGGTGAAGCCGCCAATTTCCGCGTGATGATGTTGCGCCACTCGGCTGAGCCATGGCGCCTCTTCGGAAATCACAATCAGCTTTTCGCCCTCGTACGCTGCGCGAAACCTGGCTACCACTTCGTCACGTTTTAACGGCCGAGTCAGGTACATATTGGTGGTAACGCTCAAGCCACGAAAATGCGGCGCCACATGCGGCATAAACTCCACTGGCAGCCCCAATCGAAACCCTGCCTCGCGCTCATGCATGTGGCCAATCAATGCATACGGAATCAGGTTGTCGCGCAAATTATTGGGATCATTTTTATCCGATGGCGCCGTGCCGGCGCCGGAGTAGCCAGAAACCCCAAAGCAAACCGGCGGCGCACTCAATAGATCCTTCAGCGGCGACACCGAAAGCTCAATCGCCGTGGCATAGCAGCCCGGATTACTGATACGCCGCTCGCCACGCCAACGTTCCCGCGTCAGTTCAGGCAGCCCGTAATACCAGCTCGGATCAAAGCGATGGTCGGCCGAGAGATCCACAATGATCGGGTCAACACCGGCTTCATCAAAGGCCGCCACGCACGCATCCGTTTTGTCATTAGGCAGCGCCAGCACCACGATATCCGCGCCAAGTTTAGGCAATTCAGCCTGCGACGGCGCGATGTAGCACAGGTCACCGTGATAGTCCGGCAGCTGCGCATCGACGCGCTGTCCTACCCACTCGCGCGAACAAACGTAGCTGAGATCCAGCATCGGATGATTCGCGATCAAGCGAATCAGTTCCGCGCCAGTGTGGCCACGCGCGCCGACGATACCGATGGTCTTTTTCTGCATGGTCATACGTTACTTTCCTTCGGAGCTTGTTGCTGCTGGCTGATTACTGCTTTTCATATGGAAGGGAGAATTCACTGACTAAATTGCCGTGGCATCCTGCAGGACGAACGCCCCTCCCTCTGCGCGCAGGGGAGGGAGCAACCGTTTCGTCCTCCGCGATACGACGCTGCATCAGCGCTCCATTAAAGTTGGCTGCCGGGTAGCGCAGTGCACTACACAGCGGCCAATGTCATCAAAATTATCCAGCCCGTACCAAAATACCTTCCAATGTTCCTGCTTGAGGCAGCCATCGGACTCCGCATAATAGAAGGGGTTCACCGAATTGCCGTGACGTGAGCGCCAGAACAGCCGTGGGTAGTCGGCGCGCATCACCTGCCACACGGCACGACCAAGCCCCTCGCCTTGCGCGTCGTCGAGCACCGCAAACTTGTCCAGATAAATCATCCCAGCGGCCTCAACAAGAATCATCGCTGCACGATAGTTCTCACTGACATAAACGCAACACGGCGTGGTTCGCTCGAAGTAGTCCGGTACTAGCGCACGGCCAAAGCTGGATTCCACCAGCGCGCGTAGACGCGGTATATCCATCCCCTCCCACGAGGTAAATTTCAAGACGCGCTCGCCGCGGCGTACCAAGGTGCCCGAGCCTTTGTGCGTGAATAATTCCTTCGCCAATTCACCCGGCCGAGTAATCGACACCGATGACGTGAGCGGCAAGTCCGCCAGCAAATCGGCAATTTGCTCGATCTTCAAGCGCATGCCACCGCCAAGCCACGGCTGCGCCATCAAATGGTCAAACTCGGTACTGAGGTTGATCGAATCGATAATCTTGCCCTTGTCATCAAGCAAGCCACCGGTACCGGTGAGAAACACAATCTTGTATGGCTGCAAAGCACGGACTAACTCGTTGGCAGCAACGTCGGCATTGACGTTGAGGATTTGCCCCTCAGGTGTTTCACCAAGGCTCGCAATCACCGGAATGGAGCCAGCGCGCAGACTCGCTTCAATCGGTGCCAGATTGATGCTCTCCACTTTACCGACCAAGCCATAAACGTCGTGATCCAGCACACTGGAAACGAACACGCCGGAAGGTACCGACGTCGCGCGCGTATCCATCGCTTGCAACGCTTCCACTAAACGCAAGTTTTGCTGCTGAAACACGCGTCGCACAATAGTCAGCGCCGCCGGGGAAGTGACCCGCAGACCATTGACGGTTTGCTTATCAATGCCCGCTGCAGCCAACTCTTTGTCCAACTGTGGGCCGGCACCGTGCAACACAATCGGCGTCAAACCTACCTGCTGCAAAAACGTCAGCGACGAGGTCATTGCTGGCAAATCATCGCGCAGCACGGCGCCACCGACTTTCACCACGGCAAAGCGCTTCGCATCCAATTGCGAGAAGCGCTTCAGATACTGCTGAATTTCCTTCGCACTGCCCATGCTGGACAGCAGGCGCACGATGGTCTGCCGCGTACTTTTATTAGTTGCTTCCACAATCAACGATCCGGTAAATAGTTGCGGCGTAATGCTGCAATTGATCCAACGCCACCCACTCGTCGGCGCTGTGCGCCTGAGCGATGTCGCCAGGGCCATACACAAAAGCGGTGTAACCGGCGGCAGAGAACAACGCTGCCTCGGTCCAAAAGTCCACGGCGTTGCCCACAGGAATACCTAGCCTGTCAGCTAACGTGCGCGCGATGACTCGGCGTTCTTCAGCACCAACAGAAGCACCCGCCGGCAATGACCCACCGCGGAACGTCTCAGTGAATTCAGAAGGCCGCAGTTCCGTCAAAGCGCCGAGTTCTTGCAGCAGATCATCCGGGTCCATGTTCGGCAACGGCCGCAAGCCACAACGCAGTTCCGTCGTAGGGGCAATCATGTTGGCTTTGATACCGCCTTCGATACGACCGAGGTTGAAGCGCAAACCGCCGAGTCCACCAAACGATTTATCAGCCTGTTGCTCGGCAAAGTCCAGTGCGGCATTGCTCCAACGCACCGCTTGATGAAGTGCGCTATCCGACGCAGTTTGCGCGCCGGACGCATGCCCAGCATGCCCGACAAAGCGCAACAGCAAAGACTGAATGCCGCGATGCGCCAGCACTGCTTCACCCTTGGTCGGCTCCGCCACGATGATGGCTTCGTAGTCACGTGGCGCACTGAGGAAGCTGGCAACGCAGCGTGTGTCATTCGCTTCTTCGTCGCTGGAAAACAGCAACGCCATAGCGCCCCTACTGGCATTGGCCACGGCAAGTAGCGCCGCGGCCGCACCTTTGATATCACACACACCAAGGCCAATCGCACGCTCATTCGTTATACGTAGCGTATGTGGGTCAGCCGTCCACGCCGGCGAAGCCGGCACCGTGTCCACATGCACGTTAAACAGCCACTTCGGCGCACCACGCACCGCATGTAACGACACCGCGCCGGCACCATGATCGGTCACCGTTAAGACGAAGCCGGGAAGCTGCGCGGCGAAGTACGCAAAGATGCCGCCTGTGTCGATTTTTCTCGGCGGATTGCGCGTGTCAAAGCCGACCAGCACGCGCAGATGATCCAGCGTCGCCTGCAACAATGCGCCGTCTTCTATGCCACCGGTCAGGGTAGGCACGCCACTCATGTCCGATTGACCTCGGCCCATAACGTGCTGCTCATGCCGAACAATTTGATAAACCCTTCCGCCTCAGCGACACCCCAGTCAGCCGCCTGTGCATAGGTCGCACCTTTGGCAGCAAGAATGTGCGCGGAGTCGATGGCCACCGCCGTGACGCTGCCGCCATGGGTCTCCAACGTCACTTCACCGTTAACGGTCGCTTGACTCGACGCGAGAAACGCTTCCAGATCGCTCTTCAACGGATCGTGGAAGAAGCCTTCATACACTATCTCGACCCACTTGCGCGCGACTTCCGGCTTGAAGCGGTTCTGATGCTTGGTAAGCACGGCCTCCTCCAACGCACGGTGGGCCGTGAGCAAGGCTGCCAGGCCGGGCGCCTCATAAATGATGCGACCCTTCAAGCCAATCGTAGTGTCGCCGGTGTACAAGCCGCGGCCAACGCCGTATTGCGCAAACAGACCATTGAGCTTGGCAAGCAAGACATGCCCGGCGAGCTTTTCGCCATCCAGTGATACCGCCTCACCATTGACGAAGCCGAGTTTCACTTGTAGCGGATTGGACGGCCATTCAGCGCGTGGCTTGCACCAGCCTGAAGCACCCGCACCCGGTGCCTGCCAGCGATCGATCTCGCCGCCGGACATGGTCAGCCCAAGTAAGTTCTCATTGATGGTGTACGCCTGCTGCTTCGCGCGCACGCCGAAACCACGATCTTCCAGATACTTTTGCTCGTACGCACGCACTTCGGTGTGTTCTTTCTGAATCTCGCGAATCGGCGCCACGATGCTGTAACCGCCCATGGATTTCACAGTGAGGTCAAAGCGCACCTGATCGTTACCCATGCCGGTGCAGCCGTGCGCGATCGTCGTGGTGCCTAATTCTGCGGCGCGTTTGAGTGCCGCCTCAACAATCAAGTAGCGATCGGATACCAGCAGTGGGTACTGACCTTGATAACCCTCGCCGGCCCACACAAACGGCTTGACGAAACCATCCCAAAGCGCCGGTCCGCCATCGACGGTGGTATGGCTAGCGACTCCCAGCTCTGCCGCACGCTGTTCGATAAACGCTCGCTCGGCGGCATCGACGCCACCGGTGTCGGCGAACACGGTATGCACCGCCCAGCCACGCTCACGCAAATACGGTACGCAGAAACTGGTGTCGAGGCCGCCGGAAAAGGCGAGAACAATATCTTTGGACATGAGGGTGAATCCTGGAAAATGGGTGGGGTTTCAGATGTCAGCAACGACGATGCGCGGTTCGCAACGCACCGGAAAATTGACCGAGTTGGCGATAAAGCACACGTGATGCGCGTCGACGTGGAGGGCTTCAGCCTTGGCGACATCACTGCCAGCGCTAATCGTCACGCGCGGATGCAGCACGACTTCGACGAAGCGGCCACCCATGCCCTCCAGCACCAGCGTGCCCTCGGCGGCATCGGTGTAAGCGGTAACCACCACGTCCGCCACCGTGGCAACGTGCAGATACGACATCATGTGACACGCCGACAGTGCACCAATCAGCAGATCTTCCGGGTTGTATTGACTAGCATCACCGTGAAACGACGGATCCGCTGAGCCAATTAGCGTCGGCTTGCCCGCAACACGAATCTGATGACTGCGTTGGTAACCACGGTAGTTCTGCGTGCCGGTACCCTGATTACCGGTCCACTCCACTTCGACCTGATAATGATGCTGATTGCCGCTCACTGCGGTACCCCCTGCTGCGCAAGCATCAGTGCAGCAAGCTCTGCGTCGCCATCACCATCGCGGGCACGAATACCGGCGATGGCACCGGCCTGATTGCCTGCAGGATGGTTCTGGCTCAACTTGAACTTGCCTTCGATCCGCTCAATGGCAATCTCGATGCCGACGATGGCGCGCAACGATTGCTCGATGTGCTCCGCGGGTGCATCAGTGATATGCCACGGCTGTGGCAAGTGCGACTCATGCTGCGCCACCAGGGTTTCCAGCGCGCCGCGCAGCCACACGGGATCGTCGATGACACGCAGGTGCCCATGCACGTGCACCACCGCATAATCCCAAGTAGGTACCTCGCGCCCGGTTTCCCAACGCGTCGGATACCAGTTGGGGCTGATATAGCCATCCGGGCCCTGAAAGATAAGCAGCACTTCGGCACCATCCATCCGCACTAATTCATTGCCGCGTGCGACGTGACCATGCAACGTCGTCGCGTCCACCAGTTCAAACGGCAAATGATTTGCCGTCAGTCCAGCCGCGGCGTGCGTCACCACCACAGCGAACGGATGCGCACGGATTAACTGCTGCAAAACTTCAGGACGCGTTTCGCTAAACGACCTTGGCATGTACATACGCTATCTCCCAAGAGAACTCAGCTGGCGGCCAGCAACGATGCCATGACGGCTTTTTGCACATGCAGACGGTTCTCCGCCTCGTCAATCGCGATGCAGGCGGGCGAATCCATCACGGCGTCCGTCGCCTGCACATTGCGCCGTAGCGGCAGACAATGGCTAAACAGGCCATGGTTGGTCAGCGCCATCTTTGCCGCATCCACAGTGAAATGTTTATGTGCCTCACGAATAGGCTTTTCTTCATCCCAACGTCCGAAGAATGGCAGCGCGCCCCAGCTTTTCGCGTACACCACGTCGGCGCCCGTATACGCCTCTTCAACGTTATGGCTGACCTTGAGTGAACCACCATTCTGTTGTGCATTCAGATGGCCAAACGCCATATATCGTTCATCCAGCACAAAGTCCGGTGTCGGGCACAACAGCGTCACGTCCATGCCCAACTTGGTGGCGATCAGCAGCGCCGAGTTGGCAACCGCGGTATTTAGCGGCTTCGGGTGATACGCCCAGGTCAGCACATATTTCTTGTTTTGCAGATCACCCAAATGCTCACGTAGCGTCAAGGCGTGGGCCAACTCCTGACAGGGGTGAGTGATCGTTTCCATATTGATCACCGGCACTGTCGCGTACTGCGCAAAGGCGTTAATTACCGTATCTTCGCGATCAGCTGCCCAATCCTGAAACTTGGGAAATGCGCGCACGGCAATTAGATCAACGTAGCGCGAAAGCACCCGCGCCACTTCAGCAATATGTTCCTCGCTGGCGCCGTCCATCACGGTACCTACTTCAAACTCTATCGGCCACGCATCCTTACCCGGTGCTAACACGATCGCGTGTCCGCCCAATTGAAACGCACCCAGCTCGAAGCTGGTCCGCGTGCGTAGCGACGGATTGAAGAACAATAGTGCGATCGACTTTCCGGCCAGCTCCGAACCGCGTGGTGAACGTTTGAAGGCTGCCGCCTGTGCCAGCAACGCATCAATCTCGACGCGGCTGTAATCCTGAGTGGTGATGAAATGGCGTAGGGTCATGTCGGAATGCTCGTGGGGAAACATTTAGGCAAAGGCTGCCGTGCAGCGATGTCGCGGAGAAACCATTACGTAACTGCGCATTGATAAGGCTTTGTCGCGGTGTTACCTCATCAGTGTTTCCGTTTTTCAAACACAAAAAACCCGGCACGCTGGCCGGGTTTTGTCGTCAAATCACTTGAACGCGTACGACGGCCTACCCGGCAGAGAAAACCTGCGGTCGGCGCGCGCGCGACGTCATGCCAGCGGCCGCTCGGGCGCTGGTCAGTACGGTAGCGGTATAGACGGCTGTGGACATGAAAATTCCAAAAGGTGAGCGGGCATCATCGCAACAACTTCGCGCCAACGCAACAGTTAAATACTGCGCTAGAAACTAGATTGCCGCCCGAGGGCGGCAATCTGCAAACAGCCGTTGGACCGCTCAGTCCGCCGGGTCGACGCGGATACGCACGCGCAGGCGCTCGCCAGGGTCATAACTCAGGCGCGACATGTACACATCACCGCGATAGCGGTACTCCACGTCGTAGCCCACGATGCGACGCTGTTCGCTAACCGAAGTAACCTCATGGCAACGCGTCTGCGTGCTCTGATAATCACCGCCTTGATTCGAAGCGCGATTACCCACTGCACCACCGGCAACGGCGCCGACAACTGTCGCCGCCTTACGGCCATCGCCCTTGCCCACGGTGTTACCGAGCACGCCACCAATCACCGCACCCAAGACCGTCGCAGCCGTACTGTTGCCGCTATTGTGCTGTACCACCTGCTGGTCGTAGCACTCTTGGTGTGGCACCTGGTTGCGCGTGACGGCAGACACGGGGTCCACCCGCAACACGTCGGCCCAGCCATAACGCGCGCCATCATCGCCATTGGGATTCGAGTTACGCACGTTCTGCGCACACACGCTCGTGGCCATCACAGACAGCAACAGCGCGGGAATCCATAATTTGGTCATCTCGACCTCCGATAGGAGTAGCTAAGCGCGCTGGCGCGCGTGATGACCCCAGTACAACAAGTTCACGCTGAATACACGCTTAGAATCGCCGTCTAGGTTCTCCGCAAAGGCAGATCACTTACACTTTGTTAATATATAAAGACTGCCGCGCCAGCGATGGCGCGGGCCCTGCTGCGGACACCTGCGCTCGCCCATGCCTATTTCCCTATATAACAGTTTGACCCGCCACACCGACCTGTTCACGCCGCTCGATCCACAGCGCGTTACCTTGTATCTGTGTGGCCCGACGGTTTACAACTTTGTCCATATCGGCAACGCACGCGGCCCGGTCTTGTTCGACGTGCTTATCCGATTGCTGCGCCGACATTATTCCAAGGTGGTTTATGCGCGCAATATCACCGATGTTGACGACAAAATTAACGCCGCCGCCCAGCAACAGAACGTGCCCATCGGCACCATCACGGAGCGGTTCGCGCAGGCCTACCACGAAGACATGGCCGGGTTGGGCGTTGCGCCGCCGGACATTGAGCCGCACGCGACCACCCATATCGATGCCATCGTCACGATGATCGAAACGTTGTTGCGCAACGGCCATGCCTACACCGCTGCTGGCCATGTGCTGTTCGACGTCGGGTCGTTCCCCGCTTATGGTGCACTGTCGGGCCGTGACACCGATGAACTGATCGCTGGTTCGCGGATTGATGTGGCTGATTACAAACGCCACCCCGGCGACTTCGTGTTGTGGAAACCATCGACACCCGAGCTACCGGGTTGGGATAGCCCATGGGGCCGTGGCAGGCCTGGTTGGCATATTGAATGTTCGGCGATGAGCGCCGCGCACCTAGGCGAAACCATCGACATTCACGCCGGCGGCATTGATCTACTGTTTCCGCATCACGAAAACGAAATCGCCCAATCCACTTGCGCTCACGGCGGGAAGGTTTTTGCGCGTTGGTGGATGCACAACGGCATGCTGACCTTCGACGGCCGGAAAATGTCCAAGTCGCTCGGCAATGTCCTCCTGGTGCGCGAACTGTTGCAAAAGCACCCCGCTGAAGCGCTGCGCTTGCGCTTACTCAGCGGGCATTACCGACAGCCACTGGACTGGTCTGATGGCGCCATCACGCAAGCCGTGAGTACGCTCGACGGTTGGTACCGCGTGCTGCGAGACCTTGCGTCCGTTGCCTTACCCGAAGGCACCCTACCGGTGCCGGCGACGATGGAGGCGGCGTTGTGTGATGACCTCAACACGCCGCAGGCGCTCGCCGAATTAGCCCAACTGGCCGATGCCGCACGCCTAAGCGGCAGCGCCGACGCCAAAGCCGCACTCCTTGGCGGTGGTGCGCTGCTGGGCTTGCTGCAACTTGCGCCGGAAGCTTGGTTTCAGCGCGGTGAAAGCTCACTGGACGCAGCGCACATTGAAGACTTGCTGCAACAGCGCCGCGACGCGCGCGCCGCGCGCGACTTCGCTCGCGCCGATGCCATCCGCGACGAACTGAGCGCGCTCGGCATTGCCATCGAAGACAGCGCGCAAGGCACGCGCTGGAGTGTCGTAAATAGTTGAATCCCGCGTCGCGCTGATCGACACGCTAGCAAGCGCATGTGAAACACCGTGTGCCCAATTGTTCGCACGCAGCCAGCGGAAACCCGCCAAGGCTTTTGCACGCGGCCGCGAACGCTGGTGGATGGTGCAGGTGCGGGACTCTATCCCAACACAAGGAAAGGCAATCCGCGCATGGCCGGCACCTGCTATCAGCGCCAACCTGCGCCCCGTCAATGTGCAAGAGGCGCAGGCGCGCGATAATAACCAGATGAACTCGACTACCCAACTTAGTACCGACGAAGCGCAACAGGGCATCGCCGAAGAATTCGCCTTCTTCGGCGACTGGACCGAGCGTTACCAGTACCTGATCGACATCGGCAAACAGCTGCCACCTTTCCGCGAAGAGTGGAAGACCGAGGATTACCGCGTCATTGGCTGCCAATCCATGGTCTGGCTAGTGCCCAGCGGCGACGCCTCCTGCATGCATTTCAACGCACTCAGCGATTCCGCTATCGTCTCGGGATTACTGGCTTTGGTACTGCGCGTTTACTCCGATCGCCCGGCCAGCGACATCGTCGCTACCGAGCCGCGCTTCATCAATATGATTGGGCTAGCCAAGCATCTTTCACCGACCCGTTCCAATGGTTTGGCGGCAACGCTGGACAAGCTGAAAGGCTATGCAGCGCAAGCGTTGCGCTAATCACCCAGCGAGCTAATCAAGGGACGTCGCTAATCGAGCCGCTGACAAGCATTCGCAACGCATACTCCCGCCTGCATGAATCGATGCGCCCTTCCAAAAAAAAGCCCCACTACGTGAGGCTTTTTTGTTCACGGCGCGCATGGAGAACGTCGTTAGTCGCCCATCTGCTTCTGCAAATGCTCGCGGCGCTCTTGTGCGTCCAACGACAAGGTAGCAATCGGGCGCGCATCCAGGCGTTCCACACCAATCTCCTCGTCGGTTTCTTCACAGAAGCCGTAGCTGCCATCTTCGACTCGGCGCAACGCTTTGTCGATTTTGGCAATTAGCTTGCGATAGCGATCGCGCGTACGCAATTCCAACGAGTTCTCGGTTTCGCGTGTCGCACGTTCTGCCTCATCGCCCACGTCACGCACTTCACCGCGCAGGTTATCCATGGTTTGACGCGACTCTTCAACCAGTTGTGCGCGCCACTCCCGCAACTTATTGCGGAAGTAGGCCAACTGTTTGGGATCCATGTATTCCTCTACGGACGAAGGACGGTAGCCCTTCGGCAAGACAATGTTGCTGGTAGCAGGCAACGCGTAACGGCCATCTTCGCGAGTCACACCGTTTTCTAGTTTCTTCGTGGCAATTTTATTCATTGAGGACAACGAGTCTTTCCGATTTTTGCTGGAGGGAACATGGTGCCCGGCAGCCGGGGTCGGCCGCGTTGTCACCATGGCGATAGCACTTGCCACCTTGCCCTTGTAGAGCGGGGAGCCAGGTGCCGGGGATTTATTTTGCTCGACGTCGGGAGTGTGCGCGTGACTGGCCGGGTTGCCAGCTGCTGCTACTTTTCCCGAAGCCGCTTTGGCTGATTTTACCAAGACCGCAGGCTTCGCTGCTTTAGGCGTTGCTTTAGGCGTTGCTTTAGGCGTTGCTTTGACCGCCGGCCGCTTTGCAGCAACTGGCTTGGCCACCGACTTAACTGCCGCAGGCTTGCCAACGGCTGACTTCGCCGCTGGCTTCTTCGCGGCGACAGTCTTTGTCACCAGCTTCTTCACCGCGGGCTTTTTAACGGCCGGCTTTTTAGCAAGCGGCTTCTTCGCGGCCACTTTTTTCGGTGTCACGGTCTTGGCGGTCGCTTTCTTAACGACAACCTTCTTGCCAGCGACAGGCTTTTTCGCCGCCACACCCTTATGTGTCGCCGGTTTGGATACTTTCTTTATCACTGCCTTGGACTTTTTCACTGCAGACTTTTTAGCCACCACCGGCTGACTGGCCGATTTCGCCAACGTCTTGCTTGCCGGCTTGCGCAGTACAGGTTTCGCCGTCGCCTTTTTAGCAGCAGGCGCTTTGGCAACCGGCTTGGCGACAGCGCGACCGGAACGCCCAGCACTCTTCGCTGGCAGCGCTTTGGCAACCGCCACTTTCAACTTGCTGGATTTACCTGCAGCCCCCTTGGCACTACCTGCTTTCACAGCGGCATGTCCTTTTTGCGCCTTCACAGCGGTCGAACTACGTGTCGTTTTCGCCATATTCCTTCACCGTGTTTGGCCGTGGCGGCCGGGTGTTATAGCCCATGTGCGTTACACCAGCAAGCGCGTTTCTGGAATACTTGTAGCATTACACGCCGCGAGTCGTCTTGGCACCGTGAATATATTGACTCAATTGATACTGTGGTTGCTCCGTTTATACAAACGCTTTCTTAGCCCCTTGATCGGACAGAACTGCCGCTTCCATCCCACCTGCTCTGATTATGCACGGATCGCAGTCATTCGCTTCGGTCCTTTTCGCGGTTGCCTACTGACTGGCTGGCGACTACTACGTTGCCAGCCGCTGTGCACCGGTGGCAACGACCCGGTGCCTGAACATTTTCATTTCCCGCATTGTCGCTGTCGAGATGATTCCACCCACACTCATTGACTGGCCAACCGTAAACGTACGAAAGCTTCTCGGCAAGTTTGCCCCTACGTCGATGCTCGTACCACAAGAGCAACGCTGCCTACATCACTCCCCGATCCGTAGGCACCATTCGCTGACGCCAAGTAGCAACCGGGCCGCCCGGCATAATGGACGATCTGGCGCAGATTCGCGAACTTGGCCAAGCTATACGCGGCGGTGCCGACGCCATCATCGACCCTTCCCCCAACCGTACCCGACGCGCCATCCATGAACTTCGCTAGTTATCAGTCCCCTCTGAGGGCACACTTTTGCAATGGCCGTGGCAGATGGTCGCACCACGCCAGGTGGCTGATGGCGGCGACCTTTGCCTTCGTTGCCACTCACGCCAACGCCTATGAAATAATCACCACGCTGCCACAAAGTGTGTCACAAGGCAGCTTGATTATTGCCACGCTGCCCCGCGGAAGTCAGCTCAGCCTGCTGGGAAAATCCGTCCACGTGGGTGCTGACGGCACGGTTGTATTTGGTGCCGGACGCAACGAGAACGGACCGCTGCGGGTCGACCTCACCTATCCCGACGGTCGCGCTGAAACCATCGATATTGCGGTAACCGCACGAGACTGGCCGGTCGAACGCGTCAATGGCGTACCGGCCAAAACAGTCAACCCGCCGCCCAAGCTGGCGGCTCGCATCCAGCGTGAACAAGCCGACGTCTTTATCGCGCGCACGCGTGATGACAATCGGGAAGATTTTCTGGGTGGGTTCATCTGGCCCGTGCGCGGGCGCATCAGTGGCCGCTTTGGCAATCAACGCATTTACAACGGCGAGCCGAAGGCGCCGCACTCGGGTATGGACATCGCGGTACCCATCGGCACGCCGGTCAAAGCGCCGGCTGCTGGTGTCATCACCCTTGCGCAGCCCGACTTGTATCTCACGGGTGGCACGGTTCTGTTGGATCACGGCTTCGGCCTCAGCTCCAACTTTTTGCACCTGTCCAAACTTGAAGTGCGCGTTGGCCAACAGGTGCAACAAGGGCAGATCATTGGCTTGTCGGGTATGACCGGGCGCGCCAGCGGCCCGCATTTGCATTGGGGCTTCAACTGGTTTGGTACGCGCCTGGACCCGTTGCTATTGCCGGGTATTGCGCAGCCATAATGGGTGATGGATGGCTGCTCACGCGCTGGGTGCGCGCCTATCGCGCCGCTCTGACCGCGCCTGTCCGAGCACATCCTGTGCCTAGAACGCGTGCGGCCAAGTGGTTACCACGGCCGGTCAATCAACAATACGGCGGCAGCAACCTCGCGCCTACTACGGCTTGACGCTGTATCCACCAACGACACCTTTGCTGGCAAACGCGACGGCGTCGTGTGGATGCAGGCTTTCTTGATGTTCCACGCGGACCTGGAAATCGCTGAGGTCGGCATCGGCGTCCAACGCCCGTTGAATGCGTCGCGCCGCGTCTTCACAGAACATGAGATTGGCGCCATTGGCGAGCGCGAACGCTTGCTCGTCTTCACGCTTCACGGCGGTCTGTACCGGCGTGCCAAGCGCGGCTTCCACGCAATCGATCAAACCAATCAAGCCGAATCCGGCGCTGGCCGCCGGGCGCACACGAATGCGCGCCACGCTGCGCTGCGCGTGCGGCGTGGCGACAATGCCGCGCTCGCTGCTCAACCACGCCAATACGGCCGCATGATCTACTGGCTGGCCAGCGGCAAAATCTTTCGCAAATTGGTCTTGAATGAGTTGCCGCGACAACGCCGCTGACGCTGGGCAGGTGGACGAGTAAATCACTTCGGTGCCCAACTCAAGCAAAAACTCGCCATCGATCAAACTGGCTTCAATCGATACCGGATATGTACGCCAACCGCTGTGGTGACTACGCAACGCGGGGCGACGCACCAAATGTTCGAATTCAATGGTGAGGCAGGCGCGGTCGGAAAGATCCTGCTGCGAATCCAGAAATCCGCGCAGTAAGTCATGCAGCACTTTCACCGACAACGTCTGCGTGCTGAGCGCCTGCTCAACTTGCAAATACAAGCGCGACATGTGGATGCCACGCTGGTCTGGTCGCATCAAATTGACGAACGCGCCGACGCGGGCGTTGGTGCGCTGAGCCGTACCATCCCCCGCGTCAAAATGCACCGGCACCTGGATATTGGCCATGCCTACCCAGTCGAGCGCGCCGACTAAATGCGGCTGCGCATGCGCCGCCACATCGGGCAACAGACGCGCGGTAATTTCCTGCTTTGGCATGAACTAAATCCTTGCAACTTTTCAAGTACGGCTGAGCAACGCGAAAATAAGCCGCGTCACAGCGTTTGCACGATGGCGGAACCCTAGATTTGGGGACAAACCTACACCAGCGCAATGACTCTATAACTGAAACACAGTGTTTCTCAGAGCGTTACGATGCCTGTCGTCGCCACGCAAGGGCAGCTTGCCAGGCCTGCAGTGCCGCGACCGGGTGCGTGGATGCTTGGTACTCACGCAACGTCACCAACGCGTCGCTGGTACGTGCGGCACGGCGAACCAACGCGCGCGTCCGGCGAGATTCCAGCGCACGAAAAACACTCAACGGACCGGCCAGCTTGGCCGACTCGCGCCAACTGGCAGCCAAATCCTGCAACTGCGCCTTCACCGCTTGCTGCCGTTCCACACTCGGTTTGGACAACTGCGCACGACTTAGACCTTGCCGCGCCAGTTGCGCCATCGGGAGCGGCAAACAATCGCGCTCAGCGTCCTTCTCCAGCCGCAGTAAAGCATTGGTTAAATGATTGAGGACAGCCACCCGCACGGCGCGCTCTGTCGGCGCTTTGTCGCCGTACCACCAGCGCGTTTCCAGGCGCGCCAGCGCACCATGCAACGGCTCAGCCGCAGCCAGCTGACCGGCAAAATCTGGCGGCGTACCTTGCTCCAGTTGGGCCATCGCCGCCAACACCGGCGCTACCCACGTTGCGGTATCGATCGCCTGCGCACGGTCGTCATCAAACAAAACCTGGGTCAACGGATGGCGACCACCGGTCTCCGGTGCATCGGCCAGCTCTTCGGCCCACCAATTGAGCTTGGCAATCGCCACCTGCGGCTCACGAATGCCGTACGCCGCGCTGATTAATTCTTGTTCCAACGCCGCTAGCGCGACGTGGCCGGGGTAACGCTTGCCATCGACAAACACCAGTGCAATACGTTGCTGCGGCTGCGCGACCAGCCATTTGTCGATGAAACCTTGCAACACTGACGGTTGTTCTACCAGCTCTACGACATCGCTCATACCAAGGCCTCGTTAAACCGCAGCAGCTGCGACAGCTGTTGCGGGGCATCCACCACGGCGTCCGCATTCCACTCGTGCGGATCACCGCCATCCAAGTAACCCCAGCTCACCGCGACCGTATATAAACCGGCCGCGTTTCCCGCCTGAATGTCGCGTTGGTCATCACCGACAAACAAGCATTGCGCAGGAATAACCCCAGCACGCTCACAGGCCAGTAACACCGGTGCTGGATCAGGTTTTTTGACGGCCAGCGTGTCACCGGCCACCACCGCGCTGGCGCGATCCGTCCAACCTATCCGGTTAACCAGCTCGTCGGCCAGATAACCTGCTTTATTGGTCACGATGCCCCAACGCAGTCCACGCTCCTCGATCTGCGACAGCAATGCGCCGACGCCATCAAACGCGCGCGTTTGTTGCGCCATGCCTTGTTGATACAGCTCTAGATAGCGCGGCATAAGCGCTACTAACGCCGCCTCGCCACGTTCGGCAAACGCACAACGCAACACCGCACGTGCGCCGCGGGACACCACCGCGCGCACCGGAGCGAACGGCGGCGGAGTAACGTCTTCTTCCGCACACTGCACGCACAGTGCGCTGTACAAATCGGCGGCACTATCGAGCAAGGTGCCATCCAGATCAAACAGCACCGCTTGAATAATCTCGGGAAGCTTTTTCATGCCGGACGACGCGCGCACAGAAGGTAATTGATTGCCGTGATGCGGCTAAGCCACGCCTTGCGTTGCAGCGGGTTGTAGGCCAGTCCAGAAACGTCTTCCAACTGCAATCCTGACTGTCGCAATAAGCGACCCAGTTCGGACGGCTTCAAGAACTTTTCATAATGATGGGTGCCACGCGGCAGCATGTGCGTCAGGTACTCCGCCCCCACAATCGCCGCCGCAAAGGCTGCCGGCGTGCGGTTAAGCGTGGACATCACCAGCATGCCGTCCGGCTTGACCAGCGCGGCCAAGTCATTCACTAGCGCAGCGGGATCCGGCACATGCTCAATCATCTCCATGCAGCACACCGCATCAAAACTGGCCGGTTCGGCGGCGGCGAGTTGCGCGGACGACTGCACGCGGTAATCCACTTGCAGATTTGACTCATGCAAATGCAAGCGCGCAACGTCAATGACCTTGGGCGCTAAATCAATACCGGTCACCTCGGCGCCAGACCGAGCCAGCGCTTCGCTCAGCAGACCGCCACCGCAACCGACATCAGCAACACGGGCACCGCGCAAATCGATACGGGCGGCGATATACGCGGCGCGCACCGGATTAAGGTCATGCAGCGGCCGCGATTCACCATCCGAGTCCCACCAGCGCGCTGCCAGTTGATCGAAGTGGGCAATTTCATCGGCGCTGACGTTCTCGTGGTTGGCATTGAAGTCTGCGTTTGACGCGGTCGACATGGGTTGAATCCTCAAAAGCACCCGCCTAGTTTAGTGCGCCTGCCATCGGTACACAGCAGTAGGCTTGATTCGCTGCCGCGGCAAGCGTGTCCATCGACTTTCGGCGGCACCCGGGCCAGCCGCTCACAGACCGCATGTGCGTGCGACTGGCGCAACCACCCACTCGAGCCAAGCACCGCCATCGGCCAGCACGGCGTCAAGCAAAGTGCCTATCACTGACTCACTTCAAACAAGGCGAAATCAAAGCCGTAGCTGGTGATACACGGCGGCGGTGCCAACTGCTTTGATGTATGACAAGAGCGGGCTCAATGCGTCGCAATGCGCTCGCGCCAGGCGTGCGTTTTCTTCAAGATCTCATCGGTATCCACACCAACTAGCAGGCGATCTGCCAACTTGCGCGCACCCGCGATCCACACATCCGTCACTTGATGGCGCCCGGTGGCGTACACCAGCTGCGAAATCACGTTGTACATCGGCTGCGTTTCCAGGTCGCTCAGCCGTACCGCGGTTAAATCAGCCTGTTTGCCTACTTCAATGGAGCCAATTTTTGCTTCCAACCCCATCGCCTGGGCGCTATTTAACGTCGCCGTGCGCAACGCGTAGGCTGCATCAAACGCCGCCGCATCGCCCGCCACCGCCTTGGCCAACAGCGCTGCCGTGCGCATTTCGCCGAACATGTCCAAGTCGTTGTTTGACGCGCAGCCATCGGTGCCAAGAGCCACGTTGACGCTAGCGCGGCGCAATTTTTCCGCTGGGCAGAAACCAGAGGCCAGCTTCAAATTGGATTCGGGGCAATGCACCACCGACACGCCGGCTTCGGCGCACACGGCGATTTCAGAATCCGTCAATTGCGTCATGTGTACCGCGATCAGCCGGTCGTTGACGATGCCCAACTTCTGCAAACGCTGGAACGGACGCAAGCCACTTTTGGCTTTCTCGTCAGTGATCTCTTGCGCGGTTTCGTGCGTGTGCAGGTGCACGGAAATATTCATTTGGTCAGACAGCATCCGAATCCGCTCGAAGCTTTCGTCAGAGACGGTATATGGCGCATGCGGCACGAACGCCGTGCCCACTAGTGCGTCACCCAGAAAGCTGTCGTGAACCTCGATCGCGCGCTCGAAGTACTCGTCCTGCGTCTTCGCCCATGCGGTGGGAAAATCAATGACCGGTAAGCCGACCACGGCACGAAACCCCATGCGCCGAAAAGTGGCGCCAATCACATCAGGGAAAAAGTAGTTTTCATTGGCGCAGGTGGTACCACCGCGCAACATTTCGGCGACTGCCAGTTCCACACCATCGCGCACAAACTCGGGGCCCATCACCTTTGCTTCGGCTGGCCAGATGTGCTGCTGTAACCAGACCATCAGCGGTAAGTCATCCGCCAGACCGCGCAGCAAGGTCATCGGGCTGTGCGTGTGTGCATTGACCAAACCCGGAATCAACGCTTGTTCACGCAGCTCAACACGCTCGCGCGGCGCGTACATGGCGCGCGCTTCGGCAATCGGCAAGATGGCGAGAATGACGCCACCATCGACCACGACGGCATGCTCTTCAAGCACCACACCGTGCGGCTGCACCGGCACCACCCAGCGCGCTTCAATCAATAAATCTACGGGTTGGGTTGGCGTTTGACTCATGGATTAACTCACTTTCGTATTAGGGGTAAGACATGGGGCGGCACGCTTTGCAGCGCCCGCCCCATGCTTGAACTACGACGACCTAAACCATCGCCGTATGAGCCACCAATCGGCGGCTGTCTTATTTCACGCGGCCGACGTACTCACCTGAGCGCGTGTCAACGCGAACGAGTTCATCTTGATTGACAAACAACGGCACGCGTACCACGGCGCCCGTTTCCAGCTTGGCTGGCTTGCCACCACCACCCGAGGTATCACCACGCACACCCGGGTCGGTTTCGACAATCTTCAATTCCACAAAATTAGGTGGCTGCACCGCAATCGGGCGATCGTTCCACAAAGTCACCACGCAAGCCTCTTCACCCTTCATCCACTTGGCAGCTTCACCGGCGGCGGCCTTGTCGGCTTGATGCTGCTCAAACGTGTCTGGCTGCATGAAGTGCCAGAACTCACCATCGGTGTACAAATACTGCATATCCGTATCAACAACATCCGCGCCTTCGAAAGACTCACTCGCCTTCAAGGTTTTTTCTACCGTGCGACCGTTGATCAGGTTACGAATGCGGATACGCGTAAACGCCTGTCCCTTGCCCGGCTTGATGAACTCTGCTTCGACGATAGTGCAAGGTTCGCCGTCAACGATGATCTTTACACCGTTCTTGACGTCGTTAAGGCCGTAGGTCGACATGCAGTGAGCTCCAAGTGGTGATAATGACGAGCAAAGGCTTGATCAAACCATCGCGCACCTCGATCAACGGCTAAAATGGCCGGACTGACGGGCGCATGCCTGATTAAAGGGTCACACATGATAACCGCAACCCCCGGCGTACGCACTACGCCCGTTACAACCGAAGCACTGGCAGATTGGCGACAATTGTGGCGCGAGTGCGTGACTGATGCCGCCGAGCTACTTGAACTGGTGGATTTGGCATATCTCACTGACCAGCTTCCAGCCGCCGACGCTGGCTTCCAAATGCGTGTAACGCGCAGCTTTATTTCACGCATGAAGCGCGGCGACCCAAACGATCCGCTCTTGCTGCAAGTGCTTCCGCAACGGGTCGAATTGGTTCAGGTGCCCGGCTTCGTCGATGATCCGGTAGGCGATTTGGATGCACGCGCCGCGCACGGCGTTCTGCATAAATACGAAGGGCGTGCATTGTTGATCGCCAGCGGCAGCTGCGCGGTGAATTGTCGCTATTGCTTCCGCCGGCACTTTCCGTATGGCCAGGAAATGGCCGCATCCAGTCAGTGGCAGCAAGCGTTGGCACATCTGCGTCAAGACACGTCCATCAACGAATTAATCCTGTCCGGTGGCGACCCGTTGTCCTTGGCAACGCACAAGCTGGAAGAACTCAGCCACGGTCTGGCCGACATTGCTCACGTCAAACGCGTGCGCATCCATTCCCGCCTGCCGGTGGTGCTGCCCGAGCGCATTGATGAGGCCTTCTTGGCCTGGTTAAACAGCCTACCCCAGCAAAAGGTTGTAGTGCTGCACGCCAATCATGCCAACGAATTCGATGCGAGCGTCGACGCAGCCTGTGCGCGCATGCGGGCTGCCGGTGTCACGCTGCTCAATCAGTCGGTACTACTGCGCGGCGTCAACGACAGTGCCGACGCCATCGCAGACCTCTCCGAGCGTATGTTTGCCGCTGGCGTTTTGCCGTATTACTTGCATCAACTCGACCGTGTACAAGGTGCTGCTCACTTCGAAGTAAACGATACGCGTGCACGTGCGTTGATGGATGAGGTGCGTGCACGATTGCCGGGTTATCTGGTACCAAAATTGGTACGTGAAGTAGCTGGTGACGGCTCCAAACGGCCACTTTAAGATAGGTGCCTGTAGCAGTTACAGAGTTTCTTGCTGGCGGTGGCGCTCAGAATCCGTTACAAACGAGTCTCAGGCGGCTCACCTAAAAAACGATCTGGCGGCGCCCACCATGGTCAATGGAAACCCCAACGCGGTATGAAAAAAGATTACGTCATCAAGATCCTCTTCATCGAAAACTCGCTCGATGAAGCGGAACAGACCATCAGCTTGCTGCGCAACGCGGGTATTGCCGTGCGCCCGGCCCGGGCCACCAACACAGACGAACTGCAAGCCGCGCTCAACGACCTAGAACCAGATCTCATCTTGTTCGACCCAACCGTCACCACGCTTTCCCAGCCCGAAGTTGTTCATCTGCTTGACGCGGAAGGCCGCGATTACTCGCTGCTCGGGTTAGTTAACGTGCTGGACAACCAGGTCGTTGCAAACCTGTTTGAGCACGGCGCGCGTGGCGTCGCTTCGCGCAGCCAACCAAAACAGCTCATTGCATCATTACAACGTGAGTTTGAGTCGCTACAAACGCGACGTGAAGTGCGCCGTTTAGAAACCGCCCTGCGCGAATCAGACCGCCGCTGCGACGCCTTGTTGGGCTCCTCCACTGATGCCATTGCTTACGTACATGAAGGCATGCACGTCCGAGCCAATCAAGCGTATTTGGAGGCATTCGGCTACGAAAGCTTTGACGACCTACTCGGCTTGCCCATCCTGGACATGATCGATGCAACTGACGCGGACGAATTCAAGGCCGCGTTACGCGGACACTCGCGCCAGGAGAAGTTGCCACCGCAATTGCGCGTACGTACGCGCCACGCCGACGGCAGCGGCTTTGACGCTGTCGCGGAATTCGCGCAAGCCACCTTTGAAGGCGAGCCGTGCTTACAAATCGTCTTCCGTCGGCAAATGGCCGACCCCGCCACATTGGAACAAATGCAGCGCGATTCCACCACGGGCCTGTTCAACCGCGCACGCATGCTGGAGAGTATCGACGACGCGGTTTCTGCGGCAGCCAAAGGCACCAAGGGCCAAGCGCTGCTACTGGTAGAGCCTGACCATTGGGCGTCCATCGTCAATAACGTGGGCCTGAGCAAGGCAGACGAATTGTTGGCCGGTTTCGCCGACCGTGTGCGTATGCAACTTGGTGCAGATGACGCGGCGGGCATGCTTGCCGAACACACGTTTGGCGTCGTCCTTAGTGCGCGGGACGACGCTGCAATTAAAGAATGGGTCACCCAGCTACAACACGCTATAAGTAACGAAATTTTCGACGCCGGCGTTCGCTCCCTCACGGTTACCGCCAGTATTGGTGGTAGCTTCCTGGTGGAGAAAAGTGCCAATACCGAGTTACTGCTTAATCAAGCCAGCGAAGCACTACGCAATGCGCAAAGTTGCGGCGAGAACAAAGTGGAACTGCACGACCCCGCTGCGCGCGAAAAAGCGGACGAAGAACGTGATCAATATTGGCTCGATCTGCTCAAGCAAGCGATGGCCAACGACACACTCTTGCTGTACTTCCAACAGACCATCAGCCTGCAAGACGCCGAGGGTGACTACGCTGAAATTTTGCTACGGATGAACGGGCCACAAGGGGAAGTCTTGCCAATGACCTTCATGCCTATCGCAGAAAAACACGGTCTTCATCCGGCCATTGACCGCTACGTCATCCGCCACGCAATTGACACGTTGCTGGCGCGCGAAGTACAGGGACAGCCAACGACGTTCTTTATCAAGCTCACGACCGCATCGTTGCAAGACCCCACGTTGCTACCGTGGCTAGCCGACCGGCTCAAAGCGGCGTCGCTCAAACGCGGCCACATCGTCTTGGAAATGACGGAAAGCAAGGTGATGACGCTATTGCGCCCGGCACAAGAATTCGTTCGTGGCTGGAAGGAGCTCGGCGGTAGCTTCGCGCTGGAGCAGTTCGGCTCTGGTTTGAACTCATTCCAACTACTCAATCATATCGACGCGGACTACCTGAAGATCGATCGCAGCTATATGGCGGATTTGCCGCAACACGCAGAAAACCAGAAGAAGATCACAGAAATCTGTAACCGCGCGCGCGAATTGAAACGCTATACCGTGGCTGAGTGGGTCGAGGATGCCAATAGCACGTCCCTGCTTTTCGCCTGCGGCGTAGATTTTGTGCAGGGAAACTTCTTGCAGCCGCCCGAGCGATTGGTAAATTAGTCAAACACTAAAGGCGCCGCTGCCGGTCCAGCGCGACAGTCTCTCACGCTGTCATGCTGCCACCGCGTCCGGAGGCACCCAGCTTGCACCGCGCCGCCGCACCCGCGGTGTGTCCGTGCTGGCAGCGCCTTTCCAAAGCGCCGCGGCGGCGGTGGGAAGTCGCCGCAGTGAAAAGAAAGGCGCGGCTCCCATAAGTACCTACCAGAGCTGCACCATGCAGAGCGCTTGAGCTACCGTCGATGGCCAATTCAGCCACGGCGCGTTCTTGCTGACTCCGCACTACGCCGTCAGGAAGTCCGCACAATCGTGCCGTCTACCATTGCGCCGAGCGCCGCCCTAACTCACTAGTGTGCCCTACTCCGCCAGGCAGTTAATTGCCGAGATGTCACGTCCAGATCACCCCAGAAAGGTGTGTCAGGAAGCAGCGCTGTCGGGGAAACCATGTACGAAAGGGTCGCATCGATCCACCACCGGGATCGACGCGCGCTGCTTGACGCCAGAGTAATCCATTACTCTCCTTTGCCTGGCTCAAAAACCCATCTCACAGACAGCAAAAACCCCGCGGATTGCTCCGCGAGGTTTGCACGAGCGTCACACTGCTCGGAGTTACTTAGCAGTTGCAGCCGTTGCAGCAGCGGCTTTGGCCTTCGCTTTGGCCTTCGCGGCGGCGGCGCCAGCAACGTCTTCCTTAATGCGAGCAGCCTTGCCTTCCAAGCCACGCAAGTAGTACAGCTTCGCTGCGCGAACCTTGCCCTTGCGCTTCACGGTAACCGACTCGATAGCCGGGCTGTGCGCTTGGAATACGCGCTCTACGCCGGTGCCGTGCGAGATTTTGCGCACGGTAAAGGCGGAATGCAGACCGCGGCTACGCTTGGCGATGACGATGCCTTCGAACGCTTGCACGCGCTCGCGGGTACCTTCCGTCACCTTGACGTTGACAACCACGGTGTCGCCAGCGGCGAACTCCGGCAATTGGCGGGTGATCTGCTCGGATTCAAACTGCTCAACGATATTGTTCA
>JBDTBF010000017.1:0-41397 GCA_039924175.1 Rhodanobacter sp.
ACAACACCTCGTACGAAAAGCGCGCGTACAGTAAACTTCCTCGTTCGCGCGGGCCCATAGCTCAATTGGTTAGAGCAGCGGACTCATAATCCGTTGGTTGAAGGTTCAAGTCCTTCTGGGCCCACCACTTAATCGTCCGTAGAAGTCCGACATAGTCTGCAGTGACGTCAAAAGGTCCTTCAAATAAGGACTTTACCGTCCGACCCCGTTCAGAGGCGTCCATCTGCATCCGACTAGTAAGT
This sequence comes from Rhodanobacter sp., assembly GCA_039924175.1. GTDB lineage: Bacteria > Pseudomonadota > Gammaproteobacteria > Xanthomonadales > Rhodanobacteraceae > Rhodanobacter. The sequence goes on from JBDTBF010000017.1 coordinate 243, forward strand.
GAGTAACAGGGTGAGTAAGATCTAGGCTATTGCGCCCCTTACTCACATTCGTGTTACTCACAAACCTATGCTGACCGATACCAAGCTCCGCAGCCTCAAGCCTAGGGATACGGTCTTCCGCATCGCCGACACCAACGGTCTGTGCATCGAAATTCGCCCGGCCGGCTCGAAAATATGGCGCTATCGCTACCGCTTTGCCGGTAAGGCCAACATGCTCACGCTCGGTGAGTACCCTGCCGTGCCGTTGGCAGAAGCTCGTGGGGAACGCGACAAAGCACGAGCGCTGGTCAAAGGCGGAGCTAATCCGGCACAAGTGGCGCGGATCCAACGCGCAGCGCACATCGAAGAAGCGGGGAACACCTTCAGCACCATGGCTGAGGAGCTTCTGAAGAAGCGGGCGAAGACGCTGAGCCCAGGCTCCGTGGTGCGTGAACGTCGTATGCTTGAAAAGGACCTAGGCCCGTTCGTTGGCGACATCCCGATTCAAGACATCACCGCACCTCTGCTACTGATGGCATTGCACAAGATCGAAGCGCGAGGCGCAGTCGAAACAGCACACCGCGCACGCGCGGCAGCGTCCCTTGTGTTCCGCTACGCAATCGCTACGGGGCGAGGTACGCACAATCCGGCCACTGACCTCATCGGCGCCCTCACATCACCAAAAACCAAGCATTTTGCGAGCCTCACCGAGCCCGACGATGTAGCGAAGCTCCTCAAAGCGATCTATGGCTATCAAGGCTCGCCGATTGTGCTCGCAGCTCTCAAGCTCTCAGCCATGTTGTTCGTTCGCCCTGGCGAGCTTCGGCATGCGCGCTGGGAGGACATAAACCTAAGCAAAGCGGAGTGGCGTTATGTGGCGAGCAAAACCAAGACACCGCACATTGTCCCGCTCGCCAAGCAGGCGATGGATGTGCTCAAAGACATACAGCCATACACGCGCAGAAGCCAATTCGTCTTACCCGGTGTCCGCAGTACCTCTAGACCGATCAGCGAGAACACCATTACTGCGGCGCTGAGGACTCTGGGTTTCGACAACACCATGATGACTGCGCACGGCTTTCGCGCGATGGCACGGACGCTCCTAGATGAAGTCCTTGGCTTTCGTCCGGACTTCATAGAGCACCAGCTTGCGCACGCCGTGCGTGATCCACTTGGCCGAGCCTACAACCGAACGACTCACCTCGCGGAACGCACGAAGATGATGCAGGCATGGGCTGACTACCTAGATACGCTGCGATTGAGTTCTAGCCTTTCGTCGACAACTACGCGCTGATATTTCCAACCAAACCTGTTGGAAAATTTCGGTTAGGACTCTAACCAGTTTTAGCAGACAGGTGAGCTGAAGCCTTAGAGGCCTGATACCGAGCACCAATACTTTCTATGGGTGCATTCGAATAGCCACCTTCCATCCCTTGTGTATCAACGCTTTCAGAAATTATGTTCCACCACCTACCGTCATAGTTACCGTCGAACGTGTCTGGCTATTGATTTCGGATAGCAATCTATTGCAATCGGTAGTGTGGGCGTCTTCACGATTCACAGGCCTCATGGAAAGCGCGTGGCCCATTTCGACCGCCTCCAACCCAACGGCTCCAATCGCGGCGAATGCATCACATTGATCAGAGCTACCTAAGGGAGTGATGCCTACAGTGAGGCCGTTCAGTAATAGATGAGCGCGCTTGCTTGGACCATGCATTGCTAACACGCATAGCAGGCCTAACGATGAACGACGCAGCGCGAAGTTCATCTAGCGCTGAAATGCTCTTCTGACATCTGCGGAATCCGCACAACAAGGCGCATGCGGTTGCCATGCCAGCACGAAACCTGCGCCACGCAATCAAACGTTTGCCCAGTATATGGGCGCACGTGTTATGCCTCGCCGCATGCTAGCTTAGATGCTCCCATGAGTAGATTGGCCGGTCCATGGATATCCTCTCGAATGAATCGTCACTGCGGTCTTTACTAGAAAAGCAACGCAGTAAGCGTATCCAAATCGTGTCTGCCTTCGCCTACTCCACTGCCAGTTTTGTCGAGAAGCTGAAGGCTCGAGGCAATACGATCGAAATCGTGGTGGGCACGATCAACGCGTTCACCGACCCAGATTTCATAGAGGCCGTCGCCACAATCCTCCCCAAAGGACTCTGGGTCGATTTCCGGGGATACAAGAGCATTCATTGGAAGCTTTACTTGATCGCACCTAAGACTGTGATCATCGGCAGCGCGAACTTCACCGATACGGGTCTCGACATGTCGCGCGACACCTGCGTCGCGGTGCGCAATCAGCAGCTGTACAACAGTTACTGTCAGCGCATTGAGGCGCTGAAAGCTGCCGACCCTAAGAAAGTACTGACTAGGCAGTCCAGACACTTCCTGAAAATGCTCCGCGAGTACACCACGCTGCACGCGCGCAGCCAGACGGCCAAGCAGGGGGCCGAAGCGTCTAGTTCGACCACGCCCAATTCTGTTCCCACCTTGGCCGAGTGGCTTGACGCTGGGAACTCATTCCTGCCTATGTTTGTCTGGAATAGACCGACGACACATACTGAGAAGTCCTGCGCAAAATCGATGGTGCAAGACCAAGCGAAGGTGCTCAGTAGCAAATCCCCTTTAACCAAAAAAGGTAGTGTTGGGTCTTTTCGCCACCTGTTCGTGTCCGACCCCCATGAAAGCAAGCCGAAGCTCAAGCCTGGGACAGTCTTACTTACCGCAAGAGCGACCGGAGCCTTTCCAACCTTTGTTGATCTGGACATCGTCCAGCGGGATCCGGTCAGCAAATATGACTACCTCATCAGCCTGCCAAAGCGCAGTACTCCGCAGCTCTTCCAGCTCACGGCGGGCCTACGTAAAGGATTGAAGGTTCTTCTGCAGAAGGATAAGGCGTTGTCCGACGCGACCTCACTAGGCCTCTCCCAGCTACATGAGCTGGTAGCGTTGGAGCAGCTTGGCCGTAACTGACGCATAGGCGAACGCAAAACAACGACGGTCTCGGCGGAATACGGTGCTGGCGCATTCATCTCACTAAGGTTGGCATTCAGTGCTCAGATTGCGAGACCTAATCATCGAGTATCGCGTACACAAAAGACATGCTGGAGGTCGTCGGATCTTCGGATCAGATCGTAGACTCGGCAATTGTGCACTTCAGAATTGAATTCGCCGGCGTCGATAAGCCAGCACGCGCAAAAGATGCAGAATAGGCGACATGCGAGGTCGCACATCCACGACACTTTGTTCGCTCTGGTTAACGCGCAGCGGCGCGCGTGGCAAGCCCACCGCCTTCAACTCCTACGTCGGCCAATGCCGTATGGTTCTGGCACCAAAGAGAGAGACGACGGTTAGCCTGCGGGGAGCATCCCGGCTGCACTAGACCGTCATCATCTGCGCGCAATTGGCGTCCGCGTGGGAAAGCGAGGTTGATCTGTAAACGTGGCATGTGCAAGGTGACACGCCTCGCGCACCGACACGGGGTGACAAGTCATCTATGCGTCGAACGTATGCACAACACATGGGATAGTTCTGCGCGCTTTTAGGTGGCCATTCGCCTGACAACTCACTCAGTCCGCCATTAGTACTCAGTAAACGTGCGGCTACCAAGATTAACGCGCAACTGCTGAAGAGCCCGCTTATGCACCTGCGAGATTCGGCCTTTGGTCACTCCGAGCTGCACCGCGATATCGACGAAAGATACGTGATGGAAGTAGTGCAAAGTGAGGATAGCCTGCTCACGCTCGTCAAGCTGTTCGATGCCCTTGGCGACCAAGGTGCTCAGTTCTTCCCTCTCAAGTTCAGCGTACGCGTCAATCGCTTCTTCTTGGCCGGGGAAGGATCCCGCTTCCAACAGAAATCCTAGACCTAACCCGATCGTCGCTGTTGCAAATGCCTCCAATGGATCGGAATCTTTATCGTTCTCGAACGACTCGATTCGATCTAGCACTTGACCCGTTCGATCGTAGGCACGCGAGCCTTGCGCTAGGCTTTCGCGCAGCACCCTCAAGCCATTGAAGACGGCGCCGCGTACGCGGTAGCGCGCATACGTCTCAAACTTGATCCCGCGGTCGGGATCGAAGCGATTCATCGCTTCCATCATTCCAATCAAAGCATTCTGGGTACAGTCGCGCCACGCGTCTCCCAACGAGTGGACACGTACGTAAACGTCCCGTGCCACCATTCTTGCCCAAGGCGAATACTTGACAACAAGTGCGTTGCGCGCAGTCCTGTCACGCTCTCCGCGCCACTGCTCCCAGAGCACATGCTCAATACTGTCCAAGGCACCTGCCCATCCATTCAGGTGTGATAGCTGCTCAACAAGGCTTGGGCCAGAAGTGCCCATCCGTTGATCATGAGAAACAGAAGAATCTTGAGCGGCAAGCTAACCGTGGTGGGAGGCAGCATGATCATACCGAGCGCCATGAGAATCGCCGCAACGACGAGATCAATCAGCAGGAAAGGCAGAAAGATCACGAAGCCGATCTGAAATGCAGTCTGCAATTCACTTAACATGAACGCTGGAACCAGCTGCAACACACCAATGTCATCTACCGTTTTCGGCGGTGCCATCTTGGACATATGGATGACCGCTAGCAGGTCTTCCTCGCGCGTCTGCTTGACCATGAACACCTTGAACGGCGCGAACCCACGTTGGACTGCTATCCCAGCAGGTATCTCATGCCGCAGATACGGATCCAGCCCCGTTTGCTTGGCGACCTGGAACACGGGGTTCATGGCAAACAAGGTGAGAAACATAGCTAGCGTCAACAGGACACTATTGGGCGGTGTCTGCTGTAGTCCGAGAGCGCTACGCACCATCGAAAGCACGACGATGATGCGTGTGAAAGACGTGAGCGCAATCACCATCAATGGAATGAACGAGAGGAGGGACAACAACAGGAACGAACGCAGGATCGGCGAATAGTCTTCAGCTGAGGCTCGCGTTATAGCGTCCTGAAGTGGGTCGCTGCACCAGCCAAGCATTGGCAGCAACAACCCGCCGAGCAGCAAAGCCAAGAGAACGACGGACCGGCCTCTCGTCATGGTGTACCGCCCCGGCTGGCGCGGTCGCCGACCAATGGGGAAATTGTAGCGACACTGCCACGGCCACTTTCCACTATAAGGTACTCGAGACCGTTGTACGCTATGACATGTGCGGTCGTAGCCAAACTCAGCCGCTTCGATGCCTGCAACTCGATACCCGCATGGCCCGCCGGGCGGGTCGCAACACCTGCACCAACGACCCAGCCGCGGCGTCGTGCATACAGAGCGCATGCAACCAAGGCAGCTAACACCAGCGCAGTAATCACCATAGCGAATACAAAGCCGCTCGTCGAAACCGCTGCTGCATTTCGATAGGGAATAGCTGGCCGCGCATTTACCTTCACGGCAGCGGGTGTAACGAACGCAAAGACCAAATTCAACGCAAATATGCTCACAATATCTCAGAGATTTTCAGGCCAAAGCAGTCACCTGTCGCCATCAGATGGCCACGGGCAATCGGCTTCCCGTCCAGCAGTAACGACACCGGCGCATCAAGGTCCGCGTCCAGCTCCAACGCGTCACCCTTCGCGAGAGAAAATAGTTTTTCGACGTTGAGCTCCGCACTCCCCATGAGCACGTCCAGCCGTACCTTGACGTGACCCAACAAAGCCAAGTTCCGCTCAATGAGCGGCTCACTTGGCCCCACGCTGGAGTCCACTTCTTCCAGCGCAATCGGTGCAACGACTACTTTATTCATGATTCGTGTTCTTCCTGAGGATGGATGCCGCCGAGCATCACGGCACGTTTTGTCCCTGATCTGCGCAGATAGGCGTTAGCAATAGCACCACGACCTTCTACGCATATCTGTAACGCCTCTTCGAGGCCACAATCGCCAATCAACACTTCTCCTGCACGCAAGTCAGATAGCTGGGTTAGTTTCACCGACCCAAAGTTCATGACAGCATTGATGCGCAACGGCACATCGTCCAACGCGGACCTGCGTGTGGTTAAGCTCATGGCCTTGGCGGCCTTGGGGGCAACCGTGCGATCTACCAATTGCCGATCGATAAGAAGGCTCAGTGCCAGCTGCCCCAACGAGACAGCCATGGCGCACGTACCCAGGTCGGCACGGTCTAGCCCCGGTGACAAAGTAGCGTGATGCAATCGCGGAAACTGGACCGCACCAGCCAATCTGAAAACGCGCATCGATAAATCTTCCAGCGCCTCCTGACCAATACGCTCGGCCCAGCCGGCATCATCGCCACCGTCCGCCCCGGCAAGATGCCGTCCGAGTCCGCCGGTTCGGTTCCCCTCCATGAAAATCGCCAATAGACCAGACTCACTGGTAGAAATATACGATGTGGAACCCTTGCCAACGAAGCTGCGATGTTCGATGGAACGGACACAGACATCGGTAGCCACGTGATGGATCCACCACTCACTCGACCATTCCAACACTGCGTCGAATACCAGCGCGCGTAGCGCTTCTCGACGTGATTCGCTAACCCAACCAAAACGAACGCCATCATTCACTTTCAGCTGCCCCGAGTGGAATCATAGAGCTGCTGAAGCATGTCGCTGGACACTGTCATGACCCTCGAGCTGGCTTGGTAACCTCGCTGGATCACAATCATGTCGGCAAGCTCTTGGGTTAGGTCGACGTTCGACATCTCAAGACTGCTGCCTTCGATTTGTCCGAAGTTCGCCGTATTGGCTTTACCGACATGTGCAGCTTGGCCAAGTGGCTGTGAATAGAGGTTTCCATGAGTCAGCTGTATCGAGCTCTCATCCTGAAATGATGCCAAGGCGAATTGTGGGCCCGCCTTTGTCTCACCGTTGGAATAGACGACTTGGAGCGTGCCGCCGATATCGAACGATTCGGAGGAAACCCCTACGACGCCATGCCCGTCTTTCACTGAGGCAGAAAGATCCGAGGTGACGCCTGAAAAACTAGTCACTCCGTTCAGTCCGCTAGCGGCACCGAAATTCAACGCAATGGACTGGGAAGCTCCCCCCAGGACATCTGTCATCGTGATGGAATTGAAGCCACTCTGAGGTGTTCCATTCTGATTGAAGCGAATTTCACCGCTACCTACGTTATTGCCACTACCATCGGTGATCGTCACCAACCAGCTGCCAGGGATGACGGCGGTGTTGTTAGCCATAGATACGCTCAGTACATGGGCGTTACCTTGAACGTCGTACACAGTTACCGCATGAACGCTATCAGACGGATCTCCCGGCGCTATGTTGCCCCTCATAGTTATGGCTGTCGTCGCCTGCGCGGGGAGCGTCTTGTAATTGGTGATGTCTATGTTGCCCAGGCTTCCGGACGGATCGAACCCTTGAACAAAATATTTGTTAACCGAATCGACCAACTGTCCTGACGGGTTGAATTCAAATTGTCCCGATCGCGTGTAATACGTATTACCTGAAGAATCCTTGAGAATGTAAAACCCGTCGCCCATGATGGCAGCATCTGTTGCGGTACCGGTTTGCTGGATCTGACCTTCGCTTAAATTTTCTCCCGTACCTGCAATTCGGGTGCCTGTTTCACCCATCATATTTTCAAAGAAGGATTCGCTGCCGCGAAATCCTGGAGTATTCATATTACTAATGTTATTGCTGATCGTATTGAGACTATTCGAGAAACTAAAAAGCCCGGAGACGCTACTGTAAAGTGCTTGCATAATGCCTGTCATGATCTATGTCCTTTTAAGGAGTCACGAGCTGAATTTTGGAAAGGGTGACATCTGTCAGCACATTGCTATTCGATGTCGTTACGGTCAACGTGATGCCATTCGATCCATACTGGATACCTGTCACTTTACCGGAAGTCGACGTTCCATCCTGATTAGCAACTTGCACCGTATGCGACAGTAAGCCAAGAGGCTGGCCCTGAGATCCAAGAGTCAAGAGGTTGTTAATTCCGGACACTTCTTCACTCTGTTGCTCGATACTTACGAACTGTGCCAACTGAGTAAGGAACTGACTGTTATCCAGTGGCTGCATTGGGTCCTGAAACTGTAACTCGCTAACAAATAATTTGATGAAATCTTGTTCATTTATTCCAGAGCTTTTCGTAGTTGACGCGTCTGTTGTATTCAAGACACTGCCAATGGCATCGACTGACATAGCATTCCCTTCCTAGTGTTTTTTGTGCGAGGTCCATACCTCGTGGCCATTCAGAATTATTCGCCCCAGAAACATTCCTCGCTCGCTCGTCGCGAGCGCGAATGTGTTAACGAGACGCAATATGCTTTCAGCGCTTGTGCGGTAATCGCGTATCCACAATGTCGCGCTACCATCCCCGCGCCTCGTCACACGTAATAAACTTTCAGGCCAAATAACTTGCGGAAAGGCCGCAGAGGCGGCGAGGGGCACTTCCCGCTGAGTTGGCTCACTCGGCTCCAACTCCGTGTCGCCATTCGACAAAAAAACCAGCGCCGCTTCTGAACCATTCCGCGGCGATATATCGAACGACATATTTGCGTCGGACCTGGCATCGAACGGCGTAAATTGCGTTGGCGACGGATCGTTATTTACTACCGCCATCGCAACATCCGCCTTCGAATGGCTCGTCTCCGGCAAAGTGAGTTCTGAAAGATAGGCATTGGCCAACAAGTGAACCCCGAACACGCGGGATCCGAGTAACGACTCCGTGACACCCGTCGGCGGAACCGCGGCAGCTAATTGCTCTTGGGTGGCGAGCCACTCAACAGCTTCGGCGGCAGTCGTTATGACTGGAACTGGCACCTGATGAGCGATTAGTTTCGTTTCACGAATATTGGCAAGGTGCTCTTTCGGTTTCGATGGCGCCTTAGCAGGCAAATGATTGTCCGTGGGTACAGTGCTGGCGAATCCATAAGTGGGTGGTGACCGCCGTACTGATGGCATTTCCTGCTTCGTGTCTAGGAATAAAGGGAGCATTGTGAGCGGACGCAGATCGGGGATTGCTCCATACTGCGGACTTGGCAGTGGCCCTTGTTCCTGCGTCGCTGATTGATCGGACCCCGAACACACTTGGGATGGAACCAACGCATTCATTTGTTCCAGATGGAGACGCCACTCAGTTGGCAGTAGCTGCGCGATAGCATCAGAAGCCGCTTCTCGTCTGGCAGCTGACACTACGCACGAACTAACTCGTACAGCTTCCCTCGTAATTGTGGTAAGTCCAATTCCCGCCGATGCTGTCAGCCCGAGAGAATCGGCAGTTTGCAAAACGTCCTCTTCAAGTTCCAGTACTCCTCCGTTATGCGATGACTGGTTTCGCGAGGAATTACCTTCGTTATGCGCACAGCCTTCCAGCGCCTTGCCACTTTCCTTATTCAACTCTTCGGCGAAGTCACGCACAGGCGACCGGCTGACTGAGTTGTATCCTGCATTAAGAGGTGTGTCGATGTGAAGGATAGTATTCATCGCGTTCCGCTCTCGAGCCAGAGTTCGATGGCCATTTCCTGTTGACTGGTGGAACACTTCCGATCTATTGCATCGCTGGTTTCGCTGACCTTGTCGCAAATTTTTTCGCGATACCGCTTTGCCAGCACTGAAGCGGCGCCCCGCTCCTTGCTGACTTTCTCTGCCGCAGTAAGCTGACTCGAAGCGACCTGCAGCTTGGCACCAAGGGTTGCGTCAAGAATGGAAAGCAATTCGTAACGAGCCACATCCAACTTCGACCCATCCTCCACGGCATGGCTGGCCGCTAAGAGTGCCATCCGAGCGGTACCAATTTTCTCGAGACCCTTACGGCGCGTGCGCTCTTCAGTAAGTGCCTCGACCTGCGCCAGGGATGCGCGGATCTCGCGCACTCGCGCCACCCGCAACAAAACCTCATAGGCATGCAGCCTCGCGTTGCTCATGGTCGCGCACCTTCCGATACGATGGCCCGCAATAACGCCACGCTTTCGGCCCGCGTCGACCATTGCGATGGTCGCTGACACAAGCATTCGACGAGGCGCGGATATATGACGATAGCGTCGTCCAAGAGTGGGTTGGCACCAGCCTGATACGCACCCATGTCCACCAAATCGCGCGACGTCTCGTAAGTCGAGACAATGGTTCGGACACGCTGAATAACTTTCAACTCATCGTCGCTGGCTACACTCGATACAAGACGGCTTACGCTAGACAAGAGATCAATTGCGGGAAGCTGCCCCCGCGCGGCCAAGTCACGCGACAGCACCACATGCCCGTCAAGAATGGCACGCATGTGATCTGCCACCGGTTCGTTCATGTCATCACCTTCAACCAGTACGCTGTAGATTGCCGAGATTGAACCCCCGCCGCGCACTCGCCCACCTCGTTCAAGAATCTGTGGCAACAGATTGAATACCGATGGTGGATATCCTCGAGAGGTAGGTGGCTCCCCCACAGCCAGACCGACTTCGCGTTGCGCCATGGCGAAGCGCGTGATCGAGTCGACAATCAACAACACATCCATGCCCAGATCGCGAAAATATTCGGCGATGGCATGTGCTGCATGCACAGCATGGGTTCGCACTAATGCAGGCTGATCAGCTGTCGCCACCAACATGACCGAGCGTTTGCGTCCCTCTTCGCCAAGCGCATTGTCGAGAAAGTCACCTACCTCGCGTCCGCGTTCGCCGACCATGGCAACCACCACAACATCCGCGCGAACGTGACGAGCCATCATCCCAAGCAAGGTGCTCTTACCCACGCCGCTTCCTGCAAACACACCAACCCGCTGTCCTTTCGCCAAGGGCAGCACGCCGTCTATGGCCCGTACGCCCGTTTCCAACGCCTCATCCAGCGGCATGCGCTCCATGGGGTTAATTGGCACGCGCAGAACGTCTCGCAGATCATCCGCGTCTATATCCGGGCCGCCATCCAAGGGCGATCCGAACGCGTCGATAACTCGCCCGACCATGCTCCGGCCAACAGGCACTTGCAGTGAGCGACCAAGGGAACGGATGCGCGCACCGACCGACACGCCTCGCAGATGTCCAAATGGCATCAACAGGACGCGCCCCTCGCGAAACCCAACCACTTGGGCACGAACACATCGCCCGCCAACCCCGCTATCCACCTCACAGAGCTCGCCAATCTGAGCATCCGGCCCTTGAGCCTCGATCACCAAGCCGTTGAAACCCAACAGGTTGCCGTATTTGCATGCCAGCGGCTTATCCGCCAGGAGGCCGCGATAACGGGCGATCGAGGCTAGTTCGCTCACGACTGCTTGATTCCAAGCGATTGCAGCATCGCCTCGTAGATTGCAGCAACGCGCATGCCGATCGAGCTTTCTGCATAACCGCTGCCAGTCACAACTCGACAGCTGCCCTGAGCGAGCGCTGGGTCAGCAACCACTTCCAAGTTATCTATATGATCCGGAAGATTCGGGCGGTCATCTACCGACACCACAAGGCGTATGGCCTTGGTCCGAAACTCCTCAGCCACCTGCTGGCACAGCCGGCGCAACAAAGAATGGTCATCCTGCAACTGACCAAAGCCAAGTGCCAGACTGGCCAGTGCCACCTCATAAGCCTGAGCCTCCATCACCTCTTCGTGCCGATGCATAGCATCGTGCAGACCAGCGACAAACACGGCAGCGCGCTCGCGCTTTCCCTCCAGTTCATTCAGGTAGCTGCGCGCATCATTTTCCAGTTCTCGCATGCGTTGGTTCGCATCGCGCAACCCATCGCCCTCCCCCGCTTCGTAACCTTCCGCATATCCACTGCGATAAGCTTCGGCAGTGGCGAGGTCATCAACATCTACGTCCACGAGTCCCGCTGACGGTACTGCATGTCCTCCTGCCACGACGCGCCGAGTCACAGCCTCGAGCACGGTACCTTGCGACAGTCGCCGGATCACCGCACAACCTCAACTGACCGCAGATCGCGACCAGAATTATCCAGACAACGCGCCATCGCGCTGGCTAGCGAAGGTGGGAAAGGATGCGGTAGTTGTGACATGCTGCGGCGGATCTCGTCAGCACGGAAACGATTACAAGCGGCTAGATAGATCTCCGCATGGTCAGCGGCAGCCGCAGCCAGCACGCGCGCCGCCCATTGACCGGATAGACCATTCAGTACCGCGATCAGAACATCGGGCCGGGGCACGTCGACTCTTGTAGATGTACTCGAGCCATCAAGTGCTTCCTGCAGTATGTCTGCATCGATGGTCGTGAAACGCCTAGCGTCACGAATCAGCGGCTCCAGCATGGCGCGCCATGACTCAGGCATGCGCCTAAGCATCCAGCGGCGATCCGTCGGATGCATAGTCGCCATGGCCAAGGCAGCCTTGCGTGCGCCTACCGTGTTCACTGCGCCACCTCGTCGGTCGCATCCATCCACTGGCGCAACTGGGCCAACGTCTCCTTACGCTCCGCTGGCAACAACCGGCGCGGTGAACTTCGGCCAAACAACGTCAAGGCAAACACCAACAGGACCAATACTGCTGCCACCGCATAAATCCACCACGCCAGTTCTATCGGCGCATGGGTAGACTTAACCGTCGCCGAAGGCTCAGTGGTCTCCGTGGGCACCGAGCTCGTCTCGTCGAGCGTCGCACCGGCACCTACCGCGGTCGCCGCTGCACTCTCCAATGGGGCGAACGCGGCAATATCGACCTTGTCTCCCCGCGCGGTGTCCAAACCAAGTCCTGCCGATACAACACCTGTCAATTTGTCGATTTCATCCTTGGACAAAATGGAAGGAATGACGATACCAACCGAGACGCGTTCGATCCGCCCCTGCGCCCTCTCAACTTCTTCCTGCTCATGCCCGTGGGCATACTCAACTTCACGTTGATTGCTCGTAGGTCCGCTCTTGACATGATCAGGGTCGGAGTCATCGACAGCGTGTCCCGCGGTATCGACCTTCTCGCGCACCAATAGCCCATTGCCACCGTTACCCTGCGCAAGTAAACGCTCGCTGACCTGTTTGACATGGTCATAGTTAAGGCGAACATCCACTGAGACTGTGAAGTCATCAGTAAGCAGCACACGGTGCAGCAGCAGGCCAACTCGAGTACGCATCTCGGTCTCCACTCGGCCCTGTTGGTCCAGTCGGTCACCCACAGGCACCCCGCCTTGCCCATCGGCGGCATAGCCAGAAAGAACCAAGCCTTTGCCGTCCAGCACCACCACTGACTCCGGTGCCAGCCCTTCGACCGCCGACCCTACCAAACGCTGGATGCCAACCACCTCCCGCGCATCTAGATGCTTCTGTGGCCGCAAATTGAGCGTCACCGAAGCTTTGGACGACTCTTTATCATTCTCAAACAGAGCCGCATGATGAATTGTCAAATGGACACGCGCCGAGGTGACTTCAGACAGAGACGAGATAGTTCGTTCCAATTCCCCCTGCAGCGCGCGTTGGAAATTGACCTTCTGAGCGAATTCAGTGACGCCGTAGTCCGAGTCTTTGAATAATTCAAAGCCCACGCTGCCACCCTTGGGCACACCTTGCGAGACGAGCTTCATGCGCGTCTCGTAGACCTGCTCGGCCGGTATAAAAATAGTCTTACCCTCATCGGCTAGGCGATAAGGCACCTTCATCTGATCCAGCGCAGTGGTGATCTCTGCTGCATTCGATTCGCGCAAATCCCCGAACAGCACCCCATAGGCCGGGTGCATGATCCACCATGTCGCCCCACCAATTACACCGATGATCAACAGAAGGCCGAGCGCAAACCCGATGCGCGAACCCAGTGACATGGACGCAAAAAACTGCCGCATACCTACTCCAAAGATTCCCAACCGAGGCACTCGCCCGACACTCCGGGCCACACTCGGGTATTCCATTTACCAACTCATCGCGCCATTCCACCCCAAGCTTCATCTAGGGCGGCTTAGGCGTATGAGAAACCGGATTGCTTACAACTGCATGTTCGTCAGGTTCTGATAGGCGTCCACCACCCGGTTGCGCACTTCGGCGGCGAACTGCAACTGCAAGTGGGCCTGCTCCATCGCAATCATTACATCCTGCACCGATACATTCCCTCCCGCGGCCAGTACACGAGCCGAGGAGTCCGCTGCATTTAGGCTTCCATTAAGCTCATTCACTCCAGCACCAATCGTCTGGAGAAACGACGGCGCGCTTTGTACTGCTCCCGTGGTGCCAAGTTCCGGCATGCTGATGCGGCCAAGGGAAACGGCATCAATTGGCATCACGCTCATGAGCCTGATCCAATATCAAGCGCATGCAGTGTCATGCTGCGGAGCGTGTTGAATGCACGTACGTTGGCCTCATAGGCGCGTCCCGCTTCGATCAACGTACTCATCTCGTTGACCAAGTCGACTCGCGGATAACTCACCATCCCATTCTTATCCGCCGCTGGGTCTGACGGATCGTGAACTTCGCGCTGCGCGACATCGGCCGCCACTAAAACAGGGTGGCCACCCCGCTGCATCCCGTCCACCATGGTATGGAAGTCAGCTCCATCAGAGCTCGCGACGCGCATCAGTTGTGTGACGTGCCCCGGGGCGCTCGGTGTGTTGGCGACCGCAATGTTGTGGCTGGCTGCCTCAAGGCGCAACCGCTCGAATTCCAATCCAACGCGTGAAGCGGCAAGAATCGCATCGACACTCATCGTCAGTTTCTCCCAACCAAGGCAAGTTGCATCAGTGCAAAACGCCGCGACATGATGGTCGCGAGCGACTGGAAATCGGTGCCCGCCGTTTCGAGTTCGGCCACTTGGCCATCGAGACTTGCGGAAGTACCCCTATCAAAGTCCGACGAGCGCACTGCGGCACGAAGCACAGATGGCGTTTGGGCCGCCAAGCTGCCTGCATCTATGTCTCGAGTTGTCGCGGCCTCCCGCAACAGCCCTATGGCCGTCCCAAAATCCGCACGCTGCGTGCGATGGCCGGCGACATCGACTCCGGCAATATTTGAGCTGGCAACTTCAGCGCGCAGCCGCGCCATGTTCATCCCAAGACGTATTGCTTCAGTAGTTAAATCCATGGGTAATACCTCATTGGATGATCAGCTCGCCACGCAACGCGCCGGCGTCTTTGATGGACTGCAAAATGGTGATCACTTCGCGTGTCGATAAATGGATCGCGCGTAACGCTCCGATCAAGTCGGCGACTGTCGCTCCGCCGGGAATGGTGACCAGCTTCGCTTCAGGTTCTTGCACGTTGATATTGGCCTGAGGCACAACCGCCGTTCCGATATTTCGTGAAGGGTTAACGATCACGCCATCGGGCTGCGACACTTGGTAGGTCGTCTGCACCACGATGCGCAGACTGCCCTGGGAAATGGTGACTGCACCCAGCCGCACGTCGCCTCCCGACACGACGGTTCCGGTACGCTCGTTCACCACAACGCGGGCTGCCTGATCCGGAATCACAGGCACGTTCTCGATCAGCGAGATGGTACGAACCAAGTCCTGCGGAGGCTGCGCGAAAGTAACGCGAACCATGCCCGCATGCTCGGCTACTGCGCTGAATCCGGCATTGCGGCGGAGCGATTCGGCGACGCGCTCGGCAGTGGTGAAATCTGGTTGGTACAGCACTATATCCAGCGTGTGACCACCGGAATCCAAACCGACCGGCGCCGCGCGTTCGACCAATGCGCCGTTCGGCACGCGTCCGACTGTTGGGTGGTTTTTCTGCTCTGAGCTGCCGTAAGCGCGCACTTCGTACCCGCCGACTGACAGTGGCCCTTGTGCCAAGGCGTAAAGCTTGTCGTCGGGCCCCTTGAGCGGAGTTTCCAGCAGAGTGCCTCCTGCAAGACTTCGCGCATCCCCCAGCGAGGAAACCGACACATCAAGTTGCTGCCCTGACTCGGCAAACGCGGGTAGCTTAGTGGTGACCATGACGGCCGCGACGTTTCGGCTGTTCAAGTCGTCGGGGCTGATATTGACTCCAAAATGACTGAGCGTATTGGCCACCGACTGCACAGTCAGCCGGTTTTTGTTCGAATCACCTGTGCCGGCAAGACCGACCACCAAGCCATAACCAGTAAGTGCGTTGTCACGCACACCCTCCACACGCGCGATTTCCTTGAGCCGAACGCTGGCACTATCAGCCCACGCGACAGCACAGGACGACAGCAACAAAAGCAGGATAACGACAACGCGGTTCATATCAGGCCCAACCAGCGGGTAATGCGATAAAGAATGCTTCGGCGCTGCGACTCCGAGACGTCGCCGTGACCGGTGAATTCGATGTTCGCTTCGCTGATGCGGTTGGACAAGATGGTGTTGGCGGCTGAAATGTCCTCCGAACGTACTAGTCCAGTCAGAGTGAAACTCTGCTTTTCGCCATTAACGACAACCATTTGTGCCCCGTGAACGCGCAGCATGCCGTCGCCTTCAACTGCCACTACCCGTACGGCCAACTGAGCGCGCAACGTACCAGCTCGCGACGTCTGTCCCTGTCCAGCATCACTTCCAGACAAGCCGACGCCATAACTATGCGTACCAAAACGCGTTTGCGTACTGGCACCAAGCTTTACGCCACTGTCGGCATCCGTGTTCGCGCTCGCAGTGGCGGTCGCTGTCTCGGTGACGACCACGGTCAACGTATCCCCCACTTGATGGGCGCGCCTGTCGGCCGCCAAACTGCGGTACGTGTCCGGATTAATCATCGATCCAGGAGATACCTGTGCGCGCAGGCTCGCTGGAGCCGCGAGTGCCCAAGCCAGCGACGCAATCCACCAATATTTATTGAACAACTTCCACCACTCCCCTGTCAGTGACACGCGCGTGCACTGGCGCTTCGGCGTTATCAACCAATACCGGTACGATGTCGCCCGCGTTACCTGCGGCGTTCGCTGTGCCACGGGTCTGCATGTGTATCGCTCCCGCCACCACCGTGACCTGCACCCGCTGCTGTCGATCAACGTCCGGCACCCGTTCGAAGTCGTCGCGCACGGCTATCGAGCCGGCCAACACCGCCCGACGCAATCGCATACCCTCCACAGCGACCGCGCTCTGCACAAGTTCACCTTGCACGCTCGCCACATTCGCATCGAGGGGTACCAACCTCAGCGACGTGGCGAGCGTGCCCAGCGAGGCGTCTCCTGCATACGCGAGCACTTCACGTCGGACATCAAGCGCAAACCAAACGGTTGCAGACTGCGCAACGTGTCCACCAACCAACACGTCCACTGGTACACCGACACGTGAACGCGGCCAACGCCCGATAATCGGGCGCGACGCCAATGTCACCACTCCAGGAGAGACCAACACGTCCTCCGGCGTACCCACCACGGATACCTTAGCCGTTCGCTGATCTTTGCCCAGTCGTACATCGATTTGAGCGCGAGCTGCCGCCACAATGCCCGAAGACGCGACTCGCTGAGACGCACGCGGCGTCGCAAGCACCGCCAGCGGCACCATTACAAGCAACGACATGAGCAGCATTCGAGTCATGGTCACTGGCGTAGGTTGTTGATCGTATCCAGAATTTGATCCGAAGCCTGCAGTACACGTGCGTTGAGCTGATAGGCCCGTTGGGCGATCACCAGAGTCGACATCTCTGAGACCATGTCAACGTTGGATCCCTCCAGCACGCCTTGCATCAGTGAGCCGACGCCATTTTCATTGGGCTTGCCCACGCTGGGGTCGCCCGAGGCCTGCGTCGGAACGAAATTGTTGCCACCAACTGACTGCAATCCTTCCGTCGAGGGAAAGGTGCTCAACTCGATCGCACCGAGCAGAGTTTGATCTGCGCTCGCACCAACGGTTGCGTAAACCTGACCGCTCTGATCCACCTTTATGTTTGTCGCATCTGGAGGGACTTGGATGTCTTGCGCCAGCCGGTTTCCGGCAGCCGTAACGAGGTAACCCTGATTGTCGACGTGGAGTTGGCCATCACGGGTATAGAGATGATTACCGTTGCCGTCCACGACTTCTAGAAAGCCCTCACCCTGGATCCCTAGGTCCCACACCTTGTTGGTCTGCTGCATCGTTCCCTGTAAAAACACTGAACTGGTCGACAGAATTTCGGACCCGGCACCGATGTGTTCGGGGGACATTCCAGCCTGTACCTGCTCCGGTGAAATCACCGCAACGTCACCGAACGCCACCCGCCGGCTCTTGAAGCCCGGCGTTTGCAGATTCGATATGTTGTTCGCAAGGGTGTCAATCTGTGTCTGCTGGCTCTTCATCCCAGCGGTGGCAATATAAAGTGCGTCGATCATATTTAGTCCTTATGAATTGTCGCCGATGTGGTTGATGCCGGCCTGCATGGCCTGGTCATAAGCTTGGAGCGCGCGCTGCACGGACTGCGCGTGACGCGTCAGCTCCATCAGCCGGACCATTTCTGTACTGGCGTCCACGTTAGACTTCTCCAACGCCCCCTGGTGGATGCTCCCGTTCCAGTCCGCCTGAGCCCCGGTGTAGGTGTAAAGCCCGTCGCCAGCCTCGTGCAGGGCGCTGGGTGTTGCGATGGCGATCACCTGCAGACTGTCGATGCTTTTGTCGCCGTCGACAATTGCTCCCCCCGCATCAATACGAACACCATCATGGGTCAACGTGATCGGGCCCGATTGACCCAATACCGGATGACCGGCCACATCAACCAGCTGTTGGTTCGCATCGATGTGGAACTGGCCGTTACGGGTAAGCATCGATTGGCCGCCTACATCCACGACGAAAAAGGCCGCCCCCTGCATCGCCAAATCCAGCGGCTTGCCGGTCATGTCCAAACTCCCATCCGCCATATCCAACGTCGGCGCTGAATCCAGGACACCCGTCCTAAAGTCCGCCCGAAGCCGTTCGGTGCGATATCCGGCCGTGCGCATGTTGGCCACGTTCTGGCTGACGATATCGAGCGCCTGAACGTCATTGCCCAGATAACGCGCGATGCTTGAAATAATGCTCATGAATACCTCATGCCGCGCTGGCCACTTGATGGGTAGCAGTGATCGTGCCAAACGCCTTCACTACCAAGGTAGAAGGCACCTCATTGATACCAATAACCGTCACATGCGGGAGACTGCGCTGGATCAGGGCGCGCAGGTGCCTGCGCACCAAGCCCGGACAAAGCAGCACCGGAAGGTGATTGCGCGACATCATGGCTTCGGTCTGCTTGGCCAAGCCGCCGAGCAGAGCTTCGAGCTGGGCCAAATCGCCGACCAGAGCACCCGTACCCTCCCGCTGGCGCACAGCAGAGACAATGGAGCGCTCCAATTCCGGTGCCAACGTCAGTACATGTAGCTCGCCTTGGGCATTGCTCACACGTTGACAGATCGACGGGCCCAGGCGCTCGCGCACTCGCTCCACCAAATCTTCGGTCTGTTTTAACGCCTTGCCAGCATCCACTAGCACCTCGAGGATCGCCTCGATATTGCGGATACTGACTTGCTCACGCAGCAACTGTTGCAGCACCTTTTGAACATCCGTATGCGACATCACACCCGGCACTAACTCGTCGACCAGCGAAGGCTGTCGTTCGCGCACTCGTAGCACCAATCGCTCGGTCTCAGCTCGAGTCAATAGATCGGGGGCATGCCGTTTCACCACCTCACTAAGATGGGTGATCAACACCGTCTCCGGATCCACCAATGTGTAGCCAGCGCCGCGCGCGTACTGGCGCTGCTCGGCGCTGATCCACTGGGCCGGGAGTCCATAGGCTGGGTCACGCGTCTCCTGCCCTTCGAGCTTGGCACGCTTGCCACCCGGATTGATCGCCAGCAGCGCATCGAAGTGAAGCTCACCCTGGCCCACCCGCGAGCCCTGCACATGCAACTCGTACGTATCCGCTGCCAGCGGCAGATCCTGCATGGTCTTCACCTTGGGCAGAATGAATCCGCTCTCCAACGCAAACTGCTTACGGAACGTTGCGATCCGCTCACCCAGGTCCAGTCCACGCGTCTTGTACGCTGCGGCAATCGCGCTGCCCAAGTGGATCTCGATGGGTTCTACGCTCATCAGCTTGTTCAGATCTTCTTCCGGCTTTTCCGTAGCAGACAAAGGATCGTTGCCGCCGGCCGCTTCCACAGGCGTAGGTGCAACGCGCAAGCTGACGAAAATAAGCCCGCCCACGCCAAGCAGCACGAGTAGCACGGGCCACGCCGGCAGACCGGGCAGAAATAACAAACCGGCCAAAGCGAAAGCAACGATCACCAAGGTGTAAGAATTCGACAGCACCTGCCGTGCAATCTCGGTGCCGAGCAACGAATCCGACGCCGCGCGCGTGACGATGATGCCGGTGGCCACGGCTATCACCAATGACGGGATTTGCGTCACGATGCCGTCGCCAACCGTCAGCAACGTATAGCGATGGGCCGCATCACCCCATGCCATACCATGCTGCACCATGCCGACGGTCAGTCCACCCACGATGTCGATCAAAATGATCAGGATGCCGGCAATAGCGTCACCTTTGACAAACTTCGTCGCACCGTCCATCGCACCGTAGAAGCTGGCCTCTCTCTCAACTTGACTACGCCGCCGCTTGGCTTCGTGCTCGTCGATCAGGCCCATGTTCATGTCGGCGTCGATACTCATTTGCTTGCCAGGCATGCTGTCCAACGTGAATCGCGCCGCCACCTCCGCGACTCGCTGCGCGCCGTTGGTAACCACCACGTACTGCACTACCACGAGAATCAGGAACACCACCAACCCGATTACGTAGTTACCACCCACCACGTAATTACCTATTGCGTTGATCACGCGTCCGGCATTACCGGCGTCGAGAATCAAACGGGTCGCCGAAATATTCAGCGCCAGACGAAACAGAGTGGTGATGAGTAGCAACGAGGGAAACGTCGAGAAGCTCAGCGGCGAGTCGCTGAAGAAAGTGATCAACAACACCAGCAACGCACCAGTGAAGTTGAGCACCAACAGAAAATCCAGCAACGCCGGCGGAATCGGCGTGAACAGGATGACCAGAATCACGATCACCCCAAGTACGAGCAAGACATCGCGTTTGCTTCGCCACAGCTGATCAAACATCACATTCATGAGAAGATCCTGTTGCCGGGACGCTTCATTAACCAGCGATAGACCGGCGCCAGTTGGACATACAGGTGCGCCGGCACCGCTTGGTCAATTCGACACTCACGGAACAGCGCGCGCGCCAACTCTGGCGAATGCAAACACGGCACGCCTGATCGCGCGGCGAGCAAACGCATCTGCGCCGCCACCGCATCAGCACCCTTGGACAGGACGACCGGCGAGCGCATGGTCTTGGGCCGATATTGCAGAGCAATTGCCAGATGGGTTGGGTTGGCCAGCACGATGTCTGCCTCCGGTACTCGGGCCACCGAACGCGAGTGCTTCAACAACTCACTCATCAGTCGCTTGCGCTTGTTACGAACATCCGGATCGCCGTCACGCCGCTTGACCTCATCCTTCAGGTCGCGCCGACTCATCCGCAACTTACGGGTGTATTCACGTCGCGTGAACCAAAGATCAAATAAGGCCACTAGCCCTAACAACACCAGTGCCCAAACGGTCACCTGCACATAAGTTGCGCGGAACAGTAGTGCCAAACTTGACGGTGCAGCGAGTGCGGCGGCATCCACACGGCGATGAATGCTGGACGCCAGAGCCCACCCCACTCCACCAAGAAGAGCCACCTTGAGCACTAGCTTGAATAGCTCCCACAAAATCTGCAGCGAGAAAATGCGCTTCAATCCTTGTGCCGGATTCAGCCGAGTGAAGTCCGGCTTCAGCGGCGTAGCACTGAACGTTGGACCGGTCTGCACGAGGCTGGCGATGACCGCCGTGACCACCATGGCCAGAGCAAGTGGCACAAGCGCTTGCCAGAACGGCTCATACGTACGCTGCAGCCAGACCATCAGCGCTGCCGATGGTGCCGGTGCATTGCCGGCCATCAGTAGGGTACGTCGTACAGAGCGCGCCAGCGCAGCAGCCAAGGTATAACTGGATACAGCAAAAGCCAGACTGAAAACTATCGTCACCAGTACGCCACTCAGATCAGAGCTGCGCGGCACCTGTCCGCGATCGTGCGCCTCCTGCAGGCGGTATGGAGTCGGCTGCTCCGTCTTGGATTGCTCGTCAGCCATACTCAGTGCACCCCCGACAAGATGGGCAACGACGAGAATGCATCACGGTAAAGCCGTCCAATGAGCTGCGGCGCCCAGCGCAGCGCACCGGCAAGCAGCGCAAACGCTGACAACATTTTTAGCGGTAACGCAACAAAGTACACATTGGCTTGGGGCATAGACCGGCTCGCGTAAGCTACCCCCAGATCAATCGCAAACAGCCCTAGGACGACGGGTATCACAACCATCATGCCCAGCAGGAACTGCGACGAAAGCATTCGAATGAAATCGTCCGACGACAACAACAAGCCACCAGTGCCCAGCGGCACCACCTGAATCGATGCCACCAGACCCTGAAGCAACAACAGGTGCAGACCCAGCGCGAAAAAAACCACCATGCCCGCCCACTGCACTAGCGTGGCAATCAACGCCTCTGTCACCCGTGTCGACGGATTGAACAAACTTGCTGCTGCAATGCCTGACTGCATATCGACCACACTTGCGGAAAAGCCAAGGGCAGCTGCTGGCAACACCACCGCCAAGCTGAGTGAGAAGCCCAACAGACTCTCGCCCAACAACGCCAATAGAAAAGGCAGCGGCGCATCAGCACTGAAATGCGGCACCGCCGCCGTACCGGTGCCGATGGCGATTGCCGTGAGCGCCAGCAGCACAATGACGCGCACGTACGCTGGCACCCACGCAAAAGGTGTGAACGCGGGGACCATCAGCAACGGCGCAAATCGCGCCATCGCCAGCAAAAAGGCGCTCACTTCCCCGGCGATCGGACTGGGCTGCACTGTCACATCTCGCCAATCAGGCTGAACAACTGTTTGGCGAACTCCACTACCACGCCCATCATCCATGCCCCCGTGGCGAGAAACATCACCACAACCACAACCAACTTGGGAATGAAGGTAAGCGTCATTTCCTGAATCTGTGTCACCACTTGCAACATCGAAATCAGCACACCAACCACAAGCGTGGCGATCAACATGGGGGCCGAAACCTTCGCTGCCGTCAGCAGTGTCTCGGACAACAGGTGCATAGCGGTATCGCTATCCATACCTATCCCCTCGGCCGCACGAGTTCACGCAGCTTGAAGACGAAATCCGCCGGTATGCCCATCGTGTGCCTAGTTGGCTGCTGCAGAATGCTATCGACGATTTCCTGCGCTGCTTCGGGCTGCCCCGCATCCAGTAATAAGACGCTTTGCGCGTAACGCGCTGACAAACCATGCGGAGCGAGCCGCATCGCACGTTTGATAGACTCTTCGGCGGCTCGGCGCTCGCCACGCAATGCAGACACCAGCGCCATGCCACCATGGGTTTCGCCGAACGTGCGGTCGATCGCAAAGGCACGTTCAAAACTGCGCGCAGCTCCCTGCAGATCGCCTTCCAACAACTGGCACCAAGCGAGTGCGTGCCAAGTGCCGATATGCTGTGGCATTTCCTCGCTGGCGCGTTCGATCAGAGCGCGCGCTTCTGGTACCGCGGCGCGTAGCATCTGATTCTCGCCCATGCCAAGCAGCGCACGCCCCGAATGTGGATCTACCGTCAGCACTTGCTCGAACACCGCTTGCGACAGCTCGAGCTGTTGTTCCTCAAGCGCAACCGTACCGCGCACGATCATCGCCTCGTACTGCATCGGATTGATGCCCAACGCTTGACCGGCAGCCGATGAGGCTTCGGCCATCTCACCCTTGTCCAAGAGCAGTATCGCGCGCAGCCCCAACGCCTCAGCTAGGCGGGGGCCGTCCGTTATCGGTTGAAGAACGTCCAGCGCGTCGTCGTATCGCAGTTGCTGATAATAGATGCGTGCTTTCAGCACAGCTACGGCCACGGCGTCCTCGCCTTGCGGCTGAGTCGCAGCAAGCACCTGCAGCGCGTCGTCAAGATGGCCGAGAGCGAACTGGGCGTAGGCAAGATCATGAGCGATACCAGCAGGCACGCCAGCCACCTGATCCATTAGTGGCTGAAGCAGCGCCGCCACCGCGAGGAAATCGTGGTGAACCAACGCGCAACGCGCCTCGCGGAATCGTACGGCGGGCAACGTGCGCATCTCAGAAGGGGACGCGCGCAACTGCGCTAGAGCGTCGTCCACCCTCCCTTCCGCAAGCAACTCGTCTAGCAAGTCGCACAGCAGGATCGGGTTCAACGGATCCCGTTCGACAAATGCCCGCAGTCGCGAATCGCGGCTCATGCTGCTCCCCTAAACTTTTGCAGCCGACATGGGATAAGTCTAGAAAGAGAGGTCCGGCGCTTTGAGCCCTGCTCAACGACGGCCCGTCCGCAAAACTTGCGGTGGTTGCGCTTGCCTTCCATGCAATCCCCTAGATGAAATATCACGCAATCGATCTACACGGCGCCCCCGCGCGGTGTGATGGACCGCGCTATGACACGGGTCCCCAGACTGCAGCGCATGCGGGATTAAGCTCCCACGTCACTTGGCTGTCAACAACAAATTTCGACGTAAAATCATACGAATGTTCTTGCCCTTCTGCTACCTAACGTTGCCCTGATTACACAACGTGATGCGTAAGTTCTTACGTCGTAAATTCCTCCCTTTCCCAGTGCCATGGCACGCTAAACTCCGCACCATCGCCTCGCAATTTCAAACCGCATTAGACTTTACCGAGCCAAATGATGCTGCTTCAGGAATAGCCATGCCGACCGATCGCATTTCACCGCCATCCTCATTGATTGATAGCATGCGGGCGATCGCTCGCGACCGCGCCGCAGCCGCCAAGCGTGGTGGTAACTCGGCGGTCATCGGTCCGCCCAGCGGCACGCCGCCCGCACCAAAAAATGTCCATCAAATTGGCGAGCTACGCCAGCGATTGCGCGCGCTTGCGTTACGGATCAACGTCGACGACGCGCAATCACTTGCATCTGCACGTGCACCGGCCCTGCGAGAGATCCTGCTGTGGGAATTCGGCAACGATTTCCGTAAAGACTCCCAATTTCTACCCACAGTGGACGCCATCAGCCAGGCACTCGACACCGACCCTAGCTTTCAACAGCGCTTTGTCGCATTGATCACCGATTTGCAGAAAAAGAGTTAGAGAGCATCTGAACAAGTCGCCATCCCTGCGGCGCTCAACAACCGAAAGTTTCGTCAAGATGGGACCCCACGACATGGCAAACCCTCCAAAGCGAGAGACGGCCAGTCCTCGGCTGCTGAACAACGCCTTTGGCTTTCGTTGGAAGGACGGGTTGGTGCTCGGTCAACTCACCGCTAAACAAAATTCACCCATCACGGACAAGTCCTGTGTGTTCTTGGCGAGAACGATCCATGCACCAACTTTCCTGTTTGCCTGTTTGCCGGTCATCATTCGACGGCTGGTGGTCTGGCTGCACTTCGCGCTTGCCCACTTCGGCTGGCCGCGCACGGCGCCGCCATTGCAACGGTACGGCCACCGCATTGAGCCCTTGCCGCGCCCCCTGCATTCGCGCACCAAACCCGCCTGGGTGCGCAAAGAACTGATTGCCTTGGCGGCTCGCGCGCCCAGCCTTGGCTGCCGCACACTCGCGGACATCTTCAACCGGCGCCATGCTGTCGATGGCACGACCGTAGGCAAAAGCTTTGTGAGTGACTTACTTCGCAAGCGGCAGGCTGATATCCAACTTCAACGCCGACTACTCCGCCGACGGATCTATCGCCCCGGTCGCCCCAACCTCGTATGGGGCATGGACGGCACCGGCAAGACCGATGAATCTGGCAAACAACATTTTTTGCTCGGCATCGTCGACCACGGTACCCGGCGCTGTCTGGCGTTGGATGGGTTGAAGGACAAGGCCTCGGTCACGATCCTGCGCGTTCTGCTCGACACGATCGAACGCCATGGCAAGCCCCGCGCCATCCGTACCGATAACGAAATCATCTTTCACAGCCGCCTGTTCCGTTTCGCCCTCACGTGGTTAGGCATCAGCCACCAGACCACCGAGCTGCATTGCCCATGGCAGAACGGACGCATTGAACGCTTCTTCGGCACGCTCAAGGGCAAGCTCGATCACTGGGCGGTGGCAGATCGAGCAACCTTGAACGCTTCCCTGTCTCTGTTCCGTCACTGGTACAACCATGTGCGGCCACACCAGCATTTACAGGGGCTGACACCCATCGAAGCATGGAACCCTGGCGATATCCGCCGCCGGCCCTTGCGGCGCGTCTGGTTCGAGGCGTGGGATGGGTTGTTGCAAGGCGAGTACCTGCAACGCTGAGTCCGTGCAATGAGGATCGGCAGGATACTGTCCGCACAGCGGAACGGTACCGACTGTGCCAGTGGTCAAAAGTGGCAGCTCAAGACAGCGGCATGCCCTCTGATCAGAGCCAAAAGCGGTCCACTTCTGTTTGGCAGAGTATGAGTTAGCGCTGGTTTTTCGGAAAAACACGGCGCTGGCGTATCAGGAAGAGCCATTCGGACAGTGGACAGCACACCGGAGCGGGACACCTTTGGGTTGAGGAACTCGCGCACGACGACCAGCAAATCATCCAGCGGCAACCACAGCATGCGGCGAATCGTCATGGCCACGGCTTCTTGCGCCGGCGTCAGCGTGCAGTGCAGCGTGTCGGGACGGTGTGAGCGATCAGCGGTGCTGTCGCGCTCACGCCACTTGCGGGTAACACCGTAACGCTTTGCCAGGGCGTGGTGGCTGAGGTTCGGATCTTCCGCTTTCAGCTCGGCTCGGGTGCGGGGCGTGGTGCGGGCCAAGGGGTGCAAGGTCAGCGTCATCGTCAGGCTCTCAGGTGCCGGTAGAGTTCCTTCATCACATCACCGGCTGCGCGCAAACGCCAGACCCGCTGCTCGATAGGATCACACGAAACTAAACATCTACAGAACCATATGGCGGCCCGAAACTCGCGCTTGCACTGTCCTGGCTAAATCGAATCGTATTCGGATCGATTGTGCCTGTCGGAGGTAGATCGGCAAATTCGGAAGGTGTGAGGTAAGAAGGTCCCGCGTTTGGAACTTATGCCATCCCACCTCTGATCGTGGTCCAAGTTCGATCGCACTCAATAGCGTCACCTTCCTTATCAAGCCTCACAAAGGAAGGAATATTAAATATCCTCTCAATTAGATCAAAGTCTAAAGGGTGCTTGAGGAAACAGTAAAAACCCGTGCGATTCTCGCCCCACTTAAATTTCAGGGAAAGCTCATTCCCATTAGTAAGCAGCAAGTCAACTATTGGCTCAAGATGCAAATAGATGGGGCGTGCCAAAGGATTTAAGGTGATCTCAGACTTAATCATTGCTTGTCCGTCCGCAACATGTTGTTTATTATTTCGTTCAAAGGTGGATATTTTGGTGCCGCTGTATTGGAAAGCTTAAACAGTTGAGTCGGCTGAAGTGATGACTGAAATTCAGGAAGAATATAAAGCTGATCCAGCGTCTGATATTGCCCCAAGTTGAAGTACGGATTGGCGGTTGTCGGCCCAGTTGCCGCGCCTCCCATAGGGACATCATCAGACAACTGGTACACCTGCGCATAAGGCTTGAAGTTCTGATTCCCAAACGGATAGGTTTGAAGACCTTGACTCAAAGCGTTTGCATCATAGGAACCATCTGCGAGTTGTGCATTATTGAATGTATCTAGCGACATGAAGTAACTACTCTCAGGCGCTCCATTTCCAAAAAGATTTAGCTGCACCACGAATGATCCCTTAGAGAGAGACGTGTTCTGTAACGGGTCTACTCCCAAATATGGGACCTTTCCCTGGAACTCAGCTGAAGCAGAAGCGGCGTCGTATGTGAGTGCTCCCGCGTCTGGAACTAGTCGCGCCTCTACACCCGGCGCCACTGTCGAAAGCTCACCTCTTAGCCAGCCCCCTCCCGCAGCCAGAGTGTCCTCACCAGCACTCACTGCAAACAAGGCTACATTGGCTACAGCGAAACAGGGGTCAGAGTCGACTTTCTACGGGTCTGGGTCAATTAAAGTGCACTCTGACCCCTGTTTCGACGGTAACGTCAAACTCATCGGGCAGTTGCCCGCGTTGCTGCAACAGATACGCCTGATGCCGCCAGTCGGTCGCGTAACGGCCATAGCTGGCTTGGGCGGTGACTTGACCGTCGGCGTTGTAGCTGGTGACTTGCGACTGCGCCAGCCAACCGCTCCAGTCCAGGTCTTCCGGCTCCGCCGGCACGCTGCCCACATCACTGGAGGAGGAGCCACTGCCGTAGTAGTGATTGTCCGCCAGCCGCTGGCCGGCCGCATCGTAGGTCTCCCGCTCGATCGCCGCGCCGCTGGTGATGTTCCCACCCCGAGTGAGGTCCACCATCTCGTCCACTTCCACCTGCTCGTTGCGGGCGTCGTAGCGCCGATGAAGATGAATAAGTGAACGTGTCCTCAAGGTTTTGAAATAAAGTCGACACTTTCTCTGAAAAGTTCATGCCGCCCCTTGTTTTGGGACCCCTGTTTTTGAATACTCGAATTTATTGAAGTGCTTCGTCCAATTTCGAATAAAGAATTCGTATTTGTTCTCTTGTTTCCTCAGGCAACCCATAAATATCTAACAGTGATCTCAATCTAAAGCGAAGGATCATGAAGATCTCGGTCCCCGTTTTTCCATCTTTCATTGCATTAGTAATTTGATCCGCCTGATCTGAAAAGCCATCCATCTCAAGTAACATCGCGATCTTGTTTGCTTCGTCATACTGGTTGTATGTACTCATGTGACCGCCTTAATGCGTTCTAAAATAAATCATTTTTACACCATTTGGCTCAGTGATCACCTCTATACCACCACCGGGATTGGCTCCAACACCAGGTGCTGGCCTAGTGATATATGGAGCATCTTGTCGAAGTATGGCCGTCTCTATGAAATTAGCGTTTTCCACGTTTGCTGGAGGAATCCCATATCGCTCTGCAAATCCAGGGTTTGTCGGAATCTCCAATGACCAGAATTGCCCTTCCGCCGCATGACTCTTGCTAGTTGTTCCATATCGATAAAGCGTTGCACCTTGATCAACCTGCGATCTCGCAGCCAATGCATCAGCATTGCTACTTTGAAGAGCATCACCATAGGGTGTCGAAATCGATTTAGGAATGTTGTCAGTAGCCAAGATATCGACATCTTCAGCTCCATTGATTGCAACACCCGGCCTAAAGCCAGAAAGATCATCCCCCACCGCACCCAATTGCGACTGGAACCCAAGCGCATCTGCACCACCCCTAGAGCCAGCAAACTCAACTCGCGACAACGCACCGCCGATCGCGTCCAACGCTTGTCCACCAGCAGCTCCGATATCGTAGCCCAGACCGGGTACCTCGTTGAGTATTGATATACCCGCACCCACAACCTTGCCAATGGCAGGGCTGGCCACAATGAGCCCTGCCTGCAAGACGCTATCCGGCTGCAAGATCTCATCTGCAACCGACAAACCGCCCGCCCCGTAGTAAGCAACCCCTCCGAGAACGCCGCCTTGGCGATCTCCCCAAGCCCCGACCTGCACCGCGGCTTCTTGCACGCCACTCTTCCAGCCAGCCATCTCCGCATTGGCCGCTTGCACATCAATCGGTGCTGCCAACACGTAGCCCACGCCCGCAAGCACATGTGTCGCATCACCCAATAAATTGTTTTGTTGAGCCCCCCACGCGCCCGTTCGAACCATGAAATCCATGGCTTGGTTCTGGATGTGAGTGAAAGTGGTCTCCTCCGGTGAAGCACTGGCCGAAGACGCCATCATGTCGACAGCGACGGCTCGCGCTTCGTCAGCCACCGGAAACGTCTCGGCCGACTGATAGGCAGGCAAGGTGTAATCCAGCGGATGAAGCGTGTAGACCGGGCCGCCTTGATAATCGCTCGGCCCAATCCCCAAGAAGTCACCCGCACCGTCGCCATATGCAAGGCCTCCCATCGCCGTGTCGAACGGCGTGGCATCGCCCATCGCCTGACCGCCGCTGGAAGTCTGGCTACCGAAGAGACCTTGGGGCTCAGCATTGATCTCGTCCTGTTTCTGCTGCGGGTCTTCAGCGAGAAAACCTGACGTCGTCTGCTGCGCTGCCTTCACCGGCAATGCCGCGTCCAGCCCATCGGCATAGTCCGCAATCGCATTGCCAAACGCGTCCTCAGCGATCTGACCGTAGTCCACCGGCGTGTTCAGTCCCAGCTTTCGCCCTGCCTGCATGTCCAACGCACCCTCAACGAAGTGGTTGGTAAAATCTGCGCCCATACCGTAAGCGTTAAGGCCAAGCAGGTGGGCAGGTGCCAATTCGGCCGTCGTCCCAGCTGCCACTGCTGACGCTGCGACTGCCGCCCAACTGAAGTGTTGCGCCACACCGCTGACCTTATCCGCGGCGGTGCCAGCAAGGCTCGTCGTCGCCCCTGATACCGCGGCCTTCTCCCAGTTGCCTGAAGTCAGCAAACCTTCATGCACATCGCCCATTTCGCCAGTAATGGCTGAGCCTGCGGCCGCCGTCAAACCACCGGCCAGCATCTGTCGCCACGAGAGACCGTGGCTGATATGCATGGCGTCCCCGGTAAGTTGGCCAGCGGCGCTACCCAGTGCGCCACCGACAAATGCCGCGGCCGCGCCGGCGGCCATACCTGCGATGCCGACCGTCGACAGCGCTCCCCCTACGACCACCCCCGCCCCGATCATGGAACCACCAACGCCGACTGCTGCCGTGCCCAATGCACCGGCTGTCGTCGCGGCCAGCCCCGCCGACATGGCTCCGCCAATGCCTGCGGTACTCAAGGTGCCCGCCATCGCTTCGGCAGCCAGCCCGGCAGTGAAGACCGAAGCCACCACGACGATTGCCACAATGATGATCTCTTCAACCACCGAGCAGCCTGCCTGACTGGGCACCGGCGGCGCCATCGGCAAACTCGGCGTGGTACTCCCCACGATCTGCCCCGGGTCATACGGCTTGAACGTCGTGGCGCTGTTGCTGTGCGTGGTGATCGAGGGCAGCTCGATCTTCTGACCCACCACCAGATCGCCATCGCCGCTCAGCCCATTGGCCTCAGCCACGATGTAGCCGAGGTCACCGTTGCCGTACACCGCCTGCGCAATGCCAGCCAGGGTGTCGCCGCTTTGCACCACGTAGCCTTGCGTGCTGTCGCCACTGCTGAACCCGGTCAGGCGGTCCGCCGCATGGATGCCACCCGCTTCGTCCATGTCGCTGAGCGATTGACCGTTGACGTAGGTGTAGTGATCGGTGGCATAGCCGCCGGTGGCGGTGAAGGTGGTGCCGGCGGTACCGCTGCGCCGCTGCAGGATCTGGCCGGTGGTGTCGTAAGCAAACACCTTGGTATCGTTCTGACTGGAGCCGCTGTAAGCCTGACTGGTCTGCGACACCACGACCCGGCGGCCAAAAGCATCGTAGTAGCTGTTATCCGTCGCCGGCACGTAACCACTGACCGTGGCGGTGCCGGTGGTGCTCTTTTCCAGATAGCCGTCTTTCTTCAGGTAGGCCACGGAGTAGGTGGCACCGTAGGCAGTGGTGCTACTGATCGGTTGGGCGATCTGGCTGTAACTGTAGGCGGTGACGTTGTCGGCGGCGTCGAAGGCGGTGTAGCTGGTCAGTGAGCCGCGGGTCAGCGGGCCATCGGTAGTCGCGCCGGGCGTAGCGCCCACGGTGACATCCATCTCATCGGGCAGTTGGTTGCGTTGATTCAGCAGATACGCCTGATGCCGCCAGTCGGTCGCGTAACGGCCATAGCTGGCTTGGGCGGTGACTTGGCCATCGGCGTTGTAACTGGTGACTTGCGACTGCGCCAGCCAACCGCTCCAGTCCAGGTCTTCCGGCTCCGCCGGCACACTGCCCACATCACTGGAGGATGAGCCACTGCCGTAGTAGTGATTGTCCGTCAGTCGCTGGCCGGCCGCATCGTAGGTCTCCCACTCAATCACCGCACCACTGGTGATGTTCCCACCACGAGTGAGGTCCACCATTTCATCCACCCCCAACTGCTCGTTGCGACCGTCGTAGCGCAAGCGCGTTCCCATCGTGTCACCGATGGATCTATAGGCCGAAGAGCTCTGCGACAGCGTGGTGCGCACCACCACATTGCCCGCCGCGTCGTAGCTGTTGCCATACGAGCCTTCGCCGGTGACGGTCAGCACGATCTGGCCGTTCACCAGCGCGCCGTTGTTCACCGTCACGCGGTTGTCCGCATCGTAGACGAACCAATCGCTTTGCAGGTTGGGGCCGGTGGCCGGCACCGTCATCGTCGTCATGGCCATCGACGCGGGCGAGCCACCTCCCGCCATCATGTTGCTCGACGTGCCAAGCACGTCCACTGACAGCGCCTGACTGACCGACAGGCCGTTGACCGGATCAGTGGCGGTGATGGTTACCGTCACCGTCAACTCATTACGCAGATTACCTACTGGTGCAGTGAGTGTGCCGGTGCTGGCGTTGATATTCCACGTGCCCGCCAGCGTCGTCGACTGCGACATGCTGTAGCTCAGGGCTCGTCCGGACGGGTTGGTAAAGGCTCCGGCTGGCATCGTCCACACATTGGTGTGATTGGGGGCGAATTCCGGCATCGAGAAACCACCGGCGTACACCGGCGGCTGGTTGGCGGGCGCGTTCACCGTGATCACGAACGTGGCGTGCGCCGCGACACCTTTGCTGTCGGTCGCGGTGACGGTGACCGTATAAGCCCCGGTGGCGGTGGTGGTTCCGGTGAAGGTGTGCGTAGAAGCATTGAAGCTGATGCCCGCTGGCATGCCGCTGGCACTGTAGGTGATGACATCGCCGTTGGCATCGGTCGCTATGGGGGTTGTGTAGGCGGTCATGGCTGTACCGTTCACCACCACCTGATTGGTCAAACCGCCGAGCACTGGCGCGACGTTGTTCACCGTGACGGAGACCGTGGTGCTTACCGTCCGCCCCAAGCCATCGGTCGCGGTGACGGTAAACAGGTAACTACCCGCCGGCTCATTGATGCCGTGGAAGGCGCCACCACTCAGGCCCATCCAGCCCGGTGCATTGGAGGTATAGCGCAGCCCGGCCCCATACGGATCGGAGACCAAGTTGGCCGGCAAGGTATAGACCCACGCACTGCCGTTGGGCGTGATGGTCTGCGCCGGAATCGTGCCTTGCAGCACCAGCGGCGCGTACGTGTTGCTCAGCACGAACGATGCCGCTACCGCGCCACCTTGCCCATTGGTGGCCGTGATTTGCAGCTGATAGGACAGGTCTTCCTGCGGTGGGCTGACCGTGTTCTGGTCCACCCACCCATAGTTGAGCACTCTGGGATATCCCGTAATCTGACCGGTCGTCGCGTTAATGCTCAGGTTCACATCAGCGATGGGCAGCCACTGCGCCGGCACATTCCTGGTGTAGGTTTCCGTGTGGTTCGCGTTCCAGTAGTCATAACTGTGGGCTGGTAGCAGCACCAGCGCAGAGTAGGTGAGTGCACCGCCGTCGGGCTCCACAAAAGCGTTGGCCGGCAAGGCCAGATTTAGCGGGCTACCGCCAATCACGCCGTTTTGGTTGACCAAGTTGCCGTTGTAGACCGGTGGCGGCTGCACGTACTGCGCCACGGTCATGGTGAAGTGAGCCTCGGCTGTCTGCCCTTGCGGGTTGGCCGCCTTGAGGTACAGGGTGAAGGTCTGCCCTACCGCACTGGTCGGCGGCGTCCCCGTAAAAGTGCGCGTACTGGCATTGAAGCTCATCCAGCTCGGCAGGGCGCTGTCGGTTTCAGCGCCACCATTCATCACGTACGCGCCGGCGGTGTACGTCAACGCATCGCCGTCCGCTTCCGTAAAATCGCTGGCCGCATACGCAAAGCTGAAGGCGCGTCCGCCGAAGGTGGTTTGATTGCTGACGCCACTGGTATAGACCGGTGCGGTCGGCGCCACCGTCAAGGTGAACGTCTCGGCAGCGCTGCCACCGTTGGCGGCGGTAGCCGTTACCTTCAGTACGTAACTGCCAACGCTACCCACCGGCGGGGTACCGCTGAAGGTCCGTGTGCCGACATTGAAACTCAGCCACGACGGCAACGCGGCGCCGCTACTGAGGGTGGCGCTGTAGGTCAGGGCCGAGCCGTTGCCATCGGTGGCGCCAGGCACAGCAAAACTCAATGCGCCATGCACGCCGCCTGTTTGATTACTTGCGCCACCGATAAATACCGGGGTGGCTACCGGTACGGTGACGGTGAATGTACTGTTTACCGCTTGGCCATTGACGTCGGTGGCCGTAATTTTCAGCGTCCAGCTACCCGCCGCTGTCGGCGTACCGGTGAGGTTGCCGTTGCTGTTGAGGGTTAACCAGCTGGGCAGCGCGCTGCCAACCGTCGGCGCAAAGGTCAGTCCAAAGCCGACGTTGTCGGTGAAACTACTGGCGACACTGAAGCTCCAAAGCTGACCCGGTATCGGCACCTGAGTGGCGATCGTGCCCGTTGGCGGGCCTCCGTTACCACTGATCGGCGTGGCCTTGGGGCCATAGGCACTCTGCACAAACACCGCCCGGCGGTTGCCAACGGAGTCGTAGTTGATGGCCTCGCGGGATTCGACCGCGCCAGTGGTCACGTTGGTGTTGGTAACCACTCCGATCCGGTCGTGGCTGTCGTAAGTGGTAGCCACCTTGTTGTAAACCACCTGTCCGGCACCATCGCTGGTCCAACTGGTATCGGATACGGCGTTGCCGTTGGCGTCGTACTGGTAAGTGTCCCAAGCGGTCTGCGTCGTGCCGGTGATGTCAGTACGCTGTTGCAACTGGCCATCGGCGTAATAGGTGTAATCGACCGTACTGAGACTGCCTGTCATCGACGCCGGCATGTAGGCCGGATCGCCCTGCGCGACAGTGGAGATCCAGTTGCTGCTTTCGCTGGTCAGCAGACCGGAGGAAGCATCGTACGCATAGCTCGTGAGCGTTCCATTCAGATCGACGTGCGACGTTACCCGGCCAAAATAGTCCACTACCCAGGACTGGTGGTCGCCGTTGGCGGTGGTGTCACCGGTCTTGTGGCCGTTGGCGTCGTAGGTAAAGCTTTCGGCCCAGTTGCTGGCATGCTGGACCGGCGTCTGACTTTTCAGCACGCGATGCTGGCTGTCGTAGTCGTAGTAGGAGGTGTAGCCCAGCGCATCGGTGACTTGGATGCGGTCGCCGTGGCTGTTGAGCAGATAGGCCTGCTGCGCCTGCTGCGTGCGGGCCGTACCCGCGCTGTTGAGCAGGAAGTCACCTTGATCGATGACTTGATTGAGGTTGTCGTAGGCACTGTAGGTGATATGCGCCACTGCGCCGGCGGCGGTGTTGGCCGGGGGCGTCTGCATCGCCGCCGCACGACCCAGCGCGTCATACGCGGTGATGGTCTTGGCGCCCGTGGCATCCTGCGCGATCGTCAGGTTGCCCGCCGTGTCGTAGGTGTTCCAAGAGGCGTGGCCATCCTCATCGGTCACCCCCATCAACTCGCCATTGAGGTTGTAGTACCACGCCTTGGTGGGGGTCGCCCATGTCCGCACGCCGGTTTCAGACACCACCAACACGTTCGGCTCCACTTCCTGGATCAAGTGGTTCTGGCTGTCGTAATACGCCGTCGTGGTGTTGCCTGCCGCATCGGTCGTGGAAGTCACGTTGTTCCAGCGGTCATACCCACGCGTGGTCTGCGTGCTATCAACGCCGCTGCCGGCACTGTCGCTGGGCGTGCTCTGCTGCACGATGCGCCCACTGAAGTCCAATCCGTTATGCGTCCACGTGGCCGCGCCGCCGCCGGTCACCATGCTCTTGTCTACCAGCAGGTGGTTGGCCAGGTCATAGCCGTAGGTGTGCACAGCGCCCGTCGTCGCGTCGGGGGCGGCACCCAGCTGACCGACGTTGTTATAGCTGTACTGCGCTTCGTAACCGTTGTTGTCGCCCTTGGCTACTACCTCGCCAAATGCGTTGTATTTCACCAGCGCGTAGCTGTCGTAACCACTCTGCCCACTGCGCTGCACCGCGGTACTTAGCTGCTGGTTATCGGCGGCGTAGGTATAGGTCGTGGTGACGGTGGCGCTGCCACCGTTCCCGGTCTGCGTGTCACTTTGCGTGAGCGCATTACCGTTGTTGTCGTAGGTCGTGTAATGCTCGTAGCCATTGGCATCTTGCACTTGGATTTGCCGACCACGCGCGTCGTACCACGCCCACGTCTGCTCGGCAGCCGAGCTTTGGCTGTTGGTCACCGTGGTGACCAAGGTGTGACCTAACGCGTCATAGATGTAATAGGTGTACGGGCTGACCGTTGTGTAAAGCGCTGCCGTCGTCAGGTCATCGGCCGGCGTCGTTTGCATGGTCGACTGCCAGTTGCTTGCCAACACCTGATGACTGGGCAACGTGACGTTGATCACCCGGCCCAAGGCGTCGTAGGAAGTGCTCGTGGTCGCGCCATTGACGGTGAGGCTAGTAACGCGATTCTCACCGTCATAGGTCAGCGTAGAGACACTATTGGCAGAGGTATAACCCACCGTGCCGTTGGGCTGGCCCAGTGTGCCGCCGGTGTAGTTGAAGTTGCCAGCATCCGTTTCACCGGTCTTGCGGCCGATAGCGTCGTAGCTATACGTGCTGCTGCGGTTGCCACCACTGGCGTAAGTGGCTGCCCCCGGCAGCGCCGGCGCCAACGCCGTTGTGATAGCGCTGGTGCTGATCGCCTGCGCGTACTGCACCGTGCCAGTGACATCGCCAAAGGCGTTGTACGCCGTCGTCGTCACATAGCCTTGCGGACTGGTATAGGCTCCCGTCGGTATCACCGTCATTACCACGCGGTTCAACGCGTCGTAATAGGTGTAAGTCGTCGCCCAAACTGCCGATGTTGTGATGCCGCCAGAGGTATAGGAGCCCTGGATCAGCGTAGCCGTACTCGTGACGTTGCCGTACGCATCGTAGGTGTACGTCGTCGTCGGCGAGCCGGTGGCCACGTTCCCGATGAGCGCACCGGTCGACAACACGTAGCTGATCGACGGCTGCACCACCTGCGTCTTCTGATGGAGCAAGTCGTACGTGGTGCTGATCGTGCGATCGTTGACCGAGCCCACCAGCCCTTGCTGCAACTGCGCCAGCGTCAGCGGTTGGCCCGCACTCCAGCCTGTGATCGCCGCCGTGTTGAGCGCCGTGGCGTAACGGGTGATTGCCGTGACGTTGCCCGCGGCATCGTAGACATCGCTCGTGATAAAGCCATCGGCATCGACGGCATAAGCCTCCTCACCGGTGGTCGTGTACACCTTGTACTGATAGTGACCGTTGGCATCCTTGTCTACCACCGCCTGACCCAACGCGTTGTAAACCACCGTCGTGGTCACGCTACCGGGGTACGTCGTGGTCGTCTGATGACCTGCCGCATCGTAGGCATACGTCGTCGTGCTGAGCACCGTGACATGCGCCGAGTCCGGACCGGTGCCCTGACTGACCGAGATGACATTACCCACCCCGTCGTACCCGGTGGTGGTGTACAGATACGCCCCTCCTTGCTGGAACTGCCCATTCGCCGGGCCCGTCCAACTGCCCACATTGACCAACGGGCTCTGCACCAGCGTCTTGCGACCAGCCTTGTCGTACGTGGCGGTAGTGACGTTGCCATCCCGATCTTTCTGGGTCAGCGCCAATCCAGTAGCGTCGTAGCTGATCGTCGACTTGATACCCAGCGCATCCCCGGTGGTCAGCACGCGGCCAACGGCATCGTAGCCGGTGGTGCTGATACGTGGCTCGTTGATCCCGGTGATCCCGGACGCGGTCACGGCACTGGCCAGCGTCGCGACGGTCAGCGTCGCTGGCAGCGTGATGGGATTGGCATACGCCAAGGTCTCATGCACTCGCCCATCGGCGTCGTATTGCGTCTCGATGACATGGCCGGTGGTGTCGATGGCGTAACGCAACCGCCCCGCGCTGTCATACACCTGCTGGGTGGTCTGGCTCAGCACACTAGCCAGCGACTGCACCACACTGGCCGTGGTCAGCTGCGCGCTGAGCGCCGACGTCGCCGATAACGGCAACGCGTTGCCGTACGCCACACTGGCAATGACACGACCCGTCACGTCATATCGTTGCTCGCTGACCACACCCACCAGCTGGCCATTGACTAGGTTCTGCTGCACCACGAAGCGTGACCGCCCGTCCGCATCGTAAAGATGCAGCGTCGCTTCAGCATTGGCGTCGCTGTTGCCCGCACCGCTAACCAAGCCCGCTAACGACGTATACGCCGTGCCCGCCGCAAGCGGCGCCCACAGATTGCTGCTGCTGACCGTTGCCCAGTTGATCGGGTGGCTGTAAACCAGCGTTTCACTAACGCGGCCAGCGACGTCATAACGCGTCTCGGTGGCATTACCCAGCGTGTCCAGCGTGTAGCGCAGCTTGCCCGCCGCGTCGTACACCCGGTAACCCACCTGATCGCCACTGCCCACTAAAGCGCTGGCCAACGTACCCACCTGGGCCACCGTCGGCGTGACACCCAGACCTGCTATCTGAGTGGCGTTCAGCGCCAACGCATAAGCACGCGTTGCCGTGACCCGGCCGTCAACGTCATACCACATTTGCGTCAACGCACCCGCACCATTGATCGTGAAGACCGCCTCGTTGGCGTCGTCATACACGCTGCGCGTCACGTGACCGGTCGCATCGGTCACGCTGAGCAGGTTGTTGTTACCGTCATAGGCGTAACGCGTGGTGAGGTTGAGATGTCCCGCACCCGGATCGACGATCTGCTGACTCAGCCGCTCAAGGGTGTCGTACACGTACTGCGTGGTGCGTGCCGCAGCGGTGCCCGCACCCGCGATCACCGTCAACGTCTTGCCCGCACCATCGTAGGTGCTGGTCGTGGTGAGGTTGAGCTTGCCCGTGCCGGCATCTTGCACTTGGGTCAGCGTATTGCCATCGGCATCGTAGGTATACGTCGTCACCGTTCCAGCCGGGTCGGTCACGCTCAGCTCACGCCCCTGACCATCGTAGGTATAGCTGGTGGTGAGGTTCAGGCCGCCCGGATTCAGCGCACTCGGGTCGACCGTCCGCGTCAGTACCTTGCCACTGGCGTTATAGGCATAGGTCACGATGCGACCGGCCGCGTCGGTCGTCCGCGTCAGCTCGCCATCGCCGTCATACACGTTCGTGGTGAGGTTGCCCAACGCATCCGTGGTGGTGAGTAACTGACCGTCACCATCGTAGGCGTAATGGGTGATGCCACCCGCACCGTCCTGCACGCTAAGCGTGTCGCCGTACGGATCAGCAAACTTGGTCATCATCACACCATCAGGCGTGGTAACCGTCGTCTTGTGGCTGGCTACGTCGTACTGATAGCTGGTGACGTTGTTCAACGCGTCAAACTGCTTCACCACCCGCGCAAAAGCGTCGTACGTGGTTTGCGTGACGCGTGCCGTGCCTTGCACGATCTGACTGGTGCCGACTTCACGACCCAGGTTGTCGTACGTGTAGGTGATTATGTTGCCATTGCCATCGGTAGTGCTGATGACCCGGCCAAAGGCATCGTAGATGGTTGACGTGCTGAGCACCGCGGAGGTACCGACAGCATCGGTCTCGCCAGTTCGCTCACCACGCCCATCGTAGGCAAACATGCTGATCGTGCTGTTGGCCGCACTGAGCGCACTGCCCGGCGCACTCAGCTGCTGCTGCACCTGCGTGCGATCCCCGAAGGCATCGTAGGTAGAAACTATCTGGTAACCCAGCCCATCCGTCCGACTGGCCACCTGCCCGTCCAGCGTGTAGGTATAAGCGATCAGGCCGTTGGCATCACCCGCCACTAGGGGTAGCGCGGCGACCGCCGCCGTGACTTGCGCCAAGGTCGCCATACCCGGGTTGAGCGTGGTGCCACTGCTGGTGCCACCGGTGAGAGTCAGCACGCTGGCGTACTGGCGCGTGCTGGTGAGTTGACCCAACGCGTTATAAACGAACGCCGTCACGTTACCCAGCGCGTTGCGCGTGCTCCCGCCGGGCTGGCCCTGCACGGTGTACGCCACGCGACCAACCGCGTCGTAGTAGCTGTAAGTGACATTGCCCAGCGCGTCGCTGGCCGTGATGCGCTGACCAAGCACGTTATAGGTGTAGGTGGTGGTGGCGTGATTGCCATCCACATTCGTCAGCTGGTCACCGAAAGCATCGTCCGTAGCGCTGGTACTGCGCGCTACGCCTTGCCCGGCAGCCGGGGTCACGGTCATTCCCGTCACTTGCCCGACGGCGTTGTAGCTACACGCCGTCACCGTACCGTCGACGGCGGTATGACTCGCCATCTCACCATCCGCGTTATAGACCGTCGTGCTCACTTGGCTGGCAGGCGAGGCACCGAGCAACGCCACCAAGGCCGTCATGCTTTCCGCGCCGGTGAGCGCCGTCAGTTGCGTCGACGTCAACGCCGTGGCGTAGCGCGCCGAAGTGTTCTTGTGCGTGGTTTCGTCGTAAGCCTGCGTGGTGAGGTAGCCATCCGCATCTACCTGAGCAACCATTTCACCTGCGCCGTCGTAATACGTGCGCGTCGTTTGATCGCTGGCGCTGGCGACCAAATCGGTCTGAAGCACCGACAAGGTCGGTGTGCTGCCCAGTGCGCTGCGTTGCGTGGTGGTCAGTGCCGTGGCGTAGGCGACCGTTTTGATCGCGCGACGCGCTGCGTCGCGGCTGGTGATGGTGACCCAGCCCGCCGCGTCGATCGTTGCGGCGGTTTGGCCGTCCGCGTCATACACGATGTAGGTGGTGCGATCTTTAGCATTACTGGTCAGGTTCGCCTGCAATTCGGCCCATGCGGGGGTACTACCCAGCGCCGTGAGCTGGGCACTGGTCAGTGCTGTGGCATACGCGGTGCTCGCGACGGCATGTCCTTCGCCATCGTACGTGGTGGTGGTCACGTTGCCTTCGGCATCCACCGTGGCAAGCGCCCGCCCCGCCGCGTCAACGATGACCCGGCTCGTGCGGTCCGCCGCGTTGGCGAAAGGCACCGGCAAGTCGGTCGGTAAACTGGCCGCTAACGCCCCGCCGCTGACCCAGCCGCTGGTGCTGATAGAGGTCGCGTACTGCGTCGTACCCGTGACGTGACCGGCCACATCATAGCGAACTGCCGCGACGGCACCGGTGGCATCGACCGTGCCGCTGACGCGACCATCGGCATCGTAAAAGAGGTAGCTGGCGTTACCCGCCGGATCGATTTGGGCAACCTGCTGGCCCGCGGTGTTGTATAGGTAGCGCGTGGTACGACTGGCCTGACCACTCGCTGATTGCACACTGCTGATCAGCTGCCCGGCACTGTTGCGCACCTGCGTCGTCACCAAGCCATTGGCCTGAGTGATGGCAAGCGTGTTGCCACTGTCGGTGTAGAGGTAGCTGGTGACATGACTTAACGGATCGGTGCGGC
>JBDTBF010000018.1:0-4339 GCA_039924175.1 Rhodanobacter sp.
CAGCGCTATCCGCAGGAGCTGCGCGAAGCTGCATGCAAACACGAGGGCGCCATCCACGCCTGCGTGCTCATGACCAACCGCGGCCACCTTCTGGTGACACCGACATTCACAGGCGCCATCTCGCGCATGATGCAAGCGGGTGGCCGTCGCTACGTAGGCAGCTTCAACGCACGCTATCGGCGCACTGGCACCCTCCGGGAAGGACGCTTCAAGGCTGCCCTGGTTGAGACAGAGCGTGATGTGCTCACTTGCTACCGCTAAATCTTGCTCAACCCGGTGAGATCACACATGACCGACGATCCAGCCAGTTACCCGTGGACCAGGTGCCGCCGCAACGCACTGGGCCAGCGCAGCCCGTTGATCAGCCCGCACAGGCAATACACCTCGCTGGCCTCAACACCCACCGCGCGACAAGCGCCTTACCGCGATCTCGTCCGCGTAAGCATCGAAGAGCAACACCTCGACGGTCTTCGACAGCACACCCAACAACAACGCGCCTGCGCAGCCAACGCTTCCAGCAACAAATCGAAGCGCTGACCCACCGGTCAGTCGGCATCAGGCCACGTGAGAGACCGGCGAAACCAGCCCCACGTCGCGATTAAATGAGCCTGACCTTTTTTTCTTTCCCTGACACCCTTTTTTACGCGGCAATCCGCTCGATTTCATCGACCGTCTTACCCAGCGTGCGACGGGCTTCTTCGAGATCAAAATCCGCCTGCAAGCCCAACCAGAACCGGTCACTGGTACCTAAAGCCGCCGCCAGACGTACGGCCGTATCCGCCGTCACTGCGCGCTTGCCAAGCACGATTTCATTGATGCGACGCGGCGGCACGCCGGCAGCACGCGCCAGCGCGTTCTGGCTGATGCCCAGCGGAGTCAAAAACTCCTCGAGCAGCACTTCGCCTGGATGAATATTGGGCAGGGTCTTCATGGTCAATTCGCTCGTCTCAGTGGTAGTCGACGATTTCCACGTCGTGGGCGTTACCGCCAATCCAACGGAAGCAAATACGCCATTGATCGTTGATCTGGATGCTGTACTGGCCTTTGCGGATGCCCTTCAGCGCCTCGAGTCGGTTCGCCGGAGGAATGCGCAGATCGTCCAGCACAGTGGCGTTGCCGAGCATGCGCAGCTTGCGACGTGCAACCGACTGAATATTGGCAGGCAGTCGCCGGGACGGGGTTCCGCCCCAGATCTTTTCTACTTCCTTGCCGGCGAAGTTCCTGATCACAGAACCACCATAACGCATCACGTTATATGACGCAAGACGTCATAGACAAAACCGGGGTCAGAGTGCACTTTCTGACTTCAGGTCCAGGGATGCACTGACAGGCCGCGTCTGGTCGTGCAGGGAAACTGGAGTCCTTCCAGCACGGACACCGCCATGCCCCGCCAACCACGACTCGATCTCGCCGACGTTCCCCAGCATGTCGTCCAACGCGGCAACGATCGCCAGCCTTGCTTCTTCATCGACGTGGACCGTGTTCGCTATCTGCAAGACTTGCGCGAGATATCACTGCGCGAAGGCTGTAAGGTCCATGCGTATGTGCTGATGACCAACCATGTGCACCTGTTGATGACGCCCGCCGCCACCGGCCAAGTCTCACGTGTGATGCAGTCGTTGGGTCGACGCTACGTGCGCTACATCAATGATCGCTACCGGCGCACTGGTACGCTGTGGGAAGGACGCTACAAGTCGTCCCTGGTAGATCGAGAAACCTACTTGCTGCATTGCTATCGCTATATCGAGCTGAATCCGGTCCGAGCGCGCATGACCGCCGATCCGTTCGACTACGCCTGGTCCAGCCACGCACACAATGCCTTCGGCCGCAACGATCCGCTCATCCATCCCCACGCTAGCTATCTGGCACTGGGCGGTAGCGACAAGGAGCGGCACAAGGCTTACCGCGCCCTCGCCATGGAAAACCTTTCCCAAGAGCATCTGGACGCCATCCGCACACACCTCCAACGCCAGCACGCTTTGGGCTCAGACCGCTTCCGCACCGCTATCGAAGCGCAGCTATCGCGCCGCGCAGGGCCTGCGAAAATCGGACGCCCGCGCAAAGCGACTCAAAACAAGACCGCAAAAAGTGCACTCTGACCCCGGTTTTGGTTCAAACTCACCCGTTGCACACAGGGGATTGGCCAACCTCCACAGACTGTTGTCCCACACCGCTGATGGAGAAACCGATGTCCGAGGAAATTGCCAAGACCGACGCCGACTACGTAAAGGACACGCTGACTCAGCTCAAGGAAATGCAGCACTATTCCAAGAACAATATTGAAGCGCTGTCGGCAGCATGGATGCTGTTCGACGACAAGCTGTCCGACCTGAAGCGTACCGAACAGATCGGGGATCTGATGGATCGCCAAGGGCAGCTTCACGACGCGCGGGAAGCGATGATCACCGATCTGGAAGGCGTGCTGGAGAAGCTGCAGCCCGATCCACCGAAGGAATAAAGCTGCTGCACAACATGCCACGCCAAGGTTTTGCCACACTACACTCAGGCCGCAGCTCGCCACCCGCAATGGATTGACGGAAAAGGTTGCAAGTGAGTCCGCCCCCGTTTCGGCGCGCCCGCGGCGGGGAACGGCTGCAGCACAAAGTCGAAGCGCTCGGTGAGCGTCTGGCATCGTGGCAGAACACCAAAATCACCGGAAAACCAGGATTAAATGAACCTGACCCGTTTTCACCCAAGCGCTGCCATGCAGCTTTTTCGCTACGAAAACTGGTCGGAACGAACGGGGGCGTCGCCAGAGCTCAGAGCCTGCTGGGCCGCGACACAATGTACCCACGCGTTGCTGCAGGCGAGGGATCAGTCCGCCACTGCTATCCGGATATTTCGCTTGGCCGCAAGATTCCTCCGCGGCTATCAATGGGGACTTCCTCCTTCTCCGGGCATTTACTGCGAATTCTGTGGTGATTTTCGTGAGGTCAAAAGGGCCCCATTCGATTCAAGGGAAGGACTGGTTTGCGAGTCCTGTGGCCTCGCCGCGCGGATGCGCGCATGCGTATCGTTGCTGCTGGCAAACTTTGGGCCACCGGCGCGGCTATACGTTACCGAACAGGCCACGCCGCTATTTGCCAGGCTGCAAGACAAGGGGTTGGTGATTGTCGGTTCCGAGTTCGAGCCTGATGTCATGAAGCGGGAGCGCCTCACCGCGCAGATGCACAGTT
Organism: Rhodanobacter sp.; assembly: GCA_039924175.1. Taxonomy (GTDB): domain Bacteria; phylum Pseudomonadota; class Gammaproteobacteria; order Xanthomonadales; family Rhodanobacteraceae; genus Rhodanobacter. The sequence goes on from JBDTBF010000018.1 coordinate 3,177, forward strand.
GCGGCGGAGTGGGTGAGGTGCAATTCCAGGACGTCACATCGCTGAGTTTCGCTGACGCAGCGTTCGACGCGATTCTCTCGTGCGATGTGCTTGAGCACGTGCCAGATTACCGGGCGGCGCTCGCTGAATTTGCGCGCGTGCTCACACCGGGCGGCACATTGGTAGCTACGTTTCCGTTCACCGATGGTGCCGAAACCGTGGTCCGGGCGAAGATAGATGAGGCCGGCGCCATCCAGCATGTGCTGCCACCCGAGTACCACGGAAACCCCACCGGCGATGGTGTCCTGTGCTTCTACCACTTCGGGTGGGATGTGCTGGATGTCGTGCGGCAGGCAGGATTCCGCCATGCGGCGATGGTCATGCCGTGGGCGCCGCAGTGCGGGTATCACTATGGGCTCTGGACACTCCTGGCCACGCGTTGATGGAAGCGACAAGATGGGTCGGATTCACTACCTACCTCACGGCGGAATACAGGTCGGCACAGAACGAGCGCCTGATCGGCCGTAAAGTCAGTACCCAGCAAGCTGCGCGTCCGCCTGCTATCAGAACCTACCGCCAACAGCTTCGGCACCCGACACCTTGTTGCTGGCGCCGCATCAGCCACCACGGCTGAGGGGCACTGACCCAAAGGACGGCGTGAGGTTGAGCTAGTCCCGTTTTTGCAGCAATCGGTCAGCGTCGGGCAACGCGGATGACCGACGAAAATATCCAAAAGTCAGGCGTAAGGGCACCTGCTACCTTTGATCTCTCAGGCAACCAGCGCCAACAAGCACGCTATTCCCGCTGACGGGTTGGATTGCCCTTCAATCCAGGGCAGTTCGCGGGCCCATTGCTCGTTGCTGAGCTTCTGCAGCACGCTCGCGGGTGTTTCGCGAAAGCCCATGAACCAACGATTGAACAAACGCTGTGAAACGCGTTGATCTTCGAGTTCCAGCAAATTTTGGTGCAGGCGTGACGCTTTGATCCGTGCGTAGACCTCGTCCACACCATCACGTGTCCCCTCAAAATACTGAAAGAATCGACCCTCGCCATATAGCAGCACGCCCGTTACACCGACCAATGCGTTCCTGGATCGTGCGGAAAGCAGAAGGCCGTCGAGATCCTCCGTGCTTAGCGGCCGACTCGCCTCGCTCGTGTAAGCCACGCCAAATAACTCCATGAAA
>JBDTBF010000019.1:0-58961 GCA_039924175.1 Rhodanobacter sp.
AACCAACTGGTGATGGACGACACGGACCAGCAAGGCCGCGTGCAGTTCGCCAGCACCCAGGCCACTAGCCAGCTCAACCTCGGTCACATCATTCATCAAGGCGACGACTATCGAGGCAGCTTCCGCGGTCGCGGGATGGAATTACGCACCGACAGCTACGGTGCGGTGCGTGGTCTGAAAGGCGTGCTGCTGAGCAGCTACGCCGTCAGCGCTGGCGAACCGCTAGCTGATGTCACCGCCGCCAGCGCCTTGCTCAAGCAACAAAAGCAACTCGCCGACACGCTCAGTCAAGCCGCCAAAACACATCTTACCGTGCCATTAGCCGCCCACGAAGGCGTGAGTAAAGCCAACGCGTCCACGCTCACTGACGCGGCTGCTCCCATTGATGCCCTCAGTAAAAGTTTAGGCGCCACCGTCAGCAGCACCGACTACAGCGCCGCCAACCCCAGCGAAGGTGCTGGCAAAGATGGTGACGCCCCGCACACCGCCAATGCCTTGCTGACCATCGCCGGCCGCGCCGGCATCGCCACCATTGCCGGCCAATCGTTGCACCTGGCCGCCGGCCAAACGCTAACTATTGGCAGTGGTAAACACATTAACCTTGCCGTCGCCAACCAGTTACGCCTGCACGCCGGCCAAGCCATCGGCATTCTCGCCGGCGCGCACAAAGCCGACGGCATCGGCCTCAACTTCATCGCCAGCAAAGGCGCCATCGACGTCCAAGCCCAACACGACACCTTGGCCCTACGAAGCAAGAATGATTTAAAGCTAGTCAGCGCCAATGCCAGCGTTGAACTGGCGGCGAAGAAAACCGTGCACCTCGCCGTCAGCGGCGGCGCCTTCCTCACCATCGAAGGCGGCAACATTACCTTTGGCTGCCCGGGCAAGATCACCGTGCATGCGGGGAATCATAAATTCTTGGGTGGCACGCATTTGTCGCGGGAGATGAATGCTTGGGATACGCCCAAGTTTGATGAAGAGCTCGCGCTGCGCTGGCCGTATGACCAATCACCGATTGCGAACCGCAAGTTCGAGCTCACCCGCGCTGATGGGGCGAAGATGCAAGGCATGACCGATGCAAATGGTCGTACTGGTTTACAAAAAAGCCTGTTGCTCGAAGGCGTTGTTCTAAAATTGCTGCCAGAGGCCTGAGACGATGACTGCACCTGAAACCAGTGCACCCGATCGCCACATTCCCGTGTGCTACGACGAGCACGGCGAACCGTCCTGGCATTCGACGACCTCACCGCCTGATTCGTCTTATGGCGTCTGCAACATGGTGGCGGATCGAGTAATTCCGGTCATTTTCGTACCGGGTGTAATGGGCAGCAATCTCAAGAGTAAATCAGGCAAAGGCCTTTCTTGGCGGCTGGATAGTGACGCTACGATGTTGCCTTGGGCCACTCGTGGCGCCGCTACCCGCAAGGCAAACCTCACGCCGCAGGCCATGGTGGTCGATGATGGTGGCAAGATTTCTGTCGGTTCCTTGCATGACGCCGCTCATTTGAAGATGCGTGGTTGGGGTGAAGTTGGGTACACCAGTTACGGTGAATTTCTGACTTGGCTAGAGCACAACCTCAACGATGTGGACAACGCCAAAGCCGGCGGTCGGCATCAACTTATCGCGCGCAATCTACACGCTGCCAAAGGAGAGTACGCACTGACCAAGGACGAAGTCGCGTTGTCTTATCGTTACCGTTTCCCGGTGTGGGCCTGCGGATACAACTGGCTGGACGATAACGGCGAGTCATCACTTTTGCTGCAGAAACGTATCACCCAAGCAATTGCGTATTACACCAAGAAGAAATTGAAATGCGAGAAAGTCATTATCGTGACGCATTCGATGGGTGGCTTGGTGGCCCGCCATTGTTCGGAGGTACTGGGCCAAGATGCACGTATCTTTGGCATCGTCCACGGCGTGATGCCAGCGATTGGAGCTGCAGCGGTTTATCGGCGCGCGAAGTCTGGTACGCGCAGTTCGGGCGGTATCACGGGCGCACTCGCGAGCGCGGTACTGGGCCGAACGGCGGCTGAGATGACCGCCGTATTTTCTACTGCCCCCGGCCCGATGCAACTTTTACCAACTGCCGAGTATGGCAGCGGCTGGTTGCGCATCAAGGTGGATGGACAGGACATTCAGTTGCCTAAAGGCAGGGATCCCTACAGCGAGATTTATGCGGTACGGGGCAAGTGGTGGAGTCTGTGCGACGATCAGTTGATGAATCCACTGAATGACGCGCCTGTGCGTTCGCCGGGGTACAAGTCAACGATGGGGGCGGATTGGAACAATTACGTAAATATGATCAAGAGGAAAGTAAAACCATTCCACGAGAGCGTTGCCAACAAGTACCACGTCACTACCTACGCATTCTATGCCGACAGCAAGGATCATCTGGCATACGGCAACGTGACTTGGCTTGGGAAGGGGGGCTTGGGCGACAGCTGGTTGTCTGGCGGTCGTCTTTCCGACCCACTTGATGCAAAAGATTGGGACCATGATCAAGTGAGTAACCGTCGCACGATCGCAGCGCCGCTGAGGGGAGATGGCTGGCGGAAGAGTGTTGTCCAAAACTATGTGATCAGCGATCCGGAAGAACCGGGGGATGGCACGGTGCCTGAGCGCTCGGGTAAAGCGCCAGAGCGTCAAGCATCTTCCATTCTTACGGTGTCTACGGATCATGAAGCAGCGTTCCGTGAATGCGAGGCCGGACGGCTATTTACCTTGCGCGCCATTGTCAAAATTGCGCAGGCGGTAAAAACCACCTCGCTGGCTTATACCTGATGCGCTATCTCTTTTTTTGCTGGCGCAGCTTGTTGCTGGGTGCGGTTATCGCTCTGATGGCAGCCTGCCAACCCTCCGTGCCACCGCTTACGCCCAAGGAACAGGTCTTCATGAGCCACCTTACTGACCAAATGACACCCCGTTGTTTCGGGCGTTTTGTCATTGATCTACCCGTTGACATGAAACAGGGGAAGTTGTCTGGTACCAAGATTCAGGGCATCGACATCACCGTTGTGCTCATGCCGAAAGTGCTATTTGACGAACGACTGATCAAGCGCAAGGCGGCGCTAGAACATAAACGCGTAATGGCCCATCCTGAGTGGGCCGACTTGGAAAGTATCACGTCATTACCAGATAAGAATGGGCTGGTATTCAATCGCACAGATGGTGAGATGGCACGTGGGTTGCGTATCCTTGAGCTCCATTCGTGGCGGGATGGTTATGCGATCAAGATGCAAATTAATTCTTACGAATCAACGTTTCCTGAAGACAGTGGCGATCCGCAGCTTCAGGAGATGGGATCCAACACGGCACAGCAATTAAAGCTGTTGGAAAACGTGTATTCCCGTACTCGTGGCCGTACGGATGAGCACATTCCGGCTGAGCCGGGTGTTTGTTTCCAAAACGGATTCGTTAGTGGGCCAGCAACGGATGAGGAAGTGATCCAACTGGAGTATGTGTCCACGTTCATGCCGGATGTGATGGTGCATTTTGAGTCGCATAGCGAGCTTCACGAGAACGACACACTTCTTGATCGTCTACCAGGGATCGAAGCTGCGCTCAAGGCGGCAAACGGCCACATGGTGCGTAAGGGGACGCGGACGTCGGAAGGTGGCCAGACTTTTGACGAGGTATTGTCGACAGGCGAAACGCCGAACGATCATGTGATGGGCCAGTATTTTTCGCTCGAAGCGAATAGCAAGATCGGCAGCGCGAAAACACCGTTGGTTATTGCTGACTTCTACAATGGAGATCGAGAAGGCAAGCCCGCCTCCGACGACACTGATTCCACTTATCGTCCACCGGATCCGCCACCACTTGCCAAAGCGTCCCTGAGCGAAGCCGAGTCGATTGCATTATGGGACGCCATCACGCAGAGCCTGAAGCCGAGACCGGGGGCATTCTGACCATATGTGTCAGTTGCTGGCTGCACCGCTCAAAGGTTCTTGCGGAAAGACCACGGTCAAACGCAAGCCAATGTCGCGCCGCCACATCGCCGGCGCGGTCTTGTTGGTGCGTAGTAGGGATATCCACACGCGTTCTGCGAAGCGGCGTGCGCGTCGCACGCTGTGCATGCGCATGCATGGTATTCGCTCCGAGAGTAAGAACACTTCAATGCCACCACTGACAGCAACCATGTCGTATTGATCGTACGGAACCTAGTTGGCAGCAGGTGCGTCGGGCAAGCTCGAAGAGATCCGATCATGACTCAGGTTACGTGAGAGCAAGGTCAGTTGACACGGCGAGCCACGAATAGCTCGCTTGGCCAGACGCCGCTCCGTGATGCTGACGATCGCCTCGGTGGCTGATAAAAAGCTCCGTCGATGATCCTTTGATTGCATCGCTACCGCCGTTATGCCGTTAGTTGTCAGCGGCTGTACGCGAGATTTCAAGCAAAGACGTATCGCCCTACGGCGTCGCACTAATCCGGAAATCAATACGTCGGTTTTGCGCGCGGCCGGCGTCGGTGGCATTGTCGGCGATGGGTTTGTCGGGGCCTTGGCCGCTGACGGTCAGATTGGCGGCGGGGATGCCTTTGTGGGTGAGGTAGGCTTTGACGGCGTTGGCGCGGTCGAGGCTGAGCTGGATGTTGCTTTGGCGGTTGCCGACATCGTCGGTGTTACCGATGATGTCAATTTTCTGGTTGTTGAGCTTCAAGATAGCACTTGCCATTTCGTCCAGTACGGCTCGTCCCGAGCCGGTGAGAACGGCGCTGCCACTCTCAAATTGCACGACGCGATGGGCTAGCGCCTGGTCCAGCACTTTCTGTTTGGCGCTGCCGTCGATATGCAGGTTTTGTTTGATGGCGTAGTTGGAGTCGAAGGCAGTCGAAAGTGAGCTCAGCACTTGTTGGCGTGCAGCTTCGTTAGAAACATCGCCGGAAATGTTGATGCTTGCGCCTTGAATCTGCACTTGTCCGTTGGACACCTGCTTGAGTTCGGGTGTGATCATTTTGGTGACGTATTGATCCCAGTTGGCAGGGGCTACGACGCCGCCAACCATGATTTGATCACTGACGCGTTCGGCACCGTATAGCTTGCGAAGTTCTTCCAATACGGCCGATTTGGTGGCTTCGTCTGGCACGGTGCCGCTAGCCGTCACGATATTGCTGCTAGGCGGTGTGCTGGCTGGTGCTGTTTGACCTAACGCGCTAGCGCAGGTGAGCGCCAGCAAGGCGGCGAGGAGTATTCGCATGGTCAAAGCCCTAGGAAGGTTTCGCGGAAGGTGTTTCTCGCGGTGCGTAGCGAGAGATCTTCCTGACTGGTGTAGGTGGAAAGTTTCTTCAGCGCGTATTCGTCTTGCACGTGGTCTTCCACCCATTCCGGGTCATGCAGCGGGATGAAGTCTTGCTCGGCGATGCGGTGATCAAACATGGCCTGCAGGCTGCGGCCTTGAACGCCGTTGAAGCAGACGGCGAGGGCGGGGCGTGGGCCGTGCGAAATCATGGTCAGCAATTCGAAATCAGCGCGGCCGAGGAATCCGGAAATCAGATCCAGCCACAACGTTGATACGAGGTTGCGATAAAGCGGGTCTTGCGGCAACGGCAGCAACAAGCCTTTGCCGACGCGTGCGCCACCGCTACTCATGACGGGTTGCAGCAGGATGCCTAACGCCAACAAGATGCGTCGTAGTGCGACGGGGCGATCGTCGGCATGCATTAGTGTCTGTAGAGAACCCAAGGTCTGCATTTCCAAGAAGTCTTGAAACGCGGGATTGAGCGATTCATACAGAACGTTGACGTTGGCGCGCTGGTTGGTTAATTCGGCTAGCGCTTCGGTGGCATCCTCAGCATTTTTCGCACGCAGTGTTTCGCGCTCAAGGCGTGACCACAGGCGCGAAAAGGCGAGTGGGCTGCGCGAGATGAAGCCCAGCGGCTGCGGTACATCCATGTAGACGGCGGCCATGAATGGAAAACGACGACCAGAGGCGTCGCCGCTAGGCAGCAAATGCCCGCCAATCGCAGTGCGGCTGCGTGAGCCAAGAATGGAAAAATTTAGCGCGTGGGCCATGTCGTACAACTGCTTCCACGCAACATCCTGTGCGAGCAGCTCGATACCCTGGCCGGCCCAGCGATCAAGCATGGCGATGAGTTGATGGTTGTTGTCCAGCGCTTTGACGAAGTCGCCGCGGCTCGGCAGCTTGCCGAAATAACTGATATTTAGGGTGAGTTCGCCATTCATGGGGACTTCTCCGTGCTGGCCCGCGCGGTGTTGGCGGAGTTATCCGCGCCACCGGCGATGGTGGTGGGCAATGCGGTGCCTTGCAGCCCTTGTTTTTGCGATCCGTCGGCATTGGCGCGGGCATTGCTGACCAATTTCAGGTGCACGGTCACGGCGTACTGATCTTTGCTCCACGTCAGTGTGTAAGTACCGTCTTGACCGACGGTCTTTTTCGCAGCATTGACTAGCTTGCCCAATGCGTCGGTCCCGCTGAGGTTCTCAATGGTGACGGTACGACCATCAAAGGTAAGCGCGCTGACCTGTGCGGTTGGGTTGTCTTGGGCGGGGTCCCACACGAATGGCTTCCATTCCGGCGGTGTGTTGCGGTAACGCAAGGTCTGGCCGTTGATGTTGATGGTGTATTCGGCGAGCCCGCCGCTTGCTGGTTCGGGCTGAATCTGGAAAACAACCTGATTGCTGGAGTCGGTGGTTTGTCCTAACGGTGCGACCCATTGCGCAAACCCCGTCATCAATTGCGGCGACAACGTAATACCCATGTCCGCCCATTGTTTGGCGGCAAGCGTGTCGCCGCGGCGCGCGACCAGCGGTCCCAACGTATCGGAACTGAATTTGGCGATGGCACCTGTCGGTCCGAAGAGCTGTGCAATCTCGTCGCTGGTGGCCTGGATCTGTCCACGCGCGGCGAACGGCGATTTTTGCGCCAGATTTTTCTGGAACGGCTCGTACACTTGCGCATCCCACACGCGATTAAGTTCAGCTTCTGCCGGAGGGATGAGTGCGCTGAAGGTTTGCACCAGCGGACGCAACAATAGTGGCCGCAGAATTTGTCGCTGACCATCAGCGAGTCCGTTCAACATCTGCTCATCCACCAATTGCAGCCCGGCGGATAGCTCAGAGCCCTTGCCGTTTAATGTCTGCTGCATCAACTCGCGCGTGCCTGGGCCAATGTCGCCCTGGTTTTTGATGGCGTTGAGCTTGGTGCGAATCTTCGCCAATGCCTCCAGATAATTTTGCAGCAAGGGCGGGTTGCTGTTGCTCGCCACCATCAGCTTCGCTACGCCGACAAACTCGCGACCCACGGGGCCGTCTCCGGCGGCGCTGTCACTGCTGGGTAGATTGACGTTATCGAGGTTGAGATTGACGCCGCTAGGCTGGCGCCGAAGGATGACGCGTTTGAACCAATTCACGAAGCCGCCTTGCGCGGACTTCAAGCCCGCGTTGACGGGGGACGGGTTATCCCACGACGTCTCTTGGTATACCCGCTCGATCAGTTTACGTACGGGCGAATTTTGTGGATCGCCGAGCACGTTCATTGCGCTGACTGCGGTGCCGAAATTGTTGAACGGCACCACCGTCACACCTTGCAGGAACTTCTTCCATTCTGCGACATAGTCTTTCGCGTATAGCGCGCCAAGTTCCTTCTGGATGTGTTCCGGGCTACCGGACAGCGTGAGGTCTTCTTGCTGCGTCGATTCCAGGACCCAGTCGGTGGCGCTTAACTGATTGTTGGCGGCGTCGCGGATGGCGCCTTTCACGTAACCATCCCATGCGGCGCGCGAAAACGCACCGGAGATGGCATAGCTGCCGGCAAGATATTTGCTGCCTTGATCACCGAGAATGGAAGCGACATTGGTGGACGGGAAGCGGGTAGCCGCGCGTGCCTTGATTTCGGCATAAATGCGATCGCGTGCCGGCATACCTTGCATCACGCCACGCAGTGCTTGCCGCGTGTCATCGATGAGCGCTGCGCGATTTTGAATGGTCGGCCAGTCGCTGCTTCCTGATTGCGAAATGTAGAAATTCATCAGGTGTTCGGCGCTGCGGATCATGTCTTCGCGCGACATCATGCCGCGATTGGCTTCCAGCCAGCCGCGCCAAAAGCGGGTCAGCTGGTCGCTGAGGTGAACCTGCTCGACTCGGGCCGGGTTACCCAGCATGAGGTAAGCCTTCAGCGCGTTGTAGGCATCTTGTACGTTAGTAGGCGAGGCGGCTTGATATGGTGTGCCGTTGGCTTGTGCGGTGGCCGCGGGTGCTGCGGGACCAGCTTTTAGCTTGCTTTTGTCGGCAATAACCTGGCTGAGATACGACTCTGTACTCTGCGTCACCGGCACCAACATCAGCTGCCGCATGCCCGCGAAGTATTCCGCGCGCAGTTTGGTTTCAATCGTGTTGCCTTGGTACAAACCCAAGCCAAGCATCAACGGGTGGTCGTGACGATAAGTGGTGAGTTGGACGAGGCGATCCTGCAACACTTCCAGTGCTTGCAAACGAGACTGCAGGTCGACACGGCCTTTTTGGACTTGCACCACTTTGTCCAGATCAGCCTGCACGTTGGCGACGAGTTGGCGGTTGTTGGTGTATGACCACGCCCAGCCGGCTAAAGCCAGCCCGAGGCCTAGCGCGCAACCAAGTAGCACGGCGTAGCGGGTGCGGGTGCGGGTGCGACTGGAGTACTGCCGCACCAGCTGCTTGTCGGCAAAGATAACTTTACGGAACAGGTCAAGCAGGAAGTAGCCCTTGGCCGACGTGATGCCATCAGCGCCCTGAGAAGGCGCCGCCTGACTCAGGTTGTAGCGTTGTGCGACCCGGTCCGATGCGTGGTGTACCGAGGCCGTTTCCTGCAGCGCACTGGTGAAATAGAAACCACGAAACACTGGCTTGAACTGGAACGGATTGTCTTCAAATAGCGTTGTGATGAAGGTACGCAAGGTTGCTTTGATGCCGGTAAATTCGAGCGGCAAAGTCAGCATGCCTGGTGCCAAAGAGTTGCCGCGGTTAAGCGACATTTGCGACAGGCTCATTTCCTTCAAGCCTTCAGAAAGCTCATCGAAATAGTGGTCGAACTGATCCACTATCTCGTTATGGCCGTCCGGTGCAAAGGGTAACGTGGCGCCCCATACGCGCTCGCGTTCACTGTCATCCAGCGTGCGGAAAAAGTCGTTGAAGCCGGCGATCAAATCAGCCTTGGTGAATACCACGTAGACCGGTGGAATGACTTCCAGCCATTCGGTTAATTCCTGCACGCGCTGGCGCAGATTTTTCGCCAGGTTGATCGCAAACTCAGGCTTGTTGCCGGTGAGTTCGGCAAGGCTGGCGGCGATGATGATGCCGTTAATGGGTGCGCGGGGACGTGCCTTGCGCAGCAGTTCGAGGAAGCTTAACCATTCGCTGCGATTTTCGTCTTGTACGGAATAGCGACCGGCCGTATCCAGCACGATGCCTTCGGTGGTGAAGTACCAGTCGCAGTTGCGCGTGCCGCCGATGCCGTGAATAACACTGCCGTGATTATCCGCGAACGGGAAGGTTAGGCCCGAATTGACGATGGCGGTGCTTTTTCCGGCGGCCGGGTTGCCGATGATCATGTACCACGGCAATTCGTACAGTGCTTCGGTACCCTTGGTTTGCCCCAGACGCGATGATTTGATGGACTTCACGGCTTCGTGCATGCGCTCACGCAGCGCGTCGACGTCCGCGCTGTGTGCCGTCGATGCATTGGCGGCCGCTGGTTTCAGCAAGGCATCGCCCAGTTGCTCGGATGCCTTGCGCGCCCGCATGCGCCGCAGTACCCACAACACGACGAGCACCACGAGTAAGGCCACTAAAGCGATGCCGACCCAGAACGCGACCATCTTCAGTGTGTTCGGTCCGACCAAAACCAAAGCCGCCATGATCACGATACCGATGATGGCAAGTGTTCGGTAATCGGAAAGCAGGTAACGAAGACGATTCATCTGGAACGGATTCCTGTCATACCAATGTAGGGGTAGAAGTGGCTGCGATCGCAGCGTCGGCGGCGGTCGGGTTTGAGTCGGTAGCGGCGTCGGTTGCGGTGTCAATAAGCGCGACGGCGCGCAAATAGGCATCGTGCAATGACAATGCGAAGCCAGCTTGTTGTGTAGCAGCAGTGAGAGCGGCAGCCACGGCGACGCTGGCTAGCGCCGAAGCGGCACCGCAATCACCAGTGCTAGCACCCAGTGACAGCAGCAATGCGGTGGGATCTTGGTCGGGAGCGTTGTGGTCAACCCACTGCAACGATTCGGCAGTACGACTGGGGCGGGTGTCGGTGTCAGCCACGACATGGCCGGCGTCGTTCAACGAGGTATCTGCGGCCGCCTGTAGCAAACTTTGCTCAAGCAGACTTTGCAGCGTGCTCGTATCTACGCGCCCGCGGGCGTCGGCAGATTGTGCACGCTGAGCGAACACGATGCGATGCAGACGTGGCGCCGCGCTGTCTTCGTCGCCTCGCGGCTTGCCCACGAGCAACGCGCAAGCGCCTTCGCCGGGCATGCGACCCTCCGGTGTATCGGCATTGTGCAACTGCCGCGCCTGACTCCAGCGCTGGATCGTTTCATCATCAATGAAGGACTCGCTCGCCAATAGCAAAACGTGCGCGACCAGCGTTCCTTGATTGAACTGTACGTTGATATCGTCTAGCCGTTTAAGTGCTTGTATGGCTTTGTCTACGGTGCGTGTCGCCACGGTTACTTGGGGTGCGTTCCACTGCTGCGCGGCCAGCTGAGTTACCAGCCACGACTGCGCCAGCTGACGTTCGTCTTCCGTCCAACGCGCGGGGAGTAGCCATTCGATCTGCAGCGCGGTGGTGGCGGTCGAACGTCCACGCGTATCCGCTGGAGCGGCGTGGGCGGCTACCAGCGATGCGAAATGTTCGTCGAGGATTTTTACGGCTAACGATTCACCCAGCCAGAGCGCGCGCTTTTGCGCTTCGCTGAGCGCTTGCACGGCGTCTGTGGCGGTCTCGTCGAGGGCATCAAGGTCGATGGCTTCCACTTCGGCAGCAAATACCGGCAGGCCCCGTTCGTCTTTCAGGCGCGTGTGCAGATCGACAAGTTTTCCGGCGCGCGCTGCCTCAGCCAGCGCTTGCGGCGTATCACCGGCGGCAAAGCACGTTTCGCTGGCGAGCAAGGGCAGTGTATAGGTGAGTGTGGTGTCGGGCTGTGCCTCGACGACGCCTTGTGCGGTGTCCGGCACAGCAGCGTCTTGCTTGCGCTGCTTCACCTTGTCGATGCCGTAGCGCAAGCCGAGGTACCCAAGCAGCAACAGCACGGGTAATACGATGAGATACAGCGCGACGTCAGCCCCGTTGGGAATGCGGTTGCTGCTGCGCCAATAAAGGATGACGGCGGCCCATACCACGATGAACAACAACGTGATGAATGCCAGAGTTTTGAAAACAGACCGCTTTGCCATCAGCAGCCATACCGCATGGCTGCTGCCAAAGCCGCCGTGATATTCGTCCTAGCCACCGCGTTAGCCCACCGTGGTGGCGGTTTGGCCGGCAATGAGCGTGGCGCCGCAGGCGGTCTTGTCGCCGTGACGCGCAACCGGCTGGCCGTTGACGATCATGGTGGAATCGCCACTGGCAATGACGGTCGGTCCGCATTTCGGGCAGGTGACTTTGTCGCCGATACGGGCGATTTGCTTGCCGTGCGTGGTGGCGACAGTTGAGCCGCCAACGACGGTGCCGCCGTGGCTGGTCTTGTCGCCGATAACAATGAAGGGCTTTGCCACAATCAGGTTTCCTTACCAATGAGTCCGGAACCGACGTTCGGTGTCGGCTTTGCTTTTAGCGCCGGTGCGGTCCCGCTCCAGGTTTGTGTAGTTCGGTGTGACCCAAATCCATCATCTTCCAGCGTCCTCCCCAAACGAGTCCCGCTGCTTCCGCCACTTTTCCGTATAACTGGTAACCGCGCATGGCCCACGGATCCTTCTCAGAAATGACCAGCTTGCCGTCGCGATAGAATCCATTGTCGGCCGCCAATCCATACTGATGATAGCTCTGATATGCGCCGGCATTGGTAACGTTGCTACCTTGGGCTGCTAATTCATTTTGCCGTTCGGGGCTACGGTAGCCTTCGATCAGCGCCATGTCGTAGCCGTAGCGCTCTTTCATGATCTTGAATACGGCAAGCAAACGCTGGCGGAAATCTGGGTCGAGCTTATCCCACTTGCGGTTAGCCGAACCGAGATCTGGTCGAACAATTTGAACCTCTCGCGTAATAAATACAGCAGGAGGCAGTGCCGGCGGTGGTACCAGTTGCTCCCCTTTGAGTAGGCTGGCGACGAGCTCGCTAGTACCTTCATCCGTGTTACCGGATGTGGAATAGCCATCCAGCATGACGTGGTGGCGCGTGCTTATCACCAGCACCGCGGGCAGCAACATGAGCAGCCCCAGAGCGAGCAGCAACTTGTGATGTTGCAGTAGCCGCCGTACCCATTGCGACGTGCCATCACGCGCGTTACGCGAAGCATGCTGCAGTACGTTGCTGGACTGGCGCCGCCGACGGCTGAGGTAGCCGGTGACTCGTTGGAAAGCATGCCGCAAGCGCCGCCAAAGCGCCTCGCGCACATCAGGGAAACACAACAGCCAGATCAGCAGCAACGCAGCAACTAATAATGCGATGAGCCAGAAAAAGATCGAATCCATGAACCAATAGCATCCTTCGTTATGTTTTTTGCGTGTCGTAGGTACCAGTTCGGCAAGCCAAGCTGTGGCATGCTAGGGCACTTATAGCCAACCGTGGAAGGGATGCGACGTATCGCGTTTGGTTGGTCTTTTCATTGTGTGGCCGAAAGCATAAAGGGAGTTGCGCTTGGATCCGCAAGAATCACGATCAAGAAGCCCCAGTCTGCTTGATACTGGCGATCAGCCGCCAGCAGAAAAAAAAGTAGCTAGTCGTATTCTGGGAGACGTACACGACGGCTCCGCGAAGAAGTCACCGTCAGTCCGTGGGCGGCGCTGGCTTTGGCCGACGGTAGTAATCGTGGTGGCTATCGCCGCCGCGGTATTGTTGCGCCTTGGTAGTGGCGCTGACACCACCGGATCGGCGCCGCAAAGTGGCACAGGTGTTGTTACCGATTCGCCGATCGCGAAGGCAGCGGATGCCACCGTGCTGTCGGCTAATGGGGAGCAGCAAAACGGACGAGGCGACGGTTCCAAAGCCGCGATTATTTTGAGCGGAGACGCCGGGGCCGCACCAGTACCAGATACCACAACGATGCCGAGCGCTTCGTCAGTCGCCGGTCAAGAGGACCCACGCGCGTCGGAGTTGGGGCAACTGTTTTCGAAACATGTCGTTAAGACGCCCGTGGTGGCGGCTCCGCCGCGCTCATTGCGCGCTAGGCCTAGCCGCGAGGACGACGCTGATGTCGATTTGCTGACGGCCTTGATCAAACATGTGGAGATTGAGGGTGCTTCACGCAAAGGCGCAAAACGCCGTGCGGCCGCACCCAGCGCAATATCCGATGAGATGATCGATGCGCGACTGCAGGCTTGTCCCGAACCAAATACCGAAGCCGGCATTAGCTGCCGGCAGCGTATTTGTGCCGGTCGCACTGGGCAGACCGAAGCCTGCCCAGCGGCGCTGCCTTCCGGCGCTTGATAGCGATTCGTGGAACGGAGTCGCCAGTAAGACGATGGCATGCCGGCGTCAAGCGGCGCCATTTTATTCGTGCTGTCCTTGCAGGGCCGCCCGACGCCGTTTGTGCGTGATTTGCTTCGCATCGGCGCTGTGTGTCGCGACGCTTGGTCTGTAGCGACTTGCAGATACATGCGGGAGTGAGTTACTGCTGCGTGCCGTGGTTGTTAAACTCGCGCATCTCCCTACTGCAAAGCCGCCGCCCATGGACTTTTTCACCACCCAGTTCGATCTCATCCTGCATGCGTTGCACGGATTTCGTCTGACACCGTGGAAATTGGTGGGTTACGCCGGCATGCTGTTGTTTACCAGCCGCTGGTTTGTGCAGATGTACTACACGCGAAAGTTTGGCCGCGTGGTGATGCCGCTAGCGTTCTGGTGGTTGTCGGTGTTGGGCAGCGCATTACTGCTGCTGTACTTCACTATTGGCAAGAACGACTCGGTGGGTATTTTGTCGAATTTTTTCCCGGCGTTTGTTTCGATTTACAACTTGGTGATCCACACGCGCCACATGAAGCGAGAGCGGCAGGCAGCTGCGTAATTTCTACGGTTGCTGGTAATGCCAGGGTGTGGCGGAGAGAGTGTTGATTCCAGCGTATCGCGCGCAGTGCAGAGGGGCGCCCGCTCAAAGCGCTAAGAGCGGGCGCTGCTTATGAGAGGCCTTCCACGGTCATGCGCGATGCTTTAGACGTGTTATTGGCAAAGCTTTCGCGCATACGGTGCGCTTCTACGAGGGCCTTGCGCGGTTACTCGGGCTCGTAGTCCAAATTGGAGCCTAGCCAGCGTTCTGCTTCGGCAAGCGTCCAACCCTTGCGTTTCGCGTAGTCCTGGATTTGTTCTTTACTCAGCCGGCCAACGACAAAGTACTGGCTGTCGGGATGCGAGTAGTACCAGCCAGATACCGCGGCAGCGGGATACATGGAAAAGCCTTCGGTCAGTTCGATGCCGGTATTTTTGGTGACGTCGAGTAGCTCAAATAACGTCGCTTTCTCAGTGTGCTCAGGGCATGCAGGGTAGCCGGGCGCCGGGCGAATGCCGCGGTACTTTTCCGCAATGAGTTCGTTGTTGCTAAGGGATTCGTCTGCCACAAAGCCCCAGAATTCCTTGCGCACGCGTTCGTGCATGTGTTCGGCAAAAGCTTCCGCCAAGCGGTCGGCTAAGGCTTTGAGAATGATTGAAGAGTAATCGTCGAAGTCGGCTTGAAACTTTGCCAGATGCTCTTCAATACCGAGGCCAGCAGTTACCGCAAAGCCCCCAATCCAGTCCGGCTTGTTGAATACTTTGGGCGCGATGAAATCCGCCAGACACAGGTTGGGGCGCTCCGGTGGCTTGTCGGCTTGTTGGCGTAGGCTGCGCAGCATAGCAAGTGGTTGTGCACGACTTTCGTCGCTGTAAACCTCGACATCATCGCCGACGTTGGCGGCAGGCCACAGGCCGATGACGGCTCGGGCAGTCAGCCATTTTTCCGCAATGATCTTGTCCAGCATCGCCTGCGCATCGTTGAATAATTCGGTGGCCTGGGGACCGACGATGTCATCAGTGAGAATCGCCGGGTAGTGACCGGCCAGCTCCCACGCCTGAAAAAATGGCGTCCAGTCGACGTAACGACGAATGGTGTTGAGATCGTAGTTGTCGAACACGGTGACGCCCGGCTGCTTGGGTTGCGGCGGGTCGTAGTTGGCCCAGTCGCAAGTGAAGCGGCGTGTGCGTGCGTGTTCCAGCGTTACTAGTTTTTTCCCCGGACCGCGGTTGCGATAACGTTCGCGTACGTCGGCGTATTCGTCGCGGATCTTGGCCAAAAATGCGGTGACAAGGTCCTTGCTGACCAGTGATTGCGCAACACCGACGGCGCGCGAAGCATCTTTTACCCACACCGTGCCTGCCTTGTAATGCGGCTCAATTTTCAAAGCGGTGTGCGCACGCGATGTGGTGGCGCCACCGATCAGCAACGGAATGTGGAAATCCTGCCGCTGCATTTCGCGCGCAACCTGGCCCATCTCTTCCAGTGACGGCGTGATCAAACCAGACAGGCCAATCATGTCGGCGTGTTCTGCGATGGCCACTTCAAGAATCTTTTTTGCGGGCACCATGACGCCCAGGTCGATCACTTCGAAGTTGTTGCAGCGGAGGACCACGGCGACGATGTTTTTACCGATGTCGTGCACGTCGCCCTTGACCGTAGCCATCACGATCTTGCCGTTGTTTTTGCCGGTGTCGCCGGTGCGTAATTTTTCTTCTTCGATGAAGGGAAGTAGATGGGCGACCGCCTTTTTCATCACACGGGCGGACTTCACCACTTGGGGAAGGAACATTTTCCCGGCGCCGAACAAGTCGCCGACAACGTTCATGCCGTCCATCAGCGGGCCTTCGATGACGTCTAACGGGCGGGTGGAAAGTTGGCGTGCCTCTTCCGTGTCCGCCACCACAAACTGGTCGATACCGTGCACCAACGCGTGGCTCAAGCGTTCGCGCACAGGAGCTTCGCGCCACGCCAGCGTTTCAACGACGGCGTCGCCTTTATCCCTCTTATAGTTGTTGGCGATTTCCAGCAGGCGTTCGGTCGCGTCTTCGCGGCGGTTCAACACCACGTCTTCAACGCGCTCGCGCAGCTCGTCCGGAATGGTGTCGTAAATGGTCAGCGCGCCGGCGTTGACGATGCCCATGTCCATGCCGGCTTTGATGGCGTGGTACAGAAATACCGAATGGATCGCCTCGCGCACCGTGTTATTGCCGCGAAAGGAAAACGATACGTTGGATACGCCGCCGGAAATGTGGCACGCGGGGAAGCGACGTTTGATCTCGCGCGCAGCGTTGATGAAATCCACCGCGTAATTGTTGTGTTCTTCGATGCCCGTGGCGATGGCAAAGATGTTCGGGTCAAAGATGATGTCTTCGGGTAGGAAGTCCAGCTCCGTCGTCAGTAGTTCATAAGCGCGTGCGCAAATGGCCACCTTGCGTTCACAGGTGCCGGCCTGACCTTCTTCGTCAAACGCCATCACCACCGCAGCCGCACCGTATTGCTGCACTTTGCGCGCTTGTTCCAGAAAGGCTGCTTCGCCTTCTTTCATGGAGATGGAATTGACGATGCCTTTACCTTGCAGGCAGCGCAGGCCACATTCGATCACGCTCCATTTCGAGGAGTCGATCATGAACGGAATGCGCGCAATATCTGGCTCGGAAGAAATTAGATTGACGAAGCGGGTCATCGCCGCTTCCGAATCAATCAAGCCTTCGTCCATATTGATGTCGATGATTTGCGCGCCGCTGGCGACTTGCTGGCGCGCCACTTCAACCGCTTCGTTGTAACGATCTTCTTTGATCAGCGTCTTGAATTTCGCTGAGCCGGTGACGTTGGTACGTTCGCCGATGTTGATAAAGAGCAGATCTGGAGTGAGTACCAGCGGCTCGAGACCGGACAGGCGAGTGTGGGGAATGGCGTTCATGCTGCCTCCAAGGCGTCGGCGGGCAGCTTGCGTGGGGCGTGGTTGCGCACGGCTTCGACGATGGCTTTGATATGTGCTGGCGTGGTACCGCAGCAGCCACCAACCAGGTTCAGCAGGCCTTCCTCGGCAAAGCTGGCGATCACGCCTGCCATATGCTCAGGCGTTTCGTCGTATTCGGCGAATGCATTGGGTAGGCCGGCATTGGGGTGGGTGCTGATACGCGTCTCGGCAAGGCTGGCCAACGTTTGCAGGTGGGGTCGTAAGTCTTCGGCGCCCAGCGCGCAGTTGAGGCCGATGGACAGTGGTCGCGCGTGACGCATGGAGTAGTAAAACGCCTCGGGTGTCTGCCCGGACAAGGTGCGGCCGGAGCGGTCGGTGATGGTGCCGGAAATCATGATGGGAAGGCGTGCGCCACGCTCGCGGAATAATTCGCTCAAGGCGAACAAGGCAGCTTTGGCATTCAACGTGTCGAAGATGGTTTCCACCATCAAGATGTCGGCGCCACCATCGATCAAGCCGTTCGCGGCTTCGGTATAGTTTTCGACTAATTCTTGAAAGGTGACGTTGCGAAAGCCGGGGTCGTTCACGTCCGGCGATAGCGATGCGGTGCGACTAGTGGGCCCGAGCACGCCAATCACGAAGCGGGGTTGGTCGGGTGTTTTTGCCGTCATCGCATCGCACGCCGCACGAGCAAGGCGCGCGCCTTCCGCATTCAGTTCATGCGCCAGGTGTTGCAACTTGTAATCGGCCTGGCTGACTCGCGTGGAATTGAAGGTATTGGTTTCCACCAGATCGGCGCCGGCTTCCAGATAAGCGTCGTGTACGCCGCGAATGATGTCCGGCTGGGTGAGTGTTAGCAGATCATTGTCGCCTTTCAGGTCACAGCCGCCGGCGTGGTCGTGCGTGTGTGCCAACGCTGCAGATGCGCGGCTATCGATGCCTTGCGGAAAGCGCGTGCCGCGGAAGCCGTCTTCATCCAGCTCGTGGGCTTGCAACATGGTGCCCATGGCGCCGTCGAGAATCAGGATGCGTTGCGTCAGTGCCGTTTCGAGCAGTGCGACGCGATCAGGGTGCAGCCAAGGCAGGGTGCTCATCAAACTTCCTCGTGTGGCACAGACGTGCCGTTCGTGCGCGTTTTACGCGGGCTTACATGCCAGCAGGCTGACGACTTCAAAATGCGGTGCTTTGCGCTCACGGCTCAGCCGCGTGCAACTGGATACCTCCAGCCCGGCGGCACGTGCGAAGCCGGCGAGCTGCTCGCTGCGAAAACCGAGATTGCGATGATCAAACGGTTCAACGACGGCGCGATGGTCGTGCTTGCCAAGAGTGACGGCGAGCAGGCGTCCGCCGGGGCGCAGCACGCGCGCGGCTTCGGCCACAGCCATTGCCGGGTGTTCGGCGTAGGTCAAAGCGTGCAGCATGAGCACCAAGTCGAAACGTTGTTTGCCAAGATCTAATGCGTGCATGTCACCTTGTCGAACTTCTACGTTAGTGAACGTAGCTAGCCGTTTGGCTGCCGCCTCCACGACGCGCTCGCTGGAGTCGACGCAAACGATGGAATGAGCATGCGGCGCCAACAACTCCGCCGTGACGCCGTCACCGGATGCAATATCCAGTACATCGCCAGTGGCTAGTAATTGCAGCAGCGAGCGCGCCAACGTTTCCCACGTGCGGCCGGGGGAATAATGCCGCTCCATGTCGCCGGCGACGGTATCAGCCCAGCCTTCTTCACGTGCGCGATGAGCCAGTACGTCGGGTAATCGGGCGGAGTCTTCGCGGAGCAGAGCGTCGTCGATGCTTTCGCGCAGTGAATTGAGTAAATTGTGCTGCGCCTCATCGCCTTCGTTGTTGGCGCGGTAGTAAGCGGACACGCCAGCACGCCGATCACGGACGAGGCCCGCTTCTTTCAATTTGGCCAGATGGGTCGATACGCGTGGCTGTGCGAGGTGCAGTACGGCGGCAAGCTCGGCGACGGTGAGTTCTTCACGCTCAAGTAGCGCTAACAAACGTACCCGCGTGGAGTCTGCCAATAGACGCAATACGCCGGACGCGGTGGCCAGATCCATCAGCCAGCCTTCCGATAGTCGACACGGATGACGGTTAAAATGGCGCTTCGCATACCGTTTTATCCTTTTATCGCGATAAAGAGATGGTAAGGCTAGGCGGAGTTGATCAAGGCGTCAAGTTTGCGCGCGCCACGCGGTGGTCCGGCGGTGATCGGGCGTGGCAATGACATGATACTCGGCGCTGTTTGTGCACGCAGCGCAACCTTAATGAATCCGCGTTTCGTCTATGGCGCGCGACGTCAGAGGCAGTGGCCGCTAGAATGGGCGGCTGGCCCTCGGCCTGAGTTTTCGTTTTGACAAGCCGCTGAGCGCGGCGTTTAGGAGTAACGCATGGATTTTCATTTTACCGACGATCAATTGTCGATCCAGTCAATTGCGCGCGACTTTGCGACCAAGCGTATCGCGCCTGTCGCTGCCGAATTCGATGCCAAGGCTGAGTTTCCGCTGGAAAATATCCGCGAGATGGGCCAGCTCGGGTTGATGGGCATTGAGGTGCCGGAAGAATACGGCGGCGCGGGCATGGACTCGATTGCCTACGCGCTGGCGGTCATCGAAATTGCGGCGGCCGATGCGGCAACGGCTACCATCATGTCGGTCAACAATTCGCTGTTCTGCAACGGCATCCTGCAACATGGCACGGAAGAGCAGAAGCAGAAGTATGTGCGTGCCATCGCGACCGGTGAAGCGATCGGTGCGTATGCGCTGACCGAGCCGCAGTCTGGCTCGGACGCCTCGGCCATGCACACCCGCGCCACAAAAAACGCGAATGGTGATTGGGTGATTAATGGCAAGAAGAGTTGGATCACTTCCGGCCCGGTCGCGCGTTACATCGTGTTGTTCGCGGTATCCACGCCGGGTATTGGTGCCAAGGGTGTATCCGCTTTCATCATTGATACGCAGATTCCAGGGTTTCACGCCGGTAAGACGGAACCCAAGATGGGTATTCGCGCCTCAGCCACCTGCGAAATCGAATTCACAGATTATGTGTGCCCGAAGGAAGACCTGCTTGGCGTAGAGGGCAAGGGATTTTCGATGGCGATGGGCGTGCTTGACGCTGGCCGTATTGGCATCGCGTCGCAGTCGGTCGGTATCGCTCGCGCGGCGTACGAGGCGAGCTTGGCGTGGGTGCGCGAGCGCAAGGCGTTTGGCAAGCCGATTGGTTCGTTCCAGATGACGCAATCAAAAATTGCCGATATGAAATGCAAACTCGATGCGGCAACGTTGTTGACCTTGCGCGCCGCCTGGGCGCGTGGTGAAGCGGAGAAAACAGGGGGCCGTTTTGGTACCGAGGCAGCAGTCGCCAAATTGGTGGCTTCCGAGGCCGCCATGTGGATCGCCCATCAAGCCGTGCAAATTCACGGCGGCATGGGTTATTCCAAGGAAATGCCGCTGGAACGTTACTTCCGTGATGCCAAGATTACCGAGATCTACGAAGGCACCAGTGAAATTCAGCGCATGGTGATCGCGCGCGCAGAAACGGGACTGCGCTGATCAGGTTATCCCTGCTTCTGTCGGCACAGGTTTTGTAGGAGCGGCTTCAGCCGCGATGCTCTTGCGCTGATGTCGAGTTCGAAAAGCATCGGGGCTAAAGCCCCTCCCACAACGAAGCCAGGCATCCGCGCTTTTGTAGGAGCGGCTTCAGCCGCGATGCTCTTGCGCTGATGTCGAGTTCGAAAGGCGTCGAAGCAAGCTCTGCTCTGACCAAAATTGAACAGACAGCGAAAGTGTCGTCGAACAGACAGCGAAAGCATCGTCCGCAAGCGCGGTCTTGCAAAGGTTCGAAGGCTGCCATGTGCGGGGTTTTCGGCGTACTTAGCGCTCGCGTGCTGAGCTTTTCAACCAAGCAGTAAGGCAGCGGCTGTGCACGCGTAACCGCATGCATGCTCGTACTTCAAAGCGCAAAGCAAGATAAAAAAAGCCCCGACGAATCGGGGCTTTTTTGTGTCAACTGAAGGGCTGTAATGACCCGAACGGATCACATGCCACGGTGTGGATCGGAGTCGAACGTTTGCGGACTTTCAAGCATGTGGTCGTCAGCAGATGTTCCGTCGCCATCCAGCTTGTCGCCCAGTAAACGCCGCACCACGATGTAGAACACGGGGATAAGCAGGACGCCGAGGAAGGTGGCGAACAGCATGCCGCCGATGACGCCGGTACCGATGGCGTGACGGGCATTGGCGCCGGCGCCGCTGGAGATAAACAGCGGGAATACGCCGAGGATGAACGCCAATGAGGTCATCAAGATAGGGCGCAAGCGTAGGCGAGCAGCGTCGACGGTCGCCTCGCGCAGGGTACGCCCAGCCTTTTGTTCGGCTACCGCAAACTCGACGATCAAGATGGCATTTTTCGCCGCCAAACCGATGACGGTAATCAATCCGATCTTGAAGTAGATGTCGTTCGGCAAACCTCGCAGCAGGGTGAACAGCACGGTACCGAGGAAGGCCAGCGGCACGACGAGCAGTACCGAAACGGGAATGGACCAGCTTTCGTACAGCGCGGCCAGTGCCAGGAACACGATAACCAGCGAGAGGATCATCAGCAGCGTGGCGGCGTTACCGGAAAGGATTTCTTGATATGACTGACCGGTCCAGTCGAAGCCGAAGCCTTTGGGAAGGTCATCGTTGACGATCTTCTGCATCGCGTTCATCGCCTCGCCGGACGAGTGTCCCGGTGTCGGCGAGCCAACGATTTCGACTGCTGAATAGCCGTTGTAGCGAGTCAGCGATGGCGAAGACACATCCCACTTCGTGTTGACCACGTTGGACAGCGGGATCATCTCCGGGCCACCGCTTGCTGTGGTCGCTGTCGCGCTGGGCGTAAAGATGTGCTGCAGCGCGTCGGGGCCCATTCGATAGGGTGAGTCCGCTTGCATGATGACGCGTTTGATGCGGCCTTCGTAGGTGAAATCGTTCACGTAGACGGGAGCCAACATCAACCCGATCGCGCTATAGATGTCACCGACGTTTAAACCCATCGATTGCGCTTGGGTGCGATCAACGTCCAAGTGTAGTTCCGGTGCATCTTCCAGCGCGTTAGGCCGCACGCCAGCCAGTAGCGGGCTCTTTGCAGCTTCGCCGAGCAGCTTGTTGCGTGCTTGAGTGAGCGCTGCGCGGCCAGCGCCGCCGCGATCTTGTAGGTACATATCGAAGCCGCCAAATTGCCCGAGTCCTTGAACGGTCGGAATGTTGGCAACGAAAATGCGCGCGTCGTGTACTTGCTGCATCTCGCCATTGGCGCGTTGAATAAACTGGGATGCGTCGACGTCGCGCTTAGCCCAATCCTTCAACTTGATGAAGGCCATACCTGCGTTTTCACCGTTACCGATAAAGCTGAAGCCGGTGATTTGCATTACGCCGTCGACTGCCTTGTCTTTGCGCAGGATGTCGCGCATCTGCGTCATCACTTCGGACGTGCGCTGTTTGGTAGCGCCTGGCGGCAACTGGATAACAGCTAACGCGTAGCCTTGGTCTTCCTCAGGTAGGAAGCTGCCCGGTAGACGCGTGAATAGAAAGCCGGCCAGTACCGTAATCAATACGAAAGCGAACATCCAACGCGGAGCGTGGCGCACCGCTTTGCCGATGTGGCCGGTATAGGTATGCGTGACTTTCTCAAACGCGTCGTTGAACTTGCGGAAGACAAAGTTCTTTTTCTCTTCGTGCGTTGGTTTCAAGAAGCTAGCGCACAAGGCTGGCGTGAATGACAGCGCCAGAAACGCGGAGAAGCCCATCGACATGGCGATGGTCAGCGCGAACTGCTTGTAAATCACGCCGGTGGCACCGGGCTGCAACGCCGAGGGAATGAACACTGCCGCCAGCACCACGGTGATGGCCACCACCGCGCCGGTGATCTGCCCCATGGCCTTGCGCGTCGCGTCTCGCGGCGACAAGTTTTCCTCGGTCATGATGCGTTCGACGTTTTCGATCACCACAATCGCGTCGTCCACCACGATGCCGATCGCCAGCACCATGCCAAACAACGTCAGCTGATTGATGGTGAAGCCGAGCACCAACATGCCCAGGAACGTGCCCAGTAGGGCGACTGGAATGACGAGGGTGGGAATAATCGTGGCGCGGATATTTTGCAGAAACAGCAGCATCACCAGAAACACCAGGATGATGGCCTCGATCAGCGTGTGCACGACTTCGTTGATGGAAATGGTGACAAAGGTGGTGCTGTCGTACGGGCTAAACCACGTCACGCCTTGCGGAAAGCTTGGCTGCAACTCGGCCATTTTCGCGCGCACAGCGGTCGATACATCCAGTGCGTTCGCACCAGGCAATAGTTGAATGGCAAAGGCACCAATGGGCTTGCCGTTGTATTGCGTATCGAAGCCGTAATTGCCGGGCCCGAAGCTGATGCGGGCTACGTCGCCAAGCTTGACGGTCGTGCCGTCACGGTTCGCACGCAGAATGATCGCGGCGAACTGGGCGGGCGTGGTGAAGCGGCCTTCGGTAGATACAGTGGCGGTGAAACCTTGACCGGGAATTGCCGGGTCGGCGCCGAGTGAGCCCGCAGCGAACTGAACGTTCTGCGTTTTAACGGCCGCTAACACCTGTGTGGCGGATAAGCCGTAGCCCTGCAATTTGTCCGGGTTCAGCCAAATGCGCATGGCGTATTCGGAACCAAACTGCTGTGTGCTGCCCACGCCAGGAACACGTGAGATCTGGTCAAGAACGCTGGAACCGACGATGTCGTTGAGGCGGTCACGGTTAATGTTGGGGTTGTCCGACGTCAACGCGAGAACCATCAAGAAACCAGCGTTGGCCTTGGCTACGACAACACCTTGTTGGGTCACTTCGGATGGCAGGCGTGGTGTGGCCAACGCTACCTTGTTCTGTACTTGAACTTGCGCAATGTCTGGGTCGGTGCCGGTTTCAAACGTCAGGGTGATGTGGGCGCGGCCATTCGCACTGGACGACGAGCTGAAATACAGCAGGTGGTCGATGCCGGTTAGCTGTTGCTCGATCACCTGAGTGACAGTTTTCTCCGTGGTGTCGGCACTGGCACCCGGGTAGCTGGCGCTAACGGTCACCGACGGTGGCGCGATCGTTGGATAAGATTCCACGCCCACGTTGAGGATCGCCAGTACACCACCCAGCGAAATCAAAATGGCTAACACCCATGCGAAAATTGGGCGGTCAATAAAGAAAGTTGGCATGTTTCAGCTCCGTTACTTGCTGCTCGGGGCAGAGCCCGGAGTAGTGGCGGAGGATGCTGTGGCAGCAGCCGGCTTATGCCACGGTGTTGCTTTGGCTGGCGCACCCGCTTTCGCGCCTTGCAGGCCTGACACAACGACCTTGTCGCCGGCGTTGAGGCCGCCGTTGATGACCCAGTCGGTGCCTTGCATAGTGCCGACGGTGACATCTTTGCGCAGCACTTTGCTGTCGCTACCGACCGTCATAACGTAAGCGCCAGTCGTGTCCCGCTGCAACGCTTGCTGTGGAATTAGAAAGACGTGGTGCTGTTCGCCCATATTGGCTTTCAAAGTGACATACATGCCCGGCAGCAACCGGTGTTTCGGGTTCGGGATGAGCGCGCGTAGATTGACCGATCCGGTCGCCGGGTTAACTGTGGTGTCGGAGAAATCCAGCGTGCCAGCGTTGGCGTAGTCGCTGCCGTCAGGAAGGGCAATCTGCACGCTGGCAGTATTCGGGCTGGCCAGAGTGAGGTTGCCGGCGCTTTGCGCCTGCCGCATCTTT
This sequence comes from Rhodanobacter sp., assembly GCA_039924175.1. Lineage (GTDB taxonomy): Bacteria > Pseudomonadota > Gammaproteobacteria > Xanthomonadales > Rhodanobacteraceae > Rhodanobacter. The sequence goes on from JBDTBF010000019.1 coordinate 24,828, forward strand.
TCCATCTGCGACACGCTCATGGTGAAGTTGACGTAAAGCGGGTCAATTTGATCGACCGTGGTTAGCAAGGTGGCCTCACCGCTGCCCACTAGGGCACCCTCGGTCACTTGTTGCTGGCCGGCACGACCGTTGATGGGCGAGGTTACGTTGGCGTAGCCCAAGTTGATGCGCGCCGATTCAACGTTAGCTCGCGCTGCTTGCACTGCTGCTGCCGAAGTACGTTCGGCTGCTGATGCGTTATCCATGTCGGCCTTCGACACATAGCCCTTTGCTACTAAGTCGCGTACGCGTTGCGCGGTGATTTTGTTGTTGGTGTAAGTCGCCTGTGCCTGCGCCAGCGCGGCCAAGCTGGCATTCAGTGTCGCCTTAAACGGCGCTGGGTCGATCTGAAACAGTAGCTGCCCTTTTTTGACGTTGCTGCCCTCGTCGTAGCTGCGCTTTAACAGCACGCCGGGTACGCGGGCGCGTACGTCCGCGCTGCGATACGGCGACAGCCGGCCCACCAAGTCTTGTGTCAACGGTGCGTTTACTGGTTGTACCTGAAGCACGCCTACTTCAGGCGGCGGTGGTGCCTTTGCCGCGTTAGGGTCGGCACTTTTACCGCAGGCAGCCAACACCAACAGGCCAAGGCACAGCGCGGTGGTGCGGGGAAATGAGGACTTCATGCGAGCTCCAGAAAAGCTTTTAGGGGATTTTTCAATAACAAGCGGGTGCGGATGGCGGATAGATACCGCATTCGCAACCCGCTTGTCTCATGCCATTGGTTGGTCCGCTGTAGCTAGCGCCAGCAATTACGTCGAAAAAGCACGCAGCGCGAAAAGCGATCACGGAGAAGACTACACCGGGCAGTTTACTTATTTAGCCGAACGTTTTCTAGCCGTTGACACGGGGTGGCGCATGTGAAGAGTTTCCTGACCTGTCTCAGCTGCAGTTTGAACATGTCGGCTGCGACCGAGTGGCGCGCGAGCAGCCCTGACGACGGCAACCTTTTACGGCAACCTATCTACTTTCGCAGCGACAGTTGGCACTGCGCGCGTCGTTTTGCGCCACGCGCGTGATTGGCGTAAGCGAGGCCGGCGTGAGCAGTGCGTACTAATGACATTTTGGAAAGCCTGAACGTAGGTGTTCACCATGCGCGTGGGAATGGTTGAAACAAGGTCGTTGCGGTGGATTAGACCTGATACGCAGCGTATCCTTCGGGGGTTTACGACGCGTCATTCTTACTTCGTCTTCACTGATCGGTAGATGCCATGAATGCGACTTCCTCGAGCAGTTATCTTCCTCTTTCCGCCGCCGTTCTAGAGGAATTGAAAAAGAGCGGCATGGCGTCACTGCTTTTCAGCGAAGCACAGGTGTTTTGTTCCGCATTTTTCGACCGTATGGCGGCGCCAGACGCTGACGCCCACACACCAGCCCAGTGGGCTGTTCTGCTAGGCGGGTTGCTGGATGCGCTGCAACAGCGACTGCCGGGAAGTACATCGGTGCGCATCGTTCATGTAGAAGGCGCGCGCAACCGTAGTCAACTGCAAGTAGTGACCGATGACATGCCGTTTTTGGTGGATACGGTCAGTATGGCGGTTGCCTCGACCATGGAGATTCATGCCGTAGTGCACCCTGTATTCCGGGTTGCACGGGATGCTGCCGGCAAGCTGCTGAAGATTGGTAGTGATGTTGGCAGCACTGAGTCGGTCATGCATTTGGAGATCGACCGGGTTGCAGACGGCGCGGAGTTGCTCCAGTTACAGACGCGTATTCAAGTGGCGCTGGATGACGTTCGTGCGGCGGTCAACGATTGGCCAGCCATGCGCGACAAGGCGCTGGCGATTGCGGCGGAGTTGCCACAGCGGCAGCTGCCGTTGGATGCCGCATCGGTCAATGAAACCAGCGAGTTTCTGCGCTGGATTACCGACGACAATTTTACTTTTCTCGGTTACCGCGAATATGAGGTCGCCGGCGCGGATGGCGACCAAGTGTTGCGCTCCGTAGAGTCATCTGGCTTGGGCATTTTGCGCAGCAATGAGCGGCCGATGGCGCCGCGTTCGTTGCGCTCTTTGGTGGCCAGTGAGTTGCCGCAATCAGGCGCTACCGATGCCGTGATCCTGACCAAGACCAATGCGCGCTCGCACGTGCATCGCGCCGGCTACATGGATTACATCGGCGTGTTGAAGTTTGGTGCCGGCGGCAAGCCGGTGGCTGAGCAGCGCTTCCTTGGCATATTTTCATCCAACGCTTATATGACACGCCCGCAGGACATCCCGTTGGTGCGGCACAAAGTGGAGGCCGTGCTGGCGCGTTCCGAATTGAGGCGCGACTCGTATTCCGGCAAAGCCCTACGGCACATCCTGGAAACGTTACCGCGTGGTGAGCTGTTGCAAAGCAGTGAAGATGAACTGTTTGGCACGGCGATGGGCATTCTTGATCTGCGCGAGCGCGCACGTACGCGGTTATTTGTGCGGCGTGACCGTTATGGCCGGTTTTTCACCTGCCTGGTGTTCGTACCGCGTGATCGTTTCAACACTTCAGTACGTGAGCGTATTGAAGCACTGCTGGGTGCCGCTTTGCATGCAGAGCAAAGCGACTCAGCGGTACAGATGGGTGAGGCTACACTGGCGCGGCTGACCGTTGTGGTACGCCCGAAGTTTGGCGACCAACCTACTTATGATTTGGCTACTTTGGAGAAGGGTGTGGATGACATAGTGCGTAACTGGCATGACGATGTGCGTGCAGCATTGGTGCAGTCGCGTGGTGAGCAGGAAGGCGCGGCGCTGGCCAACCGTTATGCGAAATCGCTGCCGGCGGGTTATGTGGAAGAGGTAAGCGTCGCCGCTGCCGCAGAAGACGTTCATCAGCTGTCGCTGCTGGAGGGTGACAACGCGCTGCGCATGTCGTTCTACCACCCGGCGAAAGCGCCTGAAAAGCTGCGTTTCAAAGTGTATCGATCCGGTGGCGACATCGCGTTGTCTGAAGTATTGCCGCAGTTGGAAAACCTTGGCTTGCGCGTTCTTACTGAACACGTCTATGAGATTCCGTGCAGCACCGGCGCGCTGTCGATTCAAGATTTCGAAGTACAGCCGGTGGGCAAGTTGGCCTTTAGCGTTGAGCAGGTTGGCGTGCTGTTTGAAAACGCGTTTGAGCAGATTTGGCGTGGCAATGCCGAAAATGACGGCTTCAACCGGTTGGTTCTGGGCGCCAAGCTCAGCTGGCGCCAGATTGCAATGTTGCGTGGTTACTGCAAGTACTTGTTGCAGACTGGCGTAGCGTTCTCGCAGGCGTACATGGAAACCACGTTGAACCACTACCCGGCGGTTGCGGGTTTGCTGGTGGAAATGTTTTTGGCGAAGTTCGACCCGCAGCGCGAAACCCTGTCCGCCGATGCGTTGCACGCGGCGCGCGCCAGCTTTACCGCCGAAATGCAGACCTTGATTCCTGCCAATGTGCAGGCCGCGCAGCCGGGTTTGGTGAGCGGTTTGAGCGCGGTGCTAAGTCAGCCGCGAGCGCAGCAAGTAAAGGTCATCAACGATGCCATTGGCGTGTTGCTTGAAAATGTAGCCAGCCTTGACGAAGACCGTATCTTGCGTAGCTTTGTAGCGATGCAGCACGCGACCTTGCGGACCAGCTTCTTCCAGTTGTGGGATGGCGCGCCGCGCAGCTACATCAGCTACAAATTCGATTCACACAAAGTGCCCGATCTGCCCAAGCCCGTACCGTTCCGCGAAATCTGGGTCTGTGCGCCACGCGTGGAAGGCGTGCATTTGCGCTTTGGGCCGGTAGCTCGTGGTGGTTTGCGTTGGTCCGACCGGCGCGAAGACTTCCGCACCGAAGTGCTCGGCTTGGTAAAAGCGCAGATGGTGAAAAACACCGTCATCGTGCCCGTGGGTTCCAAGGGTGGCTTCTTCGTCAAGAAATCGCCAACCGGTGACCGGGATGCTGTGCAGGCGGAAGGTATCGCCTGCTACAAAATGCTTAACAACGGCATGCTCGACCTGACCGACAACTTGGTTGACGACAAGGTGGTGCATCCGCACGACGTCGTGCGTCATGACGAAGACGATCCGTATTTGGTGGTGGCTGCCGACAAGGGCACCGCAAAATTCTCTGATATTGCCAATGCTATTTCCATCGAGCACGGCTACTGGCTTGGCGATGCGTACGCGTCTGGTGGGTCGCACGGTTACGACCACAAGGGCATGGGCATCACCGCGCGTGGTGCGTGGGAGTCGGTCAAGCGCCACTTCCGCTCACTCAATCGCGATTGCCAGACAAACGATTTCACTTGTGTTGGCATTGGCGACATGTCCGGTGACGTATTCGGCAACGGCATGCTGTTATCGGAGCACACGTGCTTGCTGGCGGCGTTCGACCATCGCCATATCTTCCTTGACCCGAACCCGGATGCGGCGCGTACGTTCGTTGAACGCGAGCGGATGTTCAAGGTGCCACGGTCCAGCTGGGATGATTACGACAAGTCGTTGATATCTGCCGGTGGCGGCGTCTACGCACGCAGCTTGAAGTCCATTCCCATCTCACCCGAAGTGCGCAAAGCGCTTGGCCTGAAAGATGGTGTGGAGCATATGGCGCCGAATGATCTGCTTAACGCCGTGTTGAAAGCGCCAGTGGACTTGTTATTCAACGGTGGCATCGGTACCTACATCAAAGCCGCCAGCGAGACGAATGAGGAAGTGCACGATCGCGCCAACAACGGCTTGCGCATCAATGGCTCTGAAGTTCGCGCCAAGATCATTGGCGAGGGTGGCAACCTTGGCATGACCCAAAAGGGTCGTATCGAAGCAGCGCAAAACGGTGTGATATTGAACACCGACTTCATCGACAACTCGGCCGGTGTCGACACGTCCGACCATGAAGTAAACATCAAGATCTTGTTGAATGACGCGGTACGCCGCGGCGAGCTCACTGAGGACGCACGCAACACGTTGCTGGCCTCCATGAGTGATGAAGTGGGTCTGTTGGTGTTGTGGGACAACTACCGCCAGAACCAGGCCATCACCTTGATGGAGCATCAGACGGTTGCACGACTTGGCTCGATGGCGCACTTCATTCGTACCTTGGAAGCAGAAGGCACGTTGGATCGTCAGGTGGAGAATTTGCCAACCGATGCCGAACTCACCGAACGCAAAACGCGTGGTTTAGGGCTGACCCGACCCGAACTGGCTGTGTTGCTGGCGTACGATAAAATTCGTCTATTCCAGCAGTTACTGGCCTCGGACGTGCCAGAGGATCCGTACTTGTCGCGCGAATTGATGCGCTATTTCCCGAAGCCGCTGCACGAAACCTATGCAACGCATATGCAGCGCCATCGTCTGAAGCGCGAAATCATCTGCACTGCGGTGACCAATTCGACGATCAATCGGATGGGTGCCACCTTCATGATGCGCATGCAGGAAGACACCGGACAACGACCGGCAGCGATCGCCAAGGCATACACAGCGGCGCGTGAAATTTTGGATGCGCGCGTCATGTGGAAGGAGATCGAGGCGCTTGACTTCAAAGTCGGCGAAGACACGCAGATGGATGCGGTCAAGCAGATTTGGTCGTTGCTACGGCACATGACGCGGTGGTTGCTCAATCGTGTTGGCGGCACGCTGGATATCGCGGCCAACGTCGAGCGTTATCGCGCCGGTATGACAGCACTGCGTACGGCGCTTCCGGGCGTGCTCACCACCACGGGCAAAGCTGATTTCACTTCTAATCAGCAGAAGTGGGAAGGTCTTGGCTTGCCGGCCGAGTTGGCCTTGCGCTTGGCGCGTATGCCGGTCATGCGTGCGACGTTAGACATGGTCGATGTGGCGCAGCTCAGCGGCAAGCCGATCGAAACGGTCGCCCACGTGTTCTACGAGCTGGGTGAAGCGCTAGATCTGGAATGGCTGCGCAATCAGATCGAAGCGTTGCCGGTGGAAGGGCACTGGCACGCACAGGCACGCGGGTCGCTGCTGGACGAGCTCAATCATCAGCACCGTGCGTTGGCGCAACAAGTGTTGGCCATGGCCGGTAGCAAAGATGATGCTTCGTTAGTGCAAGCATGGCTGGAACGTGACGATCCCACGCTGCAGTACACGCGTAGCATGTTGGCGGAGATTCTCACCCAAAACGCAGACTACCCGATCGCGTCGGTGGCGGTCCGTCGCTTGGCGCAGTTGGCACAAGTGCCGGTTGCCTGAGGTTTCGACACGGTGCGCCGAGAAGGGCACGCCGTCTCGATCGCTGTAATACGTGGTGGCGCGCTTTCATTGCGACCGGCCGCGTAGTTTCTTTTGTTGTGTGTACGAGTAGGTCGGTATGACTTGCCGTTGTGACTGATGCAATTCAGTACAACGGCAAGCATGCCGACCTTTCTTGTTTTGTGGTCGACGTGCGCAATCGCCGCAGGGATTTGTGTTCAACTGCTTGGGCTGGCGCCGCTGCTGGCGTACTCTCAGTGGCAACTTCAAGCAGGCTTTCTCCTATGCGTTTTGCCTTCGTCGCCAGTGACACGAGTGTTGCCCAGCAAGCGCGGCATCAGCTGGTGAAACAATACGGGGAAGTGGCCGCCGCGGACGCTGAGGTGATCGTGGCGCTGGGCGGCGATGGTTTTATGCTGCGCACATTGCATACGTATCGCGAACTGGAAGTGCCGGTGTATGGCATGAAGTTGGGGCACGTTGGCTTTTTGATGAACCAGTACGAGTTGGGTAACTTGCCGGAACGTATGGGTCGAGCGCACACGGCATCATTGTTTCCTTTGGAAATGCATGTCATCGATATGGCTGGCGCCGAGCACACCGCGCTCGCGTTCAACGAAGTGTCGCTACTACGGCAAAGCAATCAAGCCGCGCACATTGAGGTGCAATTAAACGCTGTTGTGAAGCTGCCCATGCTGATTTGCGATGGTGTATTGGTATCCACGCCAGCGGGTTCCACTGCTTACAACTCATCGGCACACGGCGCTATTTTGCCGCTAGATGCGAACGTGTTAGCGCTAACTCCGATCAGCCCGTTTCGTCCGCGGCGCTGGCGCGGCGCCATTCTGCCCCACCGCACGGATGTGCTGTTGCGGGTGCTTGATCCAGACAAGCGCCCCGTCAGCGCGACCGCCGACTTCCACGAAGTGCGCGACGTGCGTAGCGTCGCCATTCGTCAATCGGGCGGGCAGGGCGTGCGCTTGCTGTTTGATCCGGAACATAAATTGGAACAGCGTATTCTTGATGAACAATTTGCAGCAGAGTGACTGGCTTGTCGGCGCTGTCGATCTGACAGCGGCCAGCGTGTCGTCTTCCGATTGATGCTGGACGTCACCTGTTGCGTGCATCATGGTTACTACGCCGGCTAGTTTCCGGTCACGCTTAAACTTCGCTTCAGCGGCAGCACTACCATGACAGAAGTTCTTCCCGATGCACACGATCCACAGGCCGCCAGTGACAACCGTCTGGTCGTTGCTATTTCTTCGCGCGCGCTGTTTGATCTGGGCGATAGCCACGCACTGTTTTTGCGCGATGGTCTGGATGCTTATCGCGATTTTCAGATTGCCCACGAGAATGAAATCCTGAAACCTGGCGTGGCGTTTCCGTTAGTGCAGAAATTGTTGGGTCTGAATAAACTCGCTGGCGCCGTGCCACCGGTCGAAGTGATTTTGCTGTCGCGCAACTCCGGCGACACGGGGTTACGTATCTTTAATGCCATTCAGCACTACGGCTTGGAGATCACGCGTGCGGCGTTTACCAGTGGCGCGCCTACTTCCGATTACATTGCGCCGTTCAAGGCAGATTTGTTTTTGTCAGCTAACGCGGAAGATGTCGGCCGCGCGCTCTCTGCTGGCGTGGCCGCCGCAACCATTCTGCCTAGCACGGCGCCGCCGCGCGCCACCGAACAACTGCGCATTGCGTTTGATGGTGATGCCGTGATTTTTGGCGATGAGGGCGAGCGCGTGTCGCGTGAGGAGGGCCTTGAGGCGTTCCATCGCAGCGAAACCGAGCACGCGGCCGAGCCACTGTCAGTCGGCCCGTTCCGCGGTTTCCTTACCGCCTTGCATCACCTGCAAACGGCCTTCCCGGCGGAGGATTCACCGATCCGCACCGCCTTGGTAACGGCTCGCTCCGCGCCAGCACACAAGCGCGTCATTCTCACCTTGCGCCGCTGGGGTGTGCGTATTGATGAAGCGTTGTTTCTCGGTGGCCGCGACAAAGGCCCGTTTTTGGATGCGTTTGGTGCGGATATTTTCTTCGACGATTCACCGGCCAATGTGGAGTCTGCACGCATGCACGTGGCAACGGGACATGTGCCTAACGGCGTAAGCAACCGCTGACATCACACCGTATTTTTGGGTGATCTTTGTCACTAGCGGCATCAACGCCGCTGGCTTACTGTTATGGCTACTTCCGTGGGGTAACCAACATGACCTCCAATGATCCGACGAACGCACGCAGCAGTCGCAGCCGTGTCATTCCCGCCTTGCTGGTCATTGCAATTGGCGCCTTTTTTCTGCTCGATAATTTGGCCATCAATTTGCCATTTTTCGATATTGAAAATTGGTGGGCGTGGATCATCCTGTTTGCTGCGGCGTTGCCCCTAGCTGATGCCGCGAGGCGTTATCGCAGCGTAGGTAGAGTCGATGGCGAAGTAGCGCATTCGCTGCTGTCAGCCACGGCTATTGTCATGGTGGCGTTGATGTTTATCCTGGAGCTTTCGTGGCACGTGTGGTGGCCGGTGTTCGTGATCTACGGCGGCCTGTGCATGCTGGTACGTGGGCCGCGCCGTCGGGCTGATCGTGATTCCGAATAGTACGTTTGGCGTTACGCGCTAATGCTTTTCACAGGCTCGTCGTCAGCTAGACGACGAGCTTGGGGCATGCGTAGCCATCACGGCGGTTGGGCCGTATGACTCGCCCACGCGTTAACGCTGGCCGAGCAGGCTGGTCGCAGATAATTGGCACAGTGCGTGAGTCAGCGCCGGCCCCTCTCAAACGATCCGCGTGCGTTTCCACCAGCGCGTTACGTGATCTTCGCGCACAAAGGTGAACAGCCCGGCGCCGAGAATAATGGCGATACCGACCAGCATCGGCCAGTCCAGTTGATCGTGAAACACGGCATAGCCCAGCAGCACCGCCCACAGCATTTGGCTGTATTGAGTCGGGGCAACGTGGTTGGCCGGTGCCTTTTGCGTGGCCAGCATGAGTAAGACGGCGCCGACAGCTGCCAGTAAACCGTAGCCCAGCAGTAAGCCGTATTGATCGGCGTCGGGCCAGCGAAAATGCGTCAGCATCAACGTGCCGGTAACCACCATCGGCCCGATGACGCCGGCGCTGTATAGCGTGATGCGCTTTTCGTGTGGGCCGGCCAAGCGCAAGGCGATCATGGAGACGGCGCCGGCGAGCCCGCAGACCATGGCTGCCATGTGGCCACTGTGTAGCGCGCGGAAGCCTGGTCGCAAGACGACGAGTACGCCAACGAACCCCATCAAGACGGCTGACCAGCGACGCCAGCCGACCGGCTCTTTCAGAACGATCACCGACAAGATCGTGACAAAGATCGGCATCAGGAAAATCAGCGCGAAAGCTTCGGCCATCGGCAACGCAGTGAAGGCGATTACCGCAGCGGTGCTGCCGATTGCGCCAGCGGCCGCTCGGATCAGCCACAACCCTGGACGTTTGGAAATGACGACGTCGCGCCAGCGATCGCCGCGGCGCTTGATAAAGGGTAACGCCGTCAAACCGAGCACGGCACCAACAAATACCGCTTCGTAAGCGGGCAGGGACCCACGTAATGCCTTCACAAACGCGTCGCTGATAGAGAACGCCGCAAACGCTGCGAAGCCGAGAAGTACGCCTTTGAACATGCGTTTCCAGTGTGGGTGAGTGAGCGCCGGACGGCTGCGTGCAGAAGCGATCGGGCAGCGGCGTTTCTACGTCAATGGTCGAGGCATTCTGACTGCTTTGCTGCGCCTGCGGCGTGGCAGTGTGCCTAATCGCGGCGCTGTTGGAAAACGGCTGCGGCCGTAGCTTAGGTGCTTAACAACCAGGTGAGGTCTCGTACCTAGGCTGAATTGCTGGTCATTCAGCGCAAACTGATCGAACTGTCTGGGTATACGTCGTACGGGGCCAAGCTAGTTCGCTGTTGCTGCTGGTGCCAAGGGCGCAGTCGCTGCGGCCTTCAACTGCAGCCCTCGCGCTACAATGGCAGCCTTACACAACCGTCTCTGGAGCTTCCATGGCTGTCCGCCTAAATCCGCTTGATCTTTACGATGTCCGCGCATTGCTCACTGACGAAGAGCGCATGGTGCAAGACACCGTCGGCCGCTTTGTCGATGAACGCGTATTGCCGATTATTGGCGATTGTTTTGACCAGGCGCGGTTTCCAAAAGAGTTGATTCCGGAGATTGCCGCCATGGGCCTGCTTGGCGCAACCATTCCGGAAGAGTTTGGTGGTGCTGGCATGAGTGGCGTTGCCTACGGCTTGATTTGCCAGGAACTGGAGCGGGGCGACTCTGGTCTGCGCAGCTTTGCTTCGGTGCAAAGTTCGTTGTGCATGTATCCCATCTTCGCCTACGGCAGTGACGAGCAGAAAAAGCAGTATCTGCCGCATATGTCCTCTGGCGAAGTTATCGGCTGTTTTGGTCTGACCGAACCCCATGGTGGTTCCGACCCGGCCAACATGAAAACGCACGCGAAGAAAGATGGCAGCGATTGGGTCATCAATGGCTCCAAGATGTGGATCACCAACGGCAATTTGGCCAACATCGCCATTGTCTGGGCACAGACTGACGATGGCATTCGCGGCTTTGTGGTACCAACGGATACCGCTGGCTTTAAGGCGCAGGAAATTCACAAGAAGATGAGTCTGCGGGCGTCGGTGACGTCGGCGTTGTTCTTCGACAATGTGCGCGTGCCGGCCAGCGCGATGTTGCCGAACGTGAAAGGTTTGAAAGGCCCGCTGGGTTGCCTGACGCAAGCGCGTTACGGCATTACGTGGGGCCCGATTGGCGCGGCGCAGGCGTGTTTGAAGGAAGTGCTGGATTACACCGCCGAGCGGTCGTTGTTTGGCCGCGCGCTCGCCGCCAACCAATCCGTGCAGGTAAAGATGGCCGACATGGCGCGCCGCATTACCAGCGCGCAGCTGCTGTCGTTGCACATCGGTCGACTGAAAGATGCCGGCAACATGCAGCCGACGCAGGTGTCGCTAGCGAAGTGGAACAACTGCCGTATGGCGCTCGACATTGCTCGCCAGTGTCGTGACATTCTTGGCGCTGCCGGTATTACCACGGAACACGCGGCGATTCGCCATGCGCTGAACATGGAATCAGTCATTACCTATGAAGGCACTGAGACCGTGCATCAGTTAGTGGTCGGTCGCGAGCTGACTGGCATCAACGCGTTTTGAATTAAGTGGGGTGGTTAGCGCTGGTTCGTCTGTGTCGTTCCGATCAGTGCAAGCACTCCGCCTGTAGGAGCCCGTTTACAGGCGATGCTTTTTCAACCGTATCGCTCGTAAACGGGCTCCTACAAAGTTATTTAGCTATTTTGCCGCAAGGGTTAGGTCGGGTTTTTTTGGTGAAGAGACCGGTTGCACCGGCCCGACCATTAAACGCGTCAATCCGATGGTGTAGGAGCGCACCCTGTGCGCGAGGCTCTTAAAAAGCATCGCGCACAGGGTGCGCTCCTACGAAAATGCTTAAGGCGTCGCGTCTGCCACGCCCGTTCGCAAATATCTTTCATCCACTTTGTTGCCAATCATCATGTCCAATTCCGTTGCCATTAGCGCTCGCCACAAGGGCTTCAATCGTGCCGAGATTGTCGATCAAAATTTCACCGAGTTTGTGCAGTTGTGGGATGGCACCGTCGGTGAAACGCCGCCTGATGACGCACCGGTATTGCCGGGCAGTACGCTTGATGTGCGAGGCTTTCGTGAGTTGTTCGAGTCGCAGCTGATTAGTCGCCATCTGGATTTGATGGCGCGCGTATTGCGAGTGCAAAACAAGGTGTTTTACACCATTGGCTCGTCGGGCCATGAAGGTAATGCGATGGTGGCGCGCGCGGCACGTCACACCGATCCATCATTTTTGCATTACCGCTCAGGCGCCTTCATGGCTGAGCGTTTCCGCAAGCTTCCTGGCATGGATCCGGTAGTGGACTCCGCGTTGAGCTTTGCGGCGAGCAAGGAAGATCCGGCGTCTGGTGGGCGCCATAAAGTGTGGGGCTCCAAACCGTTGTGGGTATTGCCGCAAACGTCCACGATCGCGTCGCATTTGCCCAAGGCGTTTGGTACTGCGGTCGCGATTGAGCAGGCCAAACGTATCGGTCACCAGCTGCCGGTCCCGGATGACAGTATTGCCATCTGCTCGTTTGGTGATGCGTCGAGCAACCACGCCACCGCGCAAACCGCGTTCAATGCCGCCGGTTGGACCGCTTACCAGAAGTTGCCGGCGCCGGTGTTGTTTGTGTGCGAAGACAACGGCATCGGTATCTCGGTAAAGACGCCATCGGGCTGGGTGGCCAACAATTTTCAGCATCGGCCCGACCTGGATTATTTCTTTGCCAATGGTCTCGATTTGGCCGAGGGCTACGCACAAGTGCAGCGCGCGGTGGAGCATTGCCGCCGTACGCGTCGCCCCACCTTCCTGCATCTGAAGACAACCCGCATCACCGGGCACGCCGGGTCAGATTTCGAGATTGAATGGCGCTCGTTGGAAGAGTTGGTGGCGTTGGAAGCGACTGATCCACTGTTGCGCTCGGCCGAGATCGCGCTGGAATCGGGCGTGTACAGCAAGGATGAGGTACTGGCGATGTACGAGGCAATGCGTACGCGTTGCTTTGCGGCTGCCGAAGATGCCGACAAACGCCCGCGCCTGACTTCATTGAAAGACATCATGAAGCCACTGGCACCGTATACGCCGGCCGCGGTAAAGGCAGAAGCGCAGCGTGCCGATTACGCGGAAAAGCGTTTGGCTGTATTTGGTGGTGAAGACGCCTTGCCGGAGAACTTACCGCCGCGGCATCTAGCTATCTTGCTTAATCACGCGCTGCACGACGTGATGGCGAAGTATCCGGAAACGTTGGTTTTCGGCGAAGACGTGGCGAGAAAGGGTGGCGTATACACCGTCACTAAAGGCCTGAATAAGGTGTTCAAGGGTAGCCGCGTGTTCAACACGTTATTGGATGAAACGACCATTCTTGGTTTGGCCCAGGGCTACGCCAACATGGGCATGCTGCCCATCCCGGAAATTCAGTACCTCGCGTATTTCCACAATGCTTGCGACCAAATTCGTGGTGAAGCCGCATCGTTGCAGTTCTTCTCCAATGGCCAATACCGCAACCCGATGGTGCTGCGGATTGCGTCGCTGGGTTATCAGCGCGGCTTCGGCGGTCACTTCCACAACGATAATTCCATTACCGCGTTGCGCGATATTCCAGGTTTGGTGGTTGGCTGCGCCAGCCGCGGCGATGATGCCGCCATGATGTTGCGCACCATGCTGGCGTTGGCGAAAGTCGACGGTCGCGTGTGCGCGTTCCTGGAGCCGATTGCGTTGTACATGACCAAGGATTTGTACGAGGCCGGCGACGGCCAGTGGCAATTTGCGTATCCCACGCCGGATAAGGCAATGACGCTTGGCGAAGGCCGCGTTTACAACGAAAAAGCCAAGGATTTAGTCATCATCACCTTTGGTAATGGCGTGCCGATGGCCTTGCGCGCCGCACGCACGATCGAGGCCGAGCTGGGTTGGAAAGTTCGCGTTGTTGACCTGCGTTGGTTGGCGCCGTTGAACGACGCTTTTATCGTGAAGCAGGCGTCCAGCGCGAAACGAATTCTGGTGCTGGACGAAGGCCGCAAGAGTGCGGGCGTAGGCGAGGGTGTCATTACTGCCATTGTCGAAGGCGGTCACGGCAGCCTACCGTTGCAGCGCGTGGTCGGTGCTGACACCTTCACCCCGCTAGCGGGCGCGGCGTTGTTGGTCTTACCGGGTGAGGCACAAGTGGTAGCTGCGGCGCATAAATTGGCGTAACGCGCGGCGTTGCGAGCGTGCTATGCAGATGCTCGCAGCGCGCTTCTGGTCACAATTGCCAGCGTTGTCTTCACAAGATGCAGAGCGTTCGAGCTGCATCATTGATGGATCGATGCGAGCAACTCGCGCGCTAGTGAGGGCGGTAGGCGTCGGCTATTTATCATTGCCGATGCTGTTTGCCTTACTACGTCGATTGTCATGGCTGCAGCTATCGCATCAGTGCAGACTAGCGCGGATCGGCAGCCTCACGTCGCCGATCGATAGACTCGCAAGCGTGGTTTTACGTTCAACCAGAGGTGACGCATGAGCAAGGTAAAAGTAGCGGTACTGGTAGGTAGTTTGCGCAAGCAATCGTTTAATCGTCGTCTGGCGTTGGCGGTGGCGAAACTGGCGCCGGAAGATTTTGAGTTTGAGTATCCGCGCATCGATACCTTGCCGCTGTACAACCAGGATTTTGATGCGGATTATCCCGCGGAAGGTCGCCGCATCAAGCAGCAGATTGAGTCCGCTGATGCGTTGTTATTTGTTACCCCTGAATACAACCGGTCCGTTCCTGGTGTGTTGAAAAATGCCTTGGACTTGGCCTCGCGGCCGTGGGGTACCAACTCATTTGCGGGTAAGCCAGGCGCCGTCATCGGTGGGTCCATTGGTGCCACGGGCAGTGCTTTGGCGCAGCAACATCTGCGCAACACGCTGGTCTTTCTGAATGTATCCACCATGGCGCAACCGGAAGTGTTTATCCACTTCAAGGACGAAACCTTGATCGATATGGACGGCAACATCGGCAATGAAGGCACGCAAAAATTCCTACAGAACTTCCTTGACCATTATGTGGCGTGGGTACGCGCGCACCTCAGCTGATAAGCGACGGTTTGTTGTGCTAGTCGGGTGTTTTTACTCCGCGCACAATTCGTATGGGTGGAAACATCAACGGGTTGGGTGCGGAACGTACGGCGCTGGTCATCCCGCTGGCGTGCAGGCTTTGAACGTATTTACTCGTGTTGCGAAAATCGAGCAGGGCCACTTTCCCGCCCGGTTTGAGTACGCGAACTATTTCACTGATGGCCTGCGCTCGATCGTCTTCCGTCGCCAGATTATGGATCGCTAAACTGGAAACAATAACGTCGAAGCTGGCATCCGGGTAAGGCATGCGACGCATGTCGCCGGTATCGATCTGTACGCGCTCCGCTAAGCCAGCCAGCTCGGCATTGTGCTGAGTCATCGGCGCCGCGTTGCCGGATTGATCGCGGGTACTCCACAAGTCCAGCCCGGTGGCTCGCCCGCGCGGTAGTTGCTGGGCTGCTTCCAGCAACAGCAGACCGCGACCACATCCCACGTCCAGCACTTGTTCGTCGCCGTGTAGCCGCAGCGAAGCCACCATGCGGTGAATCACGATGCGCTTGCTGTACAGGCTGCTGAGTGTCATCAGAATAGCTTCGGCTATCAGCACGAAGCTGGTGTAGCGCATGGTCCATACCAGCCACTGTACGGGGTCGAGAAAGCGCGCAAAGCTCGCCAATAGCAGCAAGGGGCCACCGATGGCGAAACCGAGCACCAAGCCAGGTGCGTCGATGCCGAATTGAGCCTTGTGCTGTGCCATGCCGATCTCCCGTTGCAGGGCTCATCGTTATGCTGGCAAGCTAGCCAGTCCAGTGACAATGGTCATGCAGATGCTGTGCAGGTGCTGTGCGCGACTTTGGATCAAGCTGGCCGGCGTGCGCCTAGCAGCACCAACACTTCTTGTGCGCTGCGAATACGTTCGCTGGCGCCAGGTAGGTCGAGGGTAATTTTTAGTTTGTCTTGGCCGTCCAGTTTGTAGACGCGAGGCAGGCGCTGAATCAGTTTGATGATGGTTAGCGGGTCGACATCGGGCTTGTCGCGGAAAACGATGCGGCCGCCGTTGGCGCCGAAGTCGAGTTTGCGAATACCTAGCGGAGTGGCCATCAACTTCAGGCTGGCGACGGCGAACAGTTGTTTGGCGGGGTCAGGTAGTAACCCGAAGCGGTCGATCATTTCCACTTGCAGGTCGCGCAGGTCGTCTTCGTTTTGTGCGCTGGCGATGCGCTTATACAAGGTTAAACGGGTGTGGACGTCGGGCAGATAGTCGTCGGGTATCAGGGCCGGCAGATGCAGTTCGACGTCGGTTTCGTGTTCACTAGTAAGGTCGAAGTCCGGTATTTTTCCGGACTTAAGCGCGCGTACGGCGCGGTCCAGCAACTCGGTGTACAGGCCGAAGCCGATGGCTTGAATTTGCCCGGATTGTTCGTCGCCGAGCAGTTCGCCCGCGCCGCGAATTTCTAGATCGTGCGTCGCCAAGGTAAAACCAGCACCGAGTTCTTCCAGCGACGCGAGCGCTTCCAGCCGCTTTTGTGCATCGGCGCTGATCGACTTGCGATCGGGTACCACGAGATAGGCAAAGGCGCGTTGATTGGAACGGCCAACGCGGCCACGCAACTGGTGCAATTGCGCCAGACCGAAGTGGTCGGCGCGATCGATGATGATGGTGTTGGCGGTGGGAATGTCGATGCCGGTTTCAATGATGGTGGTGCACACCAGTACGTTGAAACGCTGACGGTGGAAGTCGGCCATGACGCTCTCCAGCTCGCGTTCGGGCATCTGGCCGTGGGCTATGCGAACGCGGGCCTCCGGCACCAGTGCTTCGACCTCGCTTGCAGTGCGCGCGATCGTGCTCACTTCGTTATGCAGGAAATACACCTGGCCGCCACGTGACAGCTCGCGCTGCAGCGCCTCGCGGATGGTCGCCTTGTCCCAGGGCGAAATGAACGTGCGCACGGCGGTGCGGTGCGCCGGGGGCGTGGCGATCAGCGACAGGTCGCGCAGGCCGCTCATGGCCATGTTCAGCGTGCGCGGGATCGGCGTGGCGGTAAGGGTGAGCAAGTCCACCTCGGCGCGCAGCTTCTTCAGCTGCTCCTTCTGGCGTACGCCGAAACGTTGCTCTTCGTCGACGATAACCAGTCCGAGCTGCTTGAACTTGATGTCGGGCATCAACAGCTTGTGCGTGCCTACGATGACGTCGATCTCGCCGGCAGCCAGCCGCGCGAGGGTGCCTTCGACTTCCTTTCTGGATCTGAAGCGCGACAACATGTCCACGCGCACGGGCCAGTCCGCGAAGCGGTCCGCGAAGTTGGTGTAGTGTTGCTGCGCCAGGAGGGTGGTCGGCACCAGTACCGCGACCTGCCGCCCGGCCGTGGTCGCCGCGAAAGCCGCGCGCAACGCAACTTCGGTCTTGCCGAAGCCGACGTCACCGCAAACCACCCGGTCCATGGCGCGCGGCGCCGCAAGATCGGTGAGTACTGCTTCGATCGTGGATTCCTGATCGGGGGTCTCCTCGAAGGCGAAGCTGCGGCCGAACGCTTCCACGAGCGGACGGTCGATCTGCAACGCCTCGCCGACGCGGGCTTCCCGCTGCGCATAGATGTCAAGCAGTTCGGCGGCGACATCGCGTACCTTTTCTGCAGCCTTGCGGCGCGCGCGCTCCCACGCATCGCCCCCCAGCGAGTGCAATGGGGCAAGCTCCGGCGCGGTGCCGCTGTAACGGCTGACCAGGCCCAGCTGCGAGACGGGAACATAGAGTTTGTCGCCCCTGGCGTATTCGATGGCAAGGAACTCGCCGGTCATGCCGCCGACGTCCATCGTAAGCAAACCCTGGTAGCGACCGACACCGTGATCGACATGCACGATCGGCGCGCCGAGCGTGAGTTCCGTCAGATCACGGATGATGCTTTCCGGGTCGCGCACGCTGCCCTTGCGGCGTTCGCGCTCGTTGCGCACGCGCTCGCCATAGAGCTCCCGCTCGGTCAGCACGGTAAGCATCGGCTTGGTCAGGGCGAAGCCTTGCTCCAATGCCGCCACGGTGACGGCGAAGCGCCCGGCTGGCTGCCCTTGCTGCACGGATGGGAGAGAACGGGCGGCTGCGTCGTCAACGCTGCGGTCGCCAGTCAGGAAGGCCGCCCAGCCGTCCACCAGCTGTGGATGCAAGTCGGCAGTTGCCAGTGACTCCATGAGGGCCTCGCGCCGACCAGCGGAATCGGCCGCGATCAGGACCCGGCCAGGGTAACTGGCGAGGAACTGGCGCAGCGAAGTGCCGGGTTCCTCACCCTTGCGGTTCAGAGGCACCTCCGGTGGGGGCTGGGTGCCAGTGTCGAGCGCATGTTCGTGACCGGGGTCGACCACCTCGACGCGCAGCCGCTGGTTCAGATGTGCGCGCAGTGTGTCAGGCGGCAGAAAGATTTCCGCAGGTGGCAGCACCGGTCGTTCAATGTCGTGCGCGCGCTGGTCGTAGCGCCCCGCTGTCTGCTTCCAGAATTGCTCGGCGGCCTCGCTCGCGCCCTCGCACAGGACAAAGAGCGCATCGTCGGCAAGGTAATCGAACAGCGTGGCGGTCTGCTCGAAGAACAACGGCAGGTAGTACTCGATGCCACCCGGGGTGACGCCTTCCCTCATGTCCTGGTAAAGCGGGCAGTGCCGCGTGTCGATTGGAAAGCGCTCGCGCAGTTTGCCGCGAAATACCCTGGCTGCTCCTTCGGTCATCGGAAACTCGCGCGCAGGCAGCAGTTGCACGTGCTCAACCTGTTGCTGTGAGCGTTGCGTTTCCGGATCGAAACTGCGAATGGAGTCGATCTCGTCATCCAGCAACTCCACCCGATAGGGCTCGCTGGTGCCCATCGGGAAGATATCAACCAGTGCGCCACGGACGGCAAATTCGCCAGGTTCGGCTACTTGCGGTACATGGCGATAGCCGGCCGCTTCCATGCGGCGCTGTTCGTCGGCGATGTCGAATTTCTGTCCCTTGTCCAGCATCAGCCCGGCGCCATCGATGTGGCTGCGGGGGGCGATGCGCTGCATCAACGTTGCCATCGGCACCACGAGCATGCCGCGTGCCAGCCCGGGCAGCCGGTACAGCGTGGCGATGCGCTGGGAGATCACGGCTGGATGCGGACTGAAGGCCTCGTATGGCAAAGTCTCCCAATCCGGAAAGTGCAATACCGGCAAGTCGTCGGCGAATATCTCCAGCTCGGATTCCAGCGTGCGCGCGCGCAGGTTGTCGCGCGTGACCGCTACCAGCAGGCCGGTGTGCGCCCGCGCCGCTTCGGCGATGACCAGCGCCCGGGCCGATCCGTACGGCGGCGTCCAGAAGCGGCGTTGTTTTGGGGTACTGGGTAAGGCTGGCGGGGGAATTCGGGTGAGCATGGACAACGCAACCATCGGGCGCCATGGGTCATGCGCCGGGTAAAGCGTGCAAGTCTAACTGGTACGTGGCTGAAACTGCCTGGCGTTTGCAGATCCAGGGCGAGAGTAGTCATGCAGTTTCGCGGTTGCAAACCGGCCGTTCAGCAAGATCGATTGATAGCGTTGCAGCGCCGGAATTCAAACCTTCAATCCGCAACATCCGGCTCGAAAAAGCTCCAGCGCACTTCGCCAAAATCGGCTTTCAGCGCGGCTTCGACGGCGTTGATCGAAGCGATCAATGCATGGTTGTCGAAAGTCGGGCGCATCCGCGCCTTGACTGACACCATGACATCCGGACCCATTTGCAGGGTGATCAGATGCAGCACTTCGGCGACTTCGGGACGGTTGCGCAGAAATACCAGCAGCTGCTCGCGCCGGCGCGGCTCGATGCCTTGGCCGATCAACAACGCCTTCACCTCAACGGCGACCAGGATAGCGACCACGATCAGCAATGCTCCGATGGCCACGGTGCCGGCCGCGTCGAACATGAGATTGCCGGTGAGCATGGTGGTGCCCACCGCGAGCGCTGCAATGGAGAGGCCGATCAGGGCTGCGAAGTCTTCGCCAACGATCACCAGCAATTCACTGGAACGGGTTACATGGAACCATGTCCACAGGCTGTCCTGGCCGCGGATCTTGTTTACTTCGTGCAGGCCCCCATGCAGGGAAACACTTTCGGCGATGATCGCAAAGCCCAGCACGCCCAGGGCCAGCCACGGCCATTTGAGCGCTTCGGGATGGCTGAATTTGTGAATGCCTTCGTACACCGAAAACATCCCGCCGACGCTGAACAGGAGGATCGCAACCAGGAATGACCAGAAATACAGCGCGCGACCCCAGCCCAGCGGATATTCGTCGGAGGGCGGGCGCCGGGCCTGACGTATGCCCAAAAGCAACAAACCCTGGTTGCCGCAGTCGGCAAGAGAGTGCACCGCCTCGGCCAGCATGGCGCCCGAGCCGGTGATCAGGGCAGCCATGAGCTTCGCCAGAAAGATCGCGAAGTTTGCACCGAGCGCGAGCAGGATTGCCTTGATGGGGCTGGCGTCTTCAGTGGACATGCAGAAGGCTCCCGGATCGTGGATCGGCAGGTTTCGACTATCGCCCTGTGTGGTGGGGCACTTTAGTGGATACCCACCCCAAGTCCCACGCCAAAGCTCACGTTGCTGCGCCCCTTGCGCATTTCCTCGGCTGTCCAGACGTGGGCCTGCGAGACTTTGACCAATGGAAAGACGTAGGTGGCCTCGCCAACTTTGCCAGCGCGGCTGCCGTCGAGGCGACCGCTCACCGTGATCAGCGCATTTGCCGGGTATTCCAGGGGCTCCACGTATCCTGCCATGACGGCAATGAAGCGACCGCCGCCGCTGTCATTGGCTTTCGGTCGCTGGGAGGGATCCAGTGGGTAGCCGAGGATTTCAATCTCGCTGTGGTCGGTGAGATTGCTTACTCGCACCACTTTGCCACCCCAGATTACCGCGCTGCTGACGTAACGCTCTGGCGTCTGTGCCACCTGTGCCGGCGTGGCGTCAATGCCGGGAACGGACGGCCGGAAGATCGGTGCCGGCGCGCAGGCACTCAATGCGCAGGCGAACGCGAGGGCCGGAAGAGACAGCAGTGAACGGGGGGCGATGGGCATGGTTCGACTCTCGGCAGGAAGGTGCATCGGCAGGAGCAATGTATTGTTGCGAAGTTGTGTCCGATTGTCGCTGCCGGTCGCTTGCATGTATTTACTTGCCGGCGGGCATCGCCAGCATCCCCCAAGTCGATCATTGTTGCACCGGGTTAGTGACGGGGCCGTTGCGGAGTTCCCGACAGGTCGTGCCCTGGGTGCGCGGAGTTGTCGCTGCGCAACCAGTCCAGGTGCCATTCCGCTGGCAGATCCTGAGTGAGCACGCGCGCCAGCGCGCGCATGACGGGATGCAAACTTTCGTGCAGGTTCCAGGGCGCGTTCAGGATCACCATGCCGGCGCCGTTGAGGCGAAGCGCGCTGTTCGCTGGATGCACGAGGATTTCCGCGCGCAGCACGCGTTTGCATGAAGCTTTTGCCACTGCGCGCAGGAATGGCTGAACCTGGCTGCGCAATTTGATCGGGTACCACACGGCGTAGATGCCACTCGGCCAGCGCTGCAGGGCTGCTTTCAGCGCCTTGTCGATCAGTTGGTATTCCGCCTCCTGCGCCTCATAGGGTGGATCGACAAGCACCAGACCACGTTTTTCCCTTGGTGGCAACAATGCCTTCAGTGCCGCATAGCCGTCGCGTTCGTGTACATGCAGCCGACTGTCGCGATGCAGCAACGCGCGCAGCTTCGCAGCTTCCTCCGGATGCAATTCGCACAGCTGCGCCTGATCGTCGGGCCGCAGCAGCGATGCAACCTGCAATGGCGAACCCGGGTAGTGCCGAAGCGGAGGGTCGCTTCCGGTTGCGCCAGGGATGTTGTCCCGGAATCGCTGCAGCAGTGGAGGGAGTCCTTCCGCTCCTTGCAGCCGCGCAATGCCGTGCAGGTACTCGCCGGTTTTACCTGCTTCGGTGCTGTCCAGCGAATAGCTGCCGCTGCCGGCATGCGTTTCGACGTAGCAGAACGGCGCAGGTTTGCCTTGCAATGATTCGATCAGCGCGAACAGCACCGTATGCTTCAGGACATCGGCAAAATTGCCGGCGTGATACGCGTGGCGATAGTTCATGACGGTGGCGGCAGGCAGGACCGGTGATTATAGGCGGTAAGGCGACCATACCTTGCGCGTGCAACGGCGCCATGCCCGGGCATGCAACTGTTTACACTGGGTGGCGTAAGCTGACCGCGGGGTTTGACTGCCGCTGTGGCATGGTGAGAAGGCCATTCGCGGCGGCGGCAGCGACACAGCATCACGAGCGTACGCGTCCGATATCCGGGAGAACTGCATGAAGTCGTCTACAGTTGTCATCACCACGATCATCGTGGTCATCATTGTTGCGATTGCCGGCGTATATGCCTACGCCTGGTCCGGCCTCTACGACATTGGTGCGGACAGCCATCACACCAAACCGGTGGAACAGCTGATCGGGACGCTCCGCAGAAACTCCATCGCGCGGCGCACGCAGGATCTGACGCCACCAAACCTGGATGATCCGGCGCTGGTTCAGGCTGGGGCCGGACACTATGCGGGCATGTGCACGGGCTGCCACCTGGCGCCGGGCAAGTCGGACAATGCCATGCGCAAGGGCCTTTACCCGCATCCACCAACGCTGACGAAGTTCAAGCCCAACCCGCGCGACGCATTCTGGGCCATCAAGCATGGCATCAAGATGAGCGCCATGCCGCACTGGGGCGACACCCTTGACGACGGGGCAATCTGGAGCATTGTTGCGTTCCTGCAGAAAATGCCGGACATGACGCAGGTCCAGTATCAGAACTTGGTGGCTCTGGCCCACGGAACTGGCGGCATGGGCGGTGCGCAGCCGGCCGCAGCCGCGGCTGGACCAGCGGGAGCTGCTACTGCAGGAGTGCCGGCGAAGCCGACCAGCACTTCTCCGAACGCCGGTCAATAGCCGCTCACATCGGCAGTCTCCATGAGGGCTGGGCCTGGGCGATCAGTCGATCAGCGCATGGCTTTCCGTGGTACCGACCAGCTCCGGCCGCTGCGGACTGCGTTGCAGGTGACGCAGTAGCGGATGGGAGAAGACGGCCGCCAGGATGACTGCGCCGCCGGCATAAAACCAGGCATCCAGTTGGTGTTGCTCATGCAGCAGCACGATCCCCAGAACGATGGCGTACACCGGTTCCAGATTGGAAATCATTTGCGTGCCGAATGCGGTCAAGTGGCGCAGCGTGACCAGTGCCAGGGCGAAAGGGAGCAAGGTGCAGCCAAATGCCAGCACGGCCAGCAGGATCGCGTCGTGCACGTCGGGTAGCACAAAGGCTGCCCCCGTGTGCGGCAGTAACGGCGTCAGCAGCGTGAGAAACACGGCGCCCGTGCCGAGTTCCACGAACGTCACGGCGAGCGGTTCGCCGCGCTCCACCAAGCGTTTGTTGAGCGATCCGAACAAGGCGGCCAACACGGCCGACAGCACGCCGACAGCAAGCCCGGCGCGCATGCCCGGAGGGACTCCACCGACCACCATGACCACCCCTGGGACCACGGCCGCGCCTACCAGCAATTCCCTCGGGTCAAACCGGCGCCTGGCGATCCACGGTTCCACGAACGCCATGAACACCGGAGCCAGCGCCAGGCAGGTAGCGCCCACCGAAGCGTTGGACAGTTTGATCGCGGCGTAGAAGCTCAACCAGTGCAGCGCCACCAGCGTACCGATCCCGGCGTAGGCCCAGATCAGTCGGGCGGGCATGCAACGCAGTCCGCGCCACATCCGGGGCACCAGCAGCAACGCGACCATCACCAGGCTCATGCGCCACCACACCAGCTGCGCAGCCGGCAGGGTGATCAGTTTGCCAAGGATGGCGGTGAGGCCCCACAGCAGCACGCAGAAGTGAATCTGCAGGTGGGCCCGAGTGATTGATTGCATGCGTTGGCACGGCGAGTGGCTGGCCCATTGTAGGCGCGTCCGGCGAGTGCGGGCAGGATCTGCCTCCAGCCCGAGTCAACGATCGGGCGCCCTGGCGCCCGCTGCGTCGCGCACGGGGACAGGGATGTTGCAGAGGCTGATCTTGCCAGCCGGCCTGGCGTAGAACGCATCGTGGCGGTTGCGTTTGGCCTCGATCAGTGCGGCGAAAGTCGCGCTGTCGGTACGCAATACTTCGATCGGTTCACGCTTGCTCGCCGGGAGGTCCGCCGCCATGCGTACGGATGTGACGGGGGTGCGTTGGCTCGCCGAGCTGTAGAACCCCATTGCTCCCGCACCGCGCGGCAACCCGGACAGCAGCGGCATGCCCTCGAGCACGCGGCCGACGACGGCAAGGTTTCGATCCAGGGTGCGGGGTGCCTGGCCAATCACGGTGTACAGCGAGCTGCCGTCGCCACTATCCGGGCTGTTGTCGCGACCGACGCCGACCATGCCGTAGCAATGCGTCAGCCATTCCTCGCCGCTGGCGGGGTCGCGTGCTGCCGGGAAGCCTTCGCTGAACCCTACTTCGGGAGCATAGACGTCCCCGTCGGGCAGCGCAGTCCATGGCAGGGCGGGATCGAGGTGGCGCGTGAATTCCGGTGGCAGCGTGGTTTTGGCGTTGCCGTACGGGCGGGTGTTCGTTGCGTAGCCAGCCTTGGGTTCTTCCGGCGCGCCCCATTGCGTCACGAAATTGTCCTGGACGCGGATGATGGCCAGTCCGTCGAAATAGTGGGCGCGCACCAGGGCGCGGATATTGGCGGCGTGCAGCGGCGTGAAATCAGGCGCCAGTTCGATGACCACGCGCCCTGTCGGCAACTGCATGTACAGGAGGTTTTCCAGATCCGGTCTGCGCCATTCGGTCGGCTTGGACTTGGCCAGCAGCTCGCTGACGCTGGGTGTGGAATGCGTGCTGTCGACTGCGCCTGCCGACCATGCGGGGAGGCTCAGGGCCATGGCGAGTGCTGCAATCATGCATTGCTGGAACATGGGATTATTCCTGGACGGACGGCCGATGGCGGTTGAGCCGTGATTGGCAGTGCAATGCATGGGGCCGGCGTGGGACCGATGGTGTCGCACTGCGCCATCATGCGGCAACGTGATGTTGCGGGTCCAGTGCACGCCCGGATCGCGAAGTTGCATCAGTCATCGAGAGACGGGTCCTGGCAGCTTGCGGCGTGGCGCCTTCAGGGGCCGGATGCTCACCGATCCGGCAGGACCAGGGATTTCGCGGCAAAATGCCGATGCTTGTCCGCAGTCTTGCCGACTGGCAGCGAGCTACCTCGATCTCCGGAAGTTCATGCATGACCGACATTCCCTCACCCATTGCGATGGCTGTCATCGGCGGAAGCGGCCTGTATGCGCTTGCCGGCCTGCAAGACGTGCAACGACGCAGCGTGGAAACGCCATTCGGCATACCATCCGGCGAGGTGGTCATTGGTACGTTTGCCGGGAAGCGGATGGCCTTCCTGGCCCGTCACGGCGAGGACCATCACCTGGCGCCACATCGGGTGAACTACCGTGCGAATATGTGGGCGTTGCATCAGCTTGGCGCCCGCCACATCGTTGGGGTCAACGCGGTCGGCGGTATTCGGGCTGATTTGGGGCCGCGTACCATCGTCATCCCGGACCAGCTGATCGATTACACGCATGGCCGGATGAGCAGTTTCCATGACGTGGACGGGGGCAAGGTGGAGCATGTCGATTTCAGTGCTCCCTACGCTGAGCCGCTGCGCCGGCAACTGCTGGCGGCAGCGCATGCCGCAGACGTGACCGTTGTTGATGGCGGTTGCCATGGCGTGACCCAGGGCCCGCGGCTGGAGACCCGCGCGGAAATCTCGCGCATGCGGCGGGATGGCTGTGACGTGGTGGGGATGACGGGGATGCCCGAGGCGGTCCTCGCGCGCGAACTGGCGCTGGACTATGCGTGTCTGGCGCTCGTTGCAAACCATGCAGCCGGTTGTGGCGACGAAGCGGAAATCAGCATTGCCGAAATCTTCGCGCATCTGGCTGCTGCAACGGCTGAGGTACCGCGCATCCTGGCAGCGATGCAGATCGTCTGAAAGCTTGCCGACAACACCACGGGGCGGGCAACGCTGAGGTGGTCCGCGAACGGGAGAAACAAATTGACGGGCGATGGCGAACAGTGTATCCGTAGGGACTGAGATAGCCTGAGCAACCAAGTACACGGTTGTCGCTTTGACGCACGGGAGGCACGATGCCATTCGCCAGCCAGAGTCACGTTGTCTCGTCGGATCGCGTCGTGCCGTTTCACGCGCGCGACGGGGTACCTTGCAATGTCACCCAGGTGCGCGGCCGACGTTCGCCGGACAAGGGGCCGGTCCTGCTCGTCCACGGCGCGGGCGTGCGCGCAAACATTTTCAGGGCGCCGGTGGAAACCACGGTTGTCGATTTGCTGCTTGATGCCGGCTACGACGTGTGGATGGAGAATTGGCGCGCGAGCATTGACCTCGCACCGTGCCGGTGGACGATCGACCAGGCAGCACTGTATGACCACCCTGCGGCCGTGGAGGCCGTGATCAGGGAGACTGGCGCCACCACCGTCAAGGCCATCGTGCATTGCCAGGGTTCCACGTCATTCTGCCTGTCGGCGGCGCTGGGTCTGGTGCCCCAGGTAACGACGATCGTCAGCAACGCGGTGTCATTCCATATCGCGGTGCCGCTGGCGGCACGGCTCAAGGGTCTGGTCAGTGTGCCGCTGCTGGCATCGCTCACCCCGTTCGTGAATCCGCAGTGGGGGCTGCACCCACCCTCCTTGCTGGCCAAGGTCCTGAACGGCGTGGTTCGGCTTACCCATCACGAGTGCAACAACATCGTGTGTCGCTGGTCGAGTTTCGCCTATGGGGTTGGCTTTCCCACGCTGTGGCGACACGAGAATTTGAATCCGGCGACGCATGACTGGCTGACGCACGAATTCGCGGATGTGCCGCTCTCGTTTTTTCAGCAGATGGCCAAGTGCATCTCGGCCCGCCATCTGGTGGCGTACGACCGTGCCGGCGAGGTGCCTGCCGATCCGGTCGCGGTGGCGCCGAAAACCGAGGCGCGGTTTGCCTTTTTTGCCGGCGCCCTGAACCGTTGCTTCCTGCCGGAAAGCCAGCAGCGCAGCTTTGCGTGGCTCGACGCTTTGCGCCCGGGATATCACGCGTTGCACGTCATCCCCGAATACGGGCATCTGGATATCTTCATGGGGCAGAATGCCCACCGCGACGTGTTGCCCTTGATGGTGCAAGAGCTGGATCGACCGAACTAGACGCGAGGCACCATGGCGCTTTCCCGCAGATTACGACAACAGACTGGTCGACATGCCTTGGTGGATGGCATTCCCTTCACGCTGCCAGTGGCGTCGGCAAGCAGTCCGGCCTTGATGGCTGCATTTCCGATCAACGCGCAGCGTGCGGCCGAGCTGTTTCCCGGCAACGAACTGCACCCCTTGTGTATCTGGGGTCATGCGATTCTGCTGGTATCGGTGATCGACTACCGCCAGACCAACATCGGCAAATATATCGAGTACAGCCTCGGCATCGGCTGCACGCATGGGCCGCGGCCGGTGTCGTTGCTGCGTGCCATGCTTTTTCGCAAGTCCTGCGGCCTGGGCCAGTATGTGTTTGACCTCCCCGTCAGTACCGAGATTTCCGTGAAGGGTGGCAAGGGTATCTGGGGCATGCCAAAGCACCAGGCAAACCTGGACTTCCAGATCACCGACAGCTCGGTGCGCAGTCGCTATGACCTCGATGGAGCGATGGTGGCGGAGGTCGAGATCGAACGTCCGCGGAGGGCCAGCTTCCCCATGAGCACCAGCGCGATCAATTGGTGCGCGTTTCGCGGCATGCTCATGAAGTCGAGTATTTTCTTCCAGGGGAAGATGGGTTTTCGCTTGTGGCGCAAGGGCTCGGCGCGGCTCACGCTGGGCCCGCACCCCCGTGCCGACGCACTCCGTCGGCTGGAGATCGGCGAGCGACCCCTCTTTACCGGATACTTTCCCGAGAGCTCCGGTGTGCTCGACGACCATCTGGAAAGCTGGTTCCTGAGTTACGCCGAGCCGCCGACCCATGCGTCGGAGGGAATGCAAAGCGTCGTCGACCTGGGACTCGGCGAAACATGGCTGCCGCAGCCCGGTTCGCCGGAAGCGGCGGCAGCAGCCCGTGACGCATCGCCTCGGCCGTCTGCCGGGTCCGGAGCATGACCGTGGCTGCCGAACCCTTTGCGCTGAGCGATGCTGCCCGCCCGCGCCGCCCCTTGCGCGTGGGAGCCGCACAAATCCATCCGTTCACGACGGACGATGGCGTGCAGCTGCGCCTGACGCGTTACCAGGGTGGAGCGCGCGGCCCGGTGATGCTGGTGCACTGCATCGGCGTGTCCAGTCGCATGTATTCCCTGGATTCGATCGAGACCAATCTCCTCGAATACCTGTATGCCGCCGGTTTCGATGTCTGGTTGCTGGACATGAGGTTGAGCATCGACCTTGCCGCGCAGATGCAGCAATCGAGTTTCGACGAAATTGCGAAATTTGATTTCCCCGCAGCCATTCGCTGCATTATCGACATCAGCGGGGCACGCAGCGTCCAGGTCGTCGCCCACGGGATCGGTGCGCAGACATTCAGCATGGCCATGTTGTCGGGCTTGCGCGGCGTGCGTTCGGCAGTCTGTTCGCAGGTCGCGATACACCCGATTCCTGCTGGGTTGAACAAGATCAAGTCCCGCATGGGCCTGCCAACGCTCATGGGCTGGATGGGGGTCAAGGCGCTGCATGCCGTACCGCAGCCCGATGGTGGCTGGACCGAGCACCTGTTCGCGCTGGGTGCCCGGCTTCAGCCCATCGCTCCTGAAGAGTGTTGTGACAGTGCCACCTGCCGGCGCATCAGTGCGATGTATGGTCCGCTGTACAAACATGCCAGGTTGAGCGGAGCCACTCATGAGTCGTTGCCGCAGCAATTTGGCCAGGCAAACCTGCGCTCGTTCCGGCACCTCATCCGCAACCTGCGTGCCGGGCACGTGGTGCGTGAGGACGGTACCGACAGTTACGCGTCCCATACGGAACTGATGGCAATTCCAATCCTGTTCGTGCACGGTGCGGAAAATGACTGCCTGCTGCCGGAAAGCACGCGGGTCACCAGGGAGGTGCTGGCCCAGAGGAATGGCGCTGCGCTGTATCAGCGACAGGTCATCCCCGGCTATGGCCATGTCGACTGCATCGTTGGCGCACACGCTGACCGGGACGTCTATCCTTACATCCTGCGCCACCTCGAGGAGACCACGGATCCGTGACTGCCCAGATTGCCCCCGTATTTGCAGCGCCCGTTGACGCGTTACGGCGCAGGTCGCTGGTGCTCTCTGGTGGCGGCATGCGGCTTTCGTACCAGGCCGGTGTGTTGCGCGCCCTGCACGAGGCGGGTCTGAGCTTTCATCACATCGACGCAACTTCAGGTGGCGCGATCAATCTCGCGATGTTGTTGTCGGGGCTTTCGCCCACGGACATGGGCGAGCGCTGGACGACGTTGCAACTCAAGCGCTCGATGTCGCTCATGCCACTGGAAAGCTACTCGCGCCAGGAAAAGCAGGTCGCCATGGGCAGCGCCGATGGGTTCCTCAATTATGTCTACCCGCACCTGGGTATCGATCTGCCGACGGTGCGCGCGGTGCAATGGGTCCAGGGTACGTTCAATGTCTTCAATTACACGCGCAAGGTCAATGAGGTCATAACGCATCAGCAACTGAGCCAAGAGCTTTTCGTTGCCGGAATGTCGCTACCCGGTGTCATGCCGCCGGTAGCCTGGAACGACTCGATCTATCTCGATTCGGCATTTGCGCGCGACGCCAACCTGATGGAGGCGGTGCGCCGCGGGGCCGAGGAAATCTGGCTGGTCTGGTGCCTCGGCAACAGTTCCGAATATCGGGGCGGGGCGCTGCGCATTTACGTGCAGATGCTCGAAATGGCCGCCAATGCCAGCCTCAATCGCGAGTTTGACGACATCGCGCAACTCAATGCGCGGATTGCCGCAGGCGACTCGCCATACGGACAGAAGGTACCGATCCGGGTGCATGTCATCCGACCGCCGCATCCGCTTCCACTGGATACGGATCTATACATGGGCCGGGTCGATGCGGCCACACTGGTCCAGATGGGATACGTGGATGCCCAACAATACCTCGCCAACTCCACGGAGCAGGGCGATCCCCTCACGCCGGAGACTTTGATGATGACCGCCGCCTTACCAGGAATTTCGTTCCAGGAAACGATGCAGGGCAATTTTTCGCTGGGAGCCACGGATCCGGATGCAGGCCGTGCGGCCGGCCAAAGTGCCGACACCACGCTCGCCATCCACGTCACCGTGACGGTGCGTGATCTCGACCGCTTTGTCGCTGACCCGAATCACAATGGATCGCTGGTGGGAACGATCGATTTCGCCCCGTTGGGCCTGGCTATGCCAACCGGGCCGGGTGTGTTCAGACTGTTTGCCCCTGCCGACGCGGCCAACACCACATTGATGGTGTACGAGCTCCCATTCGAGCATGGCGGGCAGGCCTATTACCTGGCCGGGGCCAAGCGCATACATGACGACCCCGGCTTCGATCTGTGGGGCGACACCACTACGCTGTACACGCGACTGTTCGAGGGTCCGGATACCACCGGCAAGGTGGTTGGTGCCGGAGTGCTTAGACTCAACGCGGTAGCGTTTGCCAAGGTCACCGCGAGTGTGCGTGCGGTGGATGCCAGTTCGCCCGTGGAAGCGGCCAGGCTGATTGCCCAGTTCGGAGCGTTCTTTGCCCGGGAACTGTGGAAGAGCTACGCCCCGGGCCCGTTCAAATAGCGCGTCCTTGAGACGCGCGGGAGCATAAGATGCCGCAGTCACGAGTTCCTTACAATCCCGCTGGCCCGCCTGAAGAGGAGTCGGCTGCCGACCAGGAGAATGCGCCCGTACGAATGACCTGGGTGCCGCAAGGCATGACCCGCTGGTTCAACCCGGTGCAGCTGATCCACACCGGAATCCGGGCGTTGCTCTCGGGAATCTTCGGCGCGTATGCGGATCAGCGCGAGACCCAGGCGGCGCTGGCGCATGGTGCACAGCCCTCCATTCACGACTACACCGGTCCGGCCGAATTCTGGATCGATTTTGCCGCCGATCTCGGCGATGGCTTCGACGCCACCTACAGCGTGGCATGGCTGCTGGGCCAGGAAAAGCTGGCCGGTGACGTGCTGCCCGAACATTCCCGGCACAGAGAACTGCTTGCTGCAACGCAGCGCGGGCGCGTGCTGGTACTGGGTGGCGACCAGGTCTATCCAACCGCTTCCCGCACCCAGTATCAAAATCGCTTTTCCGGGCCATTCGAGGCAGCGCTGCCGTGGCTCGATGAGGAATCAAGGCCTGACCTGTTTTCGATACCGGGCAATCATGACTGGTATGACGGTCTCACCAGCTTCATGCGCCTGTTCTGCCAGCATCGTTCCATCGGCGCCTGGAAGACGCAGCAGACCCGCAGCTACTTTGCCATGCAGCTTCCGCATCGCTGGTGGTTGCTAGGTACCGATATCCAGCTGGCTTCGGACATCGACCAGCCGCAGCTGGATTATTTCGCGGAAGTGGCCGCGAACATGCAGCCCGGCGATCACGTGATCCTGTGCACTGCGCAGCCATCGTGGGTGGAAGAGGGCGACCGCTCGGCTGCCTACCGCGACCTGCTGTTCTTCGAACGCACGATACTTTGTCCGCGACAGGCGAAGCTGATGCTGGTGCTGACTGGGGACCTGCACCACTACGCGCGGTACTCGGATTCCACCGGAGAGCGGCACAAGATCACGGCGGGCGGGGGCGGGGCCTACCTGTATGGAACGCACCGCCTTCCGGAAACGATCGAGCTGACCAAGGTCGACCCGTCCGAACCGGGCAAGGGAACTGGCGCGGAAACCAAGACCTACACACGCGGCCCGGTCTACCCGAAACAGTCCGTGTCGCGCCGGCTGCGCTTCGGCGCGCTGCTGCTCGGCTTCAAGAATCCGAGTTTCGTGCTTACTCTCGGGCTGATCTATATCCTGTGCGGTTGGTTGCTGCAGAGTGCGAGTCAAGGCTCACTGCTCGTACAAAGCACGACTGGCGCCGACACCCCCATGAACGCGTTGATGTGGTGGCTCAGCATGCAGCCAGTGACCCGGTTCGGTGGTGTCCTCGGCACACTGCTGGAGATCATGGTGCAGGTGCCGGCACTCATGGTGATTGCCGCGCTGCTGGTATTCGGCCTCTACCAGTTCTGTTCGCCCGATCCGGGGCGACCCGCATGGCTGCGCTGGATCGGTGCCATACACGGCCTGGCCCACCTGGCTCTGGTACTCCTGCTCACCTGGTGGTTTGCGCATATCAACGCGAGTCTGGGCCTGCAGGCGCCAGGTCACCTGCGGCTGTGGATGCAGGGCAGCCTCTATATCGTCGAGATGATCGTGATCGGTGGTCCACTGGGGGCTTTGTTGTTCAGCCTGGCGCTATTGCCGGGCGTCAATTTCAACGAGGCCTTCTCGTCGCAACACATCGAACACTACAAGAACTTCCTGCGCATGCACCTGCAGGCCGACGGCACGTTGAGCGTCTATCCGGTCGGCATTCGTCGGGTTGCACGCTGGCGCCTCGATCCAAAGGCCACCCGGCGCCAGCCCTACTTCCGTCCGCGTCATGGTGCGCCGCCCCGGGTGCATCTGATCGAAGATCCTTTCACGGTCCCGGGACCCGTCGCGTCGAGCGCGGTAATGTCCGGAGGCCCCCAAGCGAGTACCCAGGCATGGAACACTTCGACGCGGTAGTGGTGGGATCAGGATTCGGGGGGTCGGTTTCGACGTACCGGTTGGCGGAGGCAGGCCAGAGCGTGTGCCTGCTGGAGCGGGGCAAGGCCTACCCGCCGGGCTCGTTCGCGCGCACGCCCAAGGCCATGCATGCGAACTTCTGGGATCCAAGTGCCGGGATGTTCGGGTTGTTCGATGTATGGTCGTTCAAGCACATCGACGCGCTCATCTCCAGCGGCCTGGGCGGCGGCTCGCTCATTTACGCCAATGTGCTGCTGCGCAAGGACGAGAAGTGGTTCGTCCGCGAGGAGCCCGGCGTGCCCGGCCATGAATACTGGCCGGTGACGCGTGCCGACCTCGACCCGCATTACGGCCGGGTGGAGCGCATGATGAACGCGCAGCGCTACCCGTTCGCCAAGGCGCCGTACGACCAGACCGAGAAGACCAAGGCCATGCAGATGGCCGGCCAGAAGCTCGGGCTGGAGTGGATGCTGCCGCCGCTCGCGGTGACGTTTGCGAACACTGGCGCGGAACCCGTTCCGGGCGAACCGATCATCGAGGAACACCGCAATCTGCATGATCGAACGCGTAGTACCTGCCGCCTGTGCGGGGAATGCGATGTGGGCTGCAACTACGGCAGCAAGAACACCCTGGATTACAACTATCTATCCGCCGCCAAGCGCGCCGGGGCGGATTTGCGCACGCTGGCGGAGGTGAAAACGATTGCACCGCGTGCCGGAGGTGGCTATCTGATCTCGTATCGCCAACACGTGCCCGGAGAGCCGACGCACCCTGATGCGCCGCTGGTCACGATCTCCGCGACGCGCCTGATCCTGTCCGCGGGAACCTTTGGCAGCACCTACCTGCTGTTGGCCAATCGCCAGCAGTTCCCCGGGATCAGTCCGATGCTGGGCTCGCACTTTTGCAGCAATGGCGACCTGCTCGCGTTTGCGCTGCGTTGTTCGCGGCAGACCAGTGCCGGCAAAGTGCCGTGGGCGCTGGATGGAACCTACGGTCCCGTCATCACCAGCTCCCTGCGCATGCCGGACACTCTCGACGGCGGTAACGGCCGGGGGTTCTATATTGAAGACGCCGGCTATCCCGCGTTCATGTCGTGGCTGGTGGAGACGGCGGGACTGGCTTCAACCCTCGGGCGTGTCCAGCGCCTGGCCTGGCGACGCATTCTCTCGGCGCTTGGCTTCCATACCACGACCAACCTCAGCGCCGACATAGCGAACATGCTTGGCACGGGCGATCTGTCGGCTTCGTCGATACCGATGCTGGGGATGGGGCGTGACGTCCCGGATGGCAGTCTTGAGCTGGAGGACGGGCTGCTGTCGAGCGACTGGAACATCAAGCGCTCGTCGCCCTTCTTCACCAAGCTGAGCGACACCATGAAACAGATCACCGAGGAGTGCTGGGGAGGCGATTTCCAGAGTAACCCCACCTGGCACCTGGGGCGTCGAATCATCACCGTGCATGCTCTGGGCGGCTTGCCCATGGGGCGCAGCATCGAGGAGGGTGTCGTCAACGACCAAGGCGAAGTGTTCGGCTATCCCGGGCTGCATGTCGCTGACGG
>JBDTBF010000020.1:0-10384 GCA_039924175.1 Rhodanobacter sp.
GCGCCACGCTCATCGGCAGCGGCCCGGAAGTGCTTAATCGCGTCTCCATGATCGGCAACGATTTAAAGCTCGACGAAGGCGTCGGCGTATGCGGCAAAGACGGCCAAAGCGTGCCCGTCGGCGTCGGCCAGCCCACGCTGAAGATCGACAACATGACGGTGGGCGGTACTGCTTCGTAACTTAGGGAATCGTGGGTGGCGGGGGTGCGTCCTCGCTGGATGCCGCCACCGCTAGGCGGGCTAGTGCCGGGATGGATTTCGACCCCGTGCGTTTCATGATCTCGGCACGATGGTTCTCCACCGTGCGCTGGCTGATACCCAAGTCCACGGCAATGTTTTTGCTGGGCTGACCCGCCAGAACCAGGTCCATGATTTGCTTCTGCCGCGGTGTGAGATCGGCGATGTGATCGAAGGCTGCGTGATTCCAAGCCGTTCGCTTGCTGGCGTCCTGTGCGTGCTCAAGAGCTCGCGAGATGCTCTCAAGCAAGTCAGTTCGTTCGAACGGCTTTTCGATGAAGTCGTTTGCTCCGGCTTTCATCACCTCCACGGCAACGGAGATCTCACTACTGCCGGTGATCATGAT
Organism: Rhodanobacter sp.; assembly: GCA_039924175.1. Classification (GTDB taxonomy): domain Bacteria; phylum Pseudomonadota; class Gammaproteobacteria; order Xanthomonadales; family Rhodanobacteraceae; genus Rhodanobacter. The sequence continues at coordinate 583 of JBDTBF010000020.1, forward strand.
CGTCGACATCTTGTCGCCGCGCTCACGCAGCTCTCTCAGCAAGGCCACGCCTTTCATGCCGGGCAGATTGGCATCGACCAGCAGACAAGATCCTTGTCCGGGTTTGTATGCCGCCAGAAACGCCTCGCATGACGGAAAATCCTTCACCTCATGTCCCGCTGCCTCCAGCACCTCGCGCAGTGTTTCGCGCAGTTCGTCATCGTCATCGACGACGTACATGACCGTCGCGCCGGAAACTTTGCCGCTGTCATGGCAAGCCATGTCACCGTCCACGCGACGCTCGGTTGATGTCTGTTCCGCTTGCGCCAGAAGGCGCTGTATCACGTAAGCAATTTCTTTCAGCTTGGCTGGTTTGTTCAGTTGCGCGCAGTGCTCAAGCGCAACATCGCGCGAGGTCCGGGTGGAGATGTCCCCGGTAAGCACGATGGCCGGTATGTCGCGATCAAGCTTTTCGCGCATTTCGACAATGAGCTGCAGTCCGGTGATACCGCGCGGCAGATTTTGATCGGTAAGGATCAGATCCGGCTGGACCCCACCGTTGGCAATCCAGTCCAACGCCGCAACACCATCGGTCACGACCGCCACTTGATGCCCGCGCGACTTGAGAATGGAGCCCAGCAGTTCGCGCAATTCTGGCTCATCTTCGACCACGAGAATCATGCCCGTATGCCTGATTGCACCGCTATCGACATCGGATGCCGAACCACGCAGCGGCGCCCGTAGACCTGCGTTTACCAATGGGGCAATGGCCACGTCTATGGCGAACATCGAGCCCTTGCCCAGTACCGACTGCACCCGAGTCTCATGACCGAGAAGGCTGCCAAGGCGTTGCACAATGGACAGTCCGAGGCCTTGGCCCCGGTCACGCTCGCGCGCTGGATTGTCCAGTTGATGGAACTCCTCAAAAATTGGCTTTAGCTGTTCCTTGGGGATACCCGGGCCGGTGTCCCAGATCTGGATGCTTAGCCATCCCGCATGACGACGACAGCCGAACAGTATCCGTCCCTGCTTGGTGTACTTGAACGCGTTAGCAAGCAGGTTGCGGATCATCTGTTCCAGCAACCGAGGGTCGCTTTGAATCACTAGGTGGCATGGCACGACTTGCAGCGTCAGCCCTCGGGAATTGGCGTGATAGTTGAATTCATCGCCGAGCCTTTCCATCAGGCCGTTGATGGGAAAACAGACGGTATGTGGCAGCACTTGGCCAGACTCAATCTGGTTGATGTCGAGCAAGGCGTTGAGCATGCCGGACATTGCCGCGACGGTTTCGCCGATGCGGACCGTGAGCTTGCGTTGATGCCCATCTTCCACCGCGTCCAACAACAGGCTTTGCAGAAGCTTCAACGTTTGCAGAGGTTGGCGCAGATCATGGCTTGCTGCCGCAAGGAAGCGCGACTTGGCGGCATTGGCTGATTCCGCTTCCTGCTTGGCCTCGACCAGCGCTTGACCGGTGTGTTTTTGATCGGTGGTGTCGGTGAAGGTGATCACAACGCCTTCGACACCGTTGTCGTGAGTGCGATACGGAAGAATGCGTCGCACAAAGCACACGCCGCTACGCGATTCAATTTCGCGTTCAAGCGGACGGAAATCACGCAGAACGCTCTGCGCATCCGCCAGCAATTCCGCGTCCGTTGCCAACGAGTGAAGATCTGCCAAAGGCCGGCCGATGTCACCCGGAATGACGTTGAACAGTGCCTTCGTCGCTGGTGTGTAGAAACGGATATTCAAGTCAGGGTCAAGGAAGATGGTGGCGACGTTGGTGCTGTTGAGGACGTTCTGCAAATCGTTGGAGGTCGTGCGTTGTTGTTCCAGAGTTTCATGCAACTGCCCGTTCAGCGCGGTCAGTTCTTCGTTCAGTGACTGCAGCTCCTCCTTCGAGGTAAGCAATTCTTCGTTGGTGGACTGGCACTCTTCGTTAACTGAGAGCGCCTCTTCGTTGATCGCCTTTTGATCTTCGCTGGCGGCTTCCAGATCCTGGATGGCGCCTTGCAATTCCGTGCGTGTGGCTTCAAGTTCTTGCTCAAGCTGGCTGGTACGAGAGGCGTCGCCTGGAGTCGCTGGCGCTGCGGCGATGAAGTCTCTGGGCCGTTCATCGACAAAGCAGACCAGCAGCAACGTTTCTCCGGCGCTGATCACCTTTTGCACGTCAAGGCCAAAGGACACTATGCTGGCGCCGTGTCCGCTACTGCAATTTTCAACTGTCGCGCGACCGGCAGACTGCGTCGCCAACTGGATGGCTGAACGTAGTTTGCTGCGCAAGGCTGGTGACGCCATCGAGAGCAAGTCATGTGTTGGATAGCCTGCAGCTACCTGCAGGTAGCGGGCAGTTGGGCCAAGGTGATAAAGACATTCGTGCTTCAGGTTGATCAGCACCGCCGCTGGCGCAAAAGATTCCATCACGCTGCGGCGGCATAGATCCGCCAAGGCCGCCCGCTGCAGAAGGCTGTGACTGTGCGCGGGAAGAGGCCTCGTTGCCGTGTCATCATTCGCACCCAGCAGGAAACTGAGTTCGCCGGGATGACTGTGACCGATACGGCGATACAGCCGCGCCGACTTGGCGATGATCTCAAATCGACCATCGACGTCCCCGGCGGTTTCGGAGCTACCCAGCAACAGAACGCCATCCTGCTTAAGCGCAAAGTGGAATAGTGCAATGGCTTTTGCCTGCGCTTTTGCGCCGAGATAAATAAGTAGATTGCGGCAAGACACCATGTCCAAGCGGGAAAATGGCGGATCGCTCAAGACATCTTGCACGGTGAACACGACAGCGCCGCGTAGGTCGGGAAGCACGCGATAGCCGTGTTCGTCTTTTGAGAAAAAGCGGGCTAGCCGCTTCGCCGACACTTCGGCTTCGATGGTTTCCGGATACAGACCGTCGCGCGCACTGGTCACTGCATCAGCATCGACGTCCGATGCGAAAACTTGCAGTTTGATCACCTTTTGTTTTCCGGTCTGCATCGCTTCGCGAAACAGCATGACCAAGGAATAGGCTTCCTCGCCGGTGCTGCAGCCGGGCACCCATATCCGTAAGGGCTGATCGGTCATGTGCGAGCGGATCATCGCAGGAATGATCGTTGCGGCCAGCAGCTCGAACACATCGAAATCGCGGAAGAAACGCGTCACGTTGATCAACAAATCCTTTGCCAACAACTCAAGTTCGTGGCCATCTTGGTGCAGTAGCTGCAGGTACTGATCCATGTCGTGCGTTTCGACGCTGGCAATCAGCATGCGGCGTTCGATGCGACGTTGCAGCGTGCCTTTTTTATACAGACGAAAATCATGTTTGGTCTTTTCGCGCAGTAGCTCGAGGATCGCCGTCAGCGTGCCTTCTTTGGTAACAGCGACCGTTTTCGATGACGCGCTGTTGCGGATTGGAAGCGACTTGCCGTAACGGGCTAAAGCTTCGGGCATCTTGTCGATCAACAATACGTTGTCGACCGCTCCGGTGAGAACGGCATTGCGGGGCATGCCGTCGTAGCCGGCTTGCGTCGGATCTTGCGCCAGAACGAGGCCTCCGTTTTGTTTGATGGCCTGCAGCCCGACACTGCCGTCGGCACCCGTGCCGGACAGGACGATGCACACCGCGCGGTCACGGTAACCCTCGGCAAGCGATTGCAACAGGAAATCAAACGGCAGCCGCCCGCCATGTCGGGCCGGCGGCGCGGACAGCCGCAATGTGCCTCTATCAGCCGCTAGATACGTACCTGGCGATATCACATAAAAGTGATTGGGCTCGATTCGCAAGCCGTTGGTCGCCTCGCACACTTTCATGCCGGTATGGCTGGCTAACAACTCAACCATCATGCTGTCGTGCGTGGGGTCCAGATGCTGCACCAAGATGAAGGCCATGCCGCTGTCCGCCGGCAGCGCGCGCAAAAGCTGACGCGACGCATCCAGACCACCGGCAGACGCGCCGACGCCGACCACGAGAAAGCGGTCAGCCGGAGTGTAGAGATGGGCAACGGACGCGGTGGACTTCCCGGCTTTTGGCCGACCCGTTCCCGTCGTGAGTGGACGGCTTACCCGCATGATCAGTTTCTCAAGTGTGTAGTTTGTGAAGAGGAATCACAGTGATCTTTACTCCGACTGCAATGTTCTGACCGTGATGACCTCACGCGCCAGTCCTCACAAACACGAAGTTGTCACACGAAAGTTCTTACGCGGCTGAGTAGTTTCCGAGCCTGTTACGACGCCGTCGGCGCGACTAGCTTTGCTAGTGGACGTGCAGCCTTGCCCGTCCAGTTGCACAACACTGCGGAGACCCGTATGCAAATTTCACAGGTTCACGTTGAAACGAAGTCGACCAGGCATGGTCCTGAAGTTCCAACTCACGAGCACTGGATCGATACGCTGAGTGATGGCACTCGCGTTCTTATCCGGCCGATCCGGGCGGAAGATCGCCAGCTTGAAAAGGACTTCATCATGCGTCTGTCGCCGGAGTCCAGACGCTTCCGTTTTCTTGGTGACTTCAAGCAGCCGAGCGAAGCGCTGCTGAATCAATTGGTGGATATTGATGAGCAACAGACAGTGGCGTTCGTCGCAGTCATACATGATGACGGTCATGTGCGCGAGATCGGCGTCAGTAGATTCTCGGCAGAGCCAGACGGCAAACGTTGCGAGTGCGCGATATCCGTGTCTGACGATTGGAACCACCGTGGCCTAGGTGTGACGCTCATGAAGCATCTGATCAGCGTGGCGCGCGAGAAAGGTTTCGCGCAGTTATTTTCGCTCGACAGCGCAGGCAACCAGCCCATGCGTGAGCTGGCGAAATACTTGGGCTTTACTCCGCACGCCATTCCCGGAGATACGACGATGGTCAGGTATGCACTCGATCTCTAAGTAGCCGTTTCCCAGTGCTTAATCCATTACGGGAAGATGCATCCTCTGCGTACGAGTAGAGTCGGGAACCTTGGGTACATGTGACCTAACCGTCTGAATCATTCGCTACATCGCGGCGTGCATGTTAACTACAGGGCACGCCACAACTTGCAGGCGCCCCATGCCGTCAGCGTACGCAGGAGCACGATTTTGAAGAATGTACCGGTTACTGCCACGGCCTCGTCAGAGCCGCTCGATCGCGTCACGCGCTTTCTACATCTTGGCTTGGCCGTGTTCGGGGTCTGGGCGTGGCTGATCGGCTCAGGCTGGATCGGCGCGGGTGCGGCCGACTATGAACGCCCCGACCATTTCTGGTACATCCAGCACCGTTGGGTAGGCATTACGTTCACCGTGTTCCTGCTGGCACGGATCCTGTGGGGATTCGTGGGCCCGGCGAGCGTGCGGTTCGTCAACTGGGTGCCGTGGACGCGGGCGCGGCTGAAACTGGTCGTGGAAGACGTGCGTTCGCTCCTGCGCTTGCGCGTGCCCGACCGTCCCACCCACGTCGGCCTTTCCGGCTTTGTGGAGGCGCTCGGGTTGCTCGCGTTCCTGTGGCTGGCCCTCAGTGGTCTGAGCAACGCGATCACCATCACGCCCGGCGTCAAGCTGACCGCTGCGGTGCCGCACTTCATCAAGCATTGGCACCAGATCGGCAACGTGCTGGTGCCGGCGTACCTGGTGCTTCATGTGGGCGGTACGATCGCGCACAGCCTTGTCGGCAAACAGGTGTGGAAGAAGATGCTGTTTCTGGAGTGAGAAGTTCACTCAAGGTCCACGTCAACGATCCCCGTTGAGCGACTAGCGACGAACACTTGGTGGTTGAGTTTTCGTCCTGTCGAACGATGATTGCCGGCTATCGTTGTTGAGCGGCCACAGCCTGCACCAACACCACCCACTCGTCAAAAAAGTACCTGACCAGAGCGCGTTATACACATCACGACCTTCGCTCCCATAGTCGCCAGTCCACAGGTTTTCTAATCATGGATAACACACCTTCATCCCCCTCTCGCCGCGTCTGGCTCAAGGCAGCGTCTGTCGCTTTAGCAGTGACAACGCTCCCGGCAATTGCATTGGGTGACGCCAAGGTCAGCCAGATAGCTGCGCATTACCAGGGTCATCCAAGTGCGGGAAAGATGTGCGAGATGTGCCGATTCTTTGTCGCGCATGGCTCCACGTCATCCGGCAAAGGCATGATGGGCTCGGGAGGGATGATGGGCTCCGGAGGCATGATGGGATCAGGCGGCATGATGCATGAGGGATCATGCCAAGTGGTCGCGGGCCGCATCAGCCCAATGGGTTACTGCCAGCTTTACCAACCTTTACAGAAGAAATAGATGGCTTGACGCGGTCGTCGCGGCGTGGACCTTGTCTGGTCGTTTGAGTTGCGCAGCAGCCTCGTGAACAGTGTCAGTTGGTGGCGCCGTTGTTTGATTGATTCCCAGCGAATGAACACGTTTCAAATTCTGGTTTGACTTGCGAAGGCGCTGACAACACCCGTCGAGCAAGCGCTATGGAATTTGAGGCGCAGTAGAACGGCAAATGCATTTAAGCTGGCAATGGGCTCCATCTCAGTTGGCTCGGCGTCTCCGGATGAAGCAGGGCTTGGGTTACGCATCATCCGTCCCGACGAAAATCTAAGGAAGCGCAACATGCTCCGTCGCCGCCATCATGAAAAGCATCTCACTGGTCGGATGGGCTGGCTGCGCGCAGCCGTGCTTGGCGCCAACGACGGCATTGTCTCCACCGCCAGTCTGGTGCTGGGCGTGGCCGCGGCGCACGCATCGACGCAGGCCATCTTGCTTGCCGGAAGTGCTGGCCTGATGGCTGGGGCGATGTCGATGGCCGCCGGCGAATACGTTTCGGTCCATTCGCAGGCGGACAGCGAGCAGGCTGAGCTGAAGAAGGAACGTCTGGAGCTGAAGACCGACGTGGATGACGAGCATAAGGAACTCGCTGCAATCTATGTTGGCCGAGGCGTGGACAAGGCGTTGGCCGCGCAGGTCGCCACGCAGCTGATGAAACACGATGCGTTGGACGCACATGCTCGCGACGAGCTCGGTATCAGCGAGATCCTGCGCGCCAGACCACTGCAGGCTGCCGGCGCCTCGGCACTGAGCTTCGCGGTCGGTGCCGCACTGCCGTTGTTGGTGGTGCTGCTCAGCCCGGCCCCACTGCTGTCATGGTCGGTCTTCATTACGTCACTGGTTTTTCTGGCCGTTCTCGGCGGACTAGCTGCCCGCACAGGCGGCGCCAATATTCGTACCGGCGTCATCCGCATCACGTTCTGGGGCGCGTTGGCGATGGCCATCACCACCGGCGTCGGCATGCTGTTCGGCGTGGCGGGCTGAGTGACTACGTTGCGTCGTCGATTTCTTTTGACGACGTCAACGCATGTTCTTCAGTAACGGCGCTATCCGCCATGGGTAGAGGTGAATCCCGACGAGGACTATTCCCAACCACGCAACGCTTTCGAAGAACCCAGCCAGCACATCGCTGCGGAAGTGTGCACCCAAGTACATGCGGCTGGCGGCTACCAGCGTAACCATCAGAAGCGCGCCGATGACGGCAGCAATTGCAGGGCATGCGAATGCGTGTGGCTGACCAGCAACGCGGCTACAAAACCGTAGAAGAGTGTGCTGCCCGCCACATGTCCACTGGGGAAACTGTAGCTCGTCAAGGTGACAATCGGATCGACGAAATGCGGCCGTGCCCGCGCGAACACGAATTTGAAAAGTGTGTTCAGTAGTATCCCGCCAGGCACGGTCAGCAACAGTCCGAGCAGCCAGTCACGCCAACGTCGCCATTTCAGGAAAATCGCGAGCAGGATGTCAGGACGCTCATAGGCAGCATGTCGTGCAGCGTCGATACTGAAAGCATGGCGTGCGTCAGTGCTGGTGTTGTGTGCGCGAATTCATTGGCTATCCTCACTCGTCAACATGGGAAAAAGCCCACCACCGGCAGTCCTGCGGTTAGTGGTTAGTCCCTGGTATATCCGTGCGGCGTAGAGCAGCACTCTGCCGCAATAGACATAGCAGCGGATGTCGACCTTAAGCGGGGGCGACTGTGCATCTGCACCGTGTTCGCTGGGGTCAAGAATGACTGAGCGGCGCGGGCGGCACCCGCCATTTCATCCCATACCCGGCGCGGGAGCACGGCACCGACGGTGATTGCGCCCGCCAAGGAATACAACTGGTCCGGCAATGTAGACGTGATCGCGGGTGTGCCATTCACTACGGACGGCGAAACACCGGCGCCTACGTGGCGCCGCAGATTGCTTTGGCCATGGTCTTCTGACGTGGCCTTCATTCCGAACGGCGTATCCCTCGACAGACTATCCATGCGCGTAAGCATGATGCGGCTTGGCCTGCGCACGCCGTCCATCTGTCGGGCAGGCCCGCTCTTCGAATCCTCCAAGGAAATCTTGTCATGTTGAGCACCGTCAAGCATCTGCGAAATTACGCGATACACACCACCGATGGCGCCATCGGTCACGTTCGGGACGTCTATTTCGATGATCATTCGTGGGTGGTGCGCTACCTAGTTGTAGAGACTAGTGGCTTGCGACCTGTTCGAAAGGTGTTGATATCGCCGATCTCGGTCACCAGCGTTGACGCAATGAAACGCGTGCTTACGCTTTCAATAACGCGCCAGCAAGTGGAAGATAGTCCCGGCATCGATACCGATAAGCCACTTTCACGCGGGCATGAGCGCAGCGTGCTGGGTTACTACGGCTATCCCTATTACTGGGACGCTGAGGGCCTCCGCGGCACTGGGTCCTTTTCGAGCGCCTTGTTGAATATGAGTGAGCGCGGTATGGCCACCCCGCCACATGGAGCTGCCGATATCGAGCGCGCGCAGGAAATCCAGGAGGCCGGGTTGGGCTCCGATGCGGATATCCATTTGCATAGCTGTCGCGAGGTGGCTGGCTACCGCATTGAGGCTGCTGACGGACGGATGGGACAAGTTGCCGGCTTTCTTCTTGAGGAGTCGACATGGGCGATCCGCTACCTCGTTGTTAATACCAGCAAGTGGTGGTCAGATCACGACGTGCTGGTGGCGGTGCAGTGGATCAGCAACGTGCGGTGGCTGGACAACACGGTCACCGTAGCTCTGACGTGCCAAGCGGTGAAGGATTCGCCTGCCTATGACCCCGAGCGCGCAATGGGCCGTGAGCAAGAAGCTGCGCTTTTCGAACATTACGGAAGGGACGCTTACTGGGACGACTAGGCATTCACCTGCATGTATCCGTGCCTCGCCCGTATCGCGCGTGCTGCCGTGTACGGGACGTCACACCTAAGTAGCTTTCAGGACGGTTATCGGCACTCACTTTTAGCAACCGACCGAGTGGGTTTAGCTGTTCTCCTACGTCGCTACCTATGGCTCACTGAGTCTGCACCATCGTCGTCTCGCGATCATCACGTTTGGCACAGGCATGGACGGCTTTGATGCATCGCCCCGACGGCCAGATTTTCCAACAGTTACGAATCGTCTCTTCCAGAGAAGGCCGAGCGCGCGCGGCGCGCGCAGCCAGAGCTTGCAATTCGCTCTTCGCGACCGAGGGTAAACGGCGGCCTCACAGCAGCGGCCAGTTCCGCTCTCTGAGTAGTTTCCGACGCTATCGCAACAGCGCTGTCGCGCCTATGGTCATTCTTCATCGGCAACGGAAGAGCAGGCCCGCTCTATGCGACCTGCACCACACGCTGTCATCGAACGCTCCGTGCACGAATCAATCAGGAACACCCAATGAAAGCTTCTGTGACATTGATGAAGGCACTCGTCTACAAGGGCCCGGGCAAAAAAGCGTTGGAGGACCATCCCAAGCCGGTGATCACGGCGCCGACGGACGCCATCGTCAAGGTCAGCAAGACCACGATTTGTGGAACCGACCTGCACATCCTCAAGGGCGATGTGGCGACCTGCAAGC
>JBDTBF010000021.1:0-5246 GCA_039924175.1 Rhodanobacter sp.
GGTCAACTTCGATCACTTCCAAGCCGGCATCCACTTCGCGCGTCACCGTTGCTTTGCCGTCGGCAACGTCGACCTTGCCGGCAAACGTTGCTTGCGGGCGGTCCCATAGTGCGGCGAGCATTTGTCCGGTTTGGCTGGAGTCGTCGTCGATCGCCTGTTTCCCGACAATCACCAGCCCGGGTTGTTCTTTTTCGACCAGCTTCAGCAGTACACGTGCGGCGGTCAGCGGCTGGATGGCGTCGTCGGTGACAACGTGGATCGCGCGGTTTGCGCCCATCGCTAAGCCGTTACGGAGGTGCGCGGTGAGATTCGCGGGGCCGATGCCAACGATGATGACTTCTTCGGCAACGCCTTTCTCGCGCAAACGCAGGGCTTCTTCCAATGCAATGTCGTCAAACGGGTTGGCCGAAAGCTTGACGCCGTCAGTGACCACGCCACCACCATCGGGCTTGACCTGAATACGCACGTTGTAATCGACGACACGCTTGTAGCCAACGAGAATCTTCATCTGTAGTCCTTACGGTTCGCCTTGCTAAGAGGCGGTGCGGCGGAAAAGAGCACTTATTGTAACCTGAGCTCACGTGACGACTACGTTCGATTTGAAGTGGCAACACCCCTGATGTATTTGGCGTTTTCGCTTGGGCGTGAGCAGCCGGCAGTGCTGCCCGGTGTGACTAATATTTTTTCTCCAGCTCGCTTGAATGTAAGGTCCCGAACGCAGCGTGCAGGCCGCACTGCCTTTCCCGATTCCTGACTTTCCCGAGTCTCCTACCGGCGTCCGCACTTTTCCTTTAGCGCGCTTCTCGCATTCACCGGCTTTACTGGACAGGTGGCATTTTCGCGGCCGATTCAGTCCGCCGTGGTGCTCACTTCACCGCGTCCGGAATAAGCGTCTTCAACGCCCAGTGCATTGGCCCATGCTGCCAGCTTCCACTTGCCGCAGCCGACACAGTTCAGTGGTTCTTGGACGAGAGCGTGGTCGAAGGCCGTCGTGATGACAATATTTTCGGCAACGGCGCAGACGTCGATCACGAATTGCTCGGCGCCATCGTGAATTCGCTTAATGATGGCCCACTGGGTGAGTTCGGTCGTCCTTGCTATGTAAACAGGTTCGGGTGTCGACGCACCACGCTCAAAATGTGAAAACTGGCTGTCAGGCGAGGTGAGAATGGATTCCAGCAAGAGGTGATATTTGAGCACGGGGGATGGCTCCCCATCGGCCTGACGAGCGTCGTAGAAGCGGCCTTGTGCCCAGCTGCCATTGGTAGTCACTTGACCCACCCCGTGGTTTACGGCGAAGTACGCTCCGCCGAGCGTTTGGCCGGTCAGTGCAGCCAATCGGCTCTGGATAGTTCCTGCGTATCCGATATCGGCAACAATTGCTTTGCTATCCCCGACGGCAGTCTCCCAGTACCGGAGGTAAGTATCACGTTCAGCTGTCGCAATATCCAAGATTGCGGCTGCTGCAGGTTGCAACACTTCGATGAGCTTCGCGCTCATCTCGGGGAGGAAAACCTCCGCGGACACAGCAACCTTTCCCAGCACCGCCGCAACGGCTTCGGCGATTTTTGATCCAAGTCGTGCCCGGAGGAGACCGTCTAATGGCCCGGTAAACGGGCTTGCGAAGACTTTGGTGAGATCGTTGAGACAGCGAAGTGCGGGGGTATTAACACCGCGTCGTGAGGCCAGAAAGTACAGTCCCTCGATACCCTCCAGTCCCGGAACCGCCGCCTGCAAAGTCTGATAGACGCGTTGGAGTAAGTAACCTTCGCGACTGAGGAAGAGGATCTTATGTACGCCGGCGCTTAGCGCAAGTCGCGCGACCCACGCTGTGTAATCGAGAACCAGCGGTCCTAGTACCGTATAGCCAAGTGTCTCTGGCTGCTTAATGACCAATGATGGATTGAAAGCGCTCGGGTCGGAGTCGGCGAGCTCGCTGAAGTGGTTAGCGACCAAGCCGAGCCATAGTTGGTCGGGCCACCGGCTCAGCACTTTTGGCGACGGTCGCAGACTTCGTAGCGCCGGAACCACATCGAGGAGCGCGCTGGGCCGCAGCGTGTGCACGGGGTTGATGTACCCCAATGCCTCTGGAAGCTGGACGTCGGAGTGTTCGTTGTCGCCGATGTGAAGCCATCTTGATGCTGAAATCTTCTGCGCTAGCGGGAGTTGTCGCCAGGCTTGTGCTGTGTCTTTGCGCCAACCGTTCTCACACGAGACGTACATCGTTTGCAGCGCAGCAGAAACGGTTTTCGGGAGCACGCGGCGGAGGTCGGCGGTGTTGAGATACATGTCGGAAACAGCGACGACGCGTTTCCCGGATTGAGCCAGTTCATGCGCTATTTCGACAAGTTCCCGACGTGGCCGAAGCAAACGCTGTTCGGTATCAAGTTCGAGCTCACGAAGGGGTGCAACAGCGATGTCTTGCAGCTCTGATAGTCGAGCCAGGACGTCATAGATTGCAGTTGAATCGACGTCCTGGCTTGCCTGTGTGCGTGCCATCGTTTCTGCGTTCGTTCGCAACGTTGCGAAGTTGTTTAGGCCAAATTTTTCTTTTACTGCGTCGGCAAGATACGCGCGTGCCCCCGAAGGATGGAGAAAAGGCCTGAGCACTAACGTGTCGAACAAGTCGAACGAAACGACTTGAGCGTCAATCGTGGACAATGCGATTTGTTGCTTCAATGGCAAACGAAAGTAAGCTTGCCAGTTTCGATCACCCTCACTTTTCAAGCGTAATGGTCCGGTGGCCGATGAGACTCCAATCACCATGTTTTGTTGCCGGACAATTAGTCCCAGCATCCTCTCTAACGCATGTTGCATGGTCCCGTCTGTTTGGCCGCGTTCGGCGGGGAATGAGTTCGTTGACAAGCCCAGTTCGAACAGCGGGCGTATGGCGTCAGTGCGCGCCCAGAACATCGAGCCAACCGGGTAATCGAAATAAGCGGTAGGCTCGATACGTATCGCCATCTGCTGCCCCAGTTCACGCGCGCACTCTACGTTGCCAAGCCATGTATGCGCCCACAGCGGTGCCAACGGAAAGGTTTCCGGGTAGATCATTCCAAGGTTCGGCATCGCCTGAAACATGCCAAGAATATCTGCGATGCGCCGATCAGTGCCGAGTAGCGCATCTATGAGATAGCGCCGCCACTGGCCTTGTTCGCGGCCTGTATACAGCGATTTTTTCGTATGGATATGGCAGACGACGTCGAGCCCGAGAATTTCTTCGCGAAAAGTCAGGAAAAACGGGGCAATATCGCGACCGCGGTTAGGCACGATTCGGATGTGCAAAGCGCTGACTTGGGGAATTTTCCGGAAACATGCGGACGCAGCGAGCCGCGCGCGCTCGTCCATGACTGACACCATTAATACGAACGCTACCGGTACACGCGCAACGTCTTTCGCCAGCTCGTCAAGCAGGTCGGGGTAAAACACGTGAATGACTATGCCGATGCTGAGTTCGAGCTGTTGCAACGGTTTAGGTGATGGGAAGGCAGTAACATCGGGCCATAAAACGGCGGCGTTTGTCTGCTGACGGGAGCTCTGGATTCGTCGAAGTAAGCCCTGCCAACCTAAGGCGTGCGCCACTTTGAAGGTACGTTTCGCAACCGACCACGTACCGCGCCAACCACCACCGTGACGTGTGATGGTTTCGCGCAACGCGGTTGTTAGAGACGACAGTCGCTTCATGGATTTGAATATCAAAAGGTCTGCACGTATTCAAGGATAACCATGGAATTTTCGCGTTGAACATGCACGGTCGTGACGATGAGTCGGGACATTGAGGTTCCGTACGAGAAAAATTAGAAAAATTGTTGAATCAGATCGTTAATCCAGTACACGTCGTAGAGTGGCTGCCGCGGACGAACTGGAGAAATGCTCCCTCACGTTTTTCATACTGTTGCTGGAGAGCTTTGCCCAAAGCTCTGGATCCGTGGACAAACGTTGAACGGCGGCTACGATGTCGGCACAATCATCCGCCACTAGGACGTCCTCGCCATCGGTTAAGTTCATGCCTTCCACCGCGACGGATGTGGCAATGACCGGCAGGCCATAACTCATAGCCATATTGATCTTGCCCTTGACCCCTGCGCCAAAACGTAGCGGCGCCAGCGAGGCGAGGCAATGCTCCAACCATGGGGACAAGTCGTTGACATGGCCGTGTAGTTCCAGGCCAGGCCTCGCTAAGTCATTACGAATCGTGTCGGGTAGATTGCCGATAACGTGTAACAAAACGTTCGGTAGAGTGGTGCGCAGCTGCGGCAGAATTTGCTTGAACATCCAGTGAATCGCGTCAGCGTTCGGCGGATGGCCGTAACCACCGATAAAAACCAGATCCTTGCGGCCTTGGAACGGGTTTCGGCAGCCATGTACTTCGTGGATATTTGACAGCAACTCTACGCGCGCCTGCGGAACTTGTTGTGCCAGTAGAGTTTGTTCGTGTGGGCTCACTACAAACGTGGCGTCGCACTGTGTGATCAAAGCGAGTTCATTGCGTCGCGAGCTTTCTGCCTGGCGAGCCATGGTGTTACTGCCGCGCAGCTTGGCCGCGCGCTGTTCGCGCAAAAAATGCAAGTCCACGGTGTCGAACAGCAAACGTGCCTGCGGCGCGTGGCGACGCACGAGCGATGCGTACTGGCCGGCCACGGTGTGTCGGCACAAGATCACGGCATGCAGGTCGCGACCGTGGCTACGGAGCCAGTGTGGCAAATCCGCGACCCACGGTTTGTGCAGCACTTCCGTCCCCAGTGCGCCGAGTGAGTTGATTTCAGCGCTGCTGGCGTGCCCATCGTCGGGGAGGAATGTGGTGCTCCAGCCTTGCTCACCGAGCAGGCGCAAGATGGCACACAAGCGTAGTGACCCGGAATCGCGCGAGGGGTCCGGCGTCATGGCGTCCACCACTAGTATCTGGCCGCGTGAGCGCCGGCGGACGGCGCGTTCTACCGCTGTTCCAACAGAAGGTTGCGCTGCGAGCTCGGCCGCCCATTTGGCAACAAACTTTGTTTGGTTGACTGCTTGATAGCGCTTCATGCCGCTGTTCAGATCGCTGCCAGCAGTAATGCCTTCGCAGTGAGTCACCGTACTGGCCGGCTCGTAGTACACGTGCAGACCAAGCTGGCGTACGGCGAACGCGAGATCGGTGTCCTCGTAATACGCGGGTGCGTAGCGCGTATCGAAGCCGCCGATGCGCTGAAATACTTCGCGACGAATCAGCAGTGAGGCACCGGAGACGTAATCGACTTCGCGGCGAT
>JBDTBF010000022.1:0-3012 GCA_039924175.1 Rhodanobacter sp.
GGCCCACCGGGCCCAACCATGGCAGCCCTGCCGCGGCTAAGGCCGTATAAACAGTGGCTCGACCATGTTCATCTGCCGCGCTGACGAGTAACCCACGTGGCTTATTGAAGAGGAGATAGACGCGCTCTGCCGTCTGGATCAGCTTGCCATCCACTGCAATCTTCTGGGCATCAGCAATAACCGGACGCTCCGGATCACGGACGACACATCCATTCAAGCTCACCCGTCCAGCACGTATCCATTGTTCCGCCTGACTGCGCGAGCAAACGCCGAATTTGGAGAGTACCCGAGCCAAACCATGCCGCTTCGTGCCGGAAGCATGGGCATCCGTCAAATTGTGGGAAGGTAACCGGGCCATTTCTCAAGCACTATCCATGACGGTAATTGCACGAAGTTTGCAGAAGCGCGAAAGCAAAGCAACTCACGCTCATTGACACGTCATGCACCACAAAAAAAGCCCGGCCGAAGCCGGGCTCTTCACACTCAGCAATCAAACATCGATTACTGCTGAACTTGCAGTTCCGTACGACGGTTCTGCGCGCGACCGGCATCCGTGGCGTTGTCGCCAATCGGGTTGGTCTCACCGTGGCCAATCGGTCCTTCCAGACGGCTTGCATCAATACCGTGGCTGGTCAGGTAGTTATAGACGATTGATGCACGACGCTCGGACAGGCTCTGGTTGTAAACGTCAGTACCCTTCGAGTCGGTATAGCCGGCAACGGTCACATGCACCTGCGGGTAGCGCTGCAAGGTGTCAACGGCCTGGGCCAGAACCGCGATGGAATCAGCGCTCGGCTCAGCCAACGACTTGGCGATGTCCGTCTCACCCTTCTTCGGGCGGTCGAACTTGAAGTTCACGCCACGCAGATCGATGACAACAGCCTTGGCGCAGCCGTCAGGACCAACAATCGTGCCAGCAACAGTAGCCGGGCACTTGTCGTCGCAATCATTCACGCCGTCGCCGTCGGTGTCCATGGTGGAGCAATCAGCCGCCACCGGAGCGGCCGCCACTGGAGCCACCGGTGCAGTAGCAGGCGCCCCGAAGCGCGACACTACGCTGAAGCCAAGGAACCAGTCGCCATAGCCATTGTTGGACGGGATGGTCTTGTCGTCAAAGTCGTAACGATAACCAGCTTCCAAACGAATGTCGGAACTTTCCGTAACGGTCTTGGAAAGGCCTGCACCCAACTCTGCGGCCGGCGACCAGCCATTCGCGCTAGCGGAATGATGCTGGCTACCCATCACACCAGCAAGCACGTACGGGCGCCACGCATTCCAGTCACCGTGGTAAAAGCGCACCACCGCACCGACGGAATTATTCGACCAGCTGTTACTGCTGTGACCACCGCCAGCGGCAGCGCCACGATCAACCTTACGCTTGGTACGGTCAATGAACGCGTCAATCGACATATTCGGCGAGAAGAACCGGCCAACGCCCAAGCCGTAATAGAACTGTCGGCTGTTGGTATTGCGATCGGTGTCGTTGTAGTAACCACCAACGGTCGGCGCGATGTACCAACGGCCGTCGTAACTGGAAATTGCAGACGTGTCGGTCGACGCCGCATCAGCCGGTGCAGCCGTGGCGTCCTGCGCATGAACGGCACCTACGCCGCCCAAGGCCAACGCAATCAGAAAATACAAGCCCGTACGTTTCATCAGGTGTCTCCTTAATTAATTAATTTTCGCGTCCGTCTAACTACTTGTCGAAGATCGCGTGTCCAAAACTTACGCCATCTGGGAAGTTGCCGTCCCGAACCTGACGTTGCCGCCACTACACGGCGAAGTGTAGCAAAATTGTTAAGTGGGTGGCACGCCACCACACCGATCAGTTAACAAGCCCAGTGAAGTGCCGTTCAGGAAACTTCACCACCAACGCTTGATAACGGTTATGACAACTACAGCCAGCCCCAAACGAACGAGAACGGTTGACTTGACGCACTACACCTCCCATGACGCGCTGGTCTTAATCATCCACTCACGCCGTCTTTACAATGTGAAGAGCCCCAACAACTTTTGCACCGGCATCGCGTCGAACGCCACCGGATCTTTCGCCGCTTGCAAAATCGCCTCCGCTTGATGGTTTGGCAAATGACCACGCAAGGCCGCCTCAAACTTTGCTAGTAACACCGGGATACCCTCGGCACGCCGCTTGCGATGGCCGATGGGATAGTCGACCGAAACTTTTTCGGTGTGGCTGCCATCGGCGAAGAAAACCTGCACTGAATTGCCAATGTAGCGTTTCGACGGATCGTAGTAATCACGGGTGAACTGTGGGTTTTCGCGCACTTCCATCTTCGCGCGCAACGCGTCAATACGTGGATCTGCCGCCACCGCGTCGCCGTAGTCACTTGCCACTAGCCGGCCCAGGATCAGTGGCACAGCGACCATGTACTGGATGCAGTGATCGCGATCGGCGTAATTCGCGAGCGGGCCGGTTTTGTCGATGATGCGGCAGCCAGCATCCTGCGTTTCAATGACCACCTTCTCAATCTGCTCGAGCTTGCCTGCCACTTGCTCATGCAATTGCATGGCGCACTCCACCGCCGTCTGCGCGTGGAATTCGGCGGGATAGCTGATCTTCAGCAGCACATTTTCCATCACGTAGCTGCCAAACGCGCGCTCAAACTCGAACGGCTTGCCATGGAATGCGACATCGTAAAATCCCCATGTCTTGGCGCTCAATGCAGACGGATAGCCTGTGGCGCCGCGATACACCGCATTGATGGCATGGGTAACGGCACGCCGACAAGCATCACCTGCCGCCCAACTCTTGCGCGGCCCGGTGTTTGGAGCGTGGCGATACGTGCGCAGAGCGCCGTTATCGATCCAGCTATGCGCCACCGCATTGACAATTTGCTCTTTGCTTCCACCCAGCATGGCGGTCGCGACGGCCGTCGAAGCTAGTCGCACCAAGATGACATGATCCATCCCGACCCGATTGAAGCTGTTGAGCAGTGCGTAGCAACCCTGAATTTCATGTGCCTTGATGGCGTAACCGAGTACGTCGCGTAC
>JBDTBF010000023.1:0-3464 GCA_039924175.1 Rhodanobacter sp.
ATGTCCGGAAAGGCGTGCAGGAAGCGCAGCAGCAATTCATCCACCACGCTGGACTTGCCGGCGCCACCGGTGCCGGTCAGACCGATCACTGGCGTGTTTTTGCCAGCCAACGCCCACTCTTTGCGCAACCGCGCCAGATCGGCATCGCCAATGTGCCGCTGTTCCAGCGCCGAGATCATGTGGCCAATGGAAATTTCATCATCAATGTCGACGGTCGGCAACCCGGTTGGCTCCGTCTTTCGGCGTTCCGCAGCACCGGCGGCGGCGCGTTTGGTAACGTCTTCGATCATCTCGACCAAGCCGAGCTTCATGCCGTCGTTCGGGTGGTACAGATGTTCCACACCGTAGGCCTGCAGTTCCGCAATTTCGTCCGGCGTAATGGTGCCGCCACCGCCGCCGAATACGCGCACATGGCCGGCGCCGCGCTCGCGCAGCATGTCGATCATGTATTTGAAGTATTCAATGTGACCGCCTTGATACGACGACAGCGCAATGGCGTCGGCATCTTCCTGCAGCGCGGCACGCACCACGTCTTCCACCGAGCGGTTGTGGCCCAGGTGAATGACCTCGGCGCCCTGACTCTGGATGATGCGCCGCATGATGTTGATGGCGGCGTCATGCCCATCAAACAGGCTGGCAGCGGTAACAAAACGCAGCGGCGGGATCTCGCTGGACGCGGCGGTGACGGGGACTTGGTTGGCGGGCGAACTCATGGCAACTCCGAACGGGCTGTGTATCAACCCAGTGATTCTAGTGGTGTTGCGCCGCTGACGCTTGCTGTACGCGCGCTACACGAAACCTGAACCAACGTAGGCACGCCGGTCAACACACGACCAGAACGCGCGTTTGCCGTAACTGCCTGCCGCGCTGCGCGGCTTACCGAAGGAGACTTACGATGAACAACACGACCTTGAAACTGGCGTTGCTTGCCACGCTTGGCTTCGCCAGCACGGCCATCATCTACGCGCCGCCGGTTGCGGCAGCAAGTCGGGTGTCCATTGGTGTCAGCGTGGGTACGCCGATTGCACCGCCACCGCCGCGCTATGAGCGCGTACCGCATGCGCGCCGTGGCTATGTCTGGGCACCCGGCTACTGGAACTGGAACGCTCACGCGCAACGCCACGTTTGGATAGGCGGCAATTGGGTTCGTGCACGACCGGGCTACCGTTATCGCCCAGCGTACTGGATGCGCCATGGTCATGGCTGGCGCTTCCATGGCGGCTATTGGCGCCGCTGAACCCGCCCCAGCCCACTATTCCGGGGAATTCTCGCGGCGCAGGAAATAGCCACACAGTGCCGGCAAAAGTTTCCCTTGCTCATCCCTAAGGAAGCAAACGCATGAAATCATCTCACCCCGCTTTGGCCATTTCATTGGTCGTTGTCACGGCGTTGACCAGCGGCTGCGTCGTGGCACCACCCCGACACCGCCATGTGGTGGTCGAGCGACCGGTATACCGCGAACAAGTGGAAGTGATTGCACCGCAGGCACCGCCGGAGTGGGTGGTACAGAACACCGAACGGCGACCGGGGTTCATCTGGGCGCACGGTTACTGGCACTGGGACGGGCGGCGCTATGTCGCTGCGCGCGGGCACTGGGAACCGGTACGCGCCGGCTACCGTTACGTGCACCCACATTGGGAGCAACGCCGCGACGGCTGGCACTGGCGTGCCGGCGTGTGGATCAGCGGCTGACGGTGGCCACGGCATGCCTACGCGACCAACCTGAGATAACAGATCAGCGAACAGCGGCCGCGCTTGGCAAACTTCGCGCTTGGACTTATCACACTGGCGAAGGTCCACGCGCCGGTAAAGGTGCGAGCGTCCATTCTTTTGTTTGTCACAATCTGCGTTTGCCACCGCTCGATGGAGAATCCCTGCGCCGCCGCTGATCGGGCGACGCAGCAAGCGACGCCGCTCACCCTGACTCAGCAAGTTGTGTCCATGCGCCTGTGCGCTGGCGAGCGGTCCTGCCGTGAGTGCTACGCGCAGGACAAGACAACTGCCACCAAAGGCTGTGCGGGCCGCTGCCGACCATGTTGCCCCAGGTGCTCTGTGCCGACAGCTCCTTCACTGCCGCTTGACCAGAGGTTTGTCACAAATAAGCGCTACCTGACGCAGCGGCGGGAACACAAAGCCAGCCACTCAATTTCTTGCGGGTATGCTTTGGGTTACCTACTAGGCACACAGGAGTCGCCTCATGCCAACGCGCACGCGTTACCAAGCACTCATCGTACTGGTCGCCACCACGTTACTGGGTGCTTGCGTCACCTCACCCACCGGCCGATCGCAATTGATGATGGTGTCCGACGGCCAGATGAGTCAGATGGGCTTGACCGCCTTCAACACGATGCGCCAGCAAGGCAAATTTGTGGACGCGCCACCTGAACGCGCTTACGCCACCTGCGTTTCCAATGCGCTGATTGCTGTTTTGCCGCCACCGTGGAATACGCAGCAATGGGAAGTGCAGATTGTGGGCGATGACACGGCGAACGCTTTTGCCCTGCCCGGCGGTCGCATTGGCGTGAACCGAGGCATGTTCAAGCTGGCGTCGAATCAGGACCAGTTGGCGGTGGTGTTGGGACATGAACTGTCGCACGTGGTATCGCGCCACGGTGCCGAGCGCGTTTCCGACAATCTGGCGACGCAAGCTGCGGTCGCCGCCGGAACCATTTATGCCGGCACCCGCGGCTCCGACTCGGGCAACGTCGCCGCTGCGTTGGGGTTGGGTGCGCAAGTGGGCATTCTGCTGCCGTTCTCGCGGCTGCAGGAAAGTGAAGCCGATACCTTGGGCCAACGTTACATGGCACAAGCAGGGTTTGATCCGCGGGCGGCGGTGACGCTATGGCAGAAGATGGATCAGCAAGGCGGCAGCAAACCGCCCGCGTTTCTCTCCACGCATCCGTCCTCCGGCAACCGCGCGCAAGTGTTGGCGCGAGACGCGCAGCAGTTGATGCCGATCTACCAGCAAGCGCGCGCCAGTGGCCACGCGCCTAACTGCCGCTTGTGATGGTCGGTTACAGCAACGCAGCGGCGAGCCTGCGAGACCGAAACTAAGGCAGCGTGTTGGTCGCGCTGCGGGCGACACGAATTCAGGCAAAGCACGCGGCGGCTGGCTGCGCGCTTCCCCGTACGAACGCGCATGGGAGACGTCGCGTGTTGTTGGAAGCGAAGCCGTGCCGGACAACGATTTGGCTTGCTTTGGCATGGTGTGGAACGGCAAATCACGCAGCAGCCATACGGCCACGACTTGCTGCGTTGCCACATCAAAACGAGGGTCAACGTACTAGACTGCCGGCTTTATCTTGTCCGCCCGACCTCGGTACAGGTAACAAGGTATCGGCGTTTTCATGCCCCGGCGCCGCTGTTTCAGCCGCGCCGCCGTCCATCACCAGGTACCGTGCGGTACCTTGAATCGTGGAGTCAACCGTTCCAATGATCTTTGAAACCATCGAAAAAACGGGTCA
>JBDTBF010000024.1:0-27675 GCA_039924175.1 Rhodanobacter sp.
CAAAAGTGGAGGAGATTCGCTCGGTAAGTTTGTTCGGCCTGTCCTTTGTGTCGGTCTATTTCGACGACAGTATGGACATCTATTTTGCGCGTCAGCTGGTCAATGAGCGCCTGCAACAAGTCGGTGATCGTTTGCCGGCCGGTTACGGCAAGCCGGAAATGGGGCCGAATATTTCCGGCCTCGGCCAGGTGTTCTGGTACACCGTCGAACGGGCCGACGACACGCTGAAGAATGCGCCAAGCGATATGGATCTGCGCACTCTGCAGGACTGGACCATTCGCTTGATCCTGCACACCGCACCGGGCGTGGATGACGTCACCTCCTGGGGCGGGCAGCAGAAGCAACTGCAGGTGCGCATCGACCCGATGCAATTGATCGCGCACAAGCTCGGCTTCAAGGATGTGATCGAGGCGTTGCAGGCCAATAACGCACAAGTGGGCGGTAACTTTGTCGACGTCGGTCGCGAGCAATATCTGGTGCGCGGACTGGGCCTCGTCCAGAACGCGGCAGATCTGGGCAACATCGTGCTTAAAACTGACGATGGCACCCCGGTCTATGTGCGTGACGTCGCCACCATTACGGAAGCGGGCGCGCCGCGTTCGGGCGCGGTGACGCGAGATGGCAAGGAAGTGGTGCTGGGTATGGCGCTGGCGCGCATTGGCGAAAACGCGAAGAGCGTGGTCGATGCAGTTAAAGCCAAACTGGAAACCGTGAAGCAATCGCTGCCGCCGGGTGTGCTGGTCAAACCGATTTATGAGCGCACCGAACTGGTCAATGCCGCCGTTGGAACGGCCGTGCGAGCACTGGTGGAAGGCTCGATCTTGGTGGCCTTGGTGTTGTTCTTGTTTCTCGGTGAATTTCGCAGTGCCTTGGTCGTGGTGGTGGCGTTGCCACTGGCGATGTTGATCGCTTTTATTTGCATGAATCAGGCAGGCTTGTCGGCCAACTTGATGTCGCTGGCCGGTTTGGCGATTGGTATCGGCATGATGGTCGACGGCGCGGTAGTGATGGTGGAAAACGCGTTCCGCATCATGGCCGAGCGCAAGGCCGAAGGATTGCCGGTGGACCGCACTGATGCGGTGTTGACCGCCGCGCGCGAAGTGGTCAAGCCAATCACCTTCGCGATCCTGATCATCATCGTGGTGTTCCTGCCGTTGTTCAGCCTGCAGGGGCTGGAAGGCAAGATGTTCAAGCCGATGGCGTTCAATATCACCTTTGCCATGGCCGGCTCACTGATCCTCGCGCTGACCTTAATTCCGGTGTTGGCCGCGCTGGTGCTGAAACCGAAGGAGGAGCGCGATACGCGGCTGGTGGCGTTTCTGAAGCGGCATTACGCGACCGTGCTGGCGTGGTCGCTGGCGCGGCGCAAGCTGGTGATCAGCGTCGCCGGCGCGGCGTTGCTGGGCAGCCTCGCGCTGTTCCCGTTTCTGGGCAAGGAATTCATGCCCAACCTCAAAGAGGGCGCCATCATGTGGCGGATTACTTCGATTCCGTCCGCGTCACTGGATGAGTCGATCGATATCTCCCACCAGGTATCGGCGCTGATCAAACGGAAGTTCCCGGAGGTCTCCACTACCGTGGCGATGATCGGCCGCGCCGAGAAGGGCGAAACCGCCGACGTTAACTACATGGAGGTGTATACGCCACTCAAACCCAAGGCTGAATGGCGCAAGGGCGAGACGTTGGAAAGTATCGAGGAAGCGATGCAAAAGGAGCTGACGGCAGCGTTGCCGACGGCCGTAGTGAGTTACACCCAGCCGATCCAGATGCGTATTGAAGAGTTGATTTCCGGCGTGCGCGCCACGCTGGCGCTGAAAATCTATGGCAACGATCTGGGCGAACTGGACCGGCTCAGCGCACGCATCAAGGACACCCTGGCCACGGTACCCGGCGTGGCCGATTTGGCGCTGGAAGCGAACCTCGGCAAACCACAGATTCGCATCAAGGTTGATCGTGATGCGCTGGCGCGCTACGGCCTGAATGCCGACGACGTACTGACCGTGGTGAAAAACGGTATCGGCGGCGAGCCGGTGACGACCTTGCTCGATGGAACCAAACGCTTCGACATCGCCGTGCGCTTGAACGATGCCGACAAGGCCTCGCTGACAGCGATTCAGCGCATTCCGATTCGTACGGCGAGTGGCGCGCTAGTGCAACTGTCGCAGGTCGCCGAGGTCAGCAGCGCGGAAGGCTATTCATTCATCCGTCGCGAGCAACTGCAGCGTTATGCGGTAATCCAGATGGATGTCCGTGGTCGCGATATTGATGGCTTCGTCAAGGACGCGAACGCCGCCATCGCCCAGCAGGTGAAGTTACCCACCGGCTATTACTCCGAATGGGGCGGTGCGTTTGAGAACCAGCAGCGGGCGTTGGCGCGGCTGGCGTTGATCGTGCCAGCCACGATCTTCTTCATCTTCATCCTGCTGTACACCATGTTCAATTCGGTCAAGCACGCCGTACTGATTCTGGCCAACGTACCGTTTGCCACCATCGGCGGCATCGTCGGGCTGGCGATCACTGGACAGTACCTGTCGGTGCCCTCGGCGATTGGCTTTATCGCGGTGTTCGGCGTGGCGATGCTGAATGGCATTGTGTTGGTGAGCTTTCTCAATGAGCAACGTGCCAAGGGTTTGTCTGTGCGCGACGCCGTGATCAGTGGCACAGCGTTGCGTATGCGCCCGGTAATGATGACCGCCAGTGTGGCGATTCTCGGCCTGGTGCCGATGCTGTTATCCAGTGGTGTCGGCGCCGAAACTCAGCGTCCACTCGCCACCGTGGTGGTCGGTGGTCTGATTACCTCAACCCTGCTGACCTTGCTGCTATTGCCGTTGCTCTACGACTGGATCGAAGAACGTGCAGCCCGGCGCGCGGCCTTGCGGGCGACCTCATGAACACGTCGAAAACATTCCTGCGCCGTTAACGATGCGGCGACAGCGCTGCCGCATGAAAACAAGCCGTCAGCCACCGAAGGTTAGTGACTGACGGCAGCCGCGTTTCGTGAGTGGATCATCGTATTGAACCAAACCTTCGTGTCCAGCTTGGCGCACGCCTCACCCAGGAAACCAACCTTGGTGATGCGTGACCAAAACGAGCAAGCCGAAGCAGCCTCGCAGCTAATTTGCGCAGCGCAGGCGCACGGACCAATGGGTGGCCGATTGGACCTCGTTTAAACGTTACACGTGGCCAATCACGATGACGACATGCGCCGTAGTGAGGTTCCGCTGTTCCGGCGATGCAGCCGTCGCAGCGAAAGTCGGCAACCCTGCCATCGCCCTATTTGCCAACGAAGCGGACCACGCACATCCCTCACCTCTCGTTATTTTCGAGGCCCTTCCGCGGCGAACAGCGCTTCGGTTTTCGTTTCCGATCAGCCGCTTGCCACACATCGACGCGACTGAAAGCACCTGAATGACGCCATCGTGACCTGTGGCGGATGACACGAGGTTGGTAATTCTGCGACCATCAACCTCTTTTGGCGCCGAATGGCGTCCGCGTAGGAGTCTTATGTCCGCACCTAATTCGATTCGCCGCGACGTCGGCCCGTGGGCGTTAATGTTTACCGGCTTAGGTTCGATCATCGGGTCGGGCTGGTTATTCGGGGCGTGGCGTGCGGCACAGATTGCCGGCCCTGGTGCGATTTGGGCGTGGATATTGGGCTCAGCGATCATCATGACGATCGCGCTCACGTATGCGGAATTGGGCGCAATGTTTCCCGAGTCGGGCGGCATGGTGCGTTATGGCCATTACTCACACGGCTCGCTGGTCGGGTTTATTGCCGCGTGGGCGAACTGGATCGCGATTGTTTCGGTCATTTCGGTTGAGGCCGAAGCTTCCGCGCAATACATGTCGTCGTGGAAATGGCAGTGGGCGAAGGATCTGTACCACGTCGTTCCCGGTGGTCACGGTGAGCTGAGTACGATCGGTTTGCTGATCGCCGGAGCGCTGGTGATCGTGTATTTCCTGTTCAATTTCTGGAGCGTCAAGCTGTTCGCCCGGTCCAATACCGCGATCACGATGTTCAAGTTGATCATTCCAGCAGCCACCGCGGTGTTGCTGATGATGACTGGCTTTCATCCAGAAAACTTTGCCGTCGGCATTCACGGCGAACTACACAAAACGGACTTGCCGTCGATCCTGACCGCCGTTGCCATCGCCGGCATCGTGTTCAGCTTCAACGGTTTCCAGAGCCCGGTGAATCTGGCCGGCGAAGCGCGTAACCCGGGCAAAAGTATCCCGTTCGCGATCGTCTGCTCGATCGCGCTAGCCACCGTCATTTACGTGATGTTGCAGGTTGCCTATATCGGCGCGGTACCCCGTGAAATGCTGGCGAATGTGGGTTGGCACGGTATTGATTTCAGCTCACCGTTTGCTGATCTCGCAATCATCCTCGGCCTGCAATGGCTGGCGACGCTGCTGTTCATCGACGCCGTGGTCAGCCCCAGCGGCACCGGTATGACCTACACCGCCACCACCGCGCGCATGCTGTACGGCATGGAGCGCAATGGCACGTTGCCGAAGATTCTTGGTCGCGTGCACCCGAAGTGGGGCGTGCCACGTCCGGCGATGTGGGTGAACCTTGCTGTGTCCTTTATGTTTCTGTTTTTCTTCCGCGGCTGGGGCACGCTGGCGGCGGTGATTTCCGTCGCCACCATCATCTCCTACCTCACTGGCCCGGTCAGCGTGATGACGCTGCGGCGCACAGCACCCGAGTTACATCGGCCGTTCCGACTGATCGGCTTACCCGTGTTGGCCGGTATCGCCTTCATCATGTCCACCGAACTTTTGTATTGGGCGAAGTGGCCATTGACCGGACAGATCATCTTGCTGATGGTGGTCGCGCTACCAGTGTATTTCTATTACCAAGCCAAGGCCGGCTGGCACGATTTCGGACGCCAGATGAAAGGCGCGTGGTGGCTGGTGTGCTACTTGCCAACGCTAGCGTTAGTGTCTTGGGGTGGCAGCACCACGTTCGGCGGCAAAGGCTATTTGTCTTATGGCGTCGACTTAGGCGTGGTCGCGGTGATCGGTCTGGTGTTTTACCTGTGGGGCGTGGCCTCCGGCTGGCGCACACCGTCGGTCGAAGCTGCGCAACTGGAAGCTAAAGCCGATCCAGACGCACCGCTGGTGCCGCCGGACGAGGAAACAGCTGAGCTCATTACAAAAAATTAAACCTCCGGCACTAGCGATCATTTCAATGATCAATAACTAGGGCCGCTCTGGCTCGGCAACCACGACCTCCAAACTTGCGTTTTGAATGTCGTGGTTTGCAAGAGTCGCCGGGGAATTCACCACGGAAGCATGCGTAGACAAATCGATCTGCGTGGCGCTGGCGACGTTGCTGCATCACGCAAGCAACTCCCGGCAAAACGAACGCAGCGATCACGGATGAGCGAAACGGGCTGAGATTAAATCTCGCAACGCCCGCTGCTTCCGTATAAGCGCCTAGCCCAGCGCCAACACATCGCCCAGCAAGGCTTGCGCGGTGATCTCCGGCCCGGCACCGGGACCTTGAATCACCAGTGGCTGCGCGTGATAGCGCGTGGTGGTGAGAGCGAATTGATTGTCGGTGCCATACAAGCGTGCAGCCGGATGATCGGAAGAAACTTCAATCAAACCGACACGCGCCAGTCCGCGTTGATTGAGCCGGGCCAGATAGCGCAGTACGCAACCGTGTGACTTGGCCTCAGCCTGGCGTGCGGCCATCGGCGCATCCAGTTCCTGCAGTCGCGTCAGAAAAGACTCAGCATCCAGCGCGCGCAACGTCGCGGGTACGAGATTCTCCACTTGCACCTCATCGGTACCAAGTGAAAAGCCGGCGTTACGGGCAATGATCAGCAACTTGCGCGCCGCGTCTTCACCCGACAAATCCGAACGCGGGTCGGGTTCGGTATAGCCACGTTGACGCGCTTCACTCAGTAACTCAGAAAACGGACGGCTACCATCATATTGATTAAACAGCCACGACAGCGAACCGGAGAACACACCTTCTAGCGTGAGCAACTGATCGCCACAGCCACGCAAGCGGCGCAGCGTTGACAACACCGGCAAGCCCGCGCCGACGGTCGCCGAATCGCCATAACAACCACCCTCCCGCAAAGCCGACTGCAGTGCATGCCAACCCTGCAACGCGCCGCCGATCAGGGATTTGTTTGCCGTGACTACGTGATAGCCGCTTGCCAGCCATTCCACATGTCGATTCGCCAAAGCGGCACTAGCCGTCGCGTCAATAACGACCTTGATTGTCGCTTGACTGGCGCCGAGCGCTTGCAGCAAGCGCCCATCGTCACGTGCATCGCCGTGGTGGTTCAACTGCTCGCGCAGGCCCCGTTGCGCGAGACGCGCCGGATCGGTTTGTTGGCGGCGTGAGTTGGCGGCGCCAACCAAATGCAATGCCGCCGCCGCAGGTGTGTTGAGTAGTTGCAACAGTGCGCCACCGACCACGCCAGTGCCGAGCAAAACTACGGCTACGGTCGGCGCGGTACGGCGTGCACCAGTCACGACAAAATCGGTGCTGGAAGAATCTACGCGAGAAGTTGCAACGGGCATGCCAGCAGGCTCACGCGATGCAACTTCCGCCGCGTGACTCTCCTCGCGACTCCCCATGACGGCCGCAGCCGTTCCCACCACATCACTCGTGCCGAGTGAATCCAGCAGCACCGCACTCATGCGGTCACCCGTTGTTTAAGCCCCGACGCTGCGCTCTGCACCGCTGCCGCACGAGCCAAAGCCGCTTGCAGATCACCTAGCAAATCGTCGGCGTCTTCAATACCGACGGACACGCGCAACAGGCTATCCGCAATGCCGGCGGTGCGACGCGCTTCCGGCGCCATCGAGGCGTGGGTCATCGATGCGGGATGCGCGATCAGGCTTTCTACACCGCCCAGCGATTCGGCCAACGAAAAGTAGCGTAAGCCATCCACAAAAGCCTCAATTTCCGCCGCGCCACCGTCCAATTCAAAACTAAGCATGGCGCCAAAGCCCTGTTGTTGACGTGCTGCCAGCGTATGGCCCGGGTGGCTCGCCAAGCCGGGGTAATACACTTTCGAAACACCGGCATGGCCGTCCAAATAGCCTGCAATCTTACCGGCGTTTTCTTGATGCTGACGTAGCCGCACATTCAGCGTGCGCAGCCCGCGCAAGGTGAGGTAGCTATCAAAGGGTGCACCGGTGACGCCGTTGCAATTGGCCCACCACTTCACCTGCTCGAACACCGCTGGATCACGCGCCACTACCGCGCCGCCCACCACATCGCTGTGGCCATTGATGTATTTGGTGGTTGAATGCACCACCACGTCGGCACCGAGCGTCAACGGCTGCTGCAGGGCTGGCGAAAGGAACGTGTTGTCGACGACCACGAGCGCGCCTACCGCGTGCGCCGATAGCGCTACGTGGCGAACGTCGGTAATGCGCAGCAAGGGATTGGACGGCGTTTCCACCCACACCAGTGACGGCTTATCCGCCAACCCAGCGGCCAGGGCAGCGGGATCGGTGAGGTCGGCAAACGCCACACTAAAGCGCCCCTTCTTTGCCCACGCATCGAGCAAGCGCCAGGTGCCACCGTAGCAATCATGCGCCGCCAGAACCTTCCCTCCGGCCGGCACCAACTCCAACGCCAAGGCAACGGCGGACATACCGCTGGACGTAATAACGGCGCCCGCTCCCTGTTCCAGTTCCGCTAGCGCGTTCCCCAGCAAGTCACGGGTGGGATTGCCACTGCGCGAATAGTCATACACGCGCTTGCGGCCAAAACCTTCAAAGCTGTAATTGGTCGACAAATGGAGGGGCGGCACGACGGCGCCGTATTGCGTGTCACTTTCAATACCAGCGCGGACAGCAGCGGTACACGGGGCGGAATCACTCATGGCATGCTCCAGATAGTTCGTAAAAAATTCTTGCGTTGGTAGGAGCGCAACCTGGGCGCGAAAGGCTGTTGCTAAGAAGCCTTTCGCGTACAGGGCGCGCTGCTACGAAAGGGCGTTGCGTAGCAAGGGCGCGAGTTGTTCGGGCTCTTTCAGAAACCCGTCATGGCCGTACGGCGACTCCACCACTTCCAGCGTGGCCGGACCATGCAGACGGCGTTGTAGCTCGCACAAATCTGCCAAAGGAATCAGCCGGTCGGAGGGGAAGCCGATCAAGGTCGCTGGGGTAGGAATGGTTTCCGGCGCGACGTCGTGCAGGTCAATAGATTCGGATAACGCGAGAAAACGCTCCGCGTCGAAACGCTCGACGAAGCGCTTACCGACATGTTCCAGATAGTTTTCGACGGGGAAATGAAAGCGGCCATCGCACCACTCCGGCTCACCGGCAAAGCGCCGGGCGAACTCACCGCTGCCGCGATAGGTCGTCACCGCCAGCTGCCGCGCCAGCGCCAATGCCGCATCAAGCTGCCCACTGGATTGTCCAAGCCGAACGATGTTGCGCTGTACGCTGCGTTGCGCGGTGGACAACGGGTGAGCGCGATGTGCGCCAGCCAGCAAGACTAAGCGTTCGACCTGGCGCGGAAACCGGGCCGCAAAGGCCAACCCCACCATGGCGCCATAGGACGAACCGACGAACGCATGCACACGAGGAATATCTAGTGCCACCAGCAAGGCCGCCAGCGCGCTAGCTTGATCTTCACTAGACACGGCCACGGCGCCGGCCAAATCGGCGGGTGCTAGCCAATCTATCGCCAGCACGCGCCAATGCTGCAAATCGATAGCGGCACCATTACCCACCAGCGGCTGCCACCAGCCGGGAGCGCCGTGACCGTCCAACGCGGTGACGTCGCGGTCGGCCGAGATGCCACCCTGCACGATGATGGTTGGGGCATCTGGTGCACCACACCACAGATAGCGCACATCGACTTCGCACCAGCCCGTACCGTATTTCGGAAGCAGTGCAAGCCGACGCGTGCTGCGTTGCGCAGCAAGGTCTGCACTTTGCGAAGACAGCAATGGAAGGTTGGCTACGGTGGCGTTGTATGGGTTGAGCTGGGGCTGCTGCGTCATGCGAATCTCCGGTCGCCATCGCCTCTGCGTAAACCGGAGTAGGTCGCCTCGCGTGAACGGCAGCATTGCCGCATCACGAATGACGCCCCATCTTCCGGTAAGTGCCACATTGGCACCTCCGCAGGAGTTGGCACCGTAGCGAAAGATCTCGCTGGTTGCCCCGGCATCTAAGGGCCTGTCCCTCCGCCGGTCTCGATGAGTAGACCGCACGTTACCCATCGTTTCATTCGATGTCAATAGCCATCTAAACGTTTAGACGTTTAAACACTTACACAACATGGCGAAACCATGGAGTCTGGGCACGCAATCCGTCTACGACCAGGCCATGCATATGGTTATGACGAAACATTATTGGACGACCCACGCTCACTCCGACACCGTTGCCGCTCCTCTCATTTGCACAAGGCCTCACCCCATGAGCTTGCAGTTAGGCGATACCGCACCAGACTTCACGGCGGAATCCACCGATGGATCAACCCATTTCTACGATTACGCTGGTGACAGCTGGGTGGTGTTCTTCTCCCACCCGAAAGACTTCACCCCGGTGTGCACCACCGAACTAGGTGCGTTTGCCCAGCGCAAGGAAGCATTCGACTCGCGCAACACCAAGCTGCTCGGACTATCGGTAGATTCCGTGGCGGACCACAAAACCTGGTCCAAAGACATTGCCGACGTCGGCGGCACCGCGCTGAACTACCCGCTACTGGCAGATCCGAAGCTGGAAGTCGCCAAGGCATACGGCATGTATCACCCAAAATCGGACCCGGTAGTTACCGTACGCTCGGTTTTTGTGATTGATCCGGACAAGAAGGTACGCACCATCCTCACCTACCCCTCCAGCGCCGGCCGCAACATCGACGAGATCCTGCGCATCATCGACTCATTACAATTGACCGACGGCCGCAAGCTAGCGACGCCGGTGGACTGGAGGCGTGGTGAGGACGTCATCATTGCCCCTTCCGTCAGCGACGAGGCGGCGAAGAAGTTGTATCCGAATGGGTGGAAAACATTGAAGCCGTATCTGCGTTTAGTCGCTCCGCCACAGGCATAAGGTCGCGCACAAGCCAAGCAACGACGCGCTCCCCTCGTCTAATCGCAGGAAGTGAATGGGGCCGCGCGTCGGGCCGCCAACAAGCACGGCGTTACGCGCTTGCTGCTGAAACGCGGAAGCCGGTCGGCCCCTCCGCAAATTATTGTTCTTGACCTTAAGCACCTGCTCTGCCGCACGCGCGGAGCATCATATACCCGGCAACGTGCCACACCTTTAATAAGTGCAGTCATGATAATTAGTCCCAACCTTTCCGCCGCCGTCGGGCACACGCCGATGCTGCGGTTGCGTTACGCATCAGAAATCACCGGTTGCGAAATCCTCGCCAAAGCCGAGATGCTCAACCCCGGCGGGTCGATCAAAGACCGTACGGCGTTAGGCCTGATTCTTGACGCCGAAAAGCGCCTGCAACTGTTGCCTGGCAGCGTCATCGTGGAAGGCACCGCGGGTAATACCGGCATTGGGCTAACGCTGATTGGCGCCAGCCGCGGCTATCGCTGCATCATTTTTATGCCGGAGACACAAAGCCGCGAGAAGATTGATGCGCTGCGCATGGGCGGCGCCGAGGTACATCTAGTGCCGGCCGTGCCATACAAAGATCCAGCACATTACGCCCATCAAGCGCGCGCCTTCGCCGAAACATTAAACGCTAGCAAGCCTGGCAGCGCGTGGTTTGCCAAGCAATTTGAGAATACCGCCAATCGTGACTTTCACGAGGCCACTACCGGTGTGGAAATCTGGGAAGACACGCAAGGCCATGTGGATGGCTTTGTCTGCTCCGCCGGCACCGGCGGCACGCTGGCTGGCGTTGGCCGTGCGTTGAAAGCGCGCAACCCGAACGTGCGGATTGCGCTGGCCGATCCCACTGGCTCGGCACTAGCGCAGTACATCAACACCGGCGAACTAGTGGCCAGCGGGAATTCCATCAGCGAAGGCATCGGTTCTAGCCGAATCACCGCCAACTTCAAAGACGCGCCGATCGACCTGGCGTGGTCGATACCTGACGAGGAGTCGGTGCCGCTATTGCATCGGTTGTTGCGCGAAGAGGGTTGGAATATCGGTGGCTCTAGCGGCGTAAACCTAGCCGGCGCCCTTCGCCTCGCGCGCGAATTAGGGCCACGCCACACCATTGTCACGATTTTGGCGGACGCCGGTACTCGCTACCAAGCGAAGTTGTTCAACCCCACGTTTTTGCGCGAAAAAAACCTCCCGGTGCCCGATTGGCTGGCACAGGCGTTTCCAGCTCTTGATTAGTGCGCAGACTCGGCCACGCCATCCGTCCGGCTCACGTTCGTTTACGATCGCTCGTTTGCGATTTTTGCTTGACGCGCCCGGCGGCTGTTGAGCGCCAGCGGAGGGACAAGCTGAACCGCAACGCCCGCCGGCTTTCGGCTCAAGCGTTCCGGTACGTTCTTCCACACCGGCACACTGCCGAACGCGAAACAAGGCGGCAGCCATGCCTACAGCCATCAAAACCGTCGCGGCGCGCTACGCGCCCTGCTACCGTGCGCGCATGACTTCTCCCACCGACATCCCCACCCTACACAGCACGCTGCAAAACGATCACTTCGCGTTCGTCCCCGGCGCCACCATGCGCGAGCTGCTCGACGCTACCTTACTAAGCGACTGGGCCGCGTTCGCCGCCAGTTGGAACGACTTGGCACCCGATACGTACCTCGCCGCCAGCGGTCGCCACCGTCGTCGTCGACACGCGACGTTCGCTGCCAACGCCGATGGCGAAGTGCTGCCGCAGCCACATCAATCGCACTACCAAAGCCGGCAATACAACCACCTGCAAGGCGATATCCAGCGCTGGTTTGAACCCATTCTTCCGGCCATAGCGAGCAGCCACAGCCTGCACCGCATCCTCGCTTTCTGCCATGAAGTGTTCGGTGCGCTAGCGCCAGCCACGCGCCACTGGCACATCGAAGTGCACCAATTCCGCATTGAGGCTCACGCCGGTGAAGCGGGCGAACCGACGCCCGAAGGCATTCATCGCGACGGTGTCGATTACGTCTTGGTGCTGCTGATTGATCGCGAAAATATTGAGCGTGGCACGACCACGATCCACGCGCTGGACCGTCATTTACTGGACAGCTTCACCCTCACCCACCCACTTGACGCTGCGCTGGTGGAGGACGCCTGCGTTTTCCACGGCGTAACTGCCGTCACCGCACTTGACCCGCAACAACCAGCCCATCGCGACGTTTTGGTGGTGACGTTTCGAGCATCCGCTGCGCCAGTCGCGACGGTCAACCCCGTAGGAAGCGCGTCAGGCAGCCATCGCGAATGATTGAACGGACTCGGCTCACGTCGATGCGAGGACGCGCATAGCGGTTGAGGTATGTGCTTGCTTCGACGT
This sequence comes from Rhodanobacter sp., assembly GCA_039924175.1. Classification (GTDB taxonomy): domain Bacteria; phylum Pseudomonadota; class Gammaproteobacteria; order Xanthomonadales; family Rhodanobacteraceae; genus Rhodanobacter. The sequence continues at coordinate 12,401 of JBDTBF010000024.1, forward strand.
GCGTCGTGTCGCGTCGCGTCGCTAACGGATCCGCGCGCCGCAACAATTCGTCTCGCAGCTACCGGGCCGAATGATCGATAGTGGATTGGCAACTAACCCGCAGATCTCGTCCGGGCGCTGGCCCACCATCGGCACCACCGCACCGCCTCTAGCCGCAACATGTTCAAACGTGTTCAAAGTGGTGAGCCACTGTTTGGCCGTCTGTACTGAACGCACGCCGGTGGAAGCCGGCAATGCCACATACCTTGTCATTCCGCTCGTGATAAACGTGGTTCAACGCAGTCACGAAAGCTGGCAAGGGCCCACCGTTGTATCGCGGTGCAACCAACACAAACGCATCAGCTGCCGTAACGCTGGCTTTCCACGCCTCGGATGCATGTGCCCGCATTTTTACATCGCTGGATGATTCGGCTCGTCGCCCACCGCGACGTTTAATGCACAAAGTCAATCTCGCATACGTCGAACAGCTCGCACCACTGCGGCAAGGCACAAAACCAGCGCATCGCGTCCTCCACTGCCATCAAAAGCCGTCCCGCACGGCCATCAAGCAGACTCTCGCCCATTGGCGAAGCCACCGCTTGCCTATACGGCGGCACAGCAACCTGGCTGTCTCCGTTGCACGCCAGCATGTCGCGCTCCGAACCCTGTATTTGACTAGCGTCACCCAGGCTGCACAGGGTCGTGCACTATGCTGCGAGCCTGCCCGACTTGGTCTGGGTTTTCAGGGTGCCACTCATCATGTCGTCGCCGCTCACGTCTGCAAAAGCCCCCGCCAAGAAAAGCGGCGTGGCGGGCACGTCGGCGAAAGCCAGCGAACTCCCCACCGCACACGTCATGATTGTCGGCATTGGTGCGTCCGCCGGCGGACTAGAGGCGTTCAAAAGCTTTTTCTCGCATATGTCCGTCGACACTGAGTTGGCGTTTGTGTTGGTGCAACATCTGTCACCCGATCATCAAAGCCTGCTAGTCGAGCTGATCGGACGCAGCACCAGCATGCCGGTACGGGAAGCTATCGACGGGATGCGCGTCGAGCCACGCCACGTCTACGTCATCCCGCCCAACGCGACGTTGACCATCGCCAAGGACACCCTGCACGTCAGCAAACCGGCGCCGCCACGCGAGCACCGCTGGCCGATCAACACCTTCTTCAATTCCCTAGCCGAAGATCAGGGTGACTGCGCCGTATGCATCGTGCTGGCAGGTACTGGCAGCGACGGAGCGCACGGTTTGCGGGCAGTCAAGGAACATGGCGGTCTGGTGCTGGCACAGTCCGGTTTCGATCACGAGGCGATGACCGGCATGCCGGCTAGTGCTGCAGCCACCGGTTTGGTCGACGCCGTGCTGCCGGTGGCCGAGATGCCGCAACGCCTGCTTGCCTATCAGAAGCAAATGCAGGCAGCGCGGGGTAAAGCCGACGCGGCGACCGAAAAGGCCAGCGCCACCTCACTTACGCATCTGAAGACCATCTGCACGTTGCTGCACGCCGAAGTCGGCCATGATTTCAGCCAGTACAAGGAAAAGACCCTGCTGCGACGCATTCAACGTCGCATGCTGGTAGTGCAGGCAGAAAGCATGCCGGCCTACATCGATTATCTGCGCCAGCATCCCAACGAACACGAGTTGCTGTTCCGCGAATTCCTGATTGGGGTAACCGAATTTTTCCGCGACACCGCCGCCTTCGACGCGCTGCGCACCATCGCCATTCCGGCGCTGTTGGCGAACAAAACCCCGGCCGATACCATACGAGTTTGGGTGCCCGGCTGCGCCACCGGCGAAGAGGCCTATTCGATTGCCATAGTCCTGCGCGAGACAATCGGCACGCGGCGTGGCCCGAAGGTGAAAATCTTCGCCACTGACATCGACGACCAGGCCATTGACACGGCACGGGCTGGGCGCTATCACTCACCACTGGTTGGGGTATCTGCCGAACGACAGGAGCGCTGGTTCAGCAAGGATCGCGAGGAATACGTCGTGGTCAAACAGATTCGCGAGATGTGTGTGTTCTCGCCACACAGCGTGATCAAGGATCCGCCGTTCTCACGCATGGATCTGGTTTCCTGCCGCAATCTGCTGATCTATTTGAACAACGATTTGCAGGAACGGCTAGTGCAGTCGTTCCACTACGCGCTGCGGCCGAACGGATTTTTGCTGTTGGGTACGTCCGAGCGGCTGGCCAAGAACGCGCGTTTGTTCACCGAGGTGGACAAGAAGCAGCGGCTGTATAGCCGCCGCGAAGATGTACGCACGCACCCACGCGATTTCCCCAGTGCGCAAAGGCGCCCAGTGAACGACATCGACCCCGCAACAGGCCCGTCAACGCCGAGCCATCGCAGCGAAGACCTCATAGAGCAGCGCGCGCGACAAGCACTAATGCCGTGGTCACCCGCCTATGTGGTGATCAACGCCCAACACGAGGTACGGCATTTCAGCGGCAACACCGGCCGCTATCTCGGTCCATCGTCCGGCGCCGCCAGCCTGAATTTGTTCCAGTTGTTGGACAAGCCACTGCGCAGCAGCGTCCGCGCTGCCGTACTGCAGACCTTTGCTAGCGGCCAGCGCGTGCTGCGCGACGGCTTGTCCATCACGGTCGACGGACACGAGCGGCCATTGCGTCTGATCGTGGAACCACTGTCGCAAGCCGACGGCAAGGTTGAGACCTGCGTGGTGGCGTTTAGTGAGCTTGAATACGTTATTCCGCCGATTGAAACCAGCAGCACAGACAAATTCAGCAGCAGCGGGAAACCCAACACCGGATCGAAACGTATCCACGCACTGGAAGACGAGCTACGCAGCACCCGTGCACAACTACACAACGCCGTCGATATCAGCGAAACGGCGAGCGAGGATTTGAAATCGGCGAACGAGGAATATCAGTCAGTCAACGAAGAACTGCAATCGGCCAATGAGGAACTGGAAACCTCCTCCGAGGAAATGCAGTCCATCAATGAAGAACTGCAAACCGTGAACGCCGAGCTCAACGGCAAGAACGTCGCCCTGAACCAAGTCAACAGCGACATTCGCAACCTACTCGACAGCACCCACATTGCCACGCTGTTCCTTGACCGTCATCTGTCTATTCGCAGCTTTACGCCGGCGATGACCAAGCTGTTCCATCTGCGCGACAGCGATAAAGGCCGGCCGATCACCGAGATCTCGCCGATGATCGCCTACCCTGAGTTGAAGCAGGACGTGACGCACGTATTGCGCGATTTGAGCGTGACCGAGCGCACCTTGAATGGCGTCGACCATGCCCCTTCGTTTCTGCTGCGCATGCGGCCATACCTGACCATCGACAACATGGTCGATGGCGTCGTGCTGACCTTTGTCGACATCACCCAAAGCCAGCTCTTGAACAGCGAACACGCACGACTGGCTTCCATCGTAAATTCCTCGCACGACGCGATTTTCGGCTTCTCGCTGGACGATCGCATCACCAGCTGGAATACCAGCGCCGAACGCATTTTTGGCCTGACGACGGCACAAGTTGTCGGCCAGCCACTGCGCGTATTGCTGCCGACGGTGGCACCCGCCGACGTGCAGGCATTTTTCTCAGGCAGTGCGCGCAGCCGTGATCTACCCGATTTCGAGATGGTGTGGGTGCGACCGGACAACGAGGCGATTCCCCTGGAAATGTCCTATTCGCCGGTCTGCAACATCGATGGAAACCTGATTGCTGGCCGTCTGATTGCACGCGACATCACCGAACGTTACCGCGCCGCACAGCATGCCGCGATGATGCTGGCTGAACTCAACCACCGGGTAAAAAATACCCTCGCTACGGTGCAGGCGATCGCCCAGCAAACGGCCGTCAACGCACCGGATCTGGCCAGTTTCAACGAGAGCTTTCTCGCTCGTCTGCTGGCGCTGTCCAACACCCACAACCTGCTGGCCCGCGAAGCGTGGAACGGGGTGCCGCTGCGCGACATTATCGACAACGAACTGGCACCTTATCGAAGCAACAACGAAGCGCGTGTACAACTGCGCGGCGACGAGCTGACGCTGCCGCCCAAACAGGCGCTGGCGCTGAGCATGGCGGTGCACGAACTGGCCACCAACGCAGCGAAATACGGCGCACTTTCGGTCCCTGCCGGCCAGGTCTGCGTGGAATGGAAAACGCGCACTACGGAGAAAGGTGAGCGCCTGCACTTGCAATGGACCGAGAGCGGCGGCCCGATTGTGGCAAAACCGAAACGGCGCGGCTTTGGTACGCGCCTGATCACCAATGGTCTGCCCTACGAACTCGATGGTGAGGTCACTCTGACCTTTAAGCGCAGCGGCGTCACCTGCGTATTGGATGCACCGCTGGAGAATGGAGCGCGCTAATGGCCACTAACGTGAAACAAGCTTGTGTACTACTGGCCGAAGACGAGATGTTGCTGGCGATGATGCTGGAAGACCGCCTGGAGCATTTCGGCTATCGCGTCATCAAGGCCGCGCGCCTTGCCAGCTGCCTGGCGCTGGCCGAGTCCGAAGCGATCGACGTTGCTATTCTCGATATCAACCTTGCCGGCGAACAAAGCTTTCCGGTCGCGACCGTGCTGCGCCGTCGCGGCATTCCCTTCCTGTTTTCTTCCGGTTACGGCGACGAAGGTTTGTCGGAATCCTGGCGCGGCGAAAAAGTGCTGCAAAAACCCTACGACACCAAACAGCTACTGGTCGCGTTGAAGGCCTTGCGCAACGTCTAAATTGACAGCTCATTGAAGTTGCACCACCTCCCGCAACGTCGTCGCTGCCGCCATCCAGCACGACGGCGGGGGTGATCACATTGAAAACGCCCGCGTTCGATGGCATGTGATTTACGCACCGCGCTCGCCTTAGCGCGCTTCAAGGAACTCCGATCGTGGCCCGACAAAAACCTCTAGCTCTGTATCGCAACATCGGCATCATTGCGCACATCGACGCGGGCAAGACCACGACGACCGAGCGGGTGCTGTATTACACGCACAAGAAGCACCAAATCGTTGACGTGCACGACACCAAGGACGGCAAGGGCTCGACCACCACCGATTACATGGAGCAGGAACGCAAGCGCGGTATCACCATTCAGTCGGCGGCGGTAACCACCGAATGGCGCGGCCACCGCATCAACCTGATTGATACCCCCGGACACGTCGACTTCACCATTGAAGTGAACCGCTCACTGCGCGTGCTGGATGGCGCGGTGGTGGTGTTTGACGGCGTGGCCGGGGTCGAGCCGCAAACGGAAACCAACTGGCGTCTGGCCGATCAGTACAACGTGCCGCGCCTGTGTTACGTCAACAAGATGGATCGCATCGGCGCGAGCTACGCGCACTGCGTCAAAGGCATCCGCGAGCGCCTGTCTCCCCACGCGCTGCTGTGCCAGGTTCCGCTGGGCAGCAGCGATGAATTTTGCGGCATGGCCGACTTGGTCGCCGGCGTTGGCTATATCTGGGCGTCGGAAGACAAAGACAGCCCATGGGAAACCGTGCCGCTGGACCAATTAAAAGATCGCCTGACCTTCGCCTCTACCGCCGACAACGAGTGGATCGCCAACCTGCCTGCACTGCGTCAGGAAATGTTGGAAACCGCACTGGCGCTGGACGACGACGGCTTTGAACGCTTGCTCAACACCGGCGAGTTCGATCCCGTGCTGCTTAAGCAATGCATCCGCCGCGGCACCGTCACCGGCGCTTTAGTGCCGGTATTGTGCGGTTCCTCGTACAAAAACAAGGGTGTGCAGCAACTGCTGGATGCGATCGTCGATTACTTGCCCTACCCGGGCGAAAACGGCGGCATTGCCACCGTGGACGAAGACGGCAAAATTATTGGTGAGCAAGAAGTCACCGATGACGCCCCGGCGCGCGCGCTGGCGTTCAAGGTGATCAACGATCAGTTTGGCACGCTCACATTTTGCCGCGTCTATTCGGGCGTGATCAAAAAGGGCGATACCCTGCTCAACGTCACCCGTGGCAAAAAGGAGCGCATCGGCCGCATCGTCGAGGTGCAGGCGGACCACACACGCGAAATCGATGAAGTCCGTGCCGGCGATATTTGCGCGTTTGTCTCGATGAAAGAAACCGAGACCGGCGACTCGCTATCCGATCCCGCGCATCCGGCGCTACTTGAGCGCATGCGTTTCCCCGACCCCGTCATCAGCGTCTCGGTAGAACCAAAGACACGCGACGACGTCGACAAGTTGTCCATCGCGCTCTACAAAATGGTTAAAGCCGACCCTTCCCTGCGCCTGCAAGTCGATCAGGAAACCGGGCAAACCGTGTTGATGGGCATGGGCGAACTGCATCTGGAAGTGACGGTGGACCGCATGCGCACCGAGCTGGGGGTGGACGCCGTGATGGGTAAGCCGAAGGTCAGCTTCCGCGAGGCGTTTGGGCAACTGGTCGAACACACTTACACGCATAAGAAACAGTCTGGCGGCAGCGGCCAGTTTGCCGAAGTAACGATGATCTTCGAGCCGTTGCCCGAAGGCAGCGGCGTGCAGTTTTCCGATGAAGTCGTCGGTGGTCGCGTGCCGCGTGAATACATCCCTGCCGTGGAACATGCAGTACTGACCGAAGCACACGAAGGCCAGATCGCCGGTTACGAGGTAGTCGACTTCAAGGCACGCTTGATCGACGGCAAATTCCACGACGTCGACTCGTCTACGCTAGCCTTCGAAATCGCTGGCCGTCATTGCTTCCGCGAAGCGCAAAAGCTGAGCAAGCCAAAACTGCTGGAGCCGATTATGCGGCTGGAAGTCGTGGTCGACGGCGACTATCTCGGTGACGTTATTGGCGACATGAATCGCCGCCGCGGCAGCGTCAGCGATCAAGGCCAAAAAGGTACGTCAGCCTCCGTGCACGGCTTCGTGCCGCTGGCCGAAATGTTTGGCTACATCAACTTCCTGCGCTCCGCCACGCGCGGTCGCGGCACGTTCACCATGGAGTTTGACCACTACGAAGACGTGCCCGCCAGCATGGTGGAGAAGCTGATGGAGAAAGAGTCACGCTGAAGCTGAAGCTGCGGGTGCGACGCGGACGCGGACGCGGACGCGGCGATAGAGTGCTCCAGTACGCAGTTCAATGGGTACGCGCGCACTGCAGCGGCAGCTTCAAGAATATTCGGTCCGGCCCGCAAAAGCTCGGATCCAACGACGCAGGGTTCTCAACGCGTTGGGTTCCAGCGTGACCAGCGGCGCGGCCGTTGCAAGCTGCTCGAATGACAACGGGAGGCTTGGGCCTCCCGCCGCCTGTCTAACGCAATGACGCGAGTTGGATGACGTGCATGTCTGCCTGATTTGCGCGGCTGACCAAGGCGTAGTTGTAACCGCTGCGCGACCAATACGCCGCCGCGAGCTCGCCTTGGCGGCGTTGTCCGCGGGGCAACCTTTCCATGTCCGATACCGGCGAGCGGATATAGAAACTAATCGCGCTACCGTGGGGGTTTTCGTACAACACCAAGGCCGCTGGCCCACTGGCAGTGGCAAGTAGGCGACCGCCGACCGCGCGAAAACCAGCGCTCTCCAAGTCGGGTAGTTGTGCCGGATCATGGAAATGCTTATCCAACCATGCTTGTAGCTGACCGGGATGGTTTTGCACCACGTCCAACGGAATTCCCGGAGTGTGCGCGAACATTCGGTAGGCTTGCATCGCGTCAGCCATCGGCGCTTCTATGATCGTGGCTTGATAGCTCCGTATCTGCCAGCCGCCGGCACCACCTATGCCTAGGGTCAGTACCAAGGCCGCCGCCAGCGACAGTCGCTCGATCCGGCGCCGATGCCGCCGTAGGCGAATCGCTGTCGGATCGAGCGCGGGCGCGCGGCGCGCCGTGGGCAAGGCACCGAGCGCTGCACGCAACTGTTGTGCATCCAGCTGCCAGCCGCGGATTTCCTTGGCTCGCGCCGGGTGACGCTCAAGCCACGCTTCGATGCGGCGGCAGTCCGCTTCACCCAAGCGCCCATCAACGTAGGCGTGGATCTCGGTTTCGCTAACGAATGAGTCAGTTTCGTGCGTGTTGTTCATTTGAGCGACCTGAGTACAGGGGTTTTCGACCACTCACCATCGCTGATGCGATGTAATGCGGCGCGGGCACGCGACAATCGCGACATGACGGTGCCGATTGGCACATCGAGCAGGTCGGCCACTTCGCGGTAACTGAGGCCTTCGACCGAAACCCACAATAAGAGATGGCGTTGTTCGTCGGGCAGCTGCTCTAGCGCCTGCACCACCGATTGCGCGATCACCTCGCGTTCTACTGAGGGCTGCTCTCTCTCATCCTCACCATGAAAAAGCTCGAGCATCTTTGCGTAGCGTCGAGCATGACGCTTGCCGTCGAGGAATTGTCGGTAGGCAATGGCGAACAACCATGGGCGCAAAGCCGTGTCGTCGCGCCGGGTGCCCCAACGTGACAGCGATCGCTCTAGCGTGGACTGCACGAGATCGTCCGCGTTACTGGCATCGCGCGTCAGCCACTGCGCAAAGCGGCGCAACCGTGGCAGCACTTCGCGTAATTGATCGTCAAGGTTGTGATCTTGCGTGGCCAAGTGGCCTCCCGCGCTGTGGCAGATACATGTTTGACGCTCCTACCGGCAAATTATTCCTTGGCCCTCGAAAATAAATTTTTCCAATGATGGAATAAATTTTCTCGGGGCGCGTCTTACTTGCAATACCCGGGTAATCAGGCGCAGGCGGGAGCAGCGAAGACCTGATTGCCATACAGCATCCCGGCCCGTCATTACGTCATCAACTACTTTAACCTAATCAGGAATCAGCATGATCCATGCCAGCGACCGCTCCACACCATCAAATTCACGTCTGCACCCGCGTCGTGCACTGACGTACCTTGGCGTCGCGCTGGCCTTCGGCCTGGCCGCCACCAGTGCCGTAGCCGCGCAGCCGGAGAACCTGTTTCCCGCTCCCGTCTACGTGACGCTGCAGTCAGGCAACGCGGTGGAAAGCATGCCGGACGGGAAAACGTGGGACGGGCTGACCTCAGCCCATTACGATGCCGTCAGCCCAAATGGCAAGTACCTACTGGTCAGTAGCAAGGACCAGTCGGAGGCCTATCTGGTCGACGTCAAGAGCGGTGAGAAATTGGCGACTTTTGAGATTGGGCCGACACCACAAGGTGTCGCCTTCAGCCCCGACGGCCGCTGGGGTCTGGCCGTTAGCGCCGGCAACGGTACCGTTGCGGTAATCGACGTCAAAGCGCGCAAGATGGTCAACACCGTCGCCGTTGGCAAGGTGCCGCACAACATCCGTTTCACGAATGACGGCAAGCTTGCCTACGTCACGCTGCAAGGTGGCACCGGCGTTGCCGTGGTCGATGTCGCGACCTGGAAGAAGATCGACGAGATCCCGGTACCCGGCATTAAGGGCCCACATAACCTTGACCTGTCCGCCGACGGAAAAACGATGTGGGTGCGCGGTTTGGTTGGTAAGGTCGCCGCTGTTGATATCGCTTCACGCAAGGTTCTGGCGGTGATCCCGGTTGGCCTCGGTCACGCCGGTATCGACGTTATCCCGGGCGGCCGTTACGTGTTCACCGGCGCGATCGCCGACCACGTGGTGGACGTGATCGATCCGCTTACCTTTAAAGTCATCAAGAGCATCGATGTCGGTCAAGGCCCGCACGGCGTTCGCGCGAGCAAGGACGGTCGCTGGGTTTATGTTGGCGTCACCGGCACCGACAAGGTGGCCGTGATCGACACCAAGACACTGACCGTCGCAAAACAGATACCGACTCAAGGCAAGGTGCCGTTCTGGCTCACCGTAGTCGGCAACGACTGATTTATCGCTTTTAGGCTGGGACGGAAGATCTCGAACCCTTTGTGTCGACTCACTCCAGCAAGACTCGTAAGCGGCGACGCCCCCAACACGACGCTCGAATACATCATTGCTAGTAGAGTGAGTCCCCCCTCCCCCGCAACGGGGTTTGGGGTCTCCGTCAGACGCCATTTTTTGTACCACGTCGCACCCTTCATTTCAGTACCGTGAGGACAACACCGTGACAGATCCACTCAATTCACTCATTTCACGCCGCAAAATGCTGGGTCAAATGGCCATGGCGGCCGGCGCTTTAGTCAGTCTGCCACTATGGGCCAAGCCCGCCCTAGCAGGAGCCGAGGCAACTGAAGCAACCGAAGCATACGGTACGGCGAGCAAAGCAGCCGTGCAGTATCAGGATCACCCCAAGGGCACCTCCGAGTGCTCGAACTGTGCCAATTTCATTCCCGGCAAGACAGCCAAAGACGCCGGACACTGCACCATCGTGGCTGGGACAATCAGCCCTCAGGCATGGTGTCTAGCCTACGCAGGAAACTGACGAGATGACCGATCTGCCGTGTTACGGGAGATCGGCAAGGACGGCGGTGACGACACACCGCAGCGCAGCATCGGCTACCCGCGGCGCCAATATCTGACACGCGCGGTCGCGCCATCGCGGCTGAGCTGATGCTCAGAAAACTCGATTCACAGCACCGATTCACACCGATAGATGCGCTTGCAGGATCGTCACTCCTACGCCGATCAAAATGATGCCGCCGACAAGTTCAGCACGCTTGCCAACCAGGCTGCCTAAGACGTGACCGAGCATGACGCCGAGCGTGACCATCACGAACGTACACATGCCAATGACCAGCGCCACGGTGGCGATAGGTGCATTCACAAAAGCCAGTCCTACGCCTACCGCAGCCGCATCAATACTGGTGGAGATGCCGATCAGCGCGAGGTTGAAAGCGCTGTGTTGTTTGCTGTCATCAGCCGCCTTGGCGCGACTAGGCTTCAGGCCGTTGTAAGCCATATGTAGACCCAGCACCAACAGCAAAGCAAATGCTATCCAGTGGTCCCACGCTTGGATATACGGCGCTCCACTTCTACCTAATAGCCAGCCGATAACCGGGGTAATCGCCTCGATGCTGCCGAAGATCAAGCCTGCACGCAGGGCCTGACGAAGCCGCGGCTTGCGCATGGCCGCGCCTTTACACAGCGCCGCCGCAAACGCATCGGCAGACATAGCCAGGCCGAGCAAAAGAATGGAAAACGGATTCATAAGCAGTCAATACGGTCAGGCAAGGCGCAACGGAAAACAGCACGCCCGACCGAGGTGGTGCTGTCAAACCGTTGGTCTCGCCAACCAGAATTGGTGTCTACGCCACGGCAAACCTGCCGAGTATGTTGACGCAGACGCTTCGTTGGAACGAAGCCGGCTACTCCCCAAAGGGGTGCTGGCGTCGACAAGTCGTCGCCATTGCGCCGCAGGTTAACAGACCTGAGTTACGCGAAGCCACTTACCAACCCGAGAGCATCCTTTGAACAACGTCAGCGCTGACCTGCCAACGCTAAATGCCTACATCGGCGATAGCTATGCCGTAGTAACCAACGCCGTCCAATGAGTTGATAGCTGAAACACGATTCACCGGCCGCCGTCACTACAGAACGAAGAGGCAAGCGCCATCAGGCTATAGATCAAAGCCAATGCCGACCAAGGCCATCGTCTCGCCGCGATTCGGACCGCCTAGGTCGCCATTGGAAATGTGCCGAATCTGAAAACTGAAACGCTGCCCCTGCCAACCCAGGGTGCTAACGAATTCGTACGGTGTGCCCAACGCCAACGTGCGTCGATTCGCCAACGCGGGCTGAAAGCTGAAAAACAACGGCCGATACCAGGCCCCCTCAACGCCATAGTGAAAACGTGCACCAGCGGCAACCAATAAAACACCTTTGCGCGGATCGTAACGGTCATGCCGGAAGCCGTTGATATCGTGCCCTTCGATCCAGCCCAGTGACACATCCGGGGCCCAAGTGAACGACGTACGGCCAAGCTGATGTTCATCCAGCACGCCTTCCACAAACACGGCTGCGCTGCCTTTGTTGTCCGTATAACTGCGTCCCGCTTGCACCTCGATATGCGCGGCGATAGCGGGGAACGCGGGTGCAAGCAGCGACGCCACAAAGACTGCCCGAAGTATTCGGCGGGAATTCAACTCGGCTCGAGCCGACCTAAAACGAGCCGAACCAAAACAGCTGACCAACGCAGCACGGACCAAAACTTTCACATTACGCATTGCCATCACCAATCCTTGAAACCAATACACCAATGTCGGCCGAGCGGAAGCGGTCGCTTACGTCGCGCCGACCTCTCATCAAAATACGCGTCGACAGACCAGCTCGGGCTTGGTGGTCCACGTCCATGAGACGCATCTCTGGCCAACCACGTTCCCGCGCCGCACCACGACTTACCGGCACTGGCGCTGCGAAGCACGATCTAGCCATCCGCTAGCGGTTGTTTAACAACGCGCCAGGCTGACAACGTGGCGCAAAAGATGGAGCTCTTATTTCAATAAACAAGCGTGACGCGTTGGCGCAAGGTATCGCGCTGCTCAAGACGATCCAGCACGGCCGCGGCGTAGTTAGCCACACTGATACGACTGACACGAGGCGATCCACCAACAACTGCTCACCGCCGCGGCAATAGTTGCTCGTACGTTCGCCACCCTTGCTCAACGCGCGGGGCTGATCAAGCGGCCCGGGCCGCCAACCCGTCGAATGGTTGCGCATCCAGCGCAGGAAAGGGTTCGTCGGGTCGCTGAATCACAACCCGGCGACTTGTTGAAATGTTGCCCAAGGAACGCACCACAGAACGCTGGCATGAACTCTCATGCGAGCCTACGATCAGCAACACTCGGTTGCCTCTTGCGCAACCGTTGCAGCATGCATTTACTCCACCCTCACGTCTTCACTCCGCAACCCCAACGCCACGGAAAACTCCTATGACCAGCACCGCTCGCAAACCCTTTTTTTGGATTGAATTCGCTCCGTTCCTGCTCAGTATTCTGCGCATAGTCAGCGGCCTCTTGTTTATGCAGCACGGCGCGCAGAAGCTGTTTGGGATGCTGGGACACGCGCAGGTCCCGCTGCTTTCATTAATGGGCGCCGCCGGCGTGCTGGAGTTCTTCGGCGGTTTGCTGATCGTGCTGGGGCTACTCACGCGGCCGACGGCTTTCATTCTTTCCGGTCAAATGGCGTTCGCCTATTTCTTGGTGCATAACCCAGCGAATGCCTGGCCGGTTCTCAATGGCGGCGACTTGGCGGTGCTGTTCTGCTTCTTCTTCCTGTATTTGTCCGCGGCTGGTGCTGGCCCGTGGAGCCTTGATCGCCTAATGCATCGCAATTAAGTCGTCACGGACTCGGATCTGCGGCGCCCCCGCTGCTCGCAGGGCGAATGGGGCTCCGCAAATCCTTCCATCCACGCATCAACAATCGCACCGGGCAAAGAGTCACACAGCAACCGCGCCTAGTGCACTTTGTAGTTAAATTCGCCCACGCCTATTAGCCAGATCGCTAGCATTCGCTATTGCGGCAAGGTGATCAGTTCCCTGTATAGATGGCGGCACTACAGCACAAAGCGCGTCGCCAAGGCCCGCCATACGTTCTGACAACAGTCGATCCACGCTACAATTTCCGGTTCGCCCGTCAGCCGATCCGCCGTTATGTCCACTCAGCAACAAGAAACCCGTCGTCGCCGCACCTTTGCCATCGTCAGTCACCCGGATGCCGGCAAGACAACGCTGACGGAAAAGCTGCTGTTGTTTGGTGGTGCGATCCAGATGGCCGGTGCAGTAAAAAGCCGCAAAACCGCACGGCATGCAACGTCTGACTGGATGGCGCTGGAAAAAGAGCGCGGTATTTCGGTGACCTCGTCGGTGATGCAGTTTCCCTACGACGGCAAGATCATCAACTTACTCGACACGCCCGGACACGCCGACTTTTCCGAAGATACTTATCGCGTACTGACTGCCGTCGACTCCGCCCTCATGGTGATTGACTGCGCTAAAGGCGTGGAAGAACGCACCATCAAACTGATGGACGTCTGCCGCCTGCGCGACACGCCGATCATGACCTTCATCAACAAGCTCGACCGCGAAGGTCGTTCGCCGATTGAGTTACTGGATGAAGTGGAGTCGGTGCTGGGTATCGCCTGCGCGCCGCTGACCTGGCCGATCGGCATGGGCAAGCGGCTGAAGGGCGTGTATCACCTGACGCTGGACGAGGTGCACATCTTCGAGTCGGGCAAGAATTTCACCCGCCAGGATTCGACCATCTTCAAGGGCCTGAACGCACCCGGCCTGCTCGAACGCATCGGCGAAGAGGCGATGCGCGAGCTGCGGGAGGAGTTGGAGCTGGTGCAGGGCGCGGCGCCATCGTTCGACATCGACGAATACCTGGCCGGCAAACAGACGCCGGTATTCTTCGGCTCGGCAGTGAACAACTTTGGCGTGCAGCTGCTCTTGGACTTCTTCGTCAAGCATGCGCCTTCACCGCAGCCCCGCGGCACCACCACGCGAGAAATTGAGCCGGAAGAAGAGAAGTTGTCGGGCTTCGTGTTCAAAATTCAGGCCAACATGGATCCGGCGCATCGCGACCGCGTTGCCTTCATGCGCGTGTGCTCGGGCACCTACAACGCGGGCATGAAAATGATGCAGACGCGCACCGGCAAAGAAGTGCGCATTGCCAATGCGCTGACCTTCATGGCCAGCGACCGTGAGATCGTCGAGACCGCATACCCAGGCGACGTGATCGGCCTGCACAACCACGGCACCATCACCATCGGCGATACGTTTACCGAGGGGGAACAGGTCTCCTTCACCGGCATCCCCAACTTTGCTCCGGAACTGTTCCGCCGCGCGCGGCTGCGTGATCCGCTGAAAATGAAGGCGCTGCAGAAAGGCTTGGCGCAGCTGTCGGAGGAAGGTGCGACCCAGTTCTTCCGCCCGCTGATGAGCAACGATCTGATTCTTGGCGCGGTCGGCGTGCTGCAGTTCGAAGTGGTCGCCTACCGGCTCAAGGACGAATACAGCGTGGATTGCGCGTTCGAGAACATTACCGTCATCACCGCGCGCTGGATCCATTGCGCCGACGAAAAGAAACTCGCGGAGTTTCGGGAGAAAGCCGCGCCGAATCTGGCCATCGATGCCGCAGGCGAACTCGTCTACCTGGCGCCCTCGCGGGTGAATCTGCAATTGACCCAGGAGCGTTGGCCCGGCGTGACGTTTGCGGCCACGCGCGAACACGCGAGCGCGGTTGAAGTCTGAACGGCAAATTCCGCGCTGAAAACAAAACGCCCGGCACGCAGCCGGGCGCGTGCAACAGCCAAGTGAACGTCAGCCGTCGTGCGTCTTTGAATTGAAAATCTCGTCCGGCACGAATTCGCCGCGGAAGATTTCATCGCCGGCAGGCGTCGCGCGCGATGCCAACGCGTGCTCGTCGAACGCGGCGAAGATGCGATCGGCTGCTGGCGCTTGCGTTGCGGAAGGATTG
>JBDTBF010000025.1:0-32116 GCA_039924175.1 Rhodanobacter sp.
TCATGCAGCGGGTTGGCTTTCGGCTCGCTGCCCTCTTCTCCCTCGTGCTCGGCGCCAGCCTCACCTGCCGCCGGCTCTTCGCCAATCTTGGCAATACCGTGCGAAATGTAGTTGACGACATCAAGCCGGGTAATTTCCTGCTTGTGCATAAAATAAACGGCGTGGGAATCCTTCTCGCCAAAGATCGCCACCAGCACATTAGCACCGGTAACTTCTTTGCGACCGGATGATTGCACGTGGTACACCGCGCGCTGCAAGACGCGCTGGAAACCCAACGTCGGCTGCGTATCACGCTCGTCGCCGGTGGGTAATAGCGGCACGGTTTCAGTAATGATGCGCTGTAGCTCAGCCGCCAAGCGCGGCAAGTCCACACCACACGCACGCAGTGCGCCAAGCGCGGATTGGTTATCGGTAAGCGCCAACAACAAGTGCTCTACCGTCATGAATTCGTGACGTTGATCGCGGGCCTGCTTATAGCAATGGCCAATGGTGACTTCCAGATCCTTGCTGAACATGTCGGATCGTCTCCGCTTGAGAAGTGGACGGCCTTCAGTGCCGCGTTGTGCCTGAAATGGGGTCGTTCAAAGCTTTTCCATAGTGCATAACAACGGGTGTTGGTTAGAACGCGAGTATTCGTTTACCTGCGCCACCTTAGTTTCTGCCACCTCATGCGTGAACACACCGCAAACACCGCGACCGCGGGTGTGGACGTGCAGCATCACTTGCACCGCTTGCTCTTGATCCAAACTGAAAAAGCCGCGCAACACCTCTACAACGAAGTCCATCGGAGTGAAGTCATCGTTGAGCAGCAACACTTGAAACAACGGCGGACGAGCCACTTCCGGTTTAGCGGTTTCCAGCGCCAGCCCACGCTCATTGTCGTGTTGATATTCGGGTTCGTGAGACATGATTCTTGAACTGTGACCTTATGTTATGAAGTATACGCTGCGGCAAACGCAGCCCGACAGGCGCGACCATGACTAGAGGTAATGGCACAATGGTCACTTTCCTAGCCCCCACGTCGCCATTCATGTCAGCTCCCACTTCCCCCAAAACTACCGAGGTTTGGCGCCCGCACGTTACCGTGGCCTGTGTTGTCGCCGACGGCGACCGCTATTTGATGGTCGAAGAAGAGGTCAAAGGGCGCCTGGTTTACAACCAACCGGCCGGCCACCTGGACGATAACGAAACGCTGTTTGCCGCCGCATTACGCGAAACACTGGAAGAAACGGCGTGGACGGTGGAATTACAGTACTTGATTGGCGTGCAGCAATGGCGCAGCAGCGAACATGGCCATGTCGTGATTCGCTTCAGCTTCGCCGCGCGTGCCGTAAGCCTTGACGCGCAGCGTGCACTAGACCCAGACATTAACCGCGCGTTATGGCTGTCGCACGCCGAAATCGTGGCAGCCGGCGACCGTGTGCGTAGCCCGCTGGTATTGCCAACCATCGACGCATGGTTAGCCGGCCAGCGGCTACCACTGAGCGTATTGGACTGTATGCCAACCGGACAACCCGCGTGAAAGTCATGCTGGGGATTTCTGGTGGCGTCGACTCGTCTGTGGCCGCACTGCTACTGCAAAAGGACGGTTACGACGTCGCCGGCCTGTTCATGCAGAACTGGGAAGACGATGACAGCGACGGCCCGTGCAGCGCCGATATCGATCGCAAGGATGCGGTGACGGTGTGCGGCAAGCTGGGCATTCCGTTTTATGCACGCAATTTTGCTACCGAATACTGGGCCGGCGTGTTTGAGCACTTTCTTGCCGAATACCGCATCGGCCGCACACCCAACCCAGATGTGTTGTGCAACCGCGAAATCAAGTTCAAAACATTTTTGAACGAAGCAAAGGCGCTTGGCGCGGAAAAGATTGCCACTGGCCATTACGCCCGCGTCGACCTGCATGAGGGCAGCTACCGCTTGTTACGCGCGCGCGACATGGCGAAAGACCAGACTTATTTCTTGCACACGTTGGGCCAGCAACAACTCAGCGCCACGCTTTTCCCGATTGGCGAAATTGAGAAAACCCACGTACGCGAGCTGGCCCACGACGCCGGACTGTCCACCTTCGCCAAAAAGGATTCCACCGGCATCTGTTTCATTGGGGAACGCGACTTTCGCGGCTTTCTCGCCCAGTACATTCCGGCGAAGCCCGGTGAAATGCGTACGCCGTCCGGCGAGTTGATTGGCACCCATCAGGGCGTTATGTATTACACGCTAGGCCAACGCAACGGACTAGGTATTGGCGGCCGTCATGACGCCAGTGGTGAGGCTTGGTACGTGGTCGGCAAAGACGTTACCGCCAATCTTCTGATCGTTGCTCAAGGCGTGGAGAATCGCTGGCTGTACTCAGAGCGCCTGCTCGCTGAAACGCCAAGCTGGGTCGCTGGTGCAGCACCGGCGAAGCACTTCCGCTGCACCGCCAAAACACGTTATCGCCAAGCTGATCAAGCCTGCAGCGTCAGCGTTATAAATGACACACTAGAGGTTCGCTTTGACGAGCCGCAGCGTGCGGTCACACCGGGCCAATCCGTCGTCTTTTATGTTGACGACGTATGCTTGGGCGGTGCGGTAATCACCGCTAGCGACGCACCATACGGCGGTTTATCGCCCTCCTTTCTGCCCACTGCCCCACCCACTGTTACTGCAGGAGATTCGCAAGCTCGTGTTTGAAGCCTTAGCCATGAACGAAGAGCGCGTCATTGCGCTGGCCGGTTTGTTTCAAGCGTGCACGTTGACGCAGAAACTGGCCAATGACGGACGCTGCGATGAAGCAGCAATGGAAGCTGGCGTAGCTAGCGTATTTCGCATCGACGCGCCGTCGGTGGTTGGCGTATACGGAAGCATTTCTAACGTGCGCATTGGACTGCGCAGCCTAATTGCGCAACTGGACGAAAACGACCGCAACATGGCAGTAACGAAAATGGCCGTGACGGTGATGCGCTTGGAACGCAGTCTGTCCGCTCGCAAGGACTTGCTCGACAAATTGGAACAAGGAATTATTGCCGCGCAACGGCAAGTAGAGCATTTTGGCCAAGACTCGGCGCAGGTCACCAGCCGTCTCGCCGAGCTGTATACGTCGATCTTGTCGACACTCACGCCACGCGTCATGGTGAGTGGAGACAGCGAACAACTGCAGAAGCCTGCCGTCGTCGAAAAAGTTCGCACTAACTTGTTAGCGGCCGTACGCTCCGCCGTGTTGTGGCGGCAAGTCGGTGGTCGACAATGGCAGCTGCTGTTGTACCGCAACCAGTGCAGCATGCTTGCACGCGGGCTACTGACCGGCGCTACGCTGGACAATCACTGAGCTGCTGTGTGGAAATCCAACACGTGGTCTCTTGAGTATCTTCGATACCGCTAGTCCAAAATTAAGCCTACGCAAACGGCATGCAAAGTGCGTCCGGTACCGCCGGCTAATTTCAAAAAAGCATCGTATTTATGACACAGCGAACACGGCAACAGTGCGATGCCATTAACGCTCAGGCGCACGCGGCCCTTACGCGGGGCGAAGCGGCTGATATGCTTTGCGAATGGAAATTCACAGTAACAGCACAGCAACGCGCATGGCCGAGCGCTTTCGCGGATACCTGCCCGTTGTAGTGGACGTTGAGACAGGTGGCTTTGACGCCGAGCACGACGCTTTACTGGAAGTCGCAGCCATTCCGTTGATGATGGACGAGGAAGGCTACCTGTCGGCGCTGCCTACCCTGTCGACGAATGTAGAACCGTTCCCCGGCGCAAATCTCGACCCGCGTTCGCTTGAAATCACCGGCATCGACCCGACCAACCCGCTACGCGGTGCGTTGGACGAACGCGCGGCGCTGGACCACATCTTCGACGGCGTGCGCAAGGCGATGCACGCGGCGGGCTGCCAGCGAGCCATCCTGGTGGGTCATAACGCGGCGTTCGACTTAGGCTTTATCAACATGGCGGTGCGCCGCGTCGGGCACAAACGCAACCCATTCCATCCGTTCAGTTGCTTCGACACGGTTAGCTTCGGCGGCCTCGCCTACGGTCAGACCGTATTGAGCAAAGCGGTGCTGGCGTCAGGCCATGCGTTCGACAGCCACGAAGCCCATTCAGCCATCTATGACGCTGAGCGTACGACTGAATTATTTTGTACCGTCGTCAACCGCTGGCGCCAAATGGAAACGTTCGAGCGCGCGCACAACGGCTTCGACATCGCCTGACGAGAGCACCCGGCCAGCACGACGCTGGCCACGGATACTCTTCACTACAGGCAAAATCAACGAACCCCAGGCGAAAGGGGGCGCCGCTACGGTGGGCCTTGACGTAGAACTTCGCGCGCCTCACGGCGCACGCGCGCACTCTGACCAATGCCGTAGATGCTGATCAACAGCCAAGCCGCCTCCAGCACAAAGGCCGGAACATTGTTTTCGCCAAAGGTAAGTGACAGCAGCACGCCGAGCGAGCCAAACATATTCAACAATTGATAGATAAGCCCATTGCCATGCAGCTTGCGTGCTTGCAGCAACAAAAATGCTAGCAAAATCAACGCAACACCAAGGTAACCAGCCCAGTCGTGCCAAAGCATAGTCGTCATGACTTCGCACCCCGCTGTCGTAACGCTTCAAACAACACGACCCCGGTAGCTACGGAAACATTGAGGCTTTCCATCGTGCCCGGCATCGGAATCTTCGCCACGAAGTCGCACAAATCACGCGTCAAGCGACGAATACCCTCGCCTTCACTGCCCAGCACCAACGCTACTGGACCGTTGAAATCGACGCTATAGATCGACGTGTCGGTATCACCGGCTAAGCCGGTGATCCACACGCCGGCATCCTTCAATTCACGCAACGTACGCGCCAGATTGGTCACGGCAATCAGCGGTATGCGATCAGCACCACCGGCCGACGCACGGCGCACGACCGGGGTAAGTCCGACCGCACGATCCTTCGGTACGATCACTGCCGTGATTCTCGCCGCTGCCGCACTGCGCAAACAAGCGCCGAGATTATGCGGGTCGGTAACGCCGTCCAACACCAACACCAACGTGTTGGGGCCGTCACGATCGAGCAAACCGGCCAGGTCACTTTCCAACGCCTCGGGCGGCGCTTCATACAACGCCGCCACGCCTTGGTGACGCGCTTCACCGGCCAGCTTTTCTAACTGCTCACGCGGCTGATGCCGCACCGGAATCTTCAGCACCTTGGCGCGCTCAGCCAGCTCGAGTACACGCGCGTTGCGCTGGCCGTTCTCGACCACCACTTCACGCACGCGCTCAGCGTCGTTACTTAGCGCACCTTCCACCGGATTGATTCCAACAATCCAACTCTCGCTCATGACTCGCCTTTAGGTTTCGATTTTGGTTTAGAACGACGGCGCGTGCTCTTCTTGGGCGCACTGGTTGCTGTCGTTGATTTAGCTGCTTGCGCGGCGGGCCGTTGTGGCGTCTGCTTGGTTGTCGACCTGGCAGCCGACTTAGCCGCTGGCGAACTATCCGCACGGCGTGACGCTGCACGAGGAGCGGCGCCACCGGCTTTAGCTTTACGCGGACGTCGTGTCGCTGACGCGTCGACCCCGCTATGACTACTTGCCCCTTTTCGGGTCGGGCGCGAAGCGGGACGTGGCGTGGCTGGCGGGTAATCGACCGGCGCTGCGACTTCTTTCGCAACCGCTGTCTTACGTCCAAACACGCGGCCGATAGCTTTGGCAGCACGACCAATCAAACTAGTCGACTTGGCCTTGGACGGCACCGAATAACGCTCACCGCTGGCGGCATAGTCGTAGGCGTGGCTGGCCGAAGGCGCCGGTGCTGTCGACGGACGAGGCGCAACTAAACGGAAATCAATTTTTCGATCTTCCAAACTCGCGCGCAGGACTTGAATGCGCACGTGATCACCAAGGCGGAATTGCGTACCGGTGTGCTCACCCTTCAGCAATTTACGAATGGCATCGAAGTGATAGTAATCGTTAGCCAACTGGCTGATGTGGACCAAGCCCGACACTCTGGATTCGTCCAGCTCCACGAACAGGCCGAACGAGGTGACACCGGTGACAACGCCATCAAACTCGCTGCCGATGTGCTTGGCCATCCACGCACACTTGAAACGCTCATCGACATCACGCTCGGCTTCCTCGGCACGTCGCTCGCGCTGCGAACAATGCACCGCCATGTTGGCCATTTCTGTGGCGCTGTAGGTGTAGTCAGACGGTTTACCCGCCGTCAATGCGTAACGGATCGCGCGGTGCACGAGCAAGTCCGGATAGCGACGAATCGGCGACGTGAAATGCGCATACGCCTGCAACGCCAAACCAAAGTGGCCGCGGTTATCCGGCTGATACGCCGCCATGCTCTGCGAGCGCAACAATACCGATTGAATCAGCTCGCGCTCCGGGCGATCCTTCACCATGCGCAAGATTTCGGAAAAGTCAGCCGGCGTAACTTCATCCACCGGTGGCATGCGTAACTTGAACTCACGCAGAAACTGCTGCAGATCTTCGTACTTCTCTGCCGGCGGTGGTTCGTGTGCGCGGAACAACGCCGGAATTTTCTTCTTTTCCAGGAACAAGGCCGCCTGCACGTTGGCGGCAATCATGCATTCTTCAATCAGCTTGTGCGCGTCGTTGCGCTCGGTCGCGCCCATGGCTTCGACGCCACCGGTTTGATCAAGGCGAAACTTCACTTCCGGTGTTTCAAAATCAATCGCGCCGCGGCGTTTACGCTGCTGCACCATCGCCTTATAGAGCGCGTGCAGGTTTTTCAGCTGCGGCAGAACATCCGCGACTTCGTGCAGCGCATCTTTTTCGGCCAAGCCGACCGCCTGCCACACCTTGTCGTAGGTCAGGCGCGCATGCGAACTCATGACGGCGTCATAGAACTTCGACTTGGTGACCGCGCCATCGGCGTCGACCACCATGTCGCACACCATGCACAACCGATCCACTTTCGGATTCAGCGAGCAGATGCCGTTAGACAGCGTCTCGGGCAGCATTGGTACCACGAAGCCCGGAAAATAAGTCGACGTGCTGCGTTCAAACGCTTCTTTGTCCAACGCGTTGCCGACTTTTACGTAATGCGACACGTCGGCAATGGCCACAATCAACCGCCAGCCGCCGCCACGACGTGGCTCGGCATACACCGCATCATCAAAGTCGCGCGCATCGGCGCCATCAATGGTAACTAATGGCAGCGAACGAATATCCGTACGGCCTTCACGTTCCTCAGCGGTGACATCCCCTTCCACCAGTGCGGCATCACGCAGCACTTCAGCGGGCCACTCATGCGGCAAGTCGTGGCTGGCAATCGCCATTTCGACCACTAATGACGGCTGCAGCCGTTCACCTAACACCGCGCGAATGACACCCATCGGGCCACGTTTGGCAGTCGGCGGATCGGTAATTTCAACGACGACGATCTGGCCGGAATGCGCGTCTTGTTCTTCGCCGGGCGTGATCATCACGTCCAGGTGTAAGCGCCGATCATCCGGGGTCACCAAGGTCACGCCGTTTTCAATAACCACGCGTCCGACCAGCCGCGGTGAACGCCGCTGCAGTACTTCAGCAATGGCACCTTGACGACGGCCACGGCGGTCAATGCCGACCACGCTGGCCAGCACGCGATCGCCATGCATCACCGCGCGCATTTGCTGCGGTGACAAATACAAATCATCGCCGCCTTCGTCTGGCCGCAGGAAACCGTAGCCTTCGGCATTGGCCAAGACGACGCCAGCGATCAAATCAAGCTTTTGCGTAGGCGCGTAGCCACCGCGTCGACCTAACAGTAATTGGCCGTCGCGCACCATCGCTGCCAAGCGCTTACGTAACGCTTCCAGGTCAACTTCGTCGTCCAACTCCAGTGCACTGGCGATACGCGCTTCGGTCAATAGCTCGCCGCGCTCCTCCAGCAAAGCAAGAATGGCTTCACGGCTAGGAATGGGGCGCGCGTAACGCTGCGCTTCACGATCAGCCTGCGGGTCGCGAACGGCGCCAGCGGCAGCGGGACGGCGTTTGTTTGTTTTTGAAGCAGCGGCGCGTGGCGCACGCTTGGCCGGTGCGCGCGGAGCGCTTGCCGGCTTGTCATTCCGTGGTTCATCGGAATGTGTGGGGGTTTTTCTAGTCACTAACTAACCTCGTGGTGGACGCGAAGCGGAGAATGCCACGACACGTTGATGAATGGGGAAAAAGAGTTGACAACCCGTCGGCAGATACATACATTACGCGGCTCATGTTGCTGCTGCTGCAACGTGACACCTGCCCAGGTGGCGGAATTGGTAGACGCACTAGCTTCAGGTGCTAGCGGGGGCAACCCTGTGGAGGTTCGAGTCCTCTCCTGGGCACCAATTGTAAACGATGGCCGCCTTCCAAGGCGGCCATTTGTTTTTTGGGGTTTATTTAAATTACGGGAATGGAACGCAAAACCTACCATTTGCCAATTATCGCGGTAGAGCATCCGGGCTGAGGCCCGTCGCATAGGCTCGGCGACGGACAGGCAGTTATTAGCGCCGTTCCCTAACCCACGCAACCGCCGCAACACTCTCACGCCCCTGTATAATCGCCGCGGTAAACGTTTGATGGGAGAAGCGAGCGGCCCTTCACTGGCTGGCTCGCTGCCGAAGACGCAACGCCCGTAATCGCTCAGGCCCCGTACCATCCTACGTAAACACTCTGGAGAGACCGGTTGAATCCGGCGCCGAAGGGGCACGAAGCGCAGTTATCGCGTTTCCAAACTCTCAGGCAAAAGGACAGAGGGGCGCCTTACGTGCGGCACGGCACGTTGCTTTCGGATGCCCATTCATGAGCCATAAGCCCACCCCTTCTCTGCGTGATCTTGAGCACCATCAGTCTTTCGTTGAGCGCCACATTGGCCCCGATGACACGGAAGTTGCCGCGATGCTGAAGGTGCTTGGTCAGGACTCGCTGGAGTCCATGACGGACGCCATTGTTCCTGTTTCCATCAAATCACCCGCGCCGCTGGCATTGCCCGAGGCCATCAGCGAAGTTGACGCGCTGGCGAAAATTCGCGCGCTGGCAGTGCAGAACAAAGTGTTCCGCAGCTTCATCGGCCAAGGCTATTACGGCACGCTGACGCCCAACGTCATCCTGCGCAATATCCTCGAAAGCCCCGCTTGGTACACGGCATACACGCCGTATCAGGCTGAGATTTCACAAGGCCGCATGGAAGCCTTGATCAACTTCCAGACGCTGGTGTCTGACCTTACCGGCATGGAGATCGCCAACGCATCTCTGCTGGACGAAGCCACCGCTGCTGCCGAAGCGATGACCTTGGCCAAGCGCTCAGGCAAGTCCAAGTCCAACGTGTTTTTTGTTTCCAACGGCGTGCACCCGCAAACGTTGGAAGTGGTGCGCACGCGCGCCGACGGGCTCGGCATTGAGCTGCATATTGGTGAAGACGCCGAAGCTGCAAACATTGAAAGCTTTGGCATTTTACTGCAGTACCCGAATACGTTCGGTGAAATTCGCGATTACCGCGCACTAGCCGAAGCCACTCATGCACGCGGTGGCTTGGTTGCCGTGGCCAGCGACTTGCTTGCGCTCACTTTGATTGCTGCGCCCGGCGAATGGGGCGCAGACATCGTGGTGGGCAACAGCCAGCGCTTTGGCGTGCCGTTTGGTTTCGGTGGTCCCCACGCCGGCTTCATGGCTTGTCGCGACGCCTACAAACGTTCCATGCCGGGCCGCCTGATTGGCGTATCCGTCGATACACAAGGCCATCCGGCCTATCGCTTGGCGCTACAAACGCGCGAACAACACATTCGTCGTGAGAAGGCGACTTCCAACATCTGTACCGCGCAGGTTTTGTTGGCGGTGATGGCCAGCATGTACGCCGTGTATCACGGTCCAGATGGTTTGATTCGCATTGCCACCCGCGTGCATCGTCTCAGTGCCATCCTGGCTGATGTACTGCGGAACGCTGGCGTGAAAGTTGGCACCGACTTTTTCGATACGCTGCATGTGACCGACGTCGACGCGAACGCATTGCACGCCAAAGCGTCTGCTGTACAAATGAACATGCGCCACATCGACGCGCATAGCGTCGGCATCAGCCTGGACGAAACCACTACCCGCGAAGACGTTATTGCGCTGGCTGGTCTATTCGGCGCGACCATCAACGATTTGGATGCGCTGGACGCGAACACGGCTGACGCCCTGCCCGCCGACCTGAAACGCACCACGTCGTTCCTGACCCACCCGGTGTTCAACTTGCACCACAGCGAGCATGAAATGCTGCGCTATATGCGCGCGCTGTCGGACAAAGACTTGGCGATGGATCGCACGATGATCCCGCTGGGCAGCTGCACCATGAAGCTCAACGCCACCGCCGAGATGATTCCGGTGACCTGGCCTGAGTTTGCCAACATCCATCCGTTGGCGCCGACTGAGCAGACGCGTGGATATCACCAGCTGATCGATAGTCTGGAAGCGATGCTGGTGGAATGCACCGGCTACGACGCGGTCAGCCTGCAGCCGAACTCCGGTGCGCAAGGCGAATATGCCGGTCTGCTGGCCATTCGCGCGTATCACCATTCGCGCGGCGAAGATCATCGCGACGTTTGTCTAATCCCCGCTTCGGCGCACGGCACCAACCCGGCGTCCGCGCATCTATGCGGCATGACCGTGGTCGTCACCAGTTGCGACGCGAACGGAAACGTCGAGCTGGATGACATCCGCGCCAAGGCAGAGAAATACGCCGATCGCCTCGCTGCGTTGATGATTACCTACCCGTCCACGCATGGCGTGTTCGAGGAAGACATTGTCGCCATCTGCGAGGTCATTCACGCCAATGGCGGTCAGGTCTACACCGACGGCGCCAACATGAATGCGCTAGTTGGCGTGGCCAAGCCGGGCAAGTGGGGTTCGGACGTTTCGCATCTGAATTTGCACAAGACCTTCTGCATTCCGCATGGCGGTGGCGGCCCGGGCGTCGGTCCGTGCGCGGTGAAATCACATCTCGCGCCGTTCCTGCCACGCGCTCTTGGCAGCGACGGCAAGTCCGGCATGGTCAGCGCCGCAACGTTTGGCTCGGCGTCGATCCTGCCGATCTCATGGATGTACATCACCATGATGGGCACCGAAGGCCTGCGTAAAGCTACTCAGGTGGCGCTGCTCAACGCCAACTATGTCGCCAAGCGGCTCGCACCGCATTACCCAACCCTCTACACCGGTCGTAACGGATTGGTGGCACACGAGTGCATTCTTGATCTGCGTGCGCTCGAAGCGGCTACCGGTATTGGTGCGGAAGATGTGGCCAAGCGCCTAATCGACTTTGGCTTCCATGCGCCGACGCTAAGTTTCCCGGTCGCCGGCACGTTGATGGTTGAACCCACCGAGAGTGAATCGCAAGCGGAGCTGGATCGATTCATCAATGCCATGATCCAGATTCGCGAAGAGATTCGTGCCATTGAAGATGGCAAGCTGGATCGCGAAGACAACCCGCTCAAGCACGCGCCACATACGGCCGGCATGGTTAGCGGCAGCGAGTGGACTCATGCTTACCCTCGTGAATTGGCGGCCTTCCCGTTGGCCAGCCTGAAGCTGCAGAAATACTGGCCGCCGGTCGCCCGCGTGGACAACGTCTATGGCGACAAGCACCTGATGTGCTCGTGCGTCCCGATCGATGCCTACAAGGATGAAGTGGAGGCGTAAAGGGAACGCTGCCTGCGAGAAAAACAAAAAAGGCCTCGCGGCATGCGGGGCCTTTTTTTTCGTGCGACTCGCGCAGAGCAAATCTTACGAATGGCACTCGCTCAACCGCCGCGCACCGTCCGACTCAAACCCTGAAAAAATACGGCGTGGCGATCAACAAAATACCCACGATAACTAACCACACCGCGCTCGATATGAAATACGGAAACACCATCAGCACTAAACCGCATACCAACGGCACGATGGCGCGCTGCTTTTTTCCATACAGAAAGAAGCCGAACCCAATCGAGCCAAACAACACGCCCCATAACAGCGTGGCAGTGTTCATTTCGCTTCCATACCGTTGGTCTCCGCCTCAGTTCTCAGATGCCAGTTAATCGGTCAGCCTTTCCAATAACACCGACGCCTAGTCGCCCCTTCGACAACAGCAGCGCTCGCTTAATATTCGTGCGACCGCCACGTCCCCGATAGATCGACCTTTAGCCATCCAGTGCCTCCGCCGCCAACGGTCTAACGGTTAAGGGCGAGTGACACTGGCTAGCCAACCTTCTCTTTTGAAAAGCAGCTTCCGCTGGAGACATGCGGGAGTGCGGCGCGAGATTCTATCGGCAAATCAAACCTCGACTTTACCCGCGCATGGCTTCCAACTCGCGCCAGCGCTTAACCGCCATTCTTTGCCAACCATGCATCGATGACAGGCAATCGGTCCTTGCGCACCATCATGCGATAGCGAATATTGGCGATCACCGTGTCAGCCGCGCGACGCGAGCTTTTGGCAATGTGCGAGTCAGCATAAGCATTGATCTTGCTGATCATGGCCGGGTCATCCGAGCCTGCACCTAGCCCCGGGTAATAGCGACTACTGGACGTCTCATCCACCAGCTTACCTACTTCAGCGCGGTGCGCCACGGCAAAATCGAACGCCATATCCGGATGCTGATAGGCAACCGCGCGAATCATACCCGCGCTGTTTGTCGCGCCTGGCTCGTTGGTAAGCGCCAGCGCTAGTGCGCGCTGTGCCAGTGCGTCATCCTTGGCAATCGACAGCAGCGAGTACAGGTGATCCTTGATCAGTTGGTTCGTCTCAGCCTTGGCCATCGTGTGTAATTTGTCCCACGTTGCGGTATCCGCATTTCGCGCCACGATGCCAAACACCGTTTTACGTAATGCCGTCGGCAAGGCTTTGGGATCCATCGCCTGCGCGGCGTAACGACGCTGCGCCTCGTTGATAACAGCGGTATCACCCAAATCAGCAAGCACGCCAATCAGCTCGGTGCGCAATACCTTGGTCGGGTCGCTTTCGCCAGGCTTCGCATCCCAGCCGACTCGCGCGAATACGGGTTTCAGTTGCTTAACCGCGAACGCATCAAAGCGAGCCTGACGCGTTTTATCGCCGCGGTAGTACTGGTGCAAGCCGGAAAGGCTGCCGGCAATGTTGCCCCAAATCTGCGGATCCGCGTCGGCCGGTGTGACCTGCGTTAAATCCAGATAAGTGGATGCCGGCTGCAAGCCAGCCATACCCAGCGCCCACGTGTTGTCCATCAGGCCGAGTTGATCAATCGGCGCGAGCTTGGCGAAGTCGCCCTTGATCGCCGCAAATTCAGCCGGCGTATACAACGTGCGGTAGTAACCGGTCTGCCCGGAATTCACCAAGATGGGGCCACAGCCAGCGACCGTTAGCGTGGTCGAACCATCCACCAATGCGCGCGTCGGCGTGCCGCCAATAGTCTGTGCGATGACCGGCACGTGCCACTTCAACGGCGTCTTGTTCGGGCGATCTTTGGTGAACTCACCCTGCGTCAGTTTCATCGTGGTTTTGCCGTTGCTGCATACTTCGGCACCGACGCTGATCAGCGGAATGCCCGGCTGCAAGGTGAAGTCATGCGCAACCTGCGTCACCGGCTTGCCAGATACCGCCTGCACTTCACGCCACAAATCGTCCGAGGTCGTGTTGCCGTATTCGTGCGCCTTGATGTAACGGCGCACACCGGCACGCCATGTGTCTGGGCCGACATACGCTTCCAGCATACGAATGACGGCTTCGCCCTTGGCGTAGGTGATGGTGTCAAAGGCCTGACTGGCTTGCTCCACCGTGGCGATGTGCTGAATGATTGGGTGCGTCGTTGCCACCGCGTCACGCGACATGGCGCCTTCTCGCGTGCCTACGGCATCCAAATTTGTGTGCCATTCCGGATGCAATTGCACCGTGGTGCGTGCTGCCATCCATGATGCAAACCCTTCGTTAAGCCACAAATCGTCCCACCAACGCATAGTCACCAGATCACCGAACCACTGATGCGCCATTTCGTGGGCAGCGGTGTTGAATATTTCCTGTTTGTCCGACAACGTCGAGACGGTCGGATTCAACAACAGCGCATATTCAAAGGTGTAAATCGCGCCCCAGTTTTCCATCGCCGAAAAGAACTGGCTGCGCCCTGGCGACGCAATGTTGTCGAGTTTGGGCAGCGGATACGGCACCCCAAAATAATTGTTGTAGTCATGCAAGATGTCTTTGGCAGACTTCAGCGCAAAGCCGGCTTGTGACGACAAACCCTTTTGCGTGATGACGCCAATTTGCGTGCCGTCCGACATAGTGGTGGCGCGGTCAAAATCACCGACACCAAAAAACAGTAAGTAAGTCGACATCTTCGGCGTCTGTTCAAACTGCACCCGCGTCAGACCCTTCCCCAGATCCTTCTTCGACGCCGCCGGCATGTTGCTCACGGCCATCTCATCGGTGGGCACCGTCACCTGCAAATCAAATGTTGCCTTGTACGCCGGCTCATCCCAGGAAGGAATAAAGCGGCGTGCATCGGAATTTTCAAATTGCGTGTAGAGCGCGCGCTTCTTGCCCGACTTGGTATCGTAATCAATCGCGAACAGGCCATTGGCCTGCGTTTCAATTTTACCGGTATACGCCATCTTCAGCGTGTAACTGCCCACGGTGAGCGGCTGAGCAAACGTAAATGTCGCGGTCTGCGCCTTTGCATCTACCGCCACCGACGGATCGGCGATCACCAACTTACCTTTCAATGGCACCAGTTGTACCGACGAAAACTTCATGTTGATCGCGTTCAGCGTGATGCTATTGGTCGGCTGCAACACGTCGACGGTTACCGCCACCTTGCCATCAAAATTCAACTCATCGGCATGCGGCACGATCGATACGTCGTAATGTAATGGGCGCACCGTACGTGGCAATTGCGTCGTCGCCAACGTGGCCGTAGCCGCCAGTTGTGGCATCGCCGCACTCGCCAACATGGGGACGCCCGCAAGCGCCAACGCTATCGCGGAAACCAGATAAGTGCGCATGACCTTCCTTTTCAAAAGCGGTTTGATAAACGCGACAAAGCGCACAGGCGAACCCACTCGCCAACTGGCGCAAGACTGCAAACCCCGCCGCAGTACGAAGTGGCACAGCAGCCACAAACCGCGATGGTGCGCTTACGTCGGCTGGCTTGAACACCGCCGGAAGTCATGGCCGAAAGTCTGTAGCGGCATGTACCGCCGTCAATCAGTCGCCGATGTAGCGACGCGGCACGCGCTTCAATCCGCACAGCACGTCATACGCACTGCGGTTGGCGTGGAAGGCCAAATCGTTGATGGCCACTTGGCTGCCCCAGAGTTCAACAACACTGCCGATACCGGCATTGGGGTGATCGGTCAGGTCGACGGTGAGCATGTCCATGGACACGCGGCCAATCAGTTCGCCTAGTTGGCCGTCGATGGCCACGGGCGTGCCATTAGGTGCGAACTGCGGATAGCCATCGGCGTAACCCATCGCCACTACGCCGACGCGAGTGGGCCGACGTGCCACAAAATGGGCGCCATAACCCACCGGCTCGCCCACGGCAACGTCACGTACGCTAAAGACTTTTGAAGTTACCGTCATCACCGCTTGCAACTGGTCAGCGACGGGATGCTCGGCCGGAAACGGGCTCGCGCCGTAAAGCATCAAGCCAGGACGCGCCCAGTCGCTATGCACGACGGGCCAACCGAGTAATGCCGCGGAGTTGCTTACGCTAACGGATAGCGACGACGCCGCACGCGCCGTGTCGAATGCGGTTAGTTGTTGCTCGGTACGTGCGCAATCGAGCTCATCCGCGCGCGCAAAGTGAGTCATCGCGACGACATCACGCACTTGTGGAAGCGCTTGCAGGCGCTGCAAGCCGGCCTGATAGTCTTGCTGATTCAAACCCAGCCGGTGCATGCCTGAGTCCAACGCCAGCCAAATCGTTAGCGGGCGCATAGGATGCGATTGCTCAATGGCATCAATTTGCCATTGCGCCTGCACCACGCACCACAGGTCGTGCACGTCGATCAGCGCCAGCTCATCGGCTTCGAAAAAGCCTTCCAGCAAAAGGATAGGTTTGCGGATACCAGCGCCGCGCAATTCCAGCGCTTCTTCAATACACGCAACGGCAAAACCATCGGCTTCCGCCTGCAATGCTTGCGCGCAACGTACGGCACCGTGGCCATAAGCGTCCGCCTTGATAACAGCCAGCGCCTTGTGCCCGCCAAGCTGACGCGCAAGCTGGTAGTTGTGGCGCAGTGCGGCCAGATCAATTTGTGCGTTAGCTGGGCGCATTAGGCTGTCTCGTTCACGCTAGCTGAGGGCGCCTGACGCCCGCCGTAGCGAGAAATATCCAGACCTTCGGTGCTTATTTGCGGCTTCACGCCAGCCATAATGTCAGCAAGATATCGGCCTGACCCGCAAGCCATCGTCCAGCCCAGCGTGCCGTGACCCGTATTGAGATAGAGGTTCTTGAAGCGGGTGCCACCGACCACCGGCGTTCCATCTGGCGTTGCCGGACGCAGCCCGGTCCAGAACTCGCCGCGGCTTAAATCGCCACCGTGCGGATATAGATCGGTGATGACTTTTTCCAACGTCACCCGGCGCCGTGGCGGCATCGACAGATCGAACCCGCACACTTCGGCCATGCCGCCAATGCGAATGCGTTTATCAAAACGCGTTACCGCCACCTTGTAACTCTCATCAAGAATGGTGGACGTAGGTGCCATCGCCGGATCGGTGATCGGCAAGGTCAAGGAATAGCCTTTCAGCGGGTAGACCGGCAAGCGGATACCCAGCGGTGCCAGCAGGCGTGGCGTGTAGCTACCCAACGCTAATACGTAACTGTCGGCGCGCTCGGTTTTGCCATCGATGCGCACGCCGGAAATTTTCCCGCCCGACTGCTCCAACGCTTCCACGGTGGCGCCAAAGCGAAACTCGACGCCAGCGGCCTTGGCATGCTCAGCCAGCAAGTGCGTGAACAACGCACAATCCCCCGTTTCATCGTGCGGCAAGCGCAGCGCGCCAGCCAGGGTATCCACCACGCCTGCCAGCGCCGGCTCCACGCGCACGATACCGGCGCGATCCAGCACCTCGTATGGCACGCCGTATTCTTTCAATACGGCAATGTCCTTACCTGCGTCGTCCAGTTGCGCCTGGGTGCGGAACAACTGTGTCGTACCGAGCTGGCGGCCTTCGTAATCCAGCCCAATCTCCTTGCGCAGCTCATCCAAACAATCACGGCTGTACTCAGACAAACGCACCATGCGCGCTTTATTGATCGCGTAGCGACTCGCCGTGCAATTGCGCAGCATTTGGAGCATCCAAAGATATTGGCGCGGGTCAAGGCCGGGCTGGATCACCAACGGCGCGTCTTTGGAGAACAACCACTTCAGCGCTTTCAGTGGTACGCCCGGGGCGGCCCATGGCGAGGCATAGCCGGGGGAAATCTGGCCGGCATTGGCAAAGCTGGTTTCCAGCGCGGGCGCCGTCTCACGATCCACGACCGTAACCTCAAAACCGGCGCGCGCTAAATACCACGCGCTGCTCACGCCGATCACACCGCTGCCTAAAATAAGTACACGCATGCCCATTCCCTACCCGTAATTGCCCTGCGAAAGCGTCACAGGAACGTCATACGGCGAGTATAGGAATGATTGTGCAGTATTGTTTTCTGTATTTCTGACATAAGTCAGGCAAAATCACTGCAATTTTACAAATAACGGAGTTTCCATGGCAGGCCGCAGCCGCGAACTCGACAAAATCGACCGTAAAATCCTTCGCGTGCTGCAGGAAGAAGGTCGCATCTCGTTTACTGACCTAGGCGAGCGTGTTGGTTTATCTACCACCCCATGCACCGAACGCGTGCGTCGATTGGAGCGTGACGGCGTCATCACTGGCTACCACGCGCGGCTTGATCCGCAGTTAGTCGGCGCCGGATTGCTGGTGTTTGTGGAGATTAGTTTGGCGTATAAATCCGGCGACATTTTCGAAGAATTCCGCAATGCAGCGTTGCGCTTACCCAACGTGCTGGAATGTCACTTGGTCTCCGGCGCTTTTGATTATCTGATCAAGGCGCGCATTTCCGAAATGGCGTCGTATCGCAAATTGCTAGGTAACACCTTACTGACGATGCCCAACGTGCGCGATTCCAAAAGTTACATCGTGATGGAAGAAGTAAAGGAAACACTTAGCCTGCCGATTGGCGATCGTGCTAGCCGTGCCGAGCCGGCATTAGTGAAGGAAACCTGAGATACCAGCTACCTACTCCACTCTTGCAAATCTGCGATAGCACGCTAACGCTAACGCGCTGCAAGAAAGCTGGCTAACGACGCGCGCGGCTTTACCAAAAAAACAGGCCCCGCAAAACGGAGCCTGTTTCGATAACCTTGTGCAGCTATCGCTATTAGGCGAACGGATCGTCCAGGCAAATCGTATCGTCACGATCAGCGCCCGTCGCAACGAGGGCCAGCCGGCAACCGGACAGCTCTTCAACCGAACGCAGATACGCACGAGCAGCCGGCGGCAACTTGTTCCAGTCGCGGATACCCGCGGTGGACTCTTCCCAACCCGGAAATTCCAGATAGACCGGCTTGCACTCGTCCCAACCATCAGCATCCAGCGGCGCCAGTTCACGCCGCTTGCCACGATATTCATAAGCCACGCAAACTTTGATGCTGGGCAAACCATCAAGCACATCCAGCTTGGTAACCGCCAAGCCATTGATGCCATTGATCTGCACCGCCCGCTTCAACGCCACCAAGTCGATCCAGCCGCAACGTCGTGGGCGACCGGTGCTGGCGCCAAACTCACTGCCCTTCTTGCGCAGCAGTTCGCCCATGTCGTCATTAAGTTCGGTCGGGAACGGGCCGCCACCAACGCGCGTGGCATACGCTTTGCAGATGCCCAACACGTAGTCAATATCGCCTACGCCCACACCGGTTCCGGCCAACGCGCCACCGATGGTGGTGTTGGAAGAGGTGACATACGGGTAGGTGCCGTGATCGATATCGAGCAAGGCACCCTGCGCGCCTTCGTACAGAATGCTGCCGCCGTCTTTGCGAATATCGTGCAGGATGGTGGCGACGTCGTCGACCAGCGGACGGATGTACTCGCCCCACATCATCGCGTCATCCAGCACCTGCTGATAATCCACCGGCTCGGCTTTCAGCCACTGGGTGAGGATGAAGTTGTGGTAGTCCACCGCGGTACGCAGCAACTCGGGTAATTCATGCGGGTACATCAAGTCGGCAACACGCACGCTGCGACGAGCCACCTTGTCTTCATACGCCGGGCCAATACCGCGCCCCGTGGTACCGATCGCTTTGCCGCCAGCGGCCACTTCGCGCGCCTTATCCACGGCGATGTGATACGGCATGATGAGTGGCGTTGCCGGGCTGATTTTGACGCGCGAACGTACCTCCACGCCATTCGCTTCCAGCGCGGCAATTTCCGTCATCAACGCGGCCGGCGACAGCACCACACCATTGCCGATCAGGCAAAGCGCACCGTCACGCAGGATGCCCGACGGGATCAGGTGAAGGACGGTTTTCTTGCCCTTGATAACCAGGGTGTGACCGGCGTTGTGTCCGCCCTGAAAACGAGCAACGGCGCTGACCCGCTCAGTAAGCAAGTCGACAATTTTGCCCTTGCCCTCATCGCCCCACTGCGCACCCAATACGACTACTGACTTGCCCATGATGTTCTCACTAAAGTTTGCCATGCCTCAAAGACTGAGGCCACGTCGATGGATGTTTAAACGACGCATCGTCTCCACCCATCCGTACCGCAGCAATGACCCGCTACAGCGTGTTAATTCAATGTAGCCAGCGCAACAACAGTAACCCGACCAGTACCGCACCGGCGCCGAACAAACGCAACCGTTGCGGCGCCAGTTTTAACGCCTCACGCACCATCGCTTGCCACCCGCGCGGCATCGCAAACAACACTAAACCCTCGATGATCAAAACGAGACAGAACGCGAGAGCCAGCTCATGCAACACGGTTAAACGGATTAGTGCTTAGTAGCAGACGGGTTGCTGAAGTAGCGCAGAAATTCTGAATCGGGCTTCAATACCAACACGCTCTTGCCATCCTCAAAGGCTTTGCGATACGCGGTCATGCTGCGATAGAACGCGAAGAACTCCGGATCCTGGCTATACGCTTTGGCATAAATAGACGCTGCCTGCGCATCACCCTCACCCCGAATTTTCGCCGCATCACGATCCGCATCGGCACGTAAGACTTGGCCTTGGCGATCTGCATCCGCCTTGATCTTTTCTGCCGCTTCTTGGCCGGTGTAGCGCAGCTCGTTGGCCAACTGCAAGCGCTCCGCCCGCATACGTTTGTAGACTGACTCACTGACTTCATCAGGCAAGTCGATCCGCTTGATACGCACGTCAACCACGGCAATACCAAGGTTTTTGCGCGCTGATGCATCAGTCAACTTGCGCACTCGCTCAGTGATGTCCTGACGGCCGCCGGCAATCAACTCCTGCAACGTGCGAGCGTTGAACTCAAAGCGCAGCGCGTCCTTGACGATAGGCGTTAAACGCTGGGTGGCCTGCAGCTGGTCACCACCCGTAGCGCGGTAGTACTTCGCGTTATCGGCAATGCGCCACTTCACATAGAAGTCGACGTTGACGCTTTTCTTCTCAGAAGTGAAATAGCGTTCTGGCTGAGCATCCAGCGACAAGATGCGGTTATCAAAGTGCATGACTTGTTGAATCAGCGGCAGTTTGAAATGCAGGCCTGGCTGGAAATCGGTGCGCACAATACGGCCAAATTGCAGCAATAACGCGTTTTGCCCTTCGCTAACGACAAACATACTGTTAAGCCCAAGCAACACCAGAACCACGACAGCAATGGCGGAAAGAATCTTCATCATGGCTGTTCCCCCTTACCCGTAGTGCCGCTGCTGGTGGGTGCCACCACGGCCCCGACCACGCCTGTGCTAGCAGTGGGCGTATTTTCCGATGACAATGTTTTGGCATGGGTTCCGGGTGGCAAATTAATGATGTTGCGACCGCCCGTGCCATCGATCACCTTCTGACTCTCCGCGGTGACTTTTTCCATCGTTTCCAGCCACAAACGCTCGCGCGTCACTGCCGGCGCCGCTTTGTACTGTTGTAGCAACAAATCGAACTGTGCCGTATCGCCTTCCGCGCGAGCAATACGCTCGGCCTTGTAGCCCGACGCTTCCGCTGCGATGCGCGATGCGTCACCGCGAGCCACCGGAATGACCTTATTGGCGTACGCCTGCGCTGCATTCTCAATACTTTGTTTGTCTTCGCGGGCGTTGTTGACGTCATCAAACGCGTCTTTCACCTCTTTCGGTGGTGACACGTTTTGAAAGCTCACCTCGGTAACGCGTAGCCCCGAGTTGTAGCCATCCAGCGTCTTTTGCAGCACTTCCTGAGCCTGGCTGACCAAGGTGGCGCCTTCACCTGAAAGAATCTGGTCCATATTGCTGCTGCCGATGACGGCACGCACCGCTGCTTCGGCGGCGGCATGGGTCGTTTCATCCGGCTCATTCAGCGAGAACAGATATTTGCGTGCGTCATCCACCTGATACTGCACGGTGAAATCAACTGCCAAGATATTTTCATCACGCGTCAGCAAAATCACCTTGTCAGCGACCGAGCGCACGCGTGTCGCGTCCACCTTGGTCACGGACTCAATGGGTAATGGCAGCTTGAAGTGGAAGCCAGGCGGCAACGTACGCGAGTACTGGCCAAAGCGCAGCACCACGCCAGCCTGTCGCGCGTTGACGATCGTGTAAGAACTGAAAAGTAGGGTCAGCCCCAGCACCACCAAAATGGCGATAAGGATGCTACCCGGTCCTCGGCTCAACTTATTGAGGCGAGTCTTCAGCTCATTCAACAAGTTATCCAGCGACGGTTTGCCCGCCGGCCGTTTCCTGTTCCAAGGATCACGTTGCCCGTTGCCGGGTTCATTCCACGCCACTGTCAGTCTCCTTGAAGCCATCGGAGGCCGGCAACCCAAGCCAGATCCCGCCGCGAGCAAAATCGCGCACAAGGTGGGCCAAAGCTACCGAAACCATAAATAGGCGACCCACCTGCTTGGCCGCACAAACGCTGCGTATTCTAACAGAGCCAGCTAGCGCCGTCCGCGCCAGCTGCACCATCATTCGGTTTCAACCAACAACTCACGCAGCAGCTCGGTGTCGGTCGCATTGCCATTACCAAGTGGCGCCAGCACGCTGCGCGGCGCATCAATACGCAGCTGCCAGCCCTGCTCATCAACCGTCTCACCCACAATGGCCCCCACCGCCCTGAGGCGAGAATGCAAGCGACCAGCAGAAAGCGGCAACTGTAAAGTCGAACGCACGCGACTACCACCCAACAATTCGCCCAGCGCCTGTTGCAATAACTCAACGCCAACGCCAGTCTGCGCGGACAACCACACCCGCCTCGGCTTGCCCGCGGCATCGCGATCAAGCCGAGGCTCGGTGTTCGCCAGGTCAATCTTGTTCATGATATGCAGTTGCGGCACGTCACCGGCGCCAATTTCATCCAGCACATGATCGACGACACCGTGCAGCTGGTCTTGCTCGTCATCGGCGGCATCACTTACATGCAACAGCAAGTCAGCATCTCGCGCTTCAGCCAACGTCGCACGGAAAGCAGCTACCAAGTCATGTGGTAATTCGCGAATAAAACCCACCGTGTCAGCTAATACCGCCGGGCCACAGCTCAAGCCTTCCAATTTGCGCACCGTCGGGTCCAGCGTGGCAAATAATTGGTCAGCCGTATACACGCCACCCGTAGTCAACGCATTAAACAAGGTGGACTTGCCCGCATTGGTGTATCCCACCAAAGCGACGTGCGGCACCGTATTACGCAAGCGCGAGCGACGTTGTTGCGTACGTTGGGTTTGAACTTTCTCCAAGCGCTTGGTCAGTAATTTGACGCGAATACCCAGCAACCGGCGATCGGTTTCTAACTGCGTTTCGCCGGGGCCACGGTTGCCGATAGCGCCGCCGCGCTGAGCATCCAGATGAGTCCAGCCACGCACCAAGCGCGTCGCCAGGTGCTTAAGTTGCGCCAACTCAACTTCCAACGCGCCTTCATGCGAACGGGCGCGCTGCGCAAAGATATCCAGAATCAGCCCAGCACGATCCACCACGCGCACGCCAAGCAACTTTTCCAAGTTGCGTTCTTGCACTGGCGTCAGCAGATGGTCAACGAGCACCACATCGGCTTCCAACGCGTGTACCGCTTCCAAAACTTCGTCGGCCTTCCCGCTACCAACGTAATAACGTGGACTAGGGTCCTCCACGCGCGCGGCGACACCGCCTAAAACCTCGGCGCCAGCGGACTTGGCGAGTTCAGTGAACTCTTCGGTACGGCGCGCTGCATCGCCCTGTCCGCGTGAATGCGGCAGCAGCAATACGGCGCGATCGCCTTTCTTTTGTCTATCAAACACGGATGCGCTTGGCCTTTTCGGTGCGAACCTACTCTATGCGGGCCAAGCGGTCAGCAATCAAGCTTCCGGCGATACCGGCGCGATAGACGCGTCGCCGCCTTCGCCATTCTCATCGTGCCCTTCGTGTGCATTACCAATGTGAACGTTGCGGCTTGGTACCACGGTGGAAATAGCGTGTTTGTAAACCATCTGACTGACTTGATTGCGCAGCAGCACAACAAACTGGTCGAACGATTCCACGGTACCCTGCAGCTTGATGCCGTTGACCAAGTAAATAGCAACTGGCACGCGCTCGCGCCGCAATGCATTGAGAAATGGGTCTTGTAACGACTGCCCTTTGAACATTTTTGTTCTCCCCTTGTCACAAACGAACCGGAGAAAAAACGCCAACGGCGCCCCGGCCCAACATAGTTGCGATGTTAGCTGCTTTCAAACACGCCGCGAAAGAAGATTTTCACTTAATTCCGCACATTCCGACAGATACCGACGGAAGCGACGCTTTTCGTCCGCGCGAACGCTGGCTCAATGCAGAAAACGTTGCACGGCGACGGCGGCAGCACGTTGCACCGCAGGCCGGTCTGGGTCAAACAAGCGCGCGGCGTAGTCACTGCGCAGCCAGGTGATTTGCCGTTTAGCCAGCTGGCGCGTAGCAAAAATGGCACGGTCGCGGAATTCGGCCACGTCGGTTTTGCCATCCAAATGCTCCCACGCTTGGCGATAACCGACGGAGCGAATGGCTGGCAAGTCGTCCGTCAAATCACCGCGCTTTCGCAGCAGGCGCACCTCATCAACAAACCCTGCCGCCAGCATTGCATCAAGGCGCTGAGCAATACGTTCGTGCAACACACGACGGTCGGTTGGGAATAGCGCCAGTTTCAACACTCTCCACGGGAACTGCGCGCGCCGTTGCCCGCGCTGCAATTCGGACAGTGGACGGCCAGTGAGCTCAATCACTTCCAATGCACGCTGCAAGCGCTGAGCATCATTGCAGCCGATGCGACGGGCAGCGAGCGGATCAAGTTGAGTTAGACGCGTATGCATGGCCGGCCAACCTATTCCAGCAGCTTCTGCAGCAAGCTTCGCGCGAATGGCAGGATTAGCTTCGGGCAAATCTGACAGCCCGTTTTGTAGTGCGCGGAAATACAAACCGGTGCCACCGACCAGCAACGGCACTCGGCCTTTCTCGCTAATGCGTTGCATCGCAACGGTTGCATCCACACAAAAATCCGCCGCGGAATACGGTTGCGCAGGATCGCGAATATCGATTAATGCGTGCGGATAGCGCGCTAGTGTCGCCGCGTCGGGCTTGGCTGACCCGATATCCATGCCGCGATACACCAACGCCGAATCCACACTGATCAAATCCAGCGGAAAGCGCTCGCTCAGGTCACACGCTAACGCCGTCTTACCGGACGCCGTCGGGCCCATCAAAAAGATAGCAAGGGGACGAGAATCGATAGCCATGACGTTAGTGTAAAGGGAGGTGCGGCGGAGCGATGCTATGGGTCCGTAACGTCCCACGCAGTTCCCGTAGGAGGCCACCCTGGGCGCGAAAGATTCTTTGCCAGCAGCCATCGCGCACCGGGTTCGCTCCTACGGATCTTTTTATAGAAAACCAAACGAAAAGGCCCACGTCATCGACGCAGGCCTTTTTCTATCGCCGCGACCCGGTTACTTCGCCGGTACGCCCATTTCCTTCAGCAAGTTGTCGGCATGATCAAGGTGATGCATAACCCAGAGCATGTAACGAACATCGACTTGAATCGACCGATTCAACTGCGGATTGAATAGCCAGTCGCCACTGACCGACTCCCAGTTGCCGTCAAATGCCAACCCCACCAGTTGACCGTTGGCATCCATCGCCGGCGAACCGGAGTTGCCACCGGTGATGTCCAGATCGGCAAGGAAGTCGACCGGGATGGTACCTAACTTGGGTGAAGCATAGCCGTCGTAAGCTTTAGCCTTGATGGCATCCAGTTCCGCCTTGGGTGCGTTGAACGGCACGACACCGGTGTTCTTTTCAACAATGCCCTGCACCGTGGTAAACGGCGCATAGCTGACGCCGTCACGCGGCGTAACACCTTGTACATTGCCAAACGTGACACGCAGCGATCCGTTAGCGTCGGGATAAACCGGCAGATGCTGCGAGTCCTTCCGGGCAATCATTGCCTGCATATAACGCGGACGCAGCTTGCTCATTTCGCCCTCACGCGCATCCGCTTCGTCTTCCATCTTCTTTAGTTCCGGCTGCACCGCGCGTGCCAGCTTGAGCATGCTGTCGTTGCTGGCATCAATCGCCTTTTTATCAGCGTTGAACCACTTCAAACGCTCAGCGACATTGCCCAACTGACTGCCGGCATATAGTGCGGCTACCTTCTGGGTAAGCTGTGCTTCCGTTTTCGCATCACCCAACCACGCGTCCAGCGCCGGCAGGTGCTGTGCCTTGGGCAAAGTAACGTAACGCTGCAAACCGTAAACCATAAACTGCTGGTCTACTGTGGGATCGAAGCGGCGTTCCATCTGCTTCAGACCACCTTCAATGCGTACCCAGTCACGCTGCTGGTAACCCGCATCGCGTGCAAGGTCTTCCTTTGGCCGCTCTTTGGATAGATGCACCAGACGCACGGCGGTGTTGAACATCGAGGAACGGCTGACCATTCCAATAGCTAGATTGCGCTCGCGTTGAGCGTCGTTGCTGGCAATTTGCGTACGCAGCTTGACGATATCGGCCGCTAGCGCCGTATTCTCCGCGCCACCTTGTTGCTTCAACCACGCATCCAACTGTGCTTCTTGCGCACGCTTGACGTTGACGGCGTCAGCGCGGCGCAGCCCTTCCAGCTGACCACCAAAGTTCTT
Source organism: Rhodanobacter sp. (assembly GCA_039924175.1). Taxonomy (GTDB): domain Bacteria; phylum Pseudomonadota; class Gammaproteobacteria; order Xanthomonadales; family Rhodanobacteraceae; genus Rhodanobacter. Next base: position 26,228 of record JBDTBF010000025.1, read on the forward strand.
CAGATAATTATTGAGGCCGGCCACCATGCTGGCGTACTTGACGCCAACTTTCGGGTCCGCCTTGCTAGCGTTATCGATGATGTTCAAGGTGTCCGTGTAAATCTTGATTTGCGTGGGATAAACCCAGTCGATCGAGCTTTGCACTTCCTCCGCTAAGCGATAGCGGTTGGTACGACCCGGATAACCCACCACCATCACGTAGTCGCCCGCCTCGACGCCTTGCGGATTCACCTTCAATACGTGTTTTGGGCGATACGGAACGTTGTCCTTGGCGTAGGTCGCCGACTTACCATCTTTGGAAACGTAGGCGCGCAAATAGCTGAAATCACCCGTGTGACGCGGCCACATCCAGTTGTCGACGTCGCCACCAAATTTGCCGATGGATTCGGGCGGCGCGTACACCAAACGCACATCCTTGATTTCCAACTGTTTGATCAGCTGGTAACTGAAGCCGCCGTGGAAGCTATAAACATCACAACGGTAGCCGTCGCTTTCACAGCCCTTGACCAGACTCTTGATGGCTTGCTCAATTGCCTTGTAGCGCTCCGCACCGCTCATTGTGTCGCTGAGTTTGGCGGTCACCTCTTTCGTTACGTCATGAATGTCTTCGGTGACAAAGACACGCATGTTCGGGTCACCCGGCAATTCTTCTGCCGGCGTCTTGGCAAGAAAGCCATCGACAATCAGGTTTTTCTGCGGCGTGGAGTTGTATTGCAACGCGCCATAGCCACAATGATGATTGGTCACCACCAAGCCTTCTGGCGACACAAAGGACGCCGTGCAGCCACCGAGGCTGACAATCGCACCCATCGGATAGGCAGTAAGGTCGGTCAACTTGGCTGGATCCAGCTGCAAGCCATGCTGTTTCAACGTGGCGGCAATCGTTGGTAACTGAGCGGGCTGCCACATACCTTCAACGGCATGCGCGGCGGAGATACAGCTGACAGCAATGGCTGCAGCAAGAACAAGACGTCGCATAAGAGCTCCTTGGAAAAATTTGGCCAGACCAGCGCTGACCTCGTACCGGGGTTTCACCAACAACTTGCGAGTAGAACGTATGCCGTCGGGTCAAGACATAGGCCGCAAGTCACTTGGCATCGAGGGCGATCTATGCCGCAATCGCCATGGTTGGCAGCGTAGAACACGGCTACGCCAGTACGCTGCGCCGTATGTAGACGCGCTCAATTACGGCCAACAACATTCATCAATAGCGTAATAACCTACGACCATAGTTTGTTACCGCGAACACAGCAACGCTGCAGCGCACTAAAGCGGCCAGCGCTAACGTCGCTCTATAATTCACGCCTCCCCGCCCGCGTTCCGGGCCAGCTCATGGATTCCCCCAATGCCACAAATGATGAAAGCTCTGGTCAAGCGCAAACCCGAAGAAGGTATCTGGATGGAACAGGTACCGGTTCCCGAGGTTGGCCCCAACGAAGTACTGATCAAGGTAGAGAAAACCGCCATTTGCGGCACCGACCTGCATATCTACAAATGGGATGAATGGAGCCAGCGCACGATCAAACCAGGCCTGACCATTGGTCACGAATTCGTCGGTCGCATCGTTGAAATCGGAACCGGGGTGACTGGCTACAAAATCGGCGACCGCGTATCCGCCGAGGGCCACATTGTTTGTGGTCATTGCCGCAACTGCCGCGCTGGCCGTCAAAATCTATGCCCGAACACGGTTGGTATCGGCGTCAACCGCAATGGCGCATTCGCTGAATACATCAATATGCCGGCGTCCAACTTGTGGCCGATTCCGGACCAAATCCCCTCGGAACTGGCAGCCTTCTTCGACCCGTACGGGAACGCTGCTCACTGTGCACTGCAATTTGACGTTATTGGCGAAGACGTGCTGATCACCGGCGCGGGTCCGATCGGCATTATCGCCGCCGGTATCTGCAAACACGTCGGCGCACGCAACGTTGTAGTGACCGATGTCAACGATTATCGCTTGAAGCTGGCTGCCGACATGGGCGCAACGCGCGTCGTCAATGTAGCCCACCAGTCTTTGAAGGACGTGATGAAGGATTTGCACATGGAAGGGTTCGACGTCGGCCTGGAAATGAGCGGTAATCCACGCGCCTTCAACGACATGCTCGATTGCATGTATCACGGCGGCAAAGTCGCCATGCTCGGCATTCAGCCGAAAGGTTCACCCGTAGATTGGGATAAAGTCATCTTCAAAGGGCTGACTTTGCAGGGTATCTACGGTCGGCGCATGTACGAAACCTGGTACAAAATGACGCAAATGGTGCTGACGGGCTTCCCGCTACAAAAGGTCCTGACCCACCAAGTTGCCATCGACGATTTCCAGAAAGGATTCGACCTCATGGCCGCCGGCAGTTGCGGCAAAGTGGTCTGTTCCTGGCAATAAGCGGTACCTAGTGAAGGTGAAGGGGGCCACTCGAATTAAGTGACTCCGGAACTCCTGTACGCGTGATGGCGACATGCGTCCATCGTCGCCACACGCCATCACGCTACCGATCGAAACTCTTCGCCCGACAACCGTAGATTCGCGTCTGGCGACGGTACGCAGCAAGCTGCAGCGGTTCATTGGTTCGCCACGACCACGAAGAATTACGCTGACAGTCTTCATCGTCCTGACGGTATTCAACTCGCTCGGACTCTTCGCCGCACCGCCGATCATCAAGAGTCAGTTGCAGACGCGTCTGACTACCCTATTCAACCGACCAGTAAGTTTGGGCGAAGTGCATTTCAATACGTTTACGCTGCGCTTGCAGCGGAATCGGACGCAAATTGTGGACCGCGAACAGTAACGCCGTTTGTGAATATCGACCATATGGTCATCAATGTCTTGTGGGCGTCGCTGTTCCGCATGGCGCCAGTGTTGGATGACCTGACGCTGCAGCATCTACAGCTACATCTCGCCCACACGGCTCCGCATCAATTCAATTTTTCCGATCTGCTCGAAAGATTCACCGGCCAGCCGTCGAAGCCGGGCAGCAAGCCGGCCCGTTTCGCGTTGTCCAATATCAGCGTAAATGACGTGCGATATCGCGTTCACTCACGCGGTAACGCACGCCAGTCACCACATCACCCGTCTCGAACTGGGGCATACCGTTCATCGCCAGCCTTCCGCACAATACCGATGTGTTCGTGCAGCCGCTGCTGGCCATGACGGTGGACGACCGCCCATTGCACATCACCGGTCAAACCAAACCGTTCGCGGACAGCCGAGAATCTGTGATTCGCTTCACGCTGAATCCCCTCGACCTGCCGCGCTATCTTAGTTACCTGTCGGTGCAACTGCCAGTAGAGGTCCCGCGTGGCCAGCTATCCGGCCAACTGGAACTACATTTCGTACAAGCTAAGTCCGCACCTCAGATACGCCGGGTCGGCTCACTGCAATTGAATGACCTAGCGCTGGTAACCCACACCGGAACGCCCGTTCTTGAGCTCGTTCACGCCAACGCTGGACCACGTAGAGCCACCGCTGTCGCGTTACCCTCTTGGCGCGATGCAGCTGAACCAGTTGGTACTGCACGACGCTCGCAAGACCGGCGGTCACCGCAATTTTGACGCACTGATCGGCGCCGATGCAGCTGCCAAAACAAAGACGACAGATCAGAAAGTCGCACCCGCCACCGACCTCGCTAAACTCAGCCCGGACTAGTACGACAAGTACCTAACCAAGGCCTACAAGCACGCCAAATTCCCCAAACCACGTGACCTGATTGGCCTGACCAAGTCGCAGCCACCGGAGGTGATGCACAAGCTGCTGAAAACCATCATGCCGGTCAACGCCGATGCACTGCGTCACCTTGCCGAACGCCGCGCTGATCCAGTGCGGACATGGCTACACGGGAAAATTGAACACCCGCGTGTGTCCGTGCTGGCGCCCAAACTGGATGCCAAAGGTATCGATGACCAAGGCAAGACCACCCGGGCGGACTTCGGCCTGCATTGAAACGTCAGCAACGGTTTTCGACAGCGCCTGAAAGGCTCACAATGGGCCTTTCCTCCCTGTGGAACCCAACCATGAATTATCCCGGCCAGACGCGTTACGCCAGCGAGCTTGAGTCGATCCGCAAGCAGGGCCTGTTCAAGGCTGAGCGCATTATCACCTCGCCGCAATCGGCAGAGATCACCCTGCAAGACGGTCGCAAGGTACTGAATTTCTGCGCCAACAACTATCTCGGCTTGGCCGACAACCCGGAGGTGATTCAAGCCGCCAAGGACGCGCTGGACACTCATGGTTTTGGTATGGCCTCGGTGCGTTTTATCTGTGGCACACAAGATTTACACAAACAATTGGAAGCAAAGATCGCCAAGTTCTTTGGCACTGAAGACACGATTCTCTACGCCGCCTGCTTTGATGCCAATGGTGGTCTGTTCGAACCACTGCTGGGCGAAGAAGACGCAGTGATTTCTGATGCACTGAACCACGCGTCAATCATCGACGGGATCCGTTTGTGCAAAGCCAAGCGCTTCCGTTATGCCAACCGCGACATGGCGGACCTGGAAAAGCAACTGCAAGCTGCGAACGCAGCAGGCGCGCGCACCAAGCTCATTACCACCGACGGCGCGTTTTCCATGGATGGCTATATTGCGCCGCTGGATGAAATCACCAAGCTCGCCGCCAAGTACAACGCGTTGGTGCACATCGACGAATGCCATTGCACCGGTTTCCTAGGCGAAACCGGCCGCGGCTCGGCCGAAGTTAATGGTGTGATGGACAAGATCGACATTTTCACTGGCACGCTTGGTAAAGCACTTGGCGGAGCGGTGGGCGGCTTTACCACCGGCCGTGCGGAAATCATCGAAATGCTGCGCCAGCGTTCACGGCCTTACCTGTTTTCCAACTCGTTACCACCCCACGTTGTGGCCGCTGGTATCAAAGTATTCGACATGCTGAGCCAAGCCGGCGATTTGCGTGAAAAGCTGAAAGAAAATACACGCTATTTCCGCGAAAAAATGACTGCCGCGGGTTTTGACATCAAACCCGGCGTTCATCCCATCGTACCGGTAATGATTTATGACGCACCCAAAACACAAGCCATGGCGAATGGATTACTCGACGAAGGCATCTACGTCACCGGCTTTTTCTACCCCGTGGTTGCACAAGGTCAGGCACGCATTCGCGCCCAAATGAGCGCTGCGCACACGCGCACGCAACTGGATCACGCCATCGCCGCATTCATCAAAGTAGGTAAGAAAGTGGGCTTGATCAAAGAGTAACCAGAACGCGACGTTACGTCGGGAAGCTACTGGTGCTGGGCTCAAGGTCCAGCGGCCTGCCGCACGCCGCTTGGGTTTTGAGGCGCGTTAACTTCGCGCGTGGTAAATCGCACGTCAGGCATACAAGAGCGGAGCGATAGCACGCCCTTAACGTCGCCCATCAAGCAGATGGATCTCTTCTGCAGTCAGCCGGCGCCACTGCCCTTTGGGTAATTCGCCCAATGCGAGTGGCCCAATGGCCACCCGGATCAACCGCAGGACGTCGTAGCCAAGCGCCGCCAACAATCGACGAATATGTCGATTGCGACCTTCGTCCAGCGTCACTTCGAGCCAGGCGTTTTTCTCACCCGCACGAAGCAGAGTCACGTGTTTTGCCTGCAGCAACGCACCGCCTTCATTCACTCCCGCGCACATCGCGGTTAGAACCGCTGCATCGGGCTGACCCGTCACTTGTACGTGATAAACCTTGTCCAGATGCGTCACGGGGTCAGTAATTGCTGCGGCCCAAGCTGTGTCGTTACTGAGCAGCAACAAGCCCTCACTGGCCTTGTCTAACCGGCCCACCGGGCCCAACCATGGCAGCCCTGCCGCGGCTAAGGCCGTATAAACAGTGGCTCGACCATGTTCATCTGCCGCGCTGACGAGTAACCCACGTGGCTTATTGAAGAGGAGATAGACGCGCTC
>JBDTBF010000026.1:0-77659 GCA_039924175.1 Rhodanobacter sp.
ATGCGCCGGCTGCGGCGCTCCACCAGCGACACCCCCAGTTCGCGCTCCAGCGCCTGCAACCGCAGGCTGACGGTGGGCTGGGAAACGTACAAAGCCTCGGCGGCGCGCGTCAGCGTGCCCAGCTTCACCACCATCACGAATGCGCGCAACTGCTTGTGCCGGTTGCCTTTGTAATAGAACCGCCGCTGCGCAGGCGCGGACGTGGCACTGCCCTTGGGCGAATTGCCCACGCCGCCCTTGGATGAGTGCACGGCACGCTTGCCAACGTCTGGTTTTTTCATGGGCGTTCTCAATACGTTGGCGTATGTATTGGTTTTGCTCATGAGCATGATTGAAACATTCACGTTGTCAAGCATGTCTCTTGCCGACTAGGTTCGAGGACCTTTCCAGTCCCCGGAACCCGTCCATGGCCGTAACCCACGCACGACTTTTGCCGCCACCGCTGGCGGTCCACGCCGACACAAGCGGCTACGAGAGCCTGTTGACCCCGCCGGCACTGGAGTTTCTGGCCGACCTGCACCAGCGCTTCGAACCAGACCGCCAGCGCCTGTTGCACGAGCGCCGCGAGCGCCAGGCCACCTGGGATGCCGGCGCGTTGCCGGACTTTCGTGCCGACACTCGCTCCATACGCGAGGGCAACTGGGTGGTCGCGCCTGTCCCCGCCGCACTGGCCGATCGCCGGGTGGAGATCACCGGCCCGGTGGAACGCAAGATGATCATCAACGCGCTCAATTCCGGCGCCAAGGTGTTCATGGCGGACTTCGAGGATTCATCCGCCCCGACCTTTGCCAACCAGATGGACGGGCAGATCAACCTGCGCGACGCGGTCGACGGCACCCTTGCGTTCACCTCCGCTGACGGCCGTCAATACCGTGTGCAGCCAGACAGCGCAGTGTTGATGGTGCGTCCGCGTGGCTGGCACCTGCCGGACAAGCACTTCACCGTCGACGGCCAGCCGGTCGCCGGGGCGCTGGTGGATTTCGCGCTGTTCGCGTTCCACAACGCGCGCGCATTGGCCGCGCGCGACCGCGGCCCGTACTTCTACCTGCCCAAGCTCGAGGCCATGGAAGAAGCCGCGCTGTGGGAAGCGGTGATGAGTGCCGCCGAGACCGGTTTCGGGCTGGAAAGTGGCTGCATGAAAGCCACGGTGCTGATCGAGACCCTGCCCGCGGCCTTCCAGATGCACGAGATCCTGCACGCGTTGCGGCAGCGCGCGGTCGGCCTCAACTGCGGGCGCTGGGACTACATCTTTTCCTATCTGAAGACCCTGCGCGGCCACCGCGACCGGCTGCTTCCGGAGCGCGCACAGATCGGCATGACTGCGCCCTTCCTCAAGTCCTATTCGGAATTGCTGATCCACACCTGCCACCACCGCGGCGCGTTCGCCATGGGTGGGATGGCCGCGCAGATCCCGATCAAGGGCGACGGCGCCGCCAATGACGCGGCGTTGGCCAAGGTGCGTACCGACAAGTTGCGCGAAGTGCTTGCCGGTCACGACGGCACCTGGGTCGCGCATCCGGCACTGGTTGGCGTGGCGCAGGCGGTTTTCGACGAACACATGCATGCGCCCAACCAGCTCGAGGTGCTGCGCGAAGACGTGCAGGTGGACGCCGCGCAGCTACTGGCCGCGCCCGCCGGCACCATCACCCGCACCGGCTTCGACAACAACGTCGAGGTGTGCCTGCGCTACACCGCGGCGTGGCTTGGCGGGCTGGGCTGCGTGCCGCTGCATCACCTGATGGAGGACGCCGCCACCGCCGAGATCGCCCGCGCCCAGTTGTGGCAGTGGCTGCATCACGCCGACGGCGCGATGCACGGCGCCGGCACGCTGGCATTCGACGACGGTGCACCGATCGACATGGCCCTGTTTGACCACGCACTGGCCACGCACAGCCACCGCCTGCGCACCGGCAACCACCCCGGCGCGGCCCATGCCGACGCCGCCGCCGCGCTCATCGCGCGCATGACCCATGCCGACCAGCTCGGCGAGTTCCTCACCGTTGCCGCCTACCAGCAACTCACCTGATCCGCGTCGCACAACCCACCCATCGGAGCCACGCCATGAAAAACCCCATGCCTACCGCCGAGCAGCTCGATCTGGACTGGAACAACAACCCACGCTGGGCCGGTATCCAGCGCCATTACAGCGCACAGGACGTCGTGCGGCTGCGCGGCAGCGTGGCGGTAGAGCACTCGCTTGCCCGTCGCGGCGCCGAACGGCTGTGGGACTTGCTGCACAAGGAAGACTTCGTCAACGCCTTGGGCGCGCTCACCGGCAACCAGGCCATGCAGCAGGTCAAGGCCGGGCTCAAGGCCATCTACCTGTCCGGCTGGCAGGTCGCCGCCGACGCCAATGACGCCGGCGAAATGTACCCGGACCAGTCCCTGTACCCGGCCAACTCCGTGCCGCTGGTGGTCAAGCGCATCAACAACGCTTTGCTGCGCGCTGACCAGTTGCACCACGCCGAGGGCGACCACGCCATCGACTGGCTGGCGCCGATTGTCGCCGACGCCGAGGCCGGGTTCGGCGGGGTGCTCAACGCCTTCGAGCTGATGAAGGCCATGATCGATGCCGGCGCCGCCGGCGTGCACTTCGAGGACCAGCTTGCGTCGGTCAAGAAGTGCGGGCACATGGGCGGCAAGGTGCTGGTGCCTACGCGCGAGGCGGTGGACAAGTTGAACGCCGCGCGCTTGGCTGCCGACGTCGCCGGTGTGCCGACCCTGCTGGTGGCGCGCACCGACGCCGACGCGGCCGATCTGCTTACCGCCGACATCGACGCCAACGACCGCCCGTTCATCACCGGCGAGCGTACCGCCGAAGGTTTCTTCCGCACCCGCTCCGGACTGGACCAGGCGATCAGCCGCGGCCTGGCGTACGCGCCGTACGCAGACCTGATCTGGTGCGAGACCAGCAAGCCACGACTCGACGATGCGCGCCGCTTTGCCGCCGCCATCCACGAGCGCTTCCCCGGCAAGTTGCTGGCCTACAACTGCTCACCCAGTTTCAATTGGCGGCAAAACCTGGACGACGCCACCATCGCCAACTTCCAGAAGGAATTGGCGGCCATGGGTTACAAGTTCCAGTTCATCACGCTGGCCGGCTTCCACAGCCTTAACTACGGCATGTTTGATCTGGCGCATGACTACGTACAACGCCAGATGACTGCTTTTGTCGACCTGCAGGAAAAGGAATTCGCCGCCGTCTCACGTGGCTTCACGGCGGTGAAGCACCAGCGCGAAGTGGGAGCCGGCTACTTCGATGCGGTCACGCAGGCCGTGCAGCAAGGCCAGTCGTCGACCACGGCACTGACCGGCTCTACCGAAGAAGCGCAGTTCAAGCAGGCGTCGGTGGCGTAGAACGAGCGAGAAATGAAATGGGTAGAGGGAGTGAGAAGCGAGTAAACGCCGGCTAGCGCGCTACTCTCTTTTCTCACTCCCGACACTCAACTTCTCGCGGGGAAATAGATGAGTGGAGCGAAGCGAGAACGCCTGCGAACGTTCCCGCTCGACCCCTCTCGTTTCTCACTCTTGCCACTTATTTCTCTTCGTCAGCCGCCGTTTCTGCCTTCATCGGCGGCACTAACGCAATAATCGTCCAGCTTGCCTTCGGCTCCAACTCGCGTCGAGCTGTCGCAATGCGCAGGGTCCCTTTCTCCTCCACGCCGAACATCAGCACCGTCTTGGAGCCGTGTTGTTCGATGAAGTTGGGCCAGTCAAAAGTGGCGCTAAGTTTGGTAGATTTTACTTGCCAGCCTTGCGCCAGCATTTCGCTGAAGCGGCCATGGGTGATTTCATTATCGAACAACGGCGGCGCCAATAAGGTGCCCGCAAAGGCAGCGCGATCCGTGTTTTCCTGCTGCGTCAATACACGTAGCCGGTACACTTTTTCGCGGCCAAACTCCTGCCGGTAATGCACACACGCCAGGGTGTTGCGTTCGCGATTCGTCGACACCGCCAGCAAGCGGCCCAGTCCGGACAGATCCAGATGCAGCTCGGCATGCGGCGACGTGGGGTTACCAAAAAATGTGGTTAGTCCCTGCATGCGCGCTCGGCGAATACCATCCCAGTCGTCATCGGCCAAGGTCACCTGCAGGCCCGCTTCTACCAACGCCGAACCAATCGCTCGCGCTACGTCATCGGAACCAAAAATAAGCACGCCGTGCGGTTCTGGCTCAGCCACCTTCAACCACAAGGCCAGCGGTCGCGCGGTAGCACTTTGCAACACGACGGTACCGATAATCAGCATAAACACCAGCGGTACCAGCGCGTCAGCGCCAGGCACGCCCAGCGCGCTCAGCCGCAACGCAAACAGGGCCGATACCGACGCGGCGACAATGCCACGCGGCGCAACCCAACTGATCAACGCGCGCTCGCGCCAACTCAAGCTACTACCAAAACTTGCCAGCGCCACGTTGATCGGCCGCACCGCAAATTGGGCGATCAAAAATAGCGCAATACCCGCGCCAAGCATGCCATCGGGCAGCGGCCACACCAGTCGTGCTGCCAGCAAGATAAACAGCAGCGACACCAAGACGGTGGTCAGGCTTTCCTTGAAATCGAGAATGTCGTCGATATGCACGCCGCGCATATTGCCCAGCGCAATGCCCATGATCGTTACCGCCAATAAACCCGACTCATGGGTAAGTGTGTTGGACACGCTGAAGGCAAACAGCACAGTCGCCAACACGGCGTAATTTTGCAGGTACTCGGGAATCATCTGCCGGCGTAGCAAAAAGCCCGCCGACCACGCCGCCACCGCGCCCACCAGCACGCCACAGCCAATGGTGGCAACAAAAATGCCGATGGTGTGGCCTTCCTGATGCGACACGATGGCCTCGTAGATCAGCACGGCAAACAAGGCGCCGAGCGGGTCGATCACGATGCCTTCCCAGCGCAACGTGTTGGCAATACGTGGCGTCGGCCGCAACGTGCGCAACATCGGCGCAATGACGGTAGGCCCAGTGACACAACCCAACGCACCAAACAGCAGCGACACCTGCCAACTCAGCCCAGCCACCATGTGCGCCGCCAGCGCCAGCAGCAGCAACGTCGCCACCGCGCCATAGCTAACGAGCCCGCGTACCGCCTTGCCAATCCCTGGCAATTCGTGAAAGCGCAGCGTCAGGCTGCCCTCAAACAAAATCAACGCGACGGCCAGTGACACAGTCGGGAACAGCAAGTCTCCCAACACCTTGTCCGGATTGAACAGACCCGTCACCGGGCCCAGCACAATGCCTGCTAACAGCAGGAACAGAATGGCCGGCAACTTTACCCGCCACGCCAGCCACTGCGCCAAAAAGCCGATCATCAACATGGCCGCCAGCATCAGGCCCAGATCTATGCTCATCGCTACCCCAAAAACAAAGTCATCCCTCTATCGGAGCACGTGGCGGCGGACACGTCCAGCAATAATCGACTAAGGGCAACCGCACCAGCTGGCTAGCACAAGGCGTAGCAACGGTTTCACATAGATCAGAAGTTGCCCGGTGCTACCTGCGATTGCGGTCGAAGAAGGAAGACGTTTCGGCGGAGACGCGTTGTCCCGATCATGCGTGCAGCGCCCGGGCGGCAACGTGACGCGGGTTGGCGCCAAGTGCCATCCATCGCGCAGGTGACGCGTGAAGCCGGTTCAGTAAGCCAAGCGTCGCAACAGGTTTACTGATTAGTATCGCCGCTAAATTGGTCATTTCCGCGGCCTTCAATGACCGCACGTCGGCTCCTTCCGTGCCGCTGTGTGGCAACTGCACGTCACAGAAAGGGAACCAATGAATGACCAGCATTTGGTTATTGAAACGCCGCTTCCGCTAAAAACACGCGGAAAGGACGAACAAGGGGCCAACTGCCCGATGGCGCGACCGAACTTCGACAGTAGTCGAGCAAGTCTTCGGTGAAGCCATCCTGCACGTACACGCCGAGAAACGCGCGCTTCTTGTTGTTACCGGCCGGCGCTCGCCTTGCTGCCCCAAGCTACGCTTACGCCGGCAATCGCCGATATTGCAGCGCTTCGGCCAGATGCTTTTTTTCCAACAACGCTGCGCCGCCGTCAAGGTCGGCAATGGTGCGCGCCACGCGTAACACACGGTGATATGCGCGTGCAGACAGACCGAGTCGCTCCAGCGCGTTTTCAAACCAATGGCGCTCAGTCGGACCCAAGGCACAATCGCGTTCCAACTCGCGCGTGCTGATTTCCGCGTTCGGGCGCCCGGCGCGCATCAGTGACTGGTGCCGCGCTCGTAAAACACGTGCCCTAACGGTGGCCGAATCCTCATCCCGTTCGCCACGCGGCGCGCCAAGATCAGCCATCGGAACCGGGGGGACGCTTACACACATATCAATGCGATCGAGCAGCGGCCCCGAAATGCGTGCGCGGTAACGTTGAATTTGATCGGGCGTGCACTGGCAACGCGGCTCGCCGGCGTAACCGCACGGGCACGGGTTCATTGCCGCCACTAGCTGGAATTGCGCGGGAAAGGTTGACTGCCGTGCCGCGCGGGAAATCACAATGTGACCGGACTCCATTGGCTCGCGCAACACTTCCAATACATGCCGACTGAATTCAGGCAGTTCGTCCAGAAACAGCACGCCGTTGTGTGCCAGGGAAATTTCGCCAGGTCGCGGGGTAGAACCGCCACCCACCAAGGCAACAGCCGACGCCGTGTGGTGCGGCGCCCGAAACGGGCGGCGGCGCCACTGCGCGAGGTGATTGTTCTCGCCGACAACCGACAAGATGGCGCAGGTTTCCAGCGCTTCGCTTTCGGTCAGCGCTGGCAGAATACCGGGCAAACGTTCTGCCAACATCGTCTTGCCGGTGCCTGGCGGTCCAACCAGCAACAAATGATGGCCACCCACCGCAGCGATCTCCAACGCGCGTCGTGCTTGCAGCTGGCCACGCACATCACTCAGGTCGGGACCCTCGTAAGCACCGCCATTGCTGGGGATGCCGACCGGCATGGATAGGTCGAGCGCACCGCGCAGCCACGCACAGACTTCCGCCAGGGTATCGGCAACACGCACGTCCATATCGGCTACTAACGCCGCTTCCGCCGCATTCGCCCGCGGCACTACCGCACGTCGGCCGCGCGCGCGCGCGCGCAGCAAAGCCGGCAGCACGCCGGAAACGCAACGCAATTCGCCCGACAGCGCCAGCTCACCCAAAAATTCGCAATCGTCCAGCTTTTCACGCGGCACCTGACCACTGGCCGCCAACATGCCTAACGCAATGGCCAAATCAAATCGGCCGCCATCCTTGGGCAAATCAGCTGGCGCAAGATTGACCGTGACACGGCCGCCCGGATACTCAAATGCGGTGTTTTGAATAGCGACGCGCACGCGATCGCGCGCCTCACGCACGGCGGCTTCGGGCAGCCCAACAATACTGGTGGACGGCAAGCCGCCAGACAGGTGTACTTCCACAATCACCTGCGGCGCAGAAACGCCTTCCTGAGCGCGGCTAAATGTGACAGCGAGGCTCATACAACCGGTAATCGCGGGCACACGAAAGAGCCGCAGACAAAGGACAACATCGTGCGACTCCATCAGTTACAAAAAAATAACCGCCCCCGATCGTTCTCGGGGTGAGGTGACAGATCGGAGGCGGCTTCCGGAAGAGAGGCGGCGATTAACTGCCGCGGGCAGAAAGGGTGGCTTCCATGTCAGCTACACGTCGCTCCAATTCGTCAACCTTGCTGCGCGTCCGTGCCAGCAACAAGGTTTGAACGTCAAACTCCTCCCTGGTGACTAGGTCGAGGCGGCGCAGTCCCTGCGCCAGCACATCATGGAAGTTGGCTCGCAAATCCTGCTGCGCCTGGGCCACTCCTGGCGGTACCAACGACACAAGTCGCAGGGCAATCTGATCGATATCCTGCCTATCCATCATGGACAACACCTCGCACTCGTCGAGTTAAAGAATAGGTGAATACGGACTAAGGGCGCCATCGGTGTGCTCCTCCAAAACATGTAGGAATTGTCCTACAAGTCTCGCCGTGCGCGACAGCACGCGCCAGCAAAGGCAGAATGCACGGGTGCGTCGCGCAGCGGGCCGACGCTTTTCACCCGAGGAAACCTCATGAAACTGGTTGTCGCCATCATCAAGCCCTTCAAATTGGACGACGTACGCGAAGCGCTGGCCGAAGTTGGCGTACAAGGCGTAACGGTGACTGAGGTGAAAGGCTTCGGCCGCCAGAAAGGCCATACCGAACTGTATCGCGGCGCCGAATACGTGGTTGATTTTCTACCGAAGATCAAGCTGGAAGTCGCCATTACCGACGATCAACTGGAACGTGTACTGGAAGCGATTCAGCAATCCGCACGCAGCGGCAAGATTGGTGATGGCAAAATTTTTGTCAGCACGCTGGAACAAGTCGTCCGCATTCGCACCGGCGAACTGAACCACGACGCGCTATAGCCAGCAGACCGGAGCCAGGGAGTCACTCAACGAAGCTGGCGCAGAGAGGCTGAGCACATCCCGCAGCGACAGAAAGGCACCACCATCAGCTTGCGGATGGCCGAGCTCACGCTCCATATCGGTTACGTTTTAGCTGAGGTTGCGCTGGGCGGTCGCCGTCGAAAAGGTGGATTTTTCGCTGGAAACACGAGGCATGGTGAAGAAAATGTCGGTGGCTAATCGCCACTGAATCCAGCCGTTTATGGCGTTCTTGACTACTGGCGACACCATCGTGTCGAACAATTTGGCGCTGAATTTGTATCAGCACATCAACGCGGCGGAAGTGCGCGCGTTTCTGTCCCGTTAGCTGTATGCGGACGCATTGTTTGGGCAGCTCTACCTAACGCAGTTGGACGCATCTATACCTGACCTGGCTGAACCCAACGGTGCGTTGGCCGGCCGCCGACAGGAACCCGTCAATACGATCCCTTCAATTCAAACAAAGGGAGTGTTTTGCTTGAAGTGAATTGATTCCATCCAGGGGCTGCACCGGCTGAAAACACACCCGCATCACCGCCAGTTTCTGCTCAAACTGACCTACTTCGCCGCGTGCATCGTTTGATAGGGCGTTTTGAGTGGCGCGCCATTGAAGCCCGTTGATGCCACGTCGCATGCAAACGCGACGTGGCATCAACCAACTAATCTCAATCTTTCGGCTGGGTGATTTCAAAGTTTTCTGGCGGCGTATTGCCGGCAAGGTTATGCACGAAATAGTCCCAACGGCGGCGTGTGGTGTACGGCGTCGCCTTACCGTAGCCATGACGCGCATTGGGAATCATCAGCAAGTCGAAATTCTTGTTGGCTTTGATCAGGGCATCCACGACCAGCAACGTATTACTCGGCGGCACGTTGTCGTCCATGGTGCCGTGCACCAGCATCAGCTTGCCTTTGAGATTTTTGGCAATGTTCTCGTTGGCCTGATCGTCGTAATTGCTGCTGCCGTCTTTCTGGACGACCTCGAGACCTTGGTACTTTTCGGCCCAGTCGTCTTCGTAGTTACGGTTGTCGTGATTACCACTCTCGGCCCAGCCAACCTTGAAGAAGTCGGGGTAACGGAACATCGCATCAGCGGTGGCAAAGCCGCCGCCGGAATGGCCCCAAATACCTACGCGCTCCCCGTCGATCCACTTGTGTGCCTTGGCCAATTCCTTGATCGCCGCCACTTGGTCGGGCAGCGTGTTGTCGCCCATATTGCCGTAGTAGGCATCGTGGAATGCCTTGGAGCGCCACGGTGTACCCATGCCATCGATGGCCACGACGATAAAGCCCAGTTCGGCCAGCGACTGATTGTCGCCACGCGCTGGCAAAAAGCCGAACGTGCGAACGGAGCCGGTCTGCGGACCCGGGTAGATGTAATCAACGATCGGATACTTTTTATCGGCGTCGAAATGAGTTGGCTTGAACATCAGGCCATACAAGTCGGTTTTGCCGTCGCGCGCTTTCACCGTGATGACCTGCGGCGGTACCCAGCCGGCGGCACGCAAGCGGGAGATATCGGCGGTGGCGACGGATGCCACGACGCTGCCGTCAAGGCTGCGACGAAGGACGGTCCGGGGCGGCGTATCGGTGGTGGAATAGGAGTCGACGAAGTAGGCGCCATCTGGCGACAACGTCACGATGTGATCGGCATCTTCCGGCGTCAGTCGTGTCGGTTTACCACCGTCCAGACTGACCTTGTAAAACTGCTGGTAATACGGATTGGACTCATCTTCACGACCCACACCGCGGAACCACAACGTGCGCGTTTTGGGGTCCACGCGCAGCACTTCGGTCACGTTACCGGTGCCGCTGGTAATGGCGTGTTTCAGCTTGCCCGTGGCCAGATCGTACAGGTACAAATTACCCCAATTGTTGCGCTCGCTAAACCAGATTACTTCGTTCGATTGCGGCAGGTAACTCCAGTTGACCTTGCCGTTGCCGCTTTCGTAATAGGTCGGCACGGTTTCATTCAGGACGTCATGCACGACACCCGTGCGAGCATCGGCGACGCGCAAGGTGGCGCTTTTGTGATCGCGCGACGTAGACACGAACGCCAGCGTTTTCCCATCCGGTGCCCACTTCACATCATCCCAGCCGCCATCCCGACCGCAGCTAACGTCATC
The DNA here is from genome assembly GCA_039924175.1 of Rhodanobacter sp. GTDB lineage: Bacteria > Pseudomonadota > Gammaproteobacteria > Xanthomonadales > Rhodanobacteraceae > Rhodanobacter. The sequence goes on from JBDTBF010000026.1 coordinate 10,546, forward strand.
GCACAGGCTGGAACGATGCTGATCCGGCTGCATCTTCAAGCGCAGCACTTTATGCTTCGGCACGTCGATGATCACGCGCTCAATCATCGTGACATTCTTATCGCCGGCCAGCGGATACTTCCACGTTTCCAACTTGGAGTGACCGACCGCCGTGCTGATCAAATACATGTTGCCGGTCTTGCGCTGATCCTGTTGGAAGGTGGCAATGTGGGTGGAATCAGGCGACCACACCAAAATAGCGTTATCGGTGTGTTTCCAGCCAGCGTTGTCGGTGGCGTAGCCGAAATTCTCGACGCCATCGCTGGTGAGCTGCGTTTCCTTGCCGGTAGCAACGTCGCGCGTCCACAAGTTCCAGTTTCGAATGAAAGCCTCGGATTTCTTGTCCGGCGACAACACGCCCGGCTCAGACCCCACTTTCACCGCCTTTACGTCGCCGGACTTGCCCGCCACACAAACCGCAACCGACTTCACGCTGCAGACAAAGTGCTTGTCGCGCATAGCGATGTCCAGGCGCCCGTCAGCGCGCACGGCATAACCCGTGATCGGCAGCTTCTTCGCATCGACCGGTTTGCCGGTCACGTCACTCAACGCAGCGGCCAGCTTGATCTGATCAAACAACGGCGTCGCCGTGCCCGTGGCCACATCCATCTGCTTGAAATGGTCGCCATCGCTGTCGTGGTCGCGGTACCAGAAGTGGCCGTCGTCCAGCCACGTCACCCTTTGCACAGAGTGATCCACCAGCGGCATGGTGGTGGTGGCCAGAAAGCTCTCCGCGCGTGCGTAATCATCCGTGCTCAGCACGCTACCCTGCGCTGCCACGCCAGACGAAAGCAAGCCCAGTACCAGCGCACCAAACAGGCGCGATTTGCCACTCATCAAATGCATGCGTTGCTCCAAGTAAACACGCCAGAAGACATCACTACGCTGCGTCCCGCAGCGGCCGGCGAGTTGTTGAAATACTCGATGCTAGCGCGTTATCGCACGGCCGTCCCTGTGCCATAGGTTCACCCATCCGCGGCTAAGTGCGCCAGTAACCGCTTCGCTTCAGACGGCAGAGCCGCTATGTCGAGTGCTAGCGGCTCGCGTTCCAGCGTGGCGGCACGGACTAAACCTTGGCGTGACCTACGCGCTTCAGCGCAACTTGCCGCGCGACCACGGCGAGCTGCGGCCAGCCAGGCGCGTGCGCCATAGAAACTTTCCGGACGGTAAAGTCCGCTGTGTGGTCCACTATCCAGCGCTCGGCGACCCATAAAACCACGATGGGCCGACCAACCATCTAAAGTTGTTCTCCTGCATGGGACTTCTGGCCGCGAACAGCGCTAGCGCCCACCCTCCTGGTTCTCTCTTTCCTCATACGAAGTAGCCCGATGACCACCGCGTCGACCCAAGCCCACCTGCTGGAAATGGTTTTCCCCGATCACACTAACCACTTAGGCACGCTATTCGGCGGCCAGGCCCTGGCCTGGATGGACAAGGCGGCGTTTATCGTCGCCTCCCGCTACGCGCGGCGCACGGTGGTTACCGCGCGTTCGGAAGAGGTAAGTTTCCGCGTGCCAGTGCGCGTCGGCCAATTAGTTGAGCTGGACGCGCGCGTCATTAAAGTCGGCCACAGCTCCATGCATGTACAAGTGGAGATGACCGCCGAAGACCTGCTAACCGGTGATCGCCGCATCTGCACCAGCGGCCACTTCGTGATGATTGCGCTGGATTCCAATGGCTCGCCAACGCCGGTCCCCGCAATGCCGGAAGTGGCTATTTGACGTGAGCAACAGCTGAGCAAATCGTCATCCCAGCGGCTTTCGTCAGCCGCCGATTTGCCCGAGCTGGCAGCGTTTATCAACAGCCAACGGTTACTCACCCAACGGCTAGCCAAACCCTGACGAAGCGGGATAACGCGCGTAGTTATGGTGAAGCCGTTCCGGTTTACGCCGCTTCACCATAGCGATGCACTGCTGGTCCCTGCCGCCCTTCAACGGTTAAAAAATAACCCGTTGCGGCAGCAACTGGCGCAACGCATAGCCTTACTCCACGCGTCAACTTCCCTATTCTGGCTCGGCATTGCGACACAAGAGACACCAGAATGAGCGCCTACCATCTGCATACACGCCGAGCTAACCGACGGGAACGCTAAACTGGCGCCCATGATTACTCCTGAACAATCACCGCTGGGCAAAGACACGGTCTATGCGGATCATTACAACCCGCGTCTGCTGTTTCCCATCCCGCGCGCCGAGAAGCGCGCCGAGATAGACGTTGGCGAGGTGTTGCCCTTTCATGGTGTGGACATCTGGAACGCCTACGAACTGTCGTGGCTGAACCTGCGCGGCAAACCGATGGTAGCGATGGCCGAGTTTCGTATTCCTGCCGTATCCGCGAACCTGATCGAATCGAAATCGCTCAAGCTGTATTTGAACGGCTTCGCGCAAGAACGTATCGCCGACGTCGCCACACTGACTGACACGCTGCTACGCGATTTGTCTGAAGCGGCAGGGGCCGTCATCAGCGTACGCCTCAGCGAAGCGAATACGCCAGAGCACGCCATTCCCGGCCTGGACGGCCAATTACTCGACACACAGGACATCGCTATAGAGGATTACGGCCCGCCACAAGCCCACTTTCTGACCACCGCTGGCGGCGCTATCCCGGTCGCTGAAACCGTCGTTTCTCACTTGCTGCGTTCCAACTGCCCGGTGACCGGTCAGCCCGATTGGGGCAGCATACAGATTGCTTACCGCGGTGCCCCTATCGACCACGCCGGTTTGCTGCGTTACCTCGTTTCATTCCGCAACCACAACGAATTCCACGAGCAATGCGTGGAGCGAATTTTCGTCGACCTGACGCAACGCTGCGCACCGACCCAGCTGAGCGTTTACGCGCGTTACACGCGCCGCGGCGGGCTGGATATCAACCCGTTTCGCAGCAGCACCCCGGTCACCCCCGAAAACCTGCGCACCGTGCGTCAATAATCGCGACGCGCCGCAAAATAGGCTTGTAGATCTAACGTACAAGGAGGGGCTTTAGCCCCGATGCTCCTGCTTTGATAATGAGGCCTCAAAAGCATCGGGGCTAAAGCCCCTCCTACAATGCTCGCTGCGGTGAAGCTCGTTTTCTAACGATCGCCACCCGCTAACCGCTGCTTCATCCGCGGCGCGCTAGCCTTGGGACCTGATTTCCCAGCGCGGTATGACGCGATCCCACCCGGAAGCACGAGCCGCATTCCCCATCGAGGTGTCTTTATGAGTCCTTTTGTATGCCGCGCCACACTTTTCAGTGCGAGCTTCGCCTGCCTGCTGCTGCTCAGCGCGTGCGGTAAACAGGAAGCCGCGCCAGCGCCCAGTCCGGCGCCAACGACGAGCCCGATCATCGCACCCAGCACGCCAACGGCCCCAACACCGGCGCACGCAGCAACGGCCAAGGCTCCAGCAACTGTACCAAGCGCTAGCGTCTCGACCGCCGCGCCGGTGCCAGCTACCGACGCTAGCGCGCCAATTGCCGTCGTCAAACTGACGCTGGGTGACGTCATTGATGCCAGCAGCCACGAAGTGACCCGCCCCAGCCACACGTTCGCAGCCAACACCAAAATCATCTACGCCAGTGTCACCACCAGTGGCCGCACCATGGACGCCACCCTCAACGCCAAGTGGAGCTATCTGGAAGGCCGCGGCCAACTGGTCAGCAGCATCAGCCAATCCATCGCTACGACGGGGCCTGCCACCACGACCTTCAAAGTGCAAAACCCCGACTTGTGGCCGGAAGGAAAATACGAAGTGGATATTTCACTGGATGGCAAAAGCGTCATCAAGCAGAGCTTCGTCATCACTAAAAGCTGATCGCCATTCCGACTGCGGGCACGTTGTACGGCTACTGGACCACTGAATGCCTTCGGCGAATGAATGCCCTCGGCGAGCTATTACTCCGGCCCTTCCCACCGTGCGCCGAAATGATGAATGACACGATGAAGCGAAATGATAGTTTGCTCAAACATCTGCAGGTGTGACCAGAACCGGACGCCCCGCCTCGGCTTTAGCATGCTGAAGCACCCTGATTCAGCATTTCCCGGTGAGCACCGATGGCCGCTATAGCACCCACACGGTGGTCCTTCGTTGGCTAGCCCTACGGGGCTTTAATGGTAGGTTGCGGCAATCACCGCGGCGCGGTCATCCAGCATTCTCTCGCCCCATTGCCTAGCCAAACCACAGCACGGCGCGTCATCTAGTCCCGCCGCCCGGCTGTTGAGAATCCCCCGCAGGGATAACCGGCTGAACTCGGGCACTAGTCAGAAGGCCGTTCCAGCCGCTTCCGCAACATGCCCGCTCGCACAATCGGCGTGGCTATAGCCGCTTCAACGGCCGCGTTGCTGCCCCATATTTCTACGCTCAGTTTGGCGCGGGACACGCCGGTATAAAGCAGCTGCCGCGACAGAATGCGATTTTCAGCATCCGGCGGCAGCAGTACGGCGACGTGGTCGTATTCGGAGCCTTGGCTTTTGTGAATGGTGACGGCGAAGGCGCCTTGGTGCTCGGGCAGACTACCGGGCGCGAAGCACACGGCGCGGCGATTCACTTCCGATCCCGCCGTGGTGTCCACGGTTTCAACAGCGGCGACCCCGGCTTGCACGGTCGTTTCAAACCACACGCCAAGCACGCCGTCCTCATCGCGCAGACACAAGCCGACGTCGCCGTTGAACAAACCCACGGTGTAATCGTTACGCGTAATCATCACGGCGCGGCCGGGATACCAGGTCGCCTCCGCACCGAGCTCGGCATGACCTTTTAATTGTCGTTCGATGACGGCGTTAGCGGCATCCGCACCGAATTCACCGCCGCGCAATGCGCACAGCAATTGACGTTTGCGCAAGCCGTGCAGGACTTTAAGAATGCCCGCTTGATTCTCCGGAGATACCGCCTCGAAAGCTCCAGCCTGTTGCAACGTCGCTCGCAATGTTGCAGCCCACGCTACCAGTGCGCGACGAAGATCCGCTACGGTCGCGACGGAGCGCCGAATCGCCTTGGCAGCCGCGGCACTCCACGCAACATCGAACGCGGCAATGTCGCCAGTACGGATAGCCTCGTTGATGGGCAACAGCGATTGATCAGCGCGAAAGCTATGGCTTAGGCGCACCAAGTCAGCGGCATGCTCGGTTTCCATTGCGCCAACCAGATCAAGCAGCACCGAGCCGGTGCCCACTGAAGTGAGCTGGTCAGCGTCACCCACAAGGATTAGCGCGGTGTCGTCTTGCAAGGCATTCAGCAGATTGCGCAGCATGTCCAAATCGATCATCGACGCCTCATCGACAATCACGATGTCGGCAGGCACCGGATTACCGGCGTGATGACTGAAACCACCGTGGCGGCCGCGGCTGCCAAGCAGGCGATGCAAGGTGCTCGCCTCGGCGCCTAACGCCGACTCCAGATGTGGATACCACAGCGCATCCAGCGGCTGCCACGTCACCTCCGGCGCCCATCCCGATGGTCGCTGCGTCTCACTCATACGCTTGGCACCGTCGCGCAAGGATTCCGACAAGCGCTGCGCCGCCTTACCGGTCGGCGCGGCAATGCGAATGATGGGTGCCCGTTGACCGAGCGCCGCGCGATCCTTGATCAGCATCATCAACATGCGCAGCACTGTCGTGGTTTTTCCCGTGCCGGGGCCACCAGTCAGCACGAACAACCGCTTGCCCAGTACTTGCGCGACGGCGCGGCGTTGCGGCTGCACCGACTCGGCCGTATCACCTTGAAACAAGGTGTCGATGCACTCCGCGTCAGCTATGCCTGCTGGCAGCGCTGTCGCCCGGCGCGTACGCACCTGCTGCGCCACTGCCACTTCATGCAGATAATTCCGGCGCAAATAGAAGTAATCGTGATCCATGACAAACGGCGTGCCACCGCCGTCTCCGCTGCCCGCCACGGCGAGCATGGGTTCGGCAGCTAGTTCGTTGCGCTGTTCGGCGGCCAGCGGCGACATGCCGCGATGACTTGCGCTGGTCAATGGCAACGCGCTATCGCCATACGCTTCGACATGACTGGCCCAACCCGCTACTTGTGCTAACAACGGCGAGCCACCATGCACGCGAACCCAGCGCGCGACAGTTTGGTCTAGCAGGCGCCATGATTCCGGTGGCGCGACGGCTGCCTTCAACTGACGGAAGTGATAGGTGGTGGTCAACGGATTCATGCCGCCTCCTGCGTCGTCAAGCCGTGCGCAAATACCGCGGCAACCGCCTCTAGCAAATCATCAGCGAATCGATGCCGCCAAATACCGGCATTCGCACCCAGCCCAGCGGCACGAATAAACAGATAAACGCACTCACCCAAATGTTGCTGGCGTTGGTAAGTCTCACCGAGGCGTTGTTTGAGATAACGATCTACGGCAACGGTATATAGCAACGCCTGGAAGCGATAATGACTGGCATCCATTTTTTCCAACAAGGCAGCACCCTGATAATCGGCCAAGGTGTCGCCGAGGTAATTGCCTTTGTAATCGAGCACATGGAAACGCCCATCGCGCTGAAACGTCAGGTCGATTTTACCGTTCATCAAACCGCTTAGAATCCGCGTACTGGCCGGCACCAAGTCGGGCTCACCATAGGCGGCGCAGACCTCACGCAGCCGCTTCATCGACACGCGCTCCAGCGAAAAATAGAAGCCCATTTCTGCGCGAAGATCCTGCTCCGCCAGATCGGCAAGGCAAAATGCCGGATCACCCAGCAACCCAAGCGGCGCTTGCAACGCACCCTGCAGGCGGCTGGCGAGCGTCTTGATCAGCGCCGATTGTTCGATGTCTTTACGGCGCACACCGGCGTCATCCAGCCAATGTTCGATAAGGTCATGTTGCTCGGTCATCAGCACATTAATGACGCGATGTTCCAACGCCGCGTGCACGGCATTGCCGAAATCCGCACCACGCACAGCGGCAAGCGCCAGCAAGTCGGGATGCGGTTGCAACGACGCGGCGTCCAGCGCGACGAGTTCCGCAGCACGCTGATGCTCCGCGCCGGAATCCGCCTGAGCGTTATCGGAATCACTTTCATCGCCCGCGGCGGCACCCGGATTGACGGCGTCGCGATGCTCACCCTGGGTCAAGGTCGTAAAGCTGTGCTTGGCTTCCAGCGGGCCTTCTGGCCGCGCCGGCACGGGACGCGCGTGCCGCTCATCACTGCCCTCTGCCTCGGCCGCAATAAAGCGGCATGATTCGATCGGCTGCCAGCCGCTAACTCGTTGAATATTGGACGCCTGCGCCGACCATTCGTCCGCTAGTAACGACGGCTGCATGCGTTCCAGCATCACATCCAACGCACTGCACGCCGTACCTTCGGCGCGCCCACCACCTTTACGCGCGGAACGATCTGGCGGCAACGCATACACATGGCAGGCATAAATGGCGCGGGTCAGCGCCACGTACAGCACACGGAAGCGCTCGTCCTGCAAGTCCAGCGCCTCGCGTTGCTTGGCATCGGCAGAAACTTCCACACTACGCTGGCCAGTTTCCGCATCGTTAACCACGTACATACCTGAGCCGGGAAACTCGTGGTGATTCCACATCAGCGGCAAAAATACGATGGGGAATTCCAGCCCCTTACTGGCATGCAAAGTCATTAAGCGCACGCGTGCGGCGTCGGATTCAATCCGCAATTGCGCGGCATCGGCTGCTTCATCTCCCGATCCCGCATTCGACTCGCGCCGTTCGTTAAACCACGCCAGCAATTGTTCGCTTCCCACCAGAACTTCGCCTTGCTGTTGCAGCAATTCCCCAAGATGGCGCAAGTCCGTCAACACGCGCTCGCCGGCCATGCTGCCGAGATAGCGCGTAGCCAACTGCTCGATCAGCGCTTCCACTACGTATTGAATACCGCGCTCGGCCCAGCCTTTGTTCCACGCCAGGAACGTTGCGGCGACGGGTTGCCAACTCGCCACATCGTCGCCCCATTGTTGTAGCTGGCTGAAGCGGGCGCCCCACAACCGAGTGGCCGCCGCCGCGCGCAGCGCGCCAAGATCGGTGTGATGCACGACCGCGTACAACACCACTTGTAACTGGCGCGCCGTGTCCGTGCTAAACACACTAGTGCGCGTCGAGGTGACGCACGGAACGCCGCGCTCACGCAAAGCATCCCGCAAATAATTGATGTCATTAGAAGCCGGCAGCAGCACAGCAATGTCGGACGGCAGCAGCGCCTGATCGCCGATGTAGTGATGGCCCGATTGCAACATTTGCGCAATTTGATTGGCGCACACATCCAGCGCATCGGAGCGGCGCTGGGGTTGCGCGTCGGGTACCTCGGCCTGGTAATGCAAGACCAGCGGCGTCTGACAGACAGCGCCGTCGATCATGTACGGAGACGTGGCACGACGATCGCTGGAGTCCACCGGTTCGTAGGCGATGGTATGGGTGTCTTGCGTACTGAGTGTGCAACCACTCAACTCATAAAACTGATTGAGCGCAGCAACCAGCTCTGGGCTGGAGCGAAAATTCCTGTTCAAGGTCAGCCGTCCGCCCGCATCCACCGCATCGGCAGCACGCTGATAGGCATGAATATCGCCGCCGCGAAAACGATAGATCGCTTGCTTGGGGTCGCCGATCATCACTAGCCGGCCGCGCTTTTCGCCAGCGGCGTCGCGATAAATGGCATCGAGGATGCCGTACTGCAAACCATCGGTATCCTGGAACTCATCTACCAGCGCCAGCGGCCACGCCTGAAACAGTGCATCCGCTAGCGGCCGCTCCGTCGTCGTCGATTCCTGCGCCAACGCTGCACTGACGCGGGTGACTAACTCATCAAACGTGAGTTGATGGCGGGCACGCAAACGCGTTTCCATTGCCTGCCGCGCCAACGCCGTCATGTCGTGCCAAAACACGCGCTGACGATGCTCGCGCAGGTATTCAATGAAGGGCGCGACGCGCTCGGAAAATTCAGCCGCCGCGATCAACTCCGCGTCATTCTTCATCGCCGCGGCGACGCCGGTCAACTTGGTCGCCTTGCTTAGTGCCGTGTCAGCGCGACGTGCGGGCAGCTTGGCATGATCGTCGATCAGGTCCGCCAATTCACGCCAGTAACCGCGCAACGGACACGTCTTGGTAAACGCCGCATCATCGTCGGCAATCTTGCGCAAACGTGCCGACCAGGCTTTCGGCAAGATCTCATCCATGGCAGCCTCCGACTTCGCTGCCACCGTGACGCCGGGGGCAAGGCAAAGTTTCAGTCGCTTCTTCAACTTCTCCAGCGTCAGGTCCGCCGCCACGGCTTGCTGCAAGAGCGCCAACTCATCCGTCCCATCACCTTGCTGCAAGCGGCGCCACAAATCGCCGCTTACTTCATCCAGCAACGCATCGCTGGCAATCATGTCGCCCAGAACGAAAGGCACGCCACAGGCAAACGGCTGATCGGCCAGAATGCGCCGACACAAGCCGTGCAAGGTGCTGATCGGCGCCACGTCCAATTCGGCCAACGCCAGTCGCAAGGCATGTAAATCGTCTAGCCGACTATCCGCACCTTGCTGCCAGCGGGCTTGCAGCCACTGTTCATCAGCACCCGCATCAGCGTCAGCATCATCCGCAGTGGCCGCCCGCAACGCCGCCCACTGCAGCTTGCCGCGCAAGCGTTCGCGTAACTCTTGTGCGGCTGCATCAGTAAACGTAGCCACTACGATTTGCCGCGGCGACAACTGCCGCTCGAGCAATAGGCGCAGATACAGCACCGCAATTGTCCAGGTTTTGCCGGTGCCCGCACTAGCCTCGATCAAGCTGCGGCCGCCATCAGTCAGATCCAAACGACGCCAATCGTTCGGTACCGCGTCGAGGATGGGAGAGGCAGTATTCATGCAGACACCTCCGTCGCGCTGTTCAACGCGATGCAAAGTTGCAGCTCGCCGGCAAACTCTGCCAATTGCGCAAGCTCGCTACTACCGTCAGCAAAGTCCAGCTCGCCCGCTAAGAGATGCGCGTAGCCCGGCGCGTAATCGCGTTCGCCGGTACCGAATGGGGACGTCCACGTTGAGCCAACACTTACTGGCGCCGACGGCGCTGCATCACTCGCATCTGTGGCGCGCGCATCCGCATAGACTTGGTCCTTGACGGTTTCCCACGACGCCTTGGGAAAGTACCAACGCGGCGCACTTTGGGCGTCAACCCACCAGTTCACCAGTTTGGCGACGCGCTGTTGCAACTCGGCCAACATCACGATGCGTTGCTTATCGGTGGCCTCCAGCAAGCGCGAATCCCACGCGTTAATGCCTTCCTGCCAAGGACGGTCGCCGGCAACGATCAGCGCCAGTCGCACGCCGGGTAGCGCATCGGTGCTTTGCGCGCTATGCAAGCGCAACAGCGCCCAATCCAAAAATACCGGCACGCGATCCTTGAACGTGAGATCTTTCTCTGCCTTCAATTTGCCGGCCTTACCGGAAAACGTGCGCAATAACTGCCAATGCACGGCGCGATCCAGCACGGTATTTGCCACCTGTACTACTTGGCCGATCACGTTGTAGGCGCCAACGGCCACGCTGATCTCATGCGCGCTCAATACCGGCGCGCTGTGCTGGAAAGCGGGCAGCAGCCGCAGCTGCTCAAGCATTAAATTGACGAAGGCAAGCTCGGCTTGCCACGCCAGTTTTCCGGGCCGGCCAGGCGGCATCATGCCACTCAAGCGCAACCACGCGGGCGCGTGTAGTGGCTGCCAATCTACCGTCGGCCATGCCGGTAGCGCATCGTTGAAAAACAATTTCCTCGCCACCGTATCCAAGGCCGCGAAACCTGCCGCCATCGGCTCGTCTTGCGGTAAGCGATCATCGGACAGCGCATCCAGACTGATTTGCAGGCGACGTTGCAGAATCTGCCGCGCCGGGTCTTTGAAATAGGCTTGAATTTCGCGCAAGGCAATCGGTGAGCTGATGGACGCAGTGTGGCCAGCCAGATGATCCAGAAACGGGGTGACGGTTGTCTGCGCGCCATCACCATGCATGCCGGCAAAATGGGCGTCGTAGGAAAACAGGCGACTATCTCGTCCATCAAAATAGTGTGCGTCAAACGGCTGCAGCGGATGACGTACCAGCCACGGGCGGTCGGTCTTGTCATCGTCAGCGCGCAAGCCCGCCGCAGCGTCTAACGCGGCTAGCAACTCAGCCAGCGGCGGCGCCGGATTACGCGGCTTGCCGTCCTTGACGCTTTGGCCGATGTAGCTGAGGTGCAGCCGTTCACGCGCCGACATCACCGTTTCCAGAAACAGGTAGCGATCATCACTGCGTACGTCGCGATCACCAAGGCGGCGGTAGTGCGCCATCAAATCCAGCCCAGCGTCGCTACTCGATCGCGGAAACTCGCCATCGTTGAGGCCGAGTACCGCGACGCATTTGAACGGAATCGCGCGCTGCGGAACCATGCCGCAGAAGGTGATGCCGCCCATCAGGAACCGTTGGTGCTCGGGCGCGCTGGTCAGTCGGTCCACCAGCAAGTCGCGCACCACGCTGAAGTGCAGTAACGGATCTTCACCGGCTTCTTTGGGTTCGCTGGCGATACTGCGAATAAAACCAAGCAGCATCGACTTGGCGTCGCGCGCCTCGCGATCCATCAGGTCGATGCGGAACAGTGCTTCAAAGCGCTGTTCCAATTCCAGCGCCCAGGCACTGGCAAGCATCGATTTATTAGCCAAATCGCAGATGGTTTGGACTTCCTGTAACAGGTGATCTAACGCACCCAGGTAGCCTGCCGCCGGACCGTGAATGCCGGTCAGCGGTGCTAGCTCGGTTCCATCGGGCAAGCACACGGGAGGCTGTTGTTCGGCGGTCGAGGCATCCGCCATCAGGTAGCCCGTAATCATGCGATCCATCGCCCAACCAAATGTGTGTTCGGCAATCGGCGGCACGCCGAAGCGTGCACGAAACGCTGGATCTAGCGCCCAGGCGACGCGACTTTCGCGCAGCCATTGCGCTAATTCGGCGACGCCGTCGGCATCCAGGCCTAATCGCTGCGAGACTTCCGGCAGCGCCAGCAAGTCGACTATTTCCGGACCCGTCACTCGCGTGCCGGGTAAATCCAGCATGCGGCGGAACGCGCCAAACAGTGAATGACTACGCGCCGTTGCCACGTCAGCCAAGTGATACGGCAGCAGCTCGCGGCCATCACCGGGCACGCCAAACACGGACGGAATCAGCGGCACATAGGCTTGGATGTCTGGCGCCATCACGACGATGTCGATCGGGCGAATTGGCTGCCCATCGGTGCCAGGGGAACCTACCGCATCCAACAACGCGTCGCGCAGCACTTCCAGTTCGCGCAAGCGCGTGTGCGCGCCGTGAATGCGTAACGACGCGTCGGCCCGTTCGGCGGCCGTGTTTGCCTCCGTCAAAGGCGCATCCATCACCTGCGGAGCCAGCTCGCGGATACTTTGCTGAAGCCGCTGCAGCCGGTTCATGGCTTGCGGCGACTGCTCATCCTCACCGTGCCGCACATCGGCCAACACATCACCTTCGCCCGCTGCCAACGCCATGATGAAGTGCTGGCCCATGCGGCCCCAACTGGCCAGCAGCGGATGCGTTTGGTCAACCCAATAATCGTTGCCGTCTGCCGCATCCAGCCGGCCGATTTCTTCGGCCGTTTGTTGGCGCAGCTCTGGCAAAGTCTTGCCCAAACCGCCCCAATATTCGCGACAAGGGTCGGGCACATACAACGCGACCAGGCGATGCTGGGCAACCGCACGCAGCACGGCCAACTCCGATGGCGCCAAATGGCTGACGCCAAACACGTGCAAGGCGTCGCCCGACGCATCCGCGTCGACCCGGCCCAGTCGTTCGATCAAACCGGCCACTACATCACCACGATGCGGTCCCAGTTGGTCATGCAAATGTCGCCACAGTGGTGCCAGCAAGCGCTTTTCCGTGGACACCAGCACGGCGTCGGCGCTGCCGCGCGTTACCACATCCAGCTTGCCCTGCTCCCACGCACGCAGCCAATCCGGCCGATACACCAAATACTGCGAATAGATGCGCGCGAGCCGATCGGCCAACTGAAAGCGCCGACGCGCTTGGTCAGCTGTTACATCCTCAGCGGCGCCATCATCGGTGTGCAGATAGGCCGCAATACGGCTATCCGTGATGCCGATGGTCGCAACGTCCGCGCGCAGCACTTCGTGGATAGTCCAGCGTAAATGCTGGCGCTGATAACGCGGCAGCGATACCGCCTGCTGGCCAAGTTGCTGGTGTGCCAGGCGGTCAATCCACGCGCTGGGCAACAGCGTATCCAGATTCGCCGCAATACCTTCCGCGCCATATTCGCGGGCCAGCGCACCATTCAGCCACTGCTTCATGCCCGGATGCGCAGCGATAATGGTTTGTGGCGCCAGTACATGTTTGGGCTGCGTGGCGGCCAGCAACTGCCGCAACGGCAGCAGCAACTTTTCCAATCGGCTGGCGCGATAAATCACCAGCCCAGTCGTCTGTTCCGCCCCATCCACCTCACGCAGTTGACCGTTATGGCTTTCCATTGTCACCGCGTTGCTCCAGTGAATAAGAGGGCGTACTCAAGGCTTGGCCGCCGCAGCGGCTTTGGACAACAACTTTAACAACCAGTGACCACCGCAACCTTAGATATGGCAGGTCGGCGACGAGCAGAATTCGTTGGTTTAAATATCTCGCTGATAGTCACTGCCGACCGCCACGATTGCAACGGCCCGTGCAAACAACGATCCAGCAAAGTCACAGACGCGGCAAACTAAGAGGGAAGCATTCTCGCGCACTGCAGTCGCATGGAGTGCGATGCGCGCCCGTTCCGATGCGGATACCAACGCCGTCGTTTGCGTGAGGTCGGGCAGTGCCCGATACCCATCTGAGTGATAACGAGACCTGTCTGTCAGGTTTCGTGTGATTCTATCGAGCAGGGTCTAGAAGGGCTCCAGTTTGGGAATGATCTTCAGACACAAAAGAAAAGAGCCGTTCCTAAGAATGGCTCTTTGCATGGTGCTCAAATGGTGCGCCTGGCGGGATTCGAACCCACGACCCCTGCCTTCGGAGGGCAGTACTCTATCCAGCTGAGCTACAGGCGCATTTGGTAACGGCTACTTTCACTGTGGCCACTGGTGGTGTCGCAACTGCTAATTCGGCGAGGCCAATTTGACAGCATCGGCGATTGCTTCCCGTCGACTCCGCAACACGACTGAAAACAGCTGGGCTGCGGGGTTGGCAGTATAGCTGAGTTGTTATTCGTCGTGGTTGGCGCGACGGCGACGGTGAAAGCACCGACGCCGCGCACTGGCACGCTGCGGCTGCGCTAGCCGCATCGCTCATGACCATAGAATCTATAAAAGAGCCGCCGTTAATACAGGAAGCCCACCAAGTCGCCTTTGTGGGCTTCCTATCTACGCACTCGCTGCCGACCCCACACATAGATCAAGGTGGGCATTGCGTCTGGCGAGGGCACGGCGAACGGAGTGACTCAACCGCCAACCGTGCTCCGACCGCCGATCAGCGTGCCTTGAGCAACTCCGCCAAATAGTCCGGCTGGCCCTTCTCGCGGACTAGGTGTGGGTATTTCAGACCATCGTGATAGCTGATTTTTACGGTTTTATATTCGTCGAAATTCTTTACCAGAAGTTCGATATCTTTGTTTTTGTCTTTTGCGGCGGCGGTAACGGCGTCCTTTAGCTCATCAGCGTCGTAGTCGTGGCCGTCGACGGCAATGATTGTCATGCCGGGCGAGATGTCTGCCTTGAAGGCGGGGCCGTCCCACAACACGTCGTTAATCGCTCCGCCTTTGCCGATAGAAAGGCCCAACGAATAGGTGAGGTCTGCATTATGGCGACGCGCTTCCACTGCTTTCACCGCAGCTGAAGGCGTGTCGTTGTAGACCAGCTTCCAACCATGTGCAGCGACTCCACCGATCAACGGTCCATGGCCATCCAGACGGCTGCGCAGGTAAGTGGTCCAGTCAAACGGTGCAATGGTATTTAGCGTCTTGACGACATCGTCAAAGGTATACGTATTGACTGCCCACTGACCGTTATCCATGCCAAAGAACGCTTTGGCAAAATCGTCAATGGAACGCTTGTTACTGCTCAGCGAGCGCAGCTTGGCATCGACATCCAGCCAGATCATCTGACCCGCCGAATAGTAGTCCTCGCTGGACTGGTAGTTGCGATACGGTAGCGGCGCACGCTGGGCGATGATGGGGTCGTTGGTGGTGTCTTGCACGTTACGCCAGGTGCTCAAACCAGGGCGACCCTTGTCGTAGGTAGCCGCCACCAGCGCCAACATGTCGCGGGTTTGATCTTCGCTCCACAAGCCGGAACGGGCCGCCATGACGTAGCCCCAAAACTGAGTCTGGCCTTCGTAAACCCACAACAGCGAGTCCTGCATGGGCACGTTGAAGTTGGGCGTGGTCAGGTCGGCGCCACGGCGATATTTGCCGTTCCACGAATGGTTGAATTCGTGCGGTAGCAAGTCACGGCTGAGTGCGTTTTTATCCCACTCGGTGAAGTAGCCGGTGCCAACGCCATCTTCGCTGGAACGGTGATGTTCCAAACCGTTGCCGCCCATCTTGTCGCTCAGCGAAAACAGAAAGTCGTAGTGATCGTAATGATGCGCGCCGTACAGCTTGTACATCTGCTGCACCAAGTTCTGATGCACTTTCAATTGAGCCGGCGTGATTTCCAGATATTTCGGAGCGTCGGCCACGATGTCCATGAATACCGGCGCTTTGGCTCCCGGATCGAGATCCACTCGCTTGAAATATTCACCCGCATAGATCGGTGAGTCGACCAGATCGTTATAGGCAATCGGCTTGAAGTGCACGGTGTCGCCATCGCGTGAGGCGACTTCCAATGCACTGCCAAACTTCCAGCCGGCGGGAAACTTCACACTAGCCTGCGTCATGATGCGCTTGCTGGCGTAACCAGCCGGGTACACCGTGTTGGCGTTCCACTGCAGGTTGAGCATTTCCGGCGTCATCACCACGCGACCTTCGCGTGTGCTCTGCGGCGACAAATACTGGAACGACACGTCAACGCTGCTGGCGCCTTGCGGCACATCAACGTGAAACGCGTAGACATTGAGCGTATCGCGCTTCCACGGTAGCGTTTTGCCATTGGCCGTCACCACCAAACCAGCAAGCTTGTCGATCGGACCACGCGGCGAGTGAGTGCCGGGCAGCCACTGCGGATACAGCAAGGTCAGCGGGCCGGGCTGCGCCGGAATCACTTCATGCACGCGAAAAATGCGATGCGCCACATCGGTGGCATCCACGGTGATCTGCAAGGTGCCTTGATACGGCACATCCTGCACGGCCGGAACGTCGGCAAGCGCGGTAAAACTACCCAGCCCGAAAGCGGTGGCAGCAAGGGCGGAAGCAAGGCGGGTGGCTTTCAACGCAATCTCCAATCAGTTTGAACGTTGATGCTAACGCCGCTACGTCCTGATCAACCCCTGCCGAAGGTCACGCATGCGTCACGCGCGCACTCTATATGGCCATCGGCAAACATCAACGGAGCCGCTTTCTTCTGTTGTTCTACCTTTTGTTGTTGCAGCCCGCACTGGCGATGACCAACGCCATAGTAAAAAGCTACTCATCAACACAGTGGCGCTAATGTAACGACGCCGTTCCGGCTGGAACGACCAAGCCGATTCAGCGCCGCTCCAGTGCCCGCCGACCAAGCGCGGGGGCATCGGTAAAAAACGCATCAATGCCGGCATCAAGGCAAGCACGAATATCCGCGATACAGCCGGCCGCATTGACGCTTTGCGGATCCGCACCGCAGCGCAAACTTAGTGGAAGAAAAATGTTCTCGGGACGGAACGTGTACGGATGCACTTCCAGACCAACGGCATGCGCATCGCGCACCAAGGCGGTCGGCGCGGCGAAATCGCCATCCGCATTGAGCGGAACAATCGCGCGGCGCTCGGGACCAATGGCATCGGCATACGTCGCCACCTGCTTCAGACCCGCCGGCTGACACATCTGTCCATAAGTCAGCTTGCCACCCGAGTCGGCGACGTCATACGGCTGCTGATCAGCGGCGTCCAGTAGCTGCAATAAGCGAATGTTTGAGTGTCCAGTTCGCGACGACTGCGTTTCCAACTTGCCTCGTAAGTAACGTAAGTTGGTTATCTCAAAAGATTGAATCTCGATCGGCGCGGATTGCGTATACGCATGTGCGGCGAGTACATCTAGCAGTCGGTCTTCCAGCGGCAGCCCTTGCTGCATGAAATAAGTACTGTGTTTGATCTCTGGAATGATGCCGACGATACGGCCACACGCTTTTGACGCAAGCGCCACACACTTGATAATTTCGTCCAGTGTAGGTATCTCAAACTGGCCGTCGTACGCGGTGCTGCGCAGCTCCGGCAGGCGCTCACGCGCACGCAAAGTCTTCAGTTCGACGAGGGTAAAGTCTTCCGCAAACCAGCCGCTTACCGTCACCCCATCCGTCTGCTTGTTGGTCCGGCGCGCGGCGAACTCGGGGTGCGCCGCCACATCTGTGGTGCCACTAATTTCGTTCTCGTGGCGAGCAACCAGCACGCCATCGCGTGTAACCACTAAGTCGGGCTCGATGAAATCCGCGCCGTCTTCAATGGCTTTTACATACGCCGCCAAGGTGTGTTCTGGCCGCAACGCACTGGCACCGCGATGGGCAATGACTTGCACCTTTGCGGCAAGGGGCAACTCTCGGGCGAACGCCGTCATTGCGGCAAGCCGCCGCAGCCGAATGAGGTGGCGCACACCATGAGACATTTCATCGCCGTGCATTCTGCGTGATCCCGCCGCTATTGATAGACGTGCAACCGCTCCAACACCCACGCATGATACGAGTCGAGCAGGCCCGGTTGCTTGCAGTCGTCATACAAGCCGTTGCAGCGGGTGCGCAAGGCGGTGGCGGCAGTAAAGTACGCGTCCGTTGGCAGGCCTGCGGCTTGCAGCACCATCGTGGGTAAAAAAGCGATGTCGAGCATCGGGTAGCTCGGCAGCGGTGGCCCCGCGAAATTACTTTTCACCATGTAATAAGTAAGGTAATCACGATACGGCCGTAACGCCAGCGGCAGCTTGCGCACCAGCGGCTGGATAAAGCCACTGAATGACGGCTGGTGATCACCAAAGTGCATTAATACAGTGGGTTGCGCGCGGTCGAGGAAAACATGCTCCAGACCGCGCATGGCGACGTCCGAATCGTGCAATCGCGATAAATAGGTATCGAAATTCAACGCCGCGGCTGGTGACAAACCATGTAGCAACCCCGCGCGATACGGCTGCGGCAGCTTGGATCGCGGATCGTCATCATGCGGGCCGTGTTGATTCAAGGTAAGAATCATCACAAACACGGGCTGCCCAGGCTTTTTCACTTTGTCGTAGGCGCGCTTGGCCGCGGCAAACATCTGTGCGTCGGTTTCTTCCCACTCGTCCAGACCCAGCTCGGTAGCGTCGTATAGGTGGTCGAAACCGTATGCTTGATACGCATTGCGGCCATTGATAAAGCTGCCGGCGGTCGGGTACACGCCAATGGTCACATAGCCCAACCGGCGCAACTGCAACGCCAACGCGTCGTGCACATGCGGCGCCAACACGTAGGGCGCGTACATCCCGCCGGCACCAAAAATATCCTGTGGCATGCCGGTAAGCACGGCAAACTCACTGACCCAGGTGCCACCACCAAAGGTGTGCGTTCGCAACACGCCGTGGCCACGGGTGCGCGCATCCGGCTGAAACATTTGCACGTGACATTGCGGCACATTGCAGACGTCGAAGTTAGACGGATCGAACGTGCTTTCTTCCAGCACCTGCACAATGTCCGGGTACGGCGGCGCTGACGTGCCCGCTGCGCCGTGCGCGGTCATGCCCCACTGCTGTTCGGCGATCGCATCGCTGCTCATCGCCGGCAGGTGCACATCGGAATCGTGAAAGTTGACGAAGAAATTCGTCAACTGCGCATCGTCGGCCATCTTTTCCCACGCGTTGCGCGAATGCACCGGCGCGAAAGGTCCAGTCGGCCATAGGCAACTCCAGAACACCAACGCACAAACGCCCGCGCCACCGACGCGCAAAGCCAAACGCGAACCCCGACGCCAACCGGTCCACAGTCGCCAGTCACCACGCCAAACCAGCCACAACACCAGCGGTACGGTGATGCAAAGGGCAATGCCCAAGGTATACAAATGGGGATAATGGCGCAGCGTGTCGACCAGGCTGGTGCTGGCGTAATAAATGAAATCTGACGGCATCAGGTTGGATTCGAGATAACGCAGCTTCAGCACTGAAATAAACTTCAGCAACAGAAACAGGCCGCCACTTATCACCAAGGCCGAGCCGACACGTGCCAGCGCAAACAACAAAACCCCGCATGCGCATAGCATCAACGTCAGTACAAACGCGCGCTGCAATCCGTCCGGCTCTTGCCACGCCGTGGCCGCCACGCAGCCAACAAAAAACAGCAACGCGCTGAGAGACACCGCGCGAGGCCACGTGCACCGTAACCACATTCGAGACATGAGCGGGAAGTCCCCCCGTAAGGACTTGGATGCCGACAAAGTCCACATCTTACGGTCTTTTGCCGCATAAACACGGTGTGTGGCGACGCCGTTCCACTGCCGTTAGGCATATCTCCGCTGGCCGTGGACTTTTCGCCACCTGCGCCACAGGTAGGCGGCGCCGTGCGCCACCGCGGTAATGCCCATTCCGATCAATTGAGCTCACGCAGGCCAAGGGTTGCCGCTGGCATCGATGCGAGTCAGCCACCGTGTGGATGAACAGTAGCGGGAGTCAGTTGTGCCGGAATCACCGCGTTCTTGCAGACGTCCAGCATGCCGGTGTGGGCAAAATGACACACTAGTTATATCCGCGGTCGCATCACGGCAACGGGCGATCTGTTAATTTCTTGGTCTTACGCAACACTCGACCTTCCGGATTCTTATGTCGTCACGCCTCGCCCCGCTTGTCCTTGTCGTTTGCAGTTTGCTTGCCGGCTGCATCAGCCAACGCACCAAACCCGATGTTTTGCCCGACGGCGCGCGCGCGAGTGTGGCCATTCTGGAAACCACCGACATCCATTCCAACGTGCTCAGCTATGACTATTACAAGCTGAAGCCGGACGACTCACTGGGCTTTGAACGCACCGCGACGTTGATTCAACAGGCGCGTACGGAATTCCCCAACACGTTCCTGTTCGACAGTGGCGACACCATTCAGGGCAGCGTGCTGGCCGACTATCAGGCGCTGGTAAAGCCGATTGACTGCAGCCAGGAACTAGCCATTTACAAAGCCATGGACACGATCGGTTACGACGGTGGCACCGTCGGCAATCACGAGTTCAACTACGGCCTTGGCTTCTTGTCCCAAGTGACCGGCACCCCGATGAACGTCGACGGTGGTCTCAACAAGCGCTGCGCCGGCCCACACTATCCGCTGGTATTAGCCAACGTATTCAGCGCCCGCGATGGCAAGCCGATCTTCCAGCCGTGGACCATGGTCGAGAAAACGATCGAGGCGTATACCGCCGACGGCAGCAGGCTGGAGGTGCCACTGAAGATCGGCATCATTGGTTTCACGCCACCGCCGATCATGCAGTGGGACAAACAAAACCTGGCCGGCAAGGTCACCGTTAGTGGCGTGGTGGAAGCGGCAAAAAAATACGTGCCAGAAATGCAGGCACAACATCCTGACTTGATCATCGCCATTTTGCACGGCGGCCTGAACACCGCGCCCTACACGCCCGACATGGAAAACGCCGGCTGGTATCTCGCCGGCGTGCCCGGTATTGACGTGTTGTTGCTCGGCCATTCGCACACGGAATTCCCCGGCCCGCATTATGCCGGCATGAAAAACGTCGACGCCAAGCGCGGCTTTGTGCGCACCAAACCGGCCGTAATGGGCGGCTTTTTCGGCAAGGATCTCGGCGTGATTCAGCTGGTACTAAACCGTGAGAACGGCCGCTGGATGATCGACTACAACGAAACGCACAGTGAAGTGCGCCCGATCTGTGTGCATAAAGATCAGTGCGTGCCAGCCGACCCGGTCATCGCGCCACTGGTGCAAAAAGCGCATGACGCGGCGATTGCCTACGTCAACACGCCGATCGGCAACAGCACGTTGCGAATGAGCAGTTATTTTGCCGACGAAGGCAATATGACGGCGCTGGCGCCGGTCAACGCCGCCCAAGCCGACTACGTTCGCAGCGAACTGCCGCGACTACACCCCGAACTAGCCAACATCCCCGTGCTATCCGCAGCTGCCGCGTTCCGTACTGGTTTCGGAGGCCCAGACGATTACACCGATGTTGCCGCCGGCCCACTCACTTTACGCAGTGCCGCCGATCTGTATTTCTATCCCAACACCCTCGCCGCCGTGAAAACCGACGGCGCCGGGCTGAAGGCGTGGCTGGAAAAATCCGCCGGACGTTTCAACCAAATCGACCCAACAAAAACGACGGAACAAGCGCTAATCAACTCACACTACGTCGGCTACAACTTCGATCAAATCCAAGGCGGCATTCACTACGTTATCGACGTATCCAAGCCATTGGGCCAACGCATTACCGCGCTGACTTACAAGGGCAAAGCCGTCACGCCAACGCAGCCCTTCATCATCGCCACTAACAACTACCGCGCCAGCGGCGGCGGGCACTTTCCTGGACTCGACGGCAGCAACATCGTCATGGCAGCGCCGGATGGAACGCGGGAGATTCTGGCGAAGTGGATCGAGCGCAAGAAGCAGATCGGTGTCGTCGACCTAGAGGTCACATCGTGGCGCTTTGCGCCGTTGAAGATGCGGGGGTCGGTGGTGTTTGATGGTGCGGCGGATAAGGTGGACGTGGCGAAAGCTGCCGGCCTCAGCAATATTCGGCAGGTGAAAAAGAATGAAGATGGGACGGCGGTTTACGCGATTGACTTGTCGCGGTGACATGTAGGGCAACTCAGCCGATGGAGACGACGTGACAACTGCCGTCGTGCTGGCTGACTCTGCGCATCGGATGGCTACCAATCTTTCTGGGTACGTTCGTCGCCGCGGCAACCGTCCTCGGTGATCCCCCATAACTGGCGCGGCACGCAGTGCCGCTGGTCACCTGTCGACTGCCATCGATTTCCCTTTGCCTGATGCAACGCGGCTGGTGGATCGACATCGTGGCGCCGCGACGTCGTAGGGCCACGGCCGCGTTCCATCGAGCTGGCATTCGTCAGCACGGCGGGGACGGGTAGAAAATGAACGCGGTGATTTACACCACCGCACACGATCCCAGCCAGATCAAATAATTCATGCCCTAGAAAAAAATCGCGAGTCTTTGAAGCCATCCAGAGCACCGGAACCATCGACTGCGACGCGTACATGGCCGCTTACACCATCGACTCCGATTCGGCTCGACGGATAGTGAGCGCGGTCGGGTAGAAAGGTTGAAGCGGGACCGCGCCAGCCCAACAAGTTGGCCCCGGTCCCTTCTCAACCGATCAACGGCCTCAGTTCACGCTGACAGCATCCCACGCCGCAGCCACTGCCTTGTACTGCGTCGAGGTATCACCGAACAGGTCGTTCGCCGCACTCAGGGTGGCGGCACGGGCGCCGGCATAGTTGGTATCGATCGTCATGTAGACGGTCATGCCGCGATACCAGATCTGCTCGGCGTCGGCACGACCGATGCCCTTGATGGCGGTATTGCCATTACAGACCAGATCTGCGCGCGCGAGGTTGACTCTGGTGCCTGCACCGAACAGAGCCGGTACCACGTCGCCTTCTGCCAACAGGTAGTAAAAATGGTTGGCTACGCCGGAACTGAAATGCACATCCAGGTCACCCAACGTGCTGCTGTAGCAATCCGGCGAACGGCCATCGAGACTGGGCTTGAACATCCAACGCAGTGCAAGGGTGCCATCGGGATTAGTCGCGGGAACCTTCTCGCCGATCTGGTAGTCACCCGGATCGTTCGGATTGTTAGCGGAGAACTCCACCATCGCACCCATGATGTCTGAGTTGGCCTCGTTCAGACCACCGGATTCACCGGTGTAAGCCAGATTGGAGGTGCGCGCAGTAACACCGTGCGACATCTCGTGACCGGCCACATCGAGCGCGACCAGCGGGTTTGTAGTGACACCGTTGTCGCCATCACCGAAGGTCATACAGAAGCAGGCGTCCGACCAGAAGGCATTGGCGTATTGGCGACCGTAATGTATGCGGCTCAGCGCGCCCACGCCGTCATCGGCGATACCAAGGCGACCGAAGGTGTTCTTGTAGTAATCCCAAGTAACCGACACACCATAGTGCGCGTCGGCGGCCACGGTGGCCGCGTTGGTCAAGCCGCCGCTGCCCCAGACATTGTCGGCATCGACATAGATGTTGCCACTATCGCTGGTGAGCCGACTCATGTTGGTGGTGTAACCGCCGCCACGGGTGAGGTCTTTCATCTGGTACTGGTTACCGCACTTGATCGTGCTGACGGGGACGACGCCCTCGGTCAGCGAATGACCGGTGCCGACCGATGCCACTGCATGGGAGCAGGAGCCGCCCCGATCTGGGCCCGGCTTGAACGTCTCGACCGTGTCCCACTGATTGAGGATCTTGCCGGTCTTGGCGTCGACGAAGTAATGCATGTCCGTTGGCGTCTGGTCAGCCTTGATACCTGAGTAAGTCACCTCGTAGGCCAAGACTGGATTCGTGCGCGCGCTGCCAAGCGCATACACCACCAGCTTCGCTTTCGGCATGGCATTGAATGTGGTCCCGAACAGGGTGCCGGCCTGCAGGATGGCCTGGCGGGCGGTAAGAGTCGGGACCACAGCCGGGCGAGCGACGGTAGTGAGCGTCTGGCTGATGCTCTTGATTTGGCCGTCCTTCGCATGCGCCACGAAGTCACCGCCAATTACGGGTAAACCGTGGAAGGTGCGGTTGAAGCGAACATGCTCCGTGCCGTCCGTGTCGATATTGACGTTTTCTGCAATAAGGGCATCAGCGGATGCGCGCTTGATCGCCGGCGCGGAAGGGCCATCAAGCAAGGTGAGCGCACGCGCGGCAGCGAGCGAAGCGCGCGGCGCGCTGACGGGTGGCCCGGACAACCTGGGGGCGATGGCAAACGCCGGCGCACAAAGGGCAAACGACGAAACAATGGCGAAGCTCAACCGGCGAGACTGAAGTGGCATAACCTTTTACCCCGAAATGATGTGATGAATATCCTTGACCCGATGACGCCATGCACGCTGAGGCGCTAGACAGATTCGTTTACTGATAGCGGGGAAGACCGTGCCCGCTGGCGTCATTCGTACGATCGCTTAGCGTGGCTGAGTCCAGATTCACCCTCGCCATGTGGCGTTGCGAGCTCCGATCGCATTTGCCAGCTGCCGATGTGATGGATGAACGCGCCGACTGTGCGATGGCTTGTTTTTGGCATCGCATGATTAAGGCCGACTTGCACGTGTCAGCGCCGAGCGGTCGGTGTAACTGTTAGAAGCAACCTCGCGCCGTCGAAGCCGGAAGCGCACCGAGAACAAAAGCACAACCGGCCTGTCTCGCATCATGTCGCAGCACTTCCGGCGGCGGATTCGAAGGTAATCAGGTCGCGGATCTCGGTGGTGCGCAAGCCGACCATCATCGGATTGCGTACGTTGGGCAGGAAGCTGATGTCGAACAACTCGGTGACGTCGCCTTCGAAGCGGATCCAGTTCACCACGTCGCCGTTGGTCAGCGAAATGATCTGCACGCCACACCATGCATCGGCATCACGCTGACGCAGTTCTTCGTCAAGTTGCAGGCCTTCGAAGCGCTGGTTACGCGGCTTGGACAAACCGACGGCGGCGACGTTGCCAACGATCGACAAGCCGCGGGCAAAACCTGGGCAAAAGGTCAGCGGCACGAATTTTTTGTTGGCGAAGTCGACCCAGCCAAGATAGCCGGTGCCGGCATTGAGCACCCACAGCTTGCCATTAGCCCAACGCGGCGAATGCGGCATCGACAAGCCTTCGCAGACGATCTCATCGGTCGTGATGTCAATCACCACGCCGCCGTCGTGGCGGCGATCGCGCCAGCCGTCCACGGTGTCGCTCGTGCAGACCGCAGTCACGTACCTGGGCTTGCCATCGACCATCGCCAGGCCGTTGAGGTGACAACGGTCTTCCGGTGCCAGTTTGCTGATGAACGTCGGTTTCCAGATCGCCTTGAAACTATGTGTCTGACTGAGCTCAGCCAGACAGGAATACTTGGTGTTGACGAACACCACCTTGCCATCGGAGCAAATGCCTAGCTCGTGGATGTCGACGTCGCCGATGGTCTGCGCGTTGCGCGGTACGTAACACTTGTCGAACTGACCATGGATGACTTCGTTGGAACGCAATACGTTCTCGAAGCGCCACAGCTGGTACAGGCCACCGAGGTAGATGCGCTGCGCGTTGCCGACGATGCCCATCGCGCGCTCGAAAATGCGTTCAAAAAAAGACACCCGCCCTTGCTTGTTGCTGCCGACCAGGTACACCCGGCCGGATTGATAAGACGATATTGCCAGGGAAATGTTATGACTGGCCAACCAACTGGCCAGACCGCGTGAACAGCTTTTCTCAGCCTTGAGCTTGGCGCTATCCCGTGTCGCGGCGGGGGCCGGAGCGGAGTCTTGCGCCACGTCGACTTCCACTTCGGGCGGCGTGGCCGCCTCGACTGCGGACGCTGCGGGTACCGTTAGTAGATCCAGGCCGGTATCCAGCTCCGTCTGGTCAGACGGCTCCGAAGTCTTGTCGGTCTTGTCATCGACGGTGCTCTTTTGTTTTGCCACTTGGCGATTCCTGCATGGCAAGGTGCTCGTTGCACCTGCTATTGGTGATGGGCGAAGGGTTTGATCGTCCGTGGCCGGCTTGTTCTGCCGTTCAAACAAGCTCGGCGCACACCCGCGCGCCGGGCTCCCGTTACCGTTAGAACGTGTAACGAAGCACTAGCTGACCGCCGACGAAGCTCTGTTGGGCGTGACCGTTGGTCCAGTTAGCGCCGCCGGTAACTGACCACCGATCCTTCTGCACGCCCAAGCCCAGTTCCAGCAGCGCACTGCTGCCGCGGGTGCTGGTGCTGCCGAAGAACTGGTTGTTCACCGCGTAAAGCGTCTTGCCGTGGAGCTCGCGAATCTGGCTGACCGTGCCATACGGCGTCCAGC
This sequence comes from Rhodanobacter sp., assembly GCA_039924175.1. GTDB lineage: Bacteria > Pseudomonadota > Gammaproteobacteria > Xanthomonadales > Rhodanobacteraceae > Rhodanobacter. Next base: position 36,620 of record JBDTBF010000026.1, read on the forward strand.
GGTAGTTCTGACCGGTGATGAAGGTCTTGCTTACCGTCACGCCAAGCCGCGCACGTTCCGACGTTCCGCCGTCGGAAGACAACGTAGCTAGGTTGCCGTGCAGGTCGCGGACGTGATCCACCTTGGTCCGTGTGTACTGGACCTGCGGCACCACTTCCACGCCGTTGGCGAAGGCCCAAGCGGTGTAGCCCGCTTCGACATTGAACGCGCCGGCCTTGCCCTCAGTCACCTGCATGCCGCCGGCCGAACGCAAATTGGCGTCGAAATCGATCCAGCGGTAGGACGCGTCGAGGTAGAAGCGGCCGGGCATGATCCAGCTGCCGTACAGCCCGACGGTGGATGCCTTGATGCGATCGGAGCCGTAGCTACTGCCGTCCAGACGCTGCTGTCCGGTCGATTTGGCACCCAACACGCCAGCGTTGAAGTTGTCATGGATGGCGACGTTCACGCCCAACTCCTGACCGGTGTTGGTCTGGGCGAAGTTGAAGTTGCCGCCCTGGCCGAAGTTACTTTTGTGCGACGGTTCGACACTGCCCTTGTCGCTGAACACGCGTACCCACGGCGCCACACTGACGGCTTCCCCGGTGGGCTGTGGCAGAATGCCGACGCGCTGGCGCCACGTACCGATCTGGCTATTGATCAGGCTGATCGCACCCGGGGTCACCGACGCGGCCAGCGTACCGCTGTCGTTCAAGCCCGCCACCCGTATGCTCGCCTGGAACAGGTTGGGACTGGCATGGTTGGCGCTGAGCTGGCTGGTGACATCGAGCTGCAGGTCGAGGAAGTTGTGCGGGTCGTAACCGATGATCTTGCCAGCCACGAACGAACTGGCACGGGCATTCCCCGTGACGCGGGCGAAAGACACCGGCGCGTTGGCCTCAGTCGGCAACGCATCCACTTCCACATTCACCGTCTGCGAAGCGCCACTGACCACGCTGCCTTTGACGTACAACGAGTCGCTGACATGGTGCAGCGCGCTCAGGTCGAGATTGATCGCGCCATGCCCATCCAGATCGCCGGCAACGCTGAGCATGCCGCCCGTCTTGCCATCACGGAAGTCGATGACGCCGTTGTTGACCAGTGCCAACGTGTTGGGAGCCGCCGCTGCCGTGCTGACCGCCATCGGACGGATCGCTGCAGCCAACATCACCGGCGTGCCGGTACCCATGTCGATAAGGTTGTTGCCCCGCGTAAGGATCACGCCGTCGTTGACGAAGCTGTTACTGCCCGTGCCAAGGTCGATAGCACCGTTGACCAGGCTGATCGTGCCACCGGCCGCATTCTCGATCGTGTCGTCGCCGGTGCCAAAGTCGGTCGAATGATTGGAGACGTCCCATCGGCCGCCCACACCATTCACAAAGCTATCGTTACCGTCACCCAACCGTAGCGCACCATGCAGGTCGCCGAAGTTCTGGATGCCATCCACACCGGCGCCACCCTCGATCGCGATATTGCCTTCCTGCTTCGACGACGTGGTGATCGTGCCGCTATTTTTCAGCGTCAACCCACCGGGCGAATCGACCCGAACCGCCACCGCACGATCCAGCGCGGCGGCCTTGATAGTGCCGCTGTTGGTTAACTGCACCGGACCCGCTGCCTGCGCCAGTACGGCGATGGCAGTGCCGCCGGCCTGCTTGGTAACGGCAGAGATCGTGCCGCTGTTGTTCAGCGTCGATCCGACATTCGAAGCCATGCTGACCGCCACCGCACGATCCAGCGCAGAGGCCTTGATGGCGCCGTCGACCTGCTCGGTAACTGCGTAGATCGTGCCACTGTTATTCAACGTCAATCCGACGTCCGAATTCATGCTGACCGCCACCGCACGGTCCAGCGCAGAGGCCTTGATAGTGCCGCTGTTGCTAATCAACAGCGGACCCGTGGTCTGCGCCAGTACACCAAAGACGGTACCGCCTGTCTGCGTAGTAGTGGCGGAGATCGTGCCGCTGTTCTTCAACGTCGAGCCGACGGCCGAATCCAGGCTGACCGCCACCGCGTCGTCTAGCGCCGCGGCCATAATGGAACCACTGTTGGTCACCAGCACCGGACCCGCCGTCTTGGCCAGTACCCCGATAGCGCTGCCACCTGCTTGCGTGGTGGCAGCGGCGATCAGGCCGCTGTTATGCAGCGTCGGTCCGACGGCCGAATCCATGCTGACCGCCACCGCGTTATCCGCCGCAGAGGCCTTGATGACGCCGTTGTTGGTCACCAACACCGAACCCGTCGCCTGCGCCAGCACACCGCTGGCGGCGCCGCCGGCCTGCGTGGTAAGGGCGAAAATCGTGCCGCCGTTAGCGACCATCGCGGCACCGCCATTCGACGCATGGACCACGATGCCCGTCGCAGTGTGACCATTGGCCGCGACACTGCCACCGTTGCTGATGCCGACGTCGCCCTTTACAGAGACGCCGGAGATGCCGGTGGCATCGCTACTGTGCGCGGTCGCGGTGACGGCGCTGCTGGCGGATGTCGACACCTGCACGTTGCCGTCAACGCTGTCGCCGATGACGCCAGAGGCTTTGTCATCCCGCGAGATAGCGTCGACCTGGCCGGCATTGCTGACCGCGACGTTGCCGTCAGGGGCCGTGCCCGACACGCCAGTGGCCTCGCTGTCGGGAGAATAGGCTTTCACCACACCACGGTTACCGATCGCCACGTCGCCGTACCACGAGTAGCCGTAGATACCGGTCGCGTACCGGTGGCTCGCCGTCGCATCGATGTGGCCGCTATTGCTGATGACCACGTCGACGGTACTTCTGGCAGAGATGCCGAAAGCGTCACCGTAACTGGCATTCGCCGTGATCGAGCCACTGTTGTTGACGGCAATGTCGCCATTTGACTCGGTGAAGATGCCGCTCGCCATGTAAACCCCAGTGGAGGCTGCGATCGTGCCGCTGTTGTCCACCTTCACACTGCCACTACTCTTGTTGAAGGCATTGATGCCCGCGACGCTGGCGGCCTCACCGATCACCTGAATGGTGCCCCTGTTATCGACGATCACCTCTCCGTCGTAGCGGACATTGGCCTGAATACCGAACCCGTTGAAATGGGTGTCCGTTTCGAGGGTTCCGCTGTTGACTACCAAGACATTACCGTAGCTTGAAGTCGCGTTCAGACCGCTGGCGATGAAATACTCGTCGCCACCGGCCACAACGTGGCCGGCGTTGATGACTTCCACGTCGCCGTTGATCGAGATGCCCCGCACACCGGCTGAATCGAACTCACCGCTGATCTTGATAAAACCGGCAGCGGCATTGGCGGCATGCACATCACCGTCGACAGACTTGGCGTAGATGCCGTAGCCGACCCGGCCGCTGGCGTAGATCGAGCCTTGGTTGAGGACCGTCGCATCGCCGCTACTCGTCACCGCCGAGATACCGTTGCTTGCGCCACCGTCGACCTTGATCTGGCCGCTGTTGACCACGTTCGCAGCTACGCCGCTGGCAAGGATGCCGTACGCGTGAGCGTACCTGACGTAGTAGCCTCCGCTGCTGAAGTCATTGACGCTGGCCGAGACGTTGCCGGTATTGGTCACCAAGGCGTTGCCGTTCTGGGAATAGGCCTGAATGCCGGCAGCGCTAGTCACGTAGCCTTCAGTCCAGCCCACTGCCGCCACATCGCCATGGTTGATGACGTTGGCGTCGCCATTGAACGTCAGCGCGTCCACGGCGTAGGCGTAGACGCCACTGGCCGAGACCGTACCGCCGGCGCTGTTTCGAATGTCGACACCACCATCGCCAGACGCCAACACACCTACTACAGCATGAATGGCCAGGGGGTCCCCCGACACCGCACTGATGGCACCGGCGTTGATGACACTTGCGGTTGATTCGGTACCGCTGGCGACGGCAGAGATACCGGTAGCAGCGGAGTAGCCCGCGGCGACGATGGTGCCGTTGTTGGCCACCGCGACCGTGCTGTTCTGGTAGTTGTTCGACGCGGCGATGCCGGTCGCCTCATAGCTGATGAGCGCGGGATTTGCGCCGACCGTGATGTCACCGTTGTTGCTGACCGTGACCGGGCCACCGCCTTGAGCAAATATGCCGGTCGAAAGCACGCCGTCGGCCGTGATGTTGCCGCTGTTGCCGACACTGACGCCGGACGCCGCGCCAGTGGCATAGATACCGAAGGCCTGACCGTACGTCTGCGTCGGGTCATCATTGGCCGTCGCGATGGCATGGATGTCACCGCTATTACTCACCGTGGTGAGGTCGTAACTTTGCGCCTCAATGCCTACCGCCCAGTTGAAGCCGTTCGCCGTGATGCTGCCGGTAGCGCCGTTGCCGACCGCGACATTCACACCCGCGGCAAAGATGCCATCGGCCACGCTATAGGTCGACGTCGCGGAAATGGCGCCGTCGTTGTTGATGATGACGTCGCCATTGATCGCGCTGCCGTCGATGCCGATCGCGAAACCGTCAGCGGCCGTTGCGGTCACCGTGCCGGTGGCTTGGTTATCCACGCTCACGGTATGACCCGTCCCGGTCGATTCAGCGCGGATGGCCGTGACGTCATAGACGCCGCTGCTAGAGGCATCGACAGCGCCATCGTTGATCACCGCGACGTCACCATCAGCGCTGATATCCAGCGCACTGGCACCGCCGGTGGAGACGCTGGTGTGGACCGTACCGCTGTTGCTGATCGCTGCCGAGTCGGCACCAAACACGTGGATGCCGCTGGCTCCGACGGTGGTGATGTCGGCGAAGTCGATGACGCCAATGTTACCGGGTGAGGTGACGTCAATGCCAAAGGCGCCGACCGCCGGTATCACACTGGTCGGTACCCCACCGGGCCCGATGACCAAGGTGAGATCGGAGACGTTCGGATAGGTGATGCTGTCGGTGAACGCACCGACGCATTCAACACTGCTGGCCGCAGACACCGTGCAGGTGCCGGCAAAGGCCATGCCGCTGCCGGTGAGCGCCAACGAGGCTGCGAAGGCCATGCGCATGGCATGCGCAAGAGGTGAACTTTTGATAATCCGAGCCTGCGCCTGCAAGACCTTGTTAGAACCTTTCACCGGTTTCGATAAGCTCATCTATGGTTGTCCTCAGTGCCGGATCTCTCCAGCTGAAAAGTGCGCTGCCGGCCACAATGCAAGACGTCCAGACGTCGCTTTCGAGAACCTGGCTAGACGAATTTTCAAGCTCTGGAATGTAACAGTCGTGGCTATGGCGATAGCCGACGTTTTTCACTCATGAGCCAAACAAGTCATGCGCTTTGCTGGACGCCTAACGGCCGCACAACGATGTGTTGCGCTAGGTCGCGCAAACACACGGCCGAGCAGGTGCGTGTACGACTGAGCTCCTGCTAGCGACCCTCTTTTAGGAGCGAACAGCGTTGAAATTCCACGACGACTGGTGTTCGCAGGGCGTGCGAACGACGGTCGGCCGCCCGCCGGAATCGTCAGGAAAAGTATCCCCAAGATAGGGGCTGCGCGCCGCAGCTTCCACGCCGCGTGCAAGAGCTTGCATCTGTCCGTCGCTGACAGGGAGGACCGAGAAGCCGCCGGTGAGGTGCCGTTCGCAGGCGTATGGCGACCATTCAAAATTTGCCGATTGAGGAACAGTAGGAGCTACCAAAAACATGGCGCGATCAGCGACCCTTCGCATCCGCATTCAGTCGCTCAGGGAAGGCGTCCAGAGCCGCACGCCAACCCAACTGAAAGCGGGAGCGCGTGCCAAAGGATTGCATCAACTCCGCGATACGCCGAGTAATGGTGGAGGCCGATATTCCAGCCTCGTGCGCGATCGCCTTGTCGTTGAGCCCCATGGATAACAAGGTGATCAATTGATCATTGGCGCTGGGTGCTCCAGGAGTCGCGTCATCGACCCTTGGCTTTCCATCCGCCGCAATCGGCGATGCACTTTCCCAGACCAGTTCGAACAGAGCGAGCAGCCCTTCGAGCAATCCGGAGGGCCGCCGAACAATCAAGCGCGTCTCCTCACGTGCGCTATTGGTGCTCAAATGGATAATGGCGATTTCCCGATCCACGATCACGAGTTTCGCCGGCAGTGAACGAAAAAACCGTACCTCCTCGCCAGCTTCCACATCTTTCCGAATAAAATCCGGGCTGCGGTAGTCGAGCAGACTGGCATCAATAACGGCACGGATCTTTATGTCCCCTCGTCGCTCATCATTGGAGCTGTCATAGGTAACGGGCGCGCGCTGAAAGACGAGAATTTCCTCTTTGGCGGATCGCGCCAAGTGACGGATAAATTGATTGAGCATCGTCGGATCGGAAATGATTTCTACTGCCTGTTCCAACGGTTCGCTGTCGTTCGAACTGAGCCTTCGCAGGTTTCGCATGTTCAGGCGCGCCAACTCAAGGTCAGCGTGACGTTGCTTGGTCAAAACCTCAGCAGCAAATTCCGGCGGCGTGGCGATGTATCGTCGAGGCTGTTCCGGTGTGTAAACAGCGAGTCCCTTGTTCTCGAGGCTTTCCAGCAACAACGTCGTTTCTTCCAGCGTCGAAGAAAGCAACCCCGCCACTTTCTCCGTGGTCGCTTTGTGATTGACCAAAATGATGCGATAGGCGTGTTCTTCGAGAACACTGACGCCTAGAGCGGCCAGTGAGTTGGGTACCGCGTCGTCGTGAGTCGTGTTCTTGCTGGGTGGTGCCTGTGCGAACTCTACGTCCAAGAACCGGTCGCGCTGTTTCAACGATTTGGCAATCTTGCGCTGTTCACCGGGGTCAATGCCATCGACCAACAATTTGCGCGCCTCATCACGCTTGTGGCGGGCAGTCTGCAAACTAGTCGAGGGAAACACACCCAAGGCAAGCCGTTTTTCCTTACCCTCGAAGTGATATTTGAAGCGCCACAGCTTGCTCCCCGCAGAAGACACCTCCAGATAGAGACCACCGCTGTCGTGCAGCCGCTGCGGCTTGTTTCCCGGATGAGCTTCAAGGATGTTCATGTCTGACAGGGGCATGGGGAATTTTTTCCTGCAAGTTCTTGCGATGTCCCATTCTATCTATGCCCCTGTCTGATTTTTCCGCCAGAGCTCACAGCACGAGCATGATCCAAAGCTGGCGTCCTTTCTGACATGATCCCGATTCGAAAAAAAAGCCGCGATTCGAAGCCGCCACACGACGCCATCGCCAATGATTTGACGTGCGGATCAGGGGACACATCGATGCCAAAGACGACACAAAAGCGCGCCGTCGTTAAGAACAAAAGCGCGCGATTCCTTGCGATTTTCTGACCTACGCGCGCAACGTCGATCCACGACATTTCCTGAATCGGAAGCGCATTCGTGAAGCCGTTGTCGGCGGGTGCCCGCTTCGTTGGCGTTACAGGCGTGCCGGCGATCACCGTCGTTGGCTATGAGGTACGTAGCTATTGCCATCAGAAAAAGAAAATACAGCCGCATCGCTAGCGAAATCCGCCCCGGAACAGCGGCGCAGCACCCATCCGCGGCAAGCCATCACTCCGAACTGAGCGTTTGCCACCTGCCTGCCCGGACGGATCGATGCGCACACCCCGCTCAGCGCGAAAGTCCGTCCGACCGGCGACACCGATATCGCTGCCGGCCCATTGGCACTGCGCAATGCCGGCAACTTGAATTTCTGCCCCAACACTCTGGCTGCCGTGAAATACGGCGGCGCGGGGCTGAAGGCGTGGCTAGAAAAGTTCACCGGACGTTTCAACTAAATCGGCGCGAGAAAAACGACGGAACGAACGCTAATCAACTTACGCTGCTTCGGCTACAACTTCGACAAAATCCAAGGCGGGATTCACTACGTGATCGACGTATCCAAGCCAGTTGGTCAGCGCATCACTACGCTGACCTACGCTATCGACCTGACCCACTAACCACGACGCATTGCGCCAAACACAGGTTGCGGTGCACGGCTCTCGGCCTGATCCTACGCAGATACGTGCGTCGCGCTCGTGGCTGTATCGCCGTGAACTAGCCTTCCTTATTTTCTATCGCGTGGCACCCCGTAACAGGCACATTATGAGTTACTCGCTACTCATTCCATGAAGTTCGCCATGACCATCCCCTCTCTGTTACGACGCATCGCTTTAGTCGGCGGTCTGTGCGTCGCCACGCAAGCAGCCTTGGCTTCACCGCCGACGACGGTGTTGCTGCAAAACCTGACGTGGACGGAGCTACGCGCACAGATCGCGGCGGGCAAGACCACCATCATCATTCCCATTGGCGGCACCGAACAAAGTGGGCCGGACATCGCACTGGGCAAGCACAACGCGCGCGTCTCCGTGTTGTCACAGAAAATTGCCGAAGGTTTGGGCAATGCATTAGTAGCGCCAGTCATCGCTTACGTGCCGGAAGGCAGCTACGCACCACCCACCTCGCACATGCGCTTTCCCGGCACCATCACCGTGCCCGGCGACGTGTTTGAAAAAACGTTGGAATCAGCCGCCAATAGTTTTGCCGTGCATGGCTTCACCAACATCGTCTTCCTGGGCGACCACGGCGGTTACCAAAAAAACCTGCAGCGCGTGGTAGCGCAGTTGAACCGGGCGTGGTCACATGGAATGGCGCGGGCGTTCGTTCCGGCAGCCTATTACCGCGCGAGCTCGGCCGGCTACGCAGATATATTGCGCAAGAAAGGCTTTCGCGACGACGAAATCGGCACTCACGCCGGGCTTGCCGATGCCTCGTTGGAACTTGCCGTTGCTCCGCAGATGGTGCGCGCCGCCGCGTTACGAAATGGCCGAAAACTCGGGCCGGCCGACGGTGTTTACGGCGGCGACGCGAGCCGCGCGACGGCGCAACTCGGTCAGCTTGGTGTCAACGCGATTGTCACCCAAACCATTGACGCGATTCGAAAAGAAGCCGCAAAACGTTAAACTTGTTGCAGTCCCTGACGCGCCCGCGCAACCTAGCACCTCACCCGAGACAGAACTGAACCTCCATGTCATTCCGACGCCCTCTTCCAACGATTTTTTACGCTGGCGCGCTCGCGCTCACCGTCTGCATCAGTGGCGTTGCCACGGCCGCCTCGCCCGTCGCGACCGTCCCCGGCATGCCCCGTGTAGTGAACCCGCAAAACCTCTACAGCGAAGCCGGCGCGAATCATTTCAGCCCGGCCGTGGCTGGCGCATTGCCGCGCATTTACGTGCCAAACCTGCGCTCCGATACGGTGTCCGTCATCGACCCGGCGACGTTCAAAGTAGTGGATACCTTCCGCGTCGGGCGCAGCCCGCAACACGTCGTGCCATCGTGGGATTTGCGCACGCTGTGGGTCACCAATAACGCCGAGAACCGTACCGACGGCAGCCTGACTCCGATCAATCCGAAGACCGGAAAACCGGGCCAATCCATTGCGGTGGATGGCCCGTACAACATGTATTTCACGCCAAACGGCAAAGAAGCCATTGTGGTTGTCGAGTCGCGTGACCGGCTGGACTTCCGCGACGCTCACAGCATGGTGTTGAAGTCGAGTCTTGCGGTGCCAGGCTGCAGGGGCATCAACCACGCGGAGTTTTCCATCGACGGCCGCTACGCCATCTTTACCTGCGAATTTGACGGAACCATCGCCAAAATCGACATGGTTCACCGCAAGGTGGTCGGCTATCTCAAGCTGAAAAAACGCGGCATGCCACAGGACATTCGCGTTTCGCCGAATGGCAAAGTGTTCTACGTGGCGGACATGATGAGCGACGGTGTTTTCACCGTCGACGGCGATAGCTTTACCAAGACTGGCTTCATTCACACCGGCGTCGGCACCCACGGCATGTACCCCAGCCGCGACGGTACCAAGCTGTATGTCGCCAATCGCGGCTCGCATAAAGTCCACGGCAAACGCCACGGCAAAGGCAGCGTGTCGGTGATCGACTTCGCCACCAGCAAAGTCGTTGCCACCTGGCCCGTCCCGGGCGGTGGCAGTCCGGATATGGGCAACGTCAGCGCTGATGGCAAAACACTATGGTTGTCCGGACGCTTCGACGATGTTGTCTATGCCATCAACACCACGACCGGCAAAATGCGCAAAATCAAGGTCGGCATGGAACCGCACGGGCTGGCGGTCTGGCCGCAACCGGGACGTTACTCGCTGGGGCATACCGGGATCATGCGTTGAGCGATTGGCAACATATCCATCAAGACCGTACACCAAGATTTGCCCGTAGTGGCCTGATAACGTTCGCACCGCATACCGGCTTCGCGGCACGCGTCACCCACGGGACGGTAGGCCGCCGGCAGCCAGTCCGTGGCCAAGCCGTCTCCGCTCGCCCAGTTGCGGACGGCTATACAACACGTGGGGTATTGACCGCAGCACAACGCTCCATCTAATGTCGGCGTCATGTCACTGCTTCGCACACCAGCACGCACCTACCTGATCCCGGCTTGCCACGGGGCCACGGCGCTGCGCGCGATGCTCGCCCTTAACCATTCCAGCACTACGACAACCAACACCACGACGACTACGTCGGGGTGGGTGTCCGTGCGCGCATAGCTCGATTAACGCAACGGCCCCGCCCTCGATGAGGCGGGCCGGCGTACTTCTCCACACCAACCGATCTGCCAGCGAGCACGGGCCTTCATCCGGAGGTCATCGTGAATATCTGTGTGTCACCACTTGCTGTAGCTCCTCTCACGCTCCGCTGGCCAGCCGCTGCCGCAGGCCGTAGTCGCGAGCTGGCGGTCGGACTAATTGGCCCCGGCCGCGTTGGCAGCGCACTACTGGCGCAACTACGGGCGGCACAACCACGGCTGGCGCGCGAGACTGGCCTGCAGCTACAACTTTGTGGCGTCGCTGCACGCCGCAAGATGTGGCTCGATTGCGACGACCCTCTGTTAAACCACGCTGGCTGTGGCCCGCACGAGCAGCGCGCGCAGATTTGGCGGCCCGGCAATTTGGATGAGTTTGCCGCGCATATCCGTGGCAACGACGGTCGCCACGCACTGCTGATTGACTGCAGCGCTAGCGATGAAGTGACCAGCCACTATGCGGGTTGGCTCGCCAGCGGCATCCACGTAGTGACGCCGAATAAGCTCGCCGGCAGCGGCTCGTTGGTGCGCTGGCAGGCAATTCACAATGCCTGCGCTGCCGGCACACGCTTTCGCTATGAAGCCACGGTGTGTGCCGGTTTGCCGGTAGTGCAGACCTTGCGCGACCTGCTCGATACCGGCGACGAACTAGTTACCGTCGAGGGTATGTTTTCCGGCACGCTGGGGTGGCTGTGCAACCGCTATGACGGACAACAGCCATTCTCCGCATTGGTGCGCGAAGCCCATGCGCTGGGCTATACGGAACCCGACCCGCGCGACGATCTGTCCGGGCTGGATGTGGCGCGCAAGCTGGTCATTCTGGCGCGCGAAGCCGGCTGGTCGCTATCGCTGGATAATGTTGAAGTACGCGGCTTAGTGCCGGCCAAACTGGCCGCTTTGACGCTGGACGAGTGCATGGCTCAGCTGCACGAGCTGGACCAGCCGATGGCCGCGCAACTTGCCCAGGCCCGCGCTGCCGGCGGCGTTCTGCGCCACGTCGCACAGCTGGACCGCCATGGCCACGCCAGCGTGGGGCTGAAAGTCATGCCGGCCGCGCACTCGTTTGCACACACCCGGCTAACCGACAACATGGTGCAGTTCACCACGCGTAGGTACTGCGATAATCCACTGTCGGTGCAAGGCCCCGGCGCCGGCCCGGAGGTGACCGCTGCTGGCGTGTTTGCCGATGTGTTGCGTATCGCCGACTCGCTGCAGGCCCGCGCATGAATCTCTCATTGTTGGAATCTAAGATGTCATTACCCAGCCACGTCGAACCCCTTCAAGTTGCCTGCGCGTTCGCGCCGGCCGGCGTCGGCAATATCGGGGTGGGTTTTGACTTGCTTGGGCACAGTGTGGCCGGTGCGGGTGATCGCGCGCAGGTGTGCCGGATCGACGAACCCACGGTACGCATCGCCGCGATCCACGGCTGTGTGACGGACTTGCCAATTGACCCACAATTAAACACAGCCGGCACCACCTTGTTGTCCATGCGCAAGGCACTTGGCTTGCCGTTTGGTTTTGAGCTGACGCTAGAAAAAGGCATTGCGCTGGGTTCGGGCATGGGTGGCTCAGCCGCTTCCTGTGTAGCCGCTGCCATCGCGGCGAACGCGCTGTTGGAGCAACCGTTGTCGCGCGAGGCGCTGTACGAGTTCACCTTGGATGGCGAAGCCGTTGCCAGCGGTAGCCGGCACGGCGACAACCTCGGCTCCATGCTGCTCGGCGGCTTGGTACTGGCCACAAAGAGTCGCTTGCTGCGCATTCCCGTGCCAGCGGAGTGGCATTGCGCTTTGGTGCATCCGCACTTCGTGCTGGAGACACGCAAAGCACGCGCTGCCTTGGTGGGTCATTACGCACTGGGCGAATTTGTCGCGCAAAGCACCAACTTGGCGCTGGTACTGGCTGGCTGCTATCGCGGCGATGCCGCACTGGTGCGCGAAGGCTTGAGCGACGTTTTGGTGGAACCACGCCGTGCGCCACTGATCCCCAACTTCGCGCACGTGAAACAAGCCGCGCTGGATCACCATGCGTTCGGCGCCAGCATTTCTGGCGCGGGCCCCAGCGTGTTCGGCTGGTACGAAAATCGTGCCGATGCCGAAGCCGCCACCCACAGCATGAAAGCTGCTTTTGCAGAAGTTGGATTGGAAAGCGATGCCTGGGTGTCCCCGATTAATGGGCCGGCAGCAGCGCTGATTAATTCGCTCGACGAAGGCATCGGCCGATGAGCGCCCGCTGTGGTAGGAGCGACTTCAGTCGCGATGCTGTTGCTTTAATTCCGCTCGCGAAGAGCATCGCGACTGAAGTCGCTCCTACAAGGGCTTTCATCACAACGGCCGCTGCCAACACAGAAATTCCTGACAGCACGAAGGCTTCAGTGACAAAAAATGCCCAGCCCTTCGAACTGTCATGAGCGGCACGTTGCTTTACCACAGCACCCGCGATGCCAGCCCGGCAGTGCCGCTCAGCCAAGCGATCGCCGCCGGTCTTGCGCCCGACGGTGGGTTGTACGTACCCAGCGCGTTGCCGCACCTTGATCCCGCGTCATTCGATCCGAATGGCACGCTGGCCGATACCGCCACCACCTTGCTCGCGCCGTTTTTCGTGGGTGATCCGTTGGCAAGCCAACTAGCTGCCATCTGCGTCGAAGCCTTCACTTTCGACGCGCCGCTGCGGCCGCTGCCAGCGCATCCAAACACGCTCATGCTCGAGCTGTTTCATGGCCCAACGTCGGCGTTCAAGGATTTCGGCGCGCGCTTTCTCGCTGCCTGTGTGCGACGACTGCCACGTAGCGGTAGCCAGCCGCTGACCATTCTTGTCGCTACCTCCGGCGACACCGGGGCCGCTGTGGGCGCCGCGTTTCATCAGCACGCGAACGCGCCAGCTTCGGGCGAGCTAACCGCCGCCGCAAGCAACTTCGACGTGCGTGTCGTCATTCTGTATCCCGACGGCAAAGTTTCCCCACGGCAAGCACATCAGCTGGGCAGCTTCGGTGACAACGTCAGCGCCCTGCGTGTGGCTGGCCGCTTCGATGATTGCCAGCGCATGGTGAAAGCGGCACTGAACGACCCCGCTTTGCGCCTGCAAGTGCCCCTATCGTCGGCTAATAGCATCAGCCTTGGCCGATTACTGCCGCAGATGAGTTACTACGCGCACGCCGCACTAGGGTGGTGGCGCGAGCATGGCACCGCGCTGAACTTCATCGTGCCCACCGGCAATCTGGGCAACGGGCTGGCCTGCTTATGGGCGCGACAAGTGGGCTTGCCCATTGGTGAAGTACGCCTCGCCTGCAATGCCAATGCGACCCTTTCCGATTACTTTGCGGGTGGCGTTTATACGCCGCGCCAGGCGATCACGACCGTGGCCAATGCGATGGACGTAGGAGCCCCAAGTAATTTTGAGCGTCTGTGCTGGACCTTCCCAGATGAGGTCCAACGCCGCCAATTGCTACACGCCAGCAGCATCGACGACCTAACCATACGCACCACCATCCAGCAGCATGCGCGCGACCACGGCGAAGTATTTTGTCCACATACCGCCACCGCCATGCGCGTGTTAGACCATTTGCGCGAGGCGGGTGACCAGCGATCGTGGGCTGTCGTCGCCACCGCACACCCCGCCAAATTTGAGACGGTGCTGGAGCCACTGCTTGGTCATGCCTTGGCCGTACCGACCGCACTGGCGATCATGCTAGCGCGCCCTTCTCGCGCCGAAGCGCTGGCGACGACGGATGCCGCGTTGCACGATTGGTTGCTGCGCCCGTAACCCAGCGCCGATGCTGCGATGAATTTCAGGCATCGGGACGCAACATCGTCACGCAACCTAAGCGTGATCTGGTCCCTGCCCGCTGACGGAGACACCCGCTAAACTCAAACGATGGCTACTTCTTCCCGCAAGCGCCGTCCGCGCAAATCCAATCCGTCGCCGGTGACGCGTCCCCGTCCAGGTGCCGTCAAGCCTGCCAACAAGAAGCCATTGCAACCCGCCGATAGCTCGACGCGCGCCACGCGCGTACTCGATTGGCTGCTGCAAAAAATGCCAGCGCGGTACCGCGAGAAAGCGCGCGACTATCTGGTGCTGACACGGATGGATCGGCCGATCGGCGCGCTGCTACTGTTGTGGCCGACGTGGTGGGCACTATGGCTGGCGGCCGACGATTTTCCACCGTGGAAGCTGCTAATCATCTTCACCGTTGGCGTGTTTGCGATGCGCTCAGCCGGCTGTGCGATCAACGATTACGCTGATCGCAAGCTGGACCCGCAAGTCGCGCGCACCGCCGGAAGGCCGCTGGCCACCGGGCGCGTTACACCGCGCGAAGCGCTGGTTGTCTTTGCCGCCTTGGTCGGCTTCTCCTTCGTACTGGTGTTGTTTACCAACAAGTTGACGATTGAACTGTCCTTCGTCGGCGCGGCGCTGGCCGCGGTTTACCCGTTCACCAAGCGTTACACCAACCTGCCACAAGTGGTGCTGGGTGCCGCTTTTGGCTGGTCGATTCCGATGGCGTTTGCGGCGGTGTTGGGAACAGTGCCGCCGATTGGCTGGCTACTCTTTATCGGCAATATTTTATGGTCAGTGATCTACGACACCGAATACGCGATGGTTGATCGCGACGATGATCTCAAGGTCGGTGCCAAGTCCAGCGCTATCCTGTTCGGCGATGCCGACTTGCCGATCCTCGGCACTCTGATGGGGACCTTTCTACTAACCATGCTGTTTGTCGGCCAGCGCGCGACGCTGGATTGGCCGTATTGGTTGGCACTGCTCGGTGCCGCTGGCCTGTTTGGCTACCAGCTATGGCTAATTCGCAACCGTGCTCGCGATGCCTGTCTGGCCGCATTCCGGCACAACAACTGGCTCGGATTGGTGCTGTGGATTGGCATCGCGCTAGCCTTGGCGGTGCGCTGACGCGCTAACAGAGGGACCGACTTCAGCACCCTGGTAGGAGGGGCTTTAGCGCCGATGCTTTTGGATCTCAGCATCAAGACTGGAGCATCGCGGCTGAAGCCGCTCCCACAAAAAAGGCAGATGCATGATCTCGTAGTGGGAGGGGCTTTAGCCCCGATGCTCGTGATGAAGAGCATCGCTCACAAGTGAGCTCCTACAAAAACGCGCGCGGTGTTCAAAGTAGCTCGCCGAGGCCTACACCCTTTGTAGGAGCCCACTCGCGGGCGATGCTTTTGCTTGTCTTCGAATCACGACATCACAACATCACGACAAGAGCATCGGGGCTAAAGCCCCTTCTACAAGGGATCGAAGGGATTGTATGGGGCGCTACGCCGCTAGCTTCGCGGCGACGGCGCGCGGGCCAGCGCCCACACATCCACTTGTTGCACGCCGGCGTGCTTCAGCACGCGCGCGCATTCGGCCAAGGTGGAACCGGTAGTCATAACGTCATCCAGAATCGCAACATGGGCTGGCAATATCACAGCCTTACGCAAGGCGAATGCACCGCGAACGTTACGGCGGCGGCTCGCTGCATCCAGTTCGGTTTGTGCGGATGTGTTGCGAACGCGCTGCAAGACGTCGTAGTTCAGCGGTACATCGAGTGCCTTCGCTAACGGCCGCGCCAGTTCCAACGCCTGGTTATAACCACGTCGACGCAAGCGACTGACGTGCAGTGGCACCACCAATAATTGTTCGGGCAACGGGAGCGGACACGGCTCGCGTTGCCACAAGGTCGACAGTACGCGGCCAGCAGCTAAGTCGGCGCTGAATTTGTAACGCGACTCCAAGCGATCGAGCGGCCAGCCATAGCGAAACGGAGACCACGCTGCATCCCATGCCCGCGGGTGGCGTTGACACTCGCCGCAAAGGTCGGCAGATGCGGCCAATGGCAGCGCACAGCAGGCGCAGTAATGTCGATTGCGTGGCAGCTCAGCGGCGCATGCAGCACATAGGTCGATACCTGCTGCGCCAGCACCGCCACACAGCAAACAGCGCAAAGGCAACAAGAATCGTTCGCCGCCGCGCCACAACTTCTTCAACACTTCCATGTCCGCCATCTCCTTGGCTATGCACTCGCATCGGTTAAAGCATAACCGCGCCACGTCCGTCGACGTCAACCCGCGTAGTTTCTATAAAGTTGACAGTACAGCAAGCGGCTTTCAAACTTTCGCGCTTCATCTATCGGAGCAAGCACCACATGGTCGACGCTGTGACCCGCCACGACTGGACCCGCGAAGAAGTGTCCGAGCTATTTGATTTGCACTTCAACGACCTGTTGGATCGCGCCCACCAAGTGCATCGCAGCTACCACGACAGCAACGCGGTGCAGGTGTCGACGCTGCTATCGATCAAGACCGGCGGCTGTCCGGAAGACTGCGCCTATTGTCCCCAGGCAATGCGTTACCAGACTGGCGTGCAAGTGCAAAAGTTGCTGGAACTGGACGACGTATTGGAGCGCGCCAAAGCCGCCAAAGCCGCTGGTGCCAGCCGCTTTTGCATGGGCGCGGCGTGGCGCGGGCCGAAGGATCGCGATATTCCGAAAGTGGCGGCGATTGTCCGTGCGGTGAAGGATCTAGGACTGGAGACTTGCGCCACGCTCGGCCTTCTGGGCGACGGCCACGCGCAAGCTTTGAAATCCGCTGGGCTGGATTATTACAACCACAACATCGATACCGCGCCGGAGTATTACGGCGAAATTATCCACACGCGGGAATATCAGGACCGTTTGGATACGCTGGGGCAAGTTCGTGACGCTGGCCTGAAAACCTGCTGTGGCGGCATCGTCGGCATGGGTGAAACGCGCTTGCAACGTGCCGGTCTGCTACAAGCGTTGGCGAACCTGCCCGAGCATCCGCAGTCGGTACCGATTAACCAGCTAGTGCCAGTGCCGGGTACGCCGCTGGCTAACGCTGAGCCACTCGACCCGTTCGAATTTGTACGCACTATCGCGGTGGCGCGCATTGTCATGCCGCTCTCCATCGTGCGGCTGTCCGCCGGCCGCCAACAAATGGGCGATGCTGTGCAAGCGCTGTGCTTCTTTGCCGGTGCTGGTTCCATTTTTTACGGCGAGAAGCTACTGACCACCGGCAACCCGGATATCGAAGCGGATCAAGGATTATTCCGCCGGCTGGACCTGCACCCGATGATCATCGCGCCAGACAGCGATACTGCGCACGCCAATATTCTGCAATCAGACATTGCGTGTGGTGGCGGCAGCTGCGGCTGCAGCGAAAGCATCATCACAGCGGACGACGCCTGTTGCGGCGGCAACGGTGGCAGCTGTGGTTGCGGCGCTGCCGCATGAGCACGTCGCCATCTGACGTTTCCTTCGCGTCTGCTCCAGCTTCGGCCAATCAATCAACCCGCCCGAATCTGATGGAACGCCTGGCCATCCAGACCGCCGAGCGCATCAAAACCGGTTTATTGCGTCGTTTACGTGTGATCGAGCATGCCGAAGGTCCGTGGTTGGAAACCGGCGGCAAGCGCTTGCTGTCGTTCTGCAGCAACGATTATCTTGGCCTGGCGCAACACCCGCAGTTAATCGCTGCGTTCAAGCGCGTGGTGGACGATGAAGGCGTCGGCAGCACCTCGGCCCACTTGATCTGCGGCCACCGCGCTGAGCACGCGGCGCTGGAAGAAGCACTGGCCGAATGGACCGGCCGCGAACGCGCGTTGCTGTTTTCCACCGGCTACATGGCCAACCTTGGTGTGCAGCAAGCACTGCTGACGCGCGGCGATGTCTGCGTGCAAGACAAGCTCAACCACGCGTGCCTGCTGGATGGCGCACGCCTGTCCGGTGCCGAACTGAAACGCTATCCCCACGCCGACCTGGCCGCTGCGGCGCGGCAGCTGACGACGCATCCGCAAGCCGCCGCACTGTTGGCAACCGATGGCGTGTTCAGCATGGATGGCGACACCGCACCGTTACGCGAACTAGCGGCACTTTGCCGACGCGAGCACGCTACTTTGATGGTCGACGATGCGCACGGCTTAGGTGTGTTTGGGATTGACGGCGCCGGCAGTATCAGCGCCGCCGGTCTGAATGCCGACGACGTGCCGGTATTGATGGCAACCTTGGGCAAGGCACTTGGATGCGCCGGTGCGTTTGTTGCTGGTTCCGCCGCGTTAATTGAGGGCTTGATTCAACAAGCACGCCCGTACATTTACACGACAGCGATGCCTCCGGCCTTGGCTGGCGCCACCTTGTGCGCGGTAGAGCTGGCGCAAAGCGAGGCATGGCGCCGAGAAAAGCTGTTTTCGCTGATCACCCGCTTCCGCACGGGGGCGACCCAACTCGGCTTGCCGCTGTTGCCTTCATCCAGCGCCATTCAACCACTCTTGCTCGGCGATGCCCAAACCGCACTGGACACCGCATTGGCACTGGAGCAGCAAGGCTTTCTGGTTACCGCGATCCGCCCGCCCACGGTCCCGGTCGGTAGCGCGCGGCTGCGTATTACCTTGTCGGCAGCGCACAGCGCAGCGCAGGTAGACCAGTTGCTGCATGCACTGGAAGCGCTGCGACTCGATGTCGTCCCCGGCTAAAGCAAGCTATGCCCTGTCGCCTCGTATAATTACCGTTTTGCTTCACTGATTTCTCGTATGTCTATCGTCAACATTGCTGCCTACAAATTCACCCGCCTGGATGACCTGACTGCGCTGCGCGAGCAGCTCGGGCAGGCGTGCCACGCGCTAGCGTTGAAGGGCACCATTTTGTTGGCGTCTGAGGGTATCAACTTGTTTCTGGCTGGCGCGCGGGGGCCGATTGACGCGTTTTTAACCGGTCTGCGCAGCGACCCTCGTTTCAGCGACATTCCGGTAAAAGAATCACTCTCCGACAGCGTGCCGTTTCGGCGTATGCGGGTACGCCTGAAGCGCGAAATCATCACCATGCACATGCCGACGATTTGCCCCGAAGGTGGCCGCGCCCCTGCGGTAGACGCGCCAACTTTGCAGCGCTGGCTGACGCAAGGTTGCGACGATGACGGCCGCGCCGTGGTGATGCTGGATACGCGGAACGATTACGAAACCAGCCTCGGTAAATTTGATGGCGCGATCGACTACGCGCTGGCCAGCTTCACCGAGTTTCCCGCGGCTATGGCGGCCGATCGGGAACGCTTTGCCGACAAGACCGTGGTGTCGTACTGCACCGGCGGCATTCGCTGCGAGAAAGCAGCGCTGCATATGCAGGACCTCGGTATTGAACACACTTACCAGTTGGATGGCGGCATCCTGAAATACCTCGAACAAACCGATGGCTCGCATTGGCACGGCGACTGTTTTGTGTTTGACGATCGCGCCGCCGTTGACTCGCGCCTGCAACCCGTAACACTAGCCATCACGGCCATCGAAGCGGCGCCCACACCGAGCGATGCGAAGGGTCTTCCGGCATGACGCTCTACGTCGACAAGCTCGGTCACGGCCCAACGCCGCTGGTGATGTTGCATGGCTGGGCCATGCACGGCGGTGTGCTGGCGCCGCTGGTGGAAGCGTTGCAGGAACAATGCACGATGTATGTCGTTGACCTGCCCGGCCACGGCTATTCGCGCGAATGCTCGTTGCCGCTGGAGCCACACGCTTGCGCTGCTGCCATCGCCGCCATCACGCCACCCGCCATCTGGCTGGGTTGGTCCCTTGGCGGTCTGATCGCGCTCACCGCCGCGTTAGAGAATCCGGCTCACGTGCACGGCCTGGCCATGTTGTGCGCCACGCCAAAATTCGTGCGCGACACGAGCTGGCCGCACGCTAGTGATGACAGCCTGGTGCATCAACTGGCCAGTGATCTGGAGACGGATTACCACGCCACGCTGGAACGCTTTCTGGCACTGGAAGCGATGGGCAGCGCCGATCCGCGCGCCGAGTTGCGCCACCTGCGTACCTTGGTATTCGCCCGTGGCGAACCAGACTTGCGGATCCTGCAGGAAGGCATTCGCATTCTGGAAAACACCGATCGCCGGGCCGGTTTGCCGGATTTGACCGTACCCAGCACGTGGATCGCCGGGCGCCGCGATCGCCTGGTACCTCCGCAAGCTATGCGATGGTCGGCCACGCAATGCGCCGGCAGCTATAACGAAATTGCACAGGCCGGCCACGCACCCTTTTTCGGGCACGCCGACGCTGTCGCGCAAGCCCTGCAACCGCTACTGACAACCACGCAAACCAAGCAGACGTCATGACCGATTTTCAGCTGGAACCCACCCATATCCGTCGCCACTTCGGCCGCGCCGCACGCACCTACGAACAGCACGATGTGCTGCAGCGCGAAGTAGAGAAGCTGTTGCTGGATCGGCTCGGGTTTTATCTGGAGGCGCCGCTACGCGTCGTCGACGTCGGCGCCGGCACCGGTCGCGGCTCGGCCCAACTAAAATTGCGTTATCCGAAAGCCGAAGTGCTGGCCGTTGATATCGCGCTACCCATGCTGCGTGCGGCGAAACAGCACAGCAGCTGGCGCCGGCCGATCATTCGTGTGTGTGGCGAAGCGACTACGTTGCCGCTGGCCGACGACAGTGTCGATGTGCTGTATTCCAACTTGTGCTTCCAGTGGATCGACGACCTTGCGCCGCTGTTCGCCGAATGCGTGCGCGTACTTAAACCCGGCGGCTTGCTGGTGTTTTCCACGCTCGGCCCGGACACCTTGCAGGAATTGCGGGCCGCCTGGGCGCAAGCCGACCAACAGCCACATGTCAGCCGCTTTCTCGACATGCACGACATTGGCGACGCCGTACTCGCTGCCGGCTTACGCGACCCGGTGCTCGACGTGCAGCGTTTCTCGCTGACTTACAGCACGCCAAGCAAGCTGCTGGAAGAACTGCAAGGCCTTGGCGCCACCAATGCCGACAGCGCACGCGATCGTGGACTGATGGGCAAAGCTCGTTACCAACGCATGCTGGACGCCTACGAAACCATGCGCGTGGACGGCCGCATTCCCGCCATGTGGGAAGTAGTAACCGCCCACGCGTGGGGTCCGCCACAAGGTCAAGCACGGCGCTCAGCCGGCGTAGAAATCGCCAACTTCTCGGTGGACAGCCTGCGTGGATCACGCCGCCAACGCTAAGCGTTAGAGGGCAGGTGCGGCAGGGTTCGAATCACTCTGGCCTGAATCCGGACGCGAACTCGGAACCATTCTTTCTGCACTGCGGGCAGCTTTCCTATCGGCTTTAAGCGGTAAGCGACCACACACTGTTGGCCGCTCCCGTGCGGCCACGGCGTGAGGTAGCGCGCGCCAATGCAGCGAAACCAAAAGCCAGTGCCAGCGCACCAACGTCGATGGCAAACAAAGCCCAATCGCCGCTTATCGCGCTGCGCCAGAGCCAGCAACCGCTAACGAAACCGTGTGCCAGCGGCACCAAGGCGGTGCTGATCGCCGCCAGCCAGAGCAGCTCCCGCGCGGCTCGTAACGGTGCACGAAATGCCGCCCACAGCGCGCATAGCGCCCAGCTGCCAAAGCAAGCCCAGCGCTCGCCCGTTGCTACGTTCCAGCCAAGCCACGGCAGTAACTGCGCGGCAACAAACGCAACGGAGATCGCGACGCAAACGCCAAGACAGATCCCCACCGTGGCGCGGGCCATCACCAACGACGAGCGGCCTTGTTCTGCTTGCCGCCGTTTACGCCGCGACTCGATCCATACCAAGTTGCCGGAGTAGAACAGAAAGGCGCCGCCGAGCCCGAGCAGGAAGTACAACCATTGCACGGCAACGTTGCCATAGTCGCCGTAATGCAGCGCGTGCACCGCTGCCAAGGTGGCATGGTTGGTATCGCG
The DNA here is from genome assembly GCA_039924175.1 of Rhodanobacter sp. Lineage (GTDB taxonomy): Bacteria > Pseudomonadota > Gammaproteobacteria > Xanthomonadales > Rhodanobacteraceae > Rhodanobacter. Next base: position 58,774 of record JBDTBF010000026.1, read on the forward strand.
GCTGCCAGGTAATTGCGTGGCCAGCACAGCGCCGTTGGTGGCATCGAGCGCAATCGCGCCGGCACCGAGTCCGCGCGGTGAAGCACCAGTAATTTCGATCACGGCGTGTGCGTCACCGGCATGGGCGAGCTTCAAGTAGCCCGGCACAAAGTCAGCGACACCGCGCTCGCGCGCCACCTCGATCGAACGCGCGTACCAACTAGCCAGTGGCACCAGCGGCTGCGCAACGTCCGCCTTCGGCAGCACCGGCGCGGTATTCATCGCCGCCGCCGAGGAAGCCATCAACTTACCGCCGTAGACCAGCGGATTCAGCGCCAGCATCAGCACAAACATCAGGCATAGCAGCGCTCCGGTAACCGCAAACATAATGTGGAACGGCAAACTGAGCACACCGACCACGTTGTGCGCGTCTTGCCAGAAGCGCTTGAGGTTGCGCCCCGCCCGCAGGGCGAATAGATCCTTCGTCAGCCGCGGCAAATGAATCACCAAGCCGGAGACCAGAGCGATGCCGTAAAGCAGGCTGACGATGCCCATTAGCCAAGTACCAGCGACAGGAATACCCAGCGTGTAATGCAGCTGGTTAACCAGCTCGGGCAGGCTCGCGCCAGGCGGCTGCGGGCTGCCGGCCAGGTTATCCAGCGTTGCAAACTGCCACGTGCCGTGGCCGTCTTGCCAATACGCGGTGGGCTGCGCCTGCTCGTAACCGGGAAAGGTCATGCCAAGGTGGTCGTGCGCCTGCGGATGCCGCGCCAGTACCTCGTCGAGCAGATGCTGCGCATCGTCGAGAGAAGCCGATACGGTCGCGGCGTGCGGCGCCGCCCACTGCTGTAAGTCGTGGTGAAACACCGTAATCGCACCGGCGTAAAACGCCACAAACAGTGCAAAACCAGCGACCAGTCCCATCCACGAATGCAAGGCGGTAAAGGTACGCAAGGTGGCGGGCTTCAATTTCATACAGACGACCTCAACGAACCCATCCCGATTGCTGCAATAACCACAATAGCGTTGACCCCAATAAGGCCAGCGCGGTTAGCCACGCCCATGCACGCGCACCACTAGGGAAGCGAAATGCTGCACAAATGACGCCGATCCACAGCGGGAAAAATGCGACCAGCCCGAGCATGATGGTCAACTGCCACGGACCGGGCAAAAGCCAACAGACGAGACCAAGCAGCGCCGCCGCCAGAAAGAAACCCGGCACGACACCGGCACTCGCGCGAGCCCACATCAGCGCAATTCCCGCACAGGGTTTTCACTATGGTGGCTTGCATCCCGGTTGCTTTCGCCATGCGTGCTTACGCCATGGTTATAGCAGCCGGCGCGCGGGTAATACTTTCGCCCGGATGGCAACAAAACGGCATCGCCCGCGAGCGGGCTCCTACAAGGAAGGTTTTGGCTACGGCTCATGGCCTTTTACCCATCGCAACGGCGTGGTTATCCGGCGCGCTAAGAAGCAAGGCGAGATACGGCTGCGCGATCAAGGCCAGCATCCAGCTAGCCAGCATGGCCGGCAAGCCGACAGCGGCACCAAGCCGATTGATCCAGATGATCAGCGCGAGCAGTGCCAGAACGACACCTGCCATGCGAGCAAGACGAGGCCGCTCACGCGCCACCGTCCACAGACAATGCGGCGACGCCAGGTACAACGCGACGGCGGACAAAGTTGCCAGCACGAAAGCCAATACGCATAGCCAAGTATTCATAGCACGCGCCTCACCAACGGTAACGCGCGCTGGCGGTAACGGTGCGTTGGTAGCCGTAGTAGCACCACGCGGCGCTGTTGCAAGCGGAGACGTAGGTCTTGTCGGTCAAGTTGCTGGCATTCAACTGCAGCCGCCAGCCGCCAACGTCGTAATGCACAGCGGCGTCGAGCAAGGTGTACGACGGCGTCTTCCAGTCATTGTAAATGTCGCCGTAATGGTCGCCGACATAGCGCACGCCACCACCAAATCCGAACCCGGCCAGCGGTCCACTGACAATGGTGTAATCGGCGCCTACTGAGGCCTGCTGTTTCGGCAAGAGTGCGATTTGTTTGCCCAGTGAGGGCAGATCCGTGGTCTGGATCACCTTCGAGTTGCTGTAGGTGTAGCCGCCATAAATGCTGAGATTGCGCCCGATGTTCCAGCGACCCTCCAGCTCGACGCCACGCAACCGCGTTTCACCCTGCTGCACTTGGAACAACGCGTGGTTCGGATCAATCGTCAGCGAATTCTGTTGGGTGATTTGATAGGCAGCCAGGGTTAGCAAGCCATTGCCGCCCGCCGGTTGGTATTTCAGCCCGGCTTCGTACTGACCGCCGGTGGTCGGCGCGAACGCTGTGCCAGCGAAATCAGTGCCTACCGTCGGCTGGAACGAATGCGACCACGACACATACGGCGTCAGTCCATTGTCAAACAAATAGTTGACGCCGACGCGGCCAGAGAACGCCGCATCCGTCTGCTGCGCGGTAGCACCACCGAGGAGGTTGTCAGTATGGGTTTTCACGCGATCCTGACGACCGCCGATCGTGACGCCCCAGCGGCCAAGCTTGATCTGGTCTTGCAAGTAGACGCCCAATTGCGATTGCGTCTGGATACTATGGCTGGTGTACGCCGGTACGCGGACCGGGCTGCCGTAGACCGGGTCAAACACGTCCAACGGCGGTGCGTTGAAATCAAACGCGGAAGCGTAGTCGTCGTTTGAGCGCCGATAGTCGACCCCAGCGAGCAGCACGTGCTGCACGCGGCCACGGTCGAAGGTGTATTGCAGATTGTTGTCGACACTAAACGTCTTGGTGTGATTCTCGTTCGGAAACAAATAGCGCAGCAACGTACGCTGATCGGCGAGTAGACCGAACGACCCGACGTTGGCGCCATTGTTGTCGACATCGGCCTTGCCGTAGCGCAAGTTTTGATTGAATGCCAAACCGCTGGCGAAGTCGTGATGGAATTCGTAACCGATCGCGGCGGTGGTTTTGTTGTAGTCGTTCTGGCCCGGCTCGCCAGTAAAGCGGTTAGTCGGAATTTTGCCGTTCGGATTGGGTAGCAAGGTGCCCGACGCCGGCAGGAAGCCGCCACCAGACGCGGTCTTGGCTTTCTGGAAGTGCGATAACACGGTCAATGAAGTGGTGTTGTTGGGCTTCCAGGTCAGCGCGGGCGCAAAATAATAGCGGTCATCCTTAATGTACTGAACCGAGGTATCACTGTTGCGCGCCAGACCGGTCAGGCGATACAGCAGGCTGCCCGACGCGTTGAGTGGGCCGCTGAAATCGAATGCGGCTTGGCGCAGGTCAAAGCTACCGGCCTGCACTTCTACCTCATGCAACGGCTGCTTTGTCGGGCGTTTACTGATCATGTTGATCATGCCGCCCGGCGGCATCGCCCCGTAAACCACCGACGACGGCCCCTTTAGTACCTCCAGCCGCTCCAGCCCATACGGTTCGATGCGGGTGATTCCGGTAGCCGAGCCAGCCGGCAGCGCCAGTCCATCCAGATAGCGCGCGGGAGTAAAACCGCGCACCAACAACCAGTCGCTACGCGAGTCGGTGCCATAGCCACCGCCTTGCACGCCGGCGGTGTACCACACAGCTTCCTCAATACCGTGGATGCCGCGCGCGCGCATTTGTTCGTCGGTAATCACTGAAACCGATTGCGGAATTTCGAGAATCGGTGTGTCCGTCTTGGTTACCGAATCGCTGTCCTTCGCGATGGCTGCAGTGACTTGCACACCAGTCAGCGTGGTGGCGTCTTTCGTCTGCGCCGCAGCAGCCGTCCCGCCACTAGCGGATGCAGAATTGATGATGGCGTCAGGCGTCGATTCGGCCGCGTGCAACGGCAGCGATAAACCTGCCAACGACGCCAGTAAAGGCAGGCTCAACAAGGCGGCATGGACGGCGCGCGGTAAGGCGACGGCACAACGCGTGGTGGTCGCACGCGGGGCGCGGAAGGTGAAAAGCGAGGGCATTGGCGACCTTGTGGGGAGTCTTGTAGAAAAGGGGAACGAGAAACGGCGCGCCGATGACGTCGATGCGAGCCACGGTCGTTAACGCGGGCCGGCGCCATCAAGTGATGGTTGCCGTTCCACATCAGGCCGAACGATGCCGCGGACAAACGTCACGCCGCTGCTTTACATTACAAATGAGAATTATTCGCATTGTATATTTGAGACAGGCATACAACAACCCTCGGCCACTCAAGTGCTAGAGCACCCACGTCGCGGCGAGCGCACAATCTAAGCGGTCGTTTTCCGACGTCAAGGGAGTTCCGGCTGAGAATCGATCAGCTGCGACGCACGTCGCCCCCCCCCTGCCGCGACATCGTGCGAACAGCAACGCCGGCTGCCAACTTGCAAAGAAAACATTGAGTTGATTTATCGCGCCAGAACAACCAGCCTGACGCACAGGTCCAACCTCCTTCTTGCGCCGCTCTCCTTTCTGGCCTTTCATGTCCGATCTACTCAACGACGCACCCCAGGTGGATGGGGTCGCAGCGCAGACCCTCGCCGCGGACCCAATCGTTTTGCGTGCGCAACATTTAGCCTTCCATATAGAAGACCGAACACTGTGGCAAAACCTTGACCTGTCGCTGCGCGCGGGGGAACGGTTGGGGATTACCGGTCCATCCGGCAGTGGCAAAACGCTGCTGCTACGTACGCTGGCAGGACTGGAACCATTGCAAGCGGGTGAGCTGACGTTGGACGGTCGCGCCTTAGCGCAGTGGTCGATGCCGGCCTATCGCGCACGCGTCGTGTATGTACCGCAACGGCCGACCTTGCGCGAAGGCACCGTGCAAGACGCCTTGCGCGCGCCGTTCGCTTTTCGTCTGCATCGCGGCAACGCATTCCCAGAAGAACACGCACACATGCTGCTGCAAGCACTGGGACGAAATGATGGCTTCCTGCTGCAGCGAGCGGAGCGACTCTCCGGTGGTGAAGCGCAAATCGTCGCCATGCTGCGGGCGCTACTGATCAGCCCCGACGTATTGCTGCTAGACGAGCCGACGGCATCATTGGACGCTGAAACGGTGTCCATCATGGAACAACTTATTTCCCACTGGATCGCTGAACGACCGGGGCGCGCCTGTCTGTGGACCAGCCACGACCGCGCGCAATTAGAACGCGTCACCGATCGTCTGCTTACCCTGAAGCCGGCGTCATGAACACTGACTACATCAACCTCAGTAACGGTCAGCTAGCGCTCGCCACGGTACTGATTTTGGTCAACGTGGCGATTTCCGTGTGGCTGCGCTTGGGTCTAGCGAAGACCTTATTGGTCGCCAGCGCGCGCATGGTGGTGCAGCTGCTGCTGGTCGGCTTCATTTTGCAATCCGTGTTCGAGCTGCGAACGCCATTGCCGGTGATTGGTATCGGCTTGGTCATGTCAGCGCTAGCTGGCATTGCTGCCGTACACCGCACGCATCGGCGCTTTGCCGGTGTGTATTGGGACAGCATGCTTTCGGTGCTGGGGGCTTCCTTTGTCGTCACCGGCGCCTCGGTGCTCGGCATTCTCGATGTGTCGCCGTGGTACGAACCGCAGTACACCATCCCGCTGTTGGGCATGGTTTTGGGCAATGTTTTGAGCGGCATTTCGCTGGCGTTAGATCGTTTCATGGAAGGCGTGGCACGCGATGCTAACCTGATTGAAAGCGACCTTGCATTAGGCGCCACCCGCTGGGAGGCGGCTCATCCGTTAATCAACGACAGCCTGCGCACCGGCATGATCCCGACCATCAATTCCATGATGGTGATGGGCGTGGTCAGCTTGCCCGGCATGATGACCGGCCAACTATTGGCTGGCGCGGCACCAGCCGATGCAGTGCGTTACCAGATCGTCATCATGTTTATGATTGCGGCGGCGACGGCGCTGGGGACGCTGAGCGTGATCTTGCTGGCCTTCCGCAAGCTGTTTAACGCGCAGCACCAGTTATGCGTTGGGCTGTTGCAAGCGGCCGAGCGTAAGCGTTAACCACAACAGGAACGGGATGCGGCGCTGCTGCCCATGCCAAGTCGCGTAGCTGATCCAAAATAATGGCCCCGGATTGATCGTTGTATGGATCAATTCGGGGCCATGGCGGACTATCTGACTACGCAAACAGTCCTTACGGCTTTGCCGGAGCGCCTGCTGCAGAGGCTACGCGAGCTCGCTGTGTTTTCACGTCGCTGGACGTGATCTGCTTGCTCTGGTTACCCCAGGACGAGCGTTCGTGGTTAATGATGTCGGCGATTTCGGCATCATTCAACTGACCAGCAAACGGTGGCATCGCGGTGGCGTATGCCGTGCCACCAATGTTGCGGCCCTGTAGCCCTTTCAATACAACATCAATCTGCGTGGTCGGATCAGGATCCAGCACAGCCACATTGGCCTTCAGCGGTGGGAACGCTCCAGTTATACCTTCGCCGGTAGGCTGATGGCAGGCCGCGCAGTTCGCGGTGTATAGCGTAGCGCCCTTGGCAGCATCCACGTGATACGGGCCAAGTGCCGCAGAAGCGGCCACCATGTCCATCGCGGGGACAGCAGGCTCTGCCGCAGCGGCAGGTTCCTCAACTGCCGTGGCACCATCCGCGCGCACTTCCAATACGCCGATCGCACCGGCCATCGCGTGAGCCATATCGTGATCAACGAACGGATACTTGCCCGGCTCCTTGAGTACCAAGTCAAACACCGCGCCCGCGCCTGGACCGATGGAATAAGTGGAAACGCCACTTAGCGCGTGCGTGGCATCACCGTCGGGGTAAACCTTGTCAAAAATGGCACCGATGACGTGGAACGAGCTCCATAAATCTGGACCAGCGTCGACGACATACAGGCGTACGCGCTTGCCAGCCGTCGCCACCAGCGGGTGGTCGCGATACTGGAATGCGGCACCATTGAAGACGACCTCATCAGGACGTTCCTGCATCATCTTGTCGTAGTTGGCACCCATCAGGTGATCCGCTACCTGCTGCGTGTACCACTCGCTTTGCTCAATGACATAGCTGGCGTCGGCAACCGGCAACGGCTTCAGCGGGTCGACAACCAGCACGCCATACATGCCGTTGGCAATATGCAGCAGCACCGGCGGCGTGCCGCAGTGGTACAGGAAGGCGCCCGGAACCTCGGCAACGAAGGAAAACTTGATCGATTTGCCCGGCATAACTTCGACGTAATTCTTGCTCGGCGCGGTGATCGCGGCATGGAAGTCGATGGAGTGTTGCATCGTGCCGTTGTTGGTAAACGTCACGTTGACCGTTTGCCCCTGCCGCACATGAATGATCGGGCCCGGCACCGTGCCACCGAAAGTCCACGCCTGATAATCAACGCCACTGGCAATGGAAACTTTGTCGTCGGACGACGCCAGATGAACATCCACGCTATCGCCGGTGCCAATCAATGGCGGCAAACGCGCGTCACGCGGGTTGGCAATCGGTGCGCTCGACGCCAGCGAAAGTGGCGAAACCGCAGCCGCCGCTGCAACTGGCGATGGCGAGGTGACATCCATTGAACTGTGCAAGCCGCCAATCAGCAGCACCACCAACACCACAACACCGAGCATGGCCGGAATCTGCACGCCCCACGGCAATCGCTGCGGCTCTTCTGCAAGCGTTTCCGCACCACTCCATTCCGCCACTCGGCCCCAACGGGGCCAGCGCCTCTCAATGAAGAAGTCCAGACTGTAAGGACTACGACCACGGCTGTTGATGGCGATCAAGGCTATGAAAATAAGCACGTAAGTGATCGCCGTGCCCATGTTGTTGGCACCCACGGTGTAAGGGCCGCCGAAACCTTCGGCCGTGCTCCACACCAGCAGGCTAAACAGTGCACCCGCCACGTATAGTGTCTTGCGTGCAAAACCCGTCAGCAGCGCCACCGCAATGACGGTTTCAATAATGCGGGTAAGCCAAGTAAACAACACCGCATGCGGCGTCACCACTCCGATCCACATTGCAAACCAACCAGCCAACCAAGCTGGCTGTCCCTGCGCCGCGTTATGCAAATAGCCAACGTAATGCACCGCAAAATCTGGCGACCACGTCAATGCGGCGCCCACCGCCCAAACGACACCGAAGGCGACGCGTAACGCCGCGCCTGCTACCGCCGGCCACCTTCTGGCGGTGGCGTCATGAAGTTGGATTTGTGACATATACGGCTGACCCCTGATTGATTGCGCCCGATGCGAGTCGCGATTTGCAGCTTATACCCGCGCCCGCTAATCGGTCTGAGGCAACGCGCCGCAGCCCCTCAAGATCTTGCGCTTCCACTGAACAACAACGACACCACGCCGTGCAGCTAGCAACACCAGTAACCGTCGGTCCGCGTTGGCTGTTAGTCGCAATCGCGTCCACGATAATCCGCTATTCGCACGGACGACCTAGCTCCGCGCAGGCTGTTGTTTACCCATCCGCTTCGACTGTTTCGCCAAGCACTCGGCATGTCGAAAACACCCCACCACATGATCGTTAACCATCCCGGTAGCCTGCAGTAATGAATAACAGATCGTGCTGCCGACAAAGCGAAAACCGCGCTTCTTCATTGTTTTACTCATGCGGTCCGACAGCGCGGTAGCGGCGGGCACTTCGCTGGAATCACGCCAATGATTGGTTAGTGGCTTGCCGTCTACAAACGACCACAAGTAGCCGTCTAGGCTTCCATACTCTTGAATAACATCCAGCGCCGCAATGGCATTGCTACGCGTTGCGCTGACCTTTAAACGGTTGCGAATAATACCCGGATCAAACAGCAATTGTTCCAGTTGCACATCGGTAAGCGCGGCAACACGAGCGATCTCAAACTGATGGAATACTTTTCGATAATGTTCGCGCTTATTCAATACCGTGCGCCAAGACAAGCCGGCCTGCGCACCTTCCAGACACAAAAACTCGAACAAGGCACGATCATCATGCAGCGGCGTACCCCACTCCGTGTCGTGATAATGCTGCATCAGTTCATCACCCATGCCCCACGGGCAACGTTGCAGCTCAGCTGGTTTGGTCATCACGGTAAGAGGTACGGCTGGCAAAGAAGTCAAAAGAATACGACGAAGTAGGGGCATGCCGGAAACCGGCCGGAGTTGCGTTGGTCGTGGCGAAGGGCGTTTTCAATAGGGGCTAGTCAAAGCCAGCTGTGCGAGCCCAGCTTTTTTACGTCACTAATGCGTCGCAAGTTGATGAGTCATTGAGTGCTTCAGGCCAATAAGTGACACGAAGAAGGGCCGCGTAAACGAGTTTGTCGCCCGATCGACGTAAGTTCGACCGACTGCTAGCCCAACACCGCTAAACTTGGCGTCCCTCTTGCGCCACCTTTCCTATGCCCTCTCCTTCCAACGCCTCTCGCGGAGCGCTACTAGCGCTGATCGCCACCATTTTGTTTTGGGCCTATAGCTGGGTGGTGATGAAGCAGGTATTGGCGTACGCCGGGCCGTTTGACTTTGCCGCCATGCGCTACCTGCTCGGCGCTGGCGTGTTGTTTGCAGCGATGCTAGTGACACGACAATCGCTGCGTCCGCCACCGCTGTTACCCACCATCCTCATCGGCTTGTGCCAAACCGCTGCGTTCCAGGGGTTGGAACAAATGGCTCTGTTAAACGGTGGCGCCGGTCACGTCGCTCTGCTGGCTTACACGATGCCGTTTTGGGCGGTGTTACTGGCATGGTTGTTATTGGGCGATCGCCCGACCTCGCGCCATTGGGTCGGCCTGACACTCGCCGCGGTTGGCCTGCTGTGCATCATCGAGCCATGGCATGACATGGGTAGCGCGCTAAGCACCGCGCTCGCCATCGTCGGCGGACTCGCGTGGGCAGGCGGCACCGTGCTGACCAAACGCCTGTTTCGCCAACAGGCGCGGCCAATTTCTGTACTCGGCTTGACCGCGTGGCAAATGTTGATTGGCGGTATTGCCTTGGGGATCGTCGCGCTGGTTGTCCCACAACGCACGATCGACTGGAATTGGGCGTTCATCGGCGGCCTGACTTACAGCGTCGTCTTTGCGTCAAGCCTGGCGTGGTGGCTATGGTCCATCGTGCTGCAGCGGCTATCCACCACCGTGGCCAGCGTCTCCAGCCTCGGCGTTCCCATCATCAGCGTGCTGCTGGCATGGCTCATCCTGCACGAGCGCCCGGACGCGATGGAATTGCTCGGCATCGTGTTTGTCCTGACGGGTCTGGTCGCCATCAGCGGGCTTGGCGCGCGACGACGCGCTTAATGTCGATGACCAAGCTGTAGGAGCCCGCTCACCGGCGATACCTCTGTGACACATCAAGCAAGAGCATCGCACGCGAGCGGGCTCCTACAACCCTTGCGATTAGCGGTTGATAAAAGCGGGTGAGCAGGATTCACCACGGCAGCGCATCAAGATCCACATTGCCGCCGGTAAGTACCAAACCGACACGTTTATGCACGAACAGCTGTGGCTGTCGCAGGACGGCGGCAAGCACGGTGGCGCTGGACACTTCCACTACCACTTTCAGTTCGGACCAAAGTAGCCGCATGGCAGCGATCGTTTCGTCATCACTAACCGTGATGACATGGACCTGATGCGTACGCAGTCCGGCCAGATTACTGACGCCGACCAGGGCCCGCAGGCCATCACACAAGGTATTCGGCACCACGCTGGTAACACGCTCACCGGCTTGCAGTGACTGCGCGACATCATTGGCGCCCAGTGGCTCGGCCGCAAATAGCGGCATGGCCGGATCTCGTGCGTGCGCGGCGACGGCGACGCCGCTGGCCAAACCGCCACCGCCAACGGGCGTGATCAACGCGTCCAGCGCCCGCGCCTGCTGCAGCAACTCCAGCGCGACGGTGCCTTGTCCGGCCATGACTTGCGTGTCGGAGTACGGATGTACCAGTACGGCACCGGTATCTTGTTGGACTTGCGTGCACATCGCTTCGCGCGCGGCTTGCGTTGGAGCGCAGCGATGCAGGATGGCACCGGCGCGCGCAATCGCATCGACTTTGGCGCGCACCGCGCCTTCGGGCACCACGATGTGCGCGACGATGCCACGGGTGGCGGCGGCCAACGCCAGCGCATTGCCGTGATTGCCGGACGAATGGGTGACGACGCCATGCGCCGCCTGTTCCTCCGTCAACGCCCACACGGCGTTGCAGGCACCGCGAAACTTGAACGCGCCGCCGCGCTGCAAATTCTCACATTTGAAATACAACTCGGCACCAGCTAGTGCGTCCAACGCGGCGCTGCGTAGCACCGGCGTCACGGTGGCAAACGGTGCGATACGCGCCGCGGCTGAGTGAATTTGATCGATGGTTGGCAAAGCGTCCATAGGTGTACTCATGGCAAGTTGATCTCCACACCACAGCGAAATACCCGCTCGGTGCCCGCTGCTAGTTGAATGGCCTCGGCACAATCGGCGCGATTGAACGCGTTGGCCATGCACTCCATCGGCTCCAATGCAACGGCACGGCGTGCATCGCGACTGACGGTGTCGGACGTAAACGCATGCATCACCCCGCGTTCTTGCCACACCGCAATGCCCCAGCCACTGGCCGGATCACGCAGACGGGTGCGAATACGACCGTCCGCGTCGTGTTCTAAATCGGTATAGCCCTGATCCAGGATGCTGTCGCCAATCAAACGCGGCTTACGAAAGTCCAGCGCAGGAGCATCATCCAGCGCAACGTAAGCAGCGGCACTTGGCAAGGCAATCAAATCACCATCGGTACGAATCATCGTTTGCGCCGGAATTTGCAACTCCCAATCATCGACCTTGCTAGCGGCAACGCGAAAATACGGATGCCAGCCAAAGAAACACGGTGCCGGTTCGGTGCCGACATTACGCATGCGTATACACAACGTCAGTCCGCCGGCATCCAGCGTGAAGGTCACGCTGAGATCAATCGAAAACGGATAGCCTGGCTGCGGGCGAATGTGCTGGGTGGCCAAGATGACCCGCGCACCGTGGTTGTCGGCGCTGAGTGCCGCCACCTCAAAATCGGCGTCACGCACAAAGCCATGGCGGCTGGCGCGCTCGGCACCCACCACACCCGGCTGCAAATCTTGCACTTGGCCGGCGAAGGTATAGCGCGCGTCAGCGATACGCCCGGCAAACGGCGCCATGATGGCGAAGCGTGAGCCTGGGCGCTGCATAATTTCTGTTGCATCGCGATGACCATCGGCGATATCACGCAACGCGCCATTCATATGTACCTGGAAACTAAGCAGGGCGGCGCCGTGACAGGCGACCCGCACCTGGCGCTGATCAACGCGATCTTGCAGCACCACAATATCCTGCGTGCCCAGCTTTGCACGCTCAACGGTGTAGCGCATTGCGACAACGGGTGCCATGACATTTCTCCGGCATGAGATGCTCGCATGTTAGCCTGATGAGCTCGCAACTTGACCGTCAACGCCCATGAACGCACGCCCTGATCCCGCCACTTTGTTGATCCAGCTCAGCGATTACCAGCCGCCCGCGTGGCGCGTTGAAACGGTAGCGCTGGAGTTTGACCTAGGCATTGAAGTCAGCGAAGTTTCCGCGCGGCTGCTGCTGCGCTGTGACGATGGACAGACCGAACCGGTGCGGCTAGACGGCGTCAACTTAGAACTTTTAGTGCTAACGCTGGACGGCAAGACGCTGCCGACGACCGCCTATCGCTATGCCGATGGCGTACTGGAAATTGATGGCGCGCACGACGGCAGCGTGCTGGAAACCCGCGTACGCACGCACCCGGCCAGCAACACGGCGCTGGAAGGGCTTTACCTTTCCGGCCAGCGCGAAACCGGCTTTTTGCTGACCCAGTGCGAAGCCCAAGGTTTTCGTCACATCACCTTTTTCCCCGATCGCCCCGACGTGCAATGCCGCTACACGGTGACTTTGCGTGCTGACCGCGAACGCTTCCCGATCTTGCTGGCGGGCGGCGACCCTGACGGCGCTGGCGAGTTGGAAGATGGCCGGCACTGGGCGCGCTTTATTGATCCGCACCCAAAGCCGAGCTACTTGTTCGCGCTAGTGGCCGGCCGCTTGGAACATATCGACCGTGACTACACCACCGCCGATGGCCGCGCCGTGCAGCTAAAAATATGGGCCGAAGCGGATGCTATCGAGCGCTGCCATTACGCCATGGATTCGCTAGTGCACGCGATGCGTTGGGATGAAGCAACTTACGGGCGCAATTACGACCTTGCCATCTTCCACGTCGTCGCCACGCACGACTTCAACATGGGCGCGATGGAAAACAAAGGCCTCAACATCTTCAACACGAAGTGCTTGTTGGCTGATGCGGACAGCAGCACCGACGACGAATACCGCCGCGTCGAGTCGGTGGTGGCACACGAATACTTCCACAACTGGAGCGGCAACCGCGTCACTTGTCGCGACTGGTTTCAGTTGTCATTAAAGGAAGGGCTGACTGTCTTCCGCGAACAAAGCTTTGCCGCTGCCATGAACTCGGCGCCACTGAAGCGGATTGAAGACGTTTCGCTACTGCGCCGCGCCCAGTTCCCGGAAGATGCCGGCCCGCTGGCACACCCGGTACGCCCGGCGCAGTACCGCGAAATCAATAATTTCTACACCGCCACGGTGTACGAGAAAGGCGCTGAGTTAGTGCGCATGTTGGCCGGGCGCCTCGGCGAAGCGGGTTTCCGCCGCGGCATGGACCATTATTTCGAAAAGAACGACGGCCGCGCTGCCACCATCGAAGACTTCCTCGACGCGTTAAGTAGTACCAACAATGTCGATCTCACGCCGTACTTGGCGTGGTACGCCCAGGCCGGCACGCCGCGTTTGAAAGCCAGCGGCCAGTACGACAGCGCACGCCACACCTACACACTGACGTTGTCACAACACATGGCTGGCGGTAACGCCGCCAATCCACCGCTGCCGATCCCAGTCAAGCTGGCGTTATTCGCACGCAACGGCGAAATGCTGCCACTGCAGTTGGACGGCGACGTGGGAGCCACCAGCAACGAGCGCGTTATCGTGTTGGCGCAAGCGCAACAAAGCTTTGTTTTCAACGACATCGCCAGCGCACCCGTACCGTCTCTGTTGCGCGGCTTCTCCGCGCCAGTGTTGCTGGAATGCGATTACGCCGCTGACGAACTGGCACTGCTACTGGCTCACGATGCCGATGGCTTCAACCGTTGGGAGGCCAGCCAACAACTAGCCGCACGCGCCTACGACGACCTCCGCAACAACGCTAACGCGGTGGCACTGAACGCTTGGTGCGACACGCTAACGCGCCTATTCGCCGACGCAGCGCTTGACCCTGCCTTGCTGGCTGATTTACTGACGCCGCCCGGCGAAGTGGAGCTAGCCGAGCGGGAAACCGCAGTTGACCCGGAACGTATCCATCAGCTGCGCCAAGCTTTGCAACAGCAGCTGGCTGAGCGCATCGGCAAAAAGGCGCTGCTACAGCGCTACGAGGCGCTGGCAGAACACACCACCGCTGCGCTCGACGCCGACAGCCAAGGCCTGCGCCGCTTGAAACGAAGCGTGCTGGAATTGCTGCGTTACGTCGATAGCGACACGGCCAACATGCTTGCTACCGCGCAATTCAGTGACGCGCCAAGCATGACCGATCGCTTGGCTGCATTGAACGTCTTGGTGCGCAGCGATGCCGAGCAAGCAGCTATCGCACTGGCGCAATACCGTGAAAGGTATGTCGACAACGCACTAGCGCTGGATAAGTGGTTTGCCGTGCAGGCGCAATGCCCGGGCGAAGGCGCACTGGAGCGCGTCATGCAGTTGGAACACGACCCGGCTTTCACCATGAAAAACCCGAACCGGGTGAAAGTGCTGTTGGGCACGTTCGCGCAAAGCAATCGCACCGGCTTTCATCGTGCCGATGGTGCCGGCTATCGCTTCTTTGCCGATCGCTTGCTGACGCTGGATGCGCTGAACCCACAAGTGGCAGCGCGCTTAGCCACCGCATTCAACGGCTGGCAGCGACTGGAACCGCAGCGGCGACAAGCGGCGGAGGCGGCCATTACAGCCTTGGCAGCGCACAGCGGGTTGTCACCCAACCTGGCCGAAATCATCAATAGCGTGCTGCATCACTGACACCTAGCCACTATTGATATGCAATGGGGTACGGAAAGCCGGCCCCAGCCGCACCATGACGCTGGTGCGCATTAATGCAACAAGAATGCTCAGACGTCCAGACGGTCTAACGCAGCCAGCAAATCATGCATGCGCGCTTCCAAATCGGGCGACCAAGCAGCGCCATCGTGGCAGTTTGCCGCCGCCTGATCCATTGCCAATTCAACTTGCCCCATCTCAACCAGCAAGTCGTGGCGAGGGTAAACCCGCTCAAGATTGAAATTTATATCCAACATGCCGTTCTCCGTTCGAAGGTGTCTGTTATGGCAGAAGCAACGGTCATGCCAACATGTGATTTGCGTCACATATAGCCTCTGTGTCACGTCACAAGACTGACGCTGTACGTCAGCTGCTGACCTTTCTGGACACAAATGATCTTTTCAGTCACTCTTCATTCACGCGCTAGGCGTAACTATCTACACTCGGCTAGCGACTACGACGCAGCGCGCTTCTACTGGGTAGTAAGAGTCCCTAGTTCACCAAACATAAGGCTTCTGGCGTTCGGCAATACACGGTCATCCTGGATTCCCCCTGTTCCTGAGACCGCTGAACGCCAGATCTAGAAAAGCCAAAACCCCGCGACTTTGCAGTCGCGGGGTTTTGGCTTTCTGCTCAGCGGTATTTTGCTCAGCATCTGGTGACGACGCCCCCAAGGTGTCGTCATGCTTCCTTTCCCGGCACGCAACCAGACCCCTGTCCGTCTGATCTCGGCGCGCGTATCGCGCAGCGTCTGCCCTTGAAAGTGCAAAGTAGATCAAGCAGAAAGCGTGCCAAGCTTTCGCTTTGCAGCGAAATCAGTGTTGTCGGCGTTACCATGACGTCACCTTTTGCCCCCGTACCACTAGGCCAGTCTCATGCTTCATCCAACTCAGTACGACGTTATTGTCATTGGTGGCGGCCACGCCGGCACCGAGGCGGCACTGGCTGCCGCGCGCACGGGCGTCACGACGTTGCTGATCAGCCATAACATTGAAACCATCGGTCAGATGAGCTGCAACCCAGCCTTCGGCGGTATCGGCAAGGGTCATCTGGTCAAGGAAATTGACGCCTTGGGCGGCGCCATGGCGCACGCGGCCGACTACGCCGGCATTCAATGGCGCACGCTGAACCTGTCTAAAGGCCCTGCGGTGCGTGCGACGCGCTGCCAAGCGGACCGCCAGCTGTATAAGGCGGCGGTGCGCCAGATGGTGGAAACGCAGCCTAATTTGCAGGTATTCCAACAAGCTGTCGACGACCTGATCCTTGAAGGCGGCCGCGTCGCCGGCGTTGTCACGCAAATGGGGCTGACGTTTCGCGCACGCACCGTCGTACTCACCGCCGGTACCTTTCTCGCCGGCAAAATCCACATCGGGCAAGCGCATTACGCCGGTGGCCGCGCTGGCGACCCACCGGCGACCACACTGGCCGCCAAGCTTCGCGAGTTGCCGGTGGCCGCAGCACGGCTGAAGACCGGCACGCCACCGCGTATCGATAGCCGCAGCATTGATTTCAGCGGACTGGAAGAACAGCTCGGCGACACGCCAACGCCGGTATTTTCCTACTTGGGCAGCGTCGCCGACCACCCGCGCCAAGTGAGCTGCTGGATCACCCACACCAACGAGCGCACGCACGACATTATTCGCGGCGGGCTGGATCGATCACCACTGTTCACTGGCCTGATTGAAGGTGTCGGCCCGCGCTATTGCCCATCGATTGAAGACAAGGTGGTGCGTTTTGCCGATCGCACCAGCCATCAAGTATTCATCGAGCCGGAAGGCTTGGACACCTTTGAAATTTACCCGAACGGCATTTCCACCTCGTTGCCGTTTGACGTCCAACTGGCGCTAGTGCGCTCGATCAAGGGTTTCGAGAACGCGCACATTACGCGCCCCGGCTACGCCATCGAGTACGACTACTTTGATCCGCGCGGCCTGAATCCGTGGCTGGAAACCAAGACCATCCCCGGTTTGTACTTCGCCGGCCAGATCAACGGCACCACCGGCTATGAAGAAGCCGCCGCGCAGGGTCTGATCGCCGGCCTCAACGCCGCGCTGTCCGTGCAGGGCAAGCCGCCGTGGTATCCGCGTCGCGACGAAGCCTATATCGGCGTACTGATCGACGATCTCACCAGCAACGGCACGATCGAGCCGTATCGCATGTTCACCTCGCGCGCCGAATACCGGCTGCACCTTCGTGAGGACAATGCCGATCTGCGCCTGACTGAAAAAGGCTTCGAACTGGGCGTGGTCGCGCAAGACCGCCTCGACGCGCTGCGGTCCAAACGCGATGCGGTCGACAACGAGCTGCAGCGCCTGGGCGCGCTGCGGATATCGCCGACGAACGCACTCGGCGCTGCCGTGCAACAACAACTCGGCATCGTGGTGAGCCGCGAGACCAGCGCGACTGAACTGCTGCGTCGTCCCGAACTCGACTACGCCAGGCTGGCCGCAGTCGCCGGGTTGGGGCCGCCGGTGACAGGCGAGGATGTCGTCACGCAAGTCGAGGTGCAGGTGAAGTACGCCGGCTACCTCGAGCGCCAGCGCGAGCAGATTGAACGGCAGCGCCGCCAGCAGCACCTGCCGATTCCCGCCGGTTTCGACTATGACAAGGTGCGCGGTCTCTCCGCCGAAGTGCTGCTGAAGCTGAAACGCACGCTGCCGGCCACCGTGGGCCAGGCCGCCCGCGTCAGCGGGGTGACGCCGGCCGCGATTTCGCTGCTGCTGGTCCACCTGAAACGGCGCGACGCCGCCTGAACTTGCCGGGACCGCGTGTGGTCATGGCATCATGTCCTTTTTGACCAGCATGGGGAGTGCGCAATGGAGATCTGGATCGGCCGCGACGGTGAACGACATGGGCCCTACAAGGAAGCAGACGTGCGGGAGTGGCTGCGCAGCGGCCAGGTCAGCGCGTCCGACCTGGCCTGGTACGAAGGCCTCGCCGACTGGCAGCCGTTGTCGGTGCTGTTCCCCGACGCGGTGAGCGCGCCGCCTGCGACTGCGGCTGCTGCAACAAACAACCCGTATTCCGCACCGACCGCGCCGCTGCTGCCGCAAACCACGGCTGCCGCACTGGAAGACTATGCCGGCTTCTGGAAACGCGTAGCTGCCTACGTTCTTGACGCGATCATTCTGTACATCCCGCAGATGCTGATCGAAAAGGCATTCGGTGGCACTGCCGCCAAGGCCGCGTTGCAGCAGGCGATGACCGATGGTGCGGGCAACATGGACGCCGTCATGGCCGCCAATTCCCACTACTACGGCACGATGTGGCCGGCGATGGTGTTGTCCCTGATAATCGGCATCCTTTATTTCGCGGTCTGCGAAAGCTCGGCCTGGCAGGGCACCGTGGGCAAGTTGGCGCTGGGCATCCGGGTTACCGACCTGGATGGCAAGCGGATCAGCTTTGCCAAAGCGATCGGCCGCTACTTCGCCAAGATGCTCAGCTTCATCATTCTGTTTATCGGTGTTCTGATGGTCGCCTGGACCCAGCGCAAGCAAGGCCTGCACGACATGATCTGCGGCACCCTGGTGTTGAATGGTCGTGCCAGCGAGTTCAACGCCGACACGGCTGCGGGCAAGAAGAGCAATTCGTTCAGCGCCTGATGGCGGCCTGAGCGGCAAGATCAACGGCGCTGCGGTCAATCCGCGGCGCCGTTTCCGTTACTGGCACGGCACCATCGAAGCCACTTGTTATCATCGACGGTCAGCCCCGCTCATCCCGCGCCGCGCGCCGTTGCAAGGAATTGAAAGTCACTCATGCAAAGTATTGAACAACGCATCGCCACCGATATCGTCGCCAGCACCGCACAGGTTCGCGCGGCGGTGGACCTGCTTGATGGCGGTGCCACCGTGCCGTTCATCGCGCGCTACCGCAAGGAAGTTACCGGTGGCCTTGATGACACC